>JAYQUJ010000059.1:0-25776 GCA_038147895.1 Pseudomonas sp.
GCCTGCGCTACCTGGACCTGACCTACGCCTTCCACGGCATGCGCCTGGAGGAATATGCCGAGGAAACCCACCTGCTGTTCGACGACAGCGCCGTGCCCGAAGACTTGCGCAGCTTCCTGCTCGAACGCGACCTGGCCGGCATGCTCTGCGTGCAGCGCGTACTGACGGAGCAGCCTCACGTCCTCAAGCGCCTCGACCTGCGCCTGGCAGAACCCGCCGACACCCGCCTGTACCAGCAGGAACTGGGTTTCCTGCCGCACTTCGCGCAAGCCGACAACCGCCTGGTGATCGACAACCACTGGCTCGATCGCCCCTTGCCCGGCGCCAACCCGCAGATGGTGGCCCTGTGCGAAGCGCAGTGTCAGGAGCTGCTGGACAAACGCCGCCATCGCGCCGGGCTGGCCGGGCAGATACGCAAACTGTTGCTGGGCCGCCCGGGTCATTTACCCAGCATGGAGCAGATGGCGGCCAGTCTACACATGAGCTCACGCACTCTGCGCCGCCGCCTTGAAAGCGAGGGCAGCAGCTTTCGCCAATTGCTCGAAGAAGTACGCCAGGCCCTGGCCGAGGAGCTGCTGGCGACGGGTGGGCTGACCCTGGAAGAAATCGCCGAACGCCTCGGCTATGGCGAAGTGTCCAACTTCATCCACGCCTTCAAACGCTGGAAAGGCGTGGCGCCGCGCCAGTTTCAGCGCGGCACCGTGGGCTAGGCGTTATTCCTTGCGCGCCTCGGCCCCTGCAGCATCGCGGCCCCCAGCGGTATTGCGCAGCAGGCTCTGGGTCGCGGTCTGCAGGAAGGCTTCCAGGCGTTTCTGCAGCGCCGGCTGCTGCGCATCGCCCTGTACTACTTCGACCTTGCGGTCGCCGAGGTCATAGCGATAAAGCTTGGCCGGCTGATCCTTGGGCTGAACCAGGATCTTGTCACCCGTGACGATGGCCACCGTCTGATCGCTGCCCGAGGGTTTGATCACTCCAATGCCCTGATCACCTGCTGGCAGGCTGAGCAGATCGCGGCCCCAGCACTGGTTGCGGGTAGTGCCGCCCAGGCGGCCCATGATGGTTGGCACCACATCGATCTGTGTGCCGACCGTATCGCGACGCACGCCAAAGCGCTCGCGCACACCCGGTCCGATCAGCAGCAGCGGCACGTTGTGCCGGTACAGATCCATCTCGGTGAGCTGTTCCGGAGCGCCGAACCCGTGGTCACCGACGATCACGAACAGGGTGTCTTTGTAGTAAGGCGACTTCTTCGCTTTCTCGAAGAACTGCCCTAAAGCCCAGTCCGAATAGCGCATGGCGGTCAGGTGGTCGTTGTGCGAGCCACGATCGGTCACCGGCTCCACCGGCAACGGCGTCGGCAATGCATACGGCGTGTGGTTGGACAGGGTCTGCAGCAGCGCATAGAACGGCTTGTTCGGGTCCAGCTTATTCAGCTCGATGGCAGCACGGTCGAACATGTCCTGGTCGGACACGCCCCAGGTCGGGTCGAGGAATACCGGATCGACGAAGTCCTCGCGGCCGATGAAGTTGCGCATGCCCTGGTTGCTGAAGAAACCGGACTGGTTGTCCCACTGGAAATTGCCGTTGTAGACGTACAGGTCGTCATAGCCACGGGCACTGAGCTGCTGCGGCAGTCCAGAAAACTGGTGGCTGCCCTCAGGCATGCGCATCAGGTACTCGAAGCTCGGCAGGTTGGGGAAGCACGCCATGGTGGCGAACATGCCCTGGTGGGTATGAGTGCCGTTGGAGAAGAAACGGGTGAACAGCAGGCCTTCCTGGCTCAGGCGGTCGAAGTTCGGCGTGATATTGGCATCGCTGCCCATGGCACCGACCCAGCGCCCGGCGAAGCTCTCCATCAGGATCACCACCACATGCTTGACCGGCAACGTCCCCGCAAGCGGTGGAGTGAAGTCGCGGCGCACGGCTGCGCTATCGGCATCGACCAGCGCATCGTGCTCGCCAAGCAGCATCTGGCGTACCTCGGCCACAGCTTCGCCATCGGGCAGAGTCGACTTCCAGGCGTTGTCACGGTGATCGGAGAAGCTGTTCGCAGCAGCATCGACCAGCGTGAGGATGCCGTTCAGGCCCAAGTGGTTGGCGAAGATCGAGTCGGTGGTATAGGCATCACCCCAGCGCAGCGGCGGGCCCTGCTTGAGCGTACCGCGGGCGGCCAGCACCGCCAGCAGCAGGCAGGCGAAGAACACCGCGAAGCGCTTGTACCAGGCCATGACCGGGCGCACGCCGTGAGACCGGGTCACGTGTTCAAGCCAGTTGAACAGCATGGCCATGGCCACAGTGCCCAAAGCCCAGGCCAGCAGGTAGCGAGCCACCGGGAAGCCGTTCCAGAGCATGCTGGATACGGTACCCAGATCCTCCTCCATGTACTGGAACACCAGGCTGTTCAGGCGCTGGTGAAACTCACTGTAGAAATCCATCTCGGCGATGCCGAGCAGCAAAGCGATGCTGGCCGCTACGCTCAGCCAGACCACCTGTCCTCTCCGGGCGGCCATGGCGCGCAGACTGAGCAACGACAGCAGCAGCGGCGCGACGATATAGACCACCACTCGCAGATCGAAGCGGGCGCCGTTGAAGAAGGCCTCCAGCAGATCGCTCATGGAGGTTTCGCTGGTCAACTCGGCGTTGTGATTCAGCAACGCCAGACGCAGACCGGCGAACATCAGCATCAGCACCAAGGCACAGGCCAGGGTGAACAACAGATGGCTGGATACGGTGTGCTGCTGGCGGGAGGGAGATATCTCTGCGGGTTGTCGAAAAACCGAGGAAGGCATATCGATTAGGATCCGAATATCTGCAAGGCAAGCAGAAATTGTCTCCTCACGCAGGTGAAAAATTTGTCGAGCCACAACCCAAGGAGCGCTCCATGCACCAGCACCACGGCATCAACTACCTGGAAATCCCCTGCAGCCAGCTCGAAGACAGCAAGACGTTTTTCAACCAGGTATTCGGCTGGCGCTTCACCGACTACGGGCCGGACTACAGCTGCTTTCTCGATACCGGTATCGACGGTGGCTTTTTTCGCGCTTCGCAGACCTTCGACTGCCAGCAAGGCTGCCCGCTGATCGTGCTCTACAGCGCCGACCTCAACACCAGCCAGAACGCGGTGCGTGGCGCTGGCGGGCAGATCGTCAAAGCGGTGTTCAGCTTTCCCGGCGGGCGGCGCTTTCATTTCACCGACCCAAGCGGCAACGAGTACGCCGTGTGGTCGGAATGACAGCCGGGCTTTCCCGCCATTCTTGCCAGCGCTTTGGCCAGTCGTCGCCATAACCCGCATTGCAGAGGCCTTTGCAGCCGGCCCTTCGTCGTCAACATATCGCCGCCGAGCTTTTGACTCGCTAAGCTCCAGGCAGGCCACTGGCCATCATTGAGCACGACTACTGCGCCGCCAACAGTCCGGCGCCACACAAGAAACGGGACCCTCCGTCATGCAACAAAGCCTTATTGCCGCCTCCCTGCCTCAGGCCGAACTCAGCCAGAGCGACCAGCTACTCAGCCGCATGCTGACCTTCTTCGCCTACTGCGGCATGGCCATCGGCCTTTACAGCGGCATCAAGTGGGGACGTCTGGGCAACGATGCACTGCTGCAGGGTTCATTCCTGCTGATCGTCGGCATGCCGCTGGTGTTGTTGCTCCTGCGCACCGCCTGGCTGCCGGTACGCGGCGCGGGCAACTTCTCCATGGCGCTGATCAGTTGCTACGCCATGATCCTCATCTACCACCTGGGCGGCCTGCACTCGGCGCACATCTTCTGGCCGCTGGTGGTGATCGGCTTCGCCTACCTGCTGCTCGGGGGGCGTAGCGCTGCCGTCTGGACCTTGCTGCAACTGCTGTTCGTGTTCTGGATGATCCGCCTGGAGCGCTCCGGCGTCGCCCTACCCCAGTTCGAGCTGAGCCCGCGCGATGCCATGCTCAACGAGTATTCCGGCTACCTGTTGCCTGTCATCACCATGTGGCTGGCCCAGTGGTACAGCTCGCGGGTACGCCAGCAGGCGCTGGACACCGCCCAGTTGCATCTGCAGGAAGCCGGGCGGGTGAATCAGACCGCGACCGCCGGCCGCCAGCAACTGACCGAGCTGCTCGATGAAGTACGCCACGGCGCGGCCGATCTACATCAGCTCTCCCAGCAGCTTTACCGCACCCTCGACAGCATGCGCCAGCGCTGTCAGAGCATCGATGGTGATGTACAGCAACAGGCCGAAGCCATGCATCAGCTCGACCTGGCCGTCCACGAAGTGCTCGACGGCCTGGCTCAGAGCACCGCACACATGCAGCAGCTGAGCCAGGACACCCAGCACAGCAGCGGCCAGGTCAATGCCTGTGCCACGCGTATGCAGCAGGCTCAGGACAGCATGCAGGCGATCCAGGGCAGCAACCAGCGCATCGCCGAATCCATGCAGATGATCAGCGCCATCGCCCAGCAGACCAATCTGCTGGCGCTAAACGCCGCTATCGAAGCGGCTCGCGCCGGCCAGCATGGCCGCGGTTTTGCGGTGGTGGCCGACGAAGTCCGCAACCTGTCGCAGCGCAGCAACCAGACCGCCGACACGGTGCAGAGCGTGCTGGGCGAGTCGGAGCAGATCGTCAATACAGGGGCCAGCCAGGTCAGCGATGTGGGCGAAGCCCTGGCCGAGAACGCCACGCTGACCGCAAACCTTTCCGGCGCCATTCGTGAACACAGCCAGGCGCTCGATCAGGCCCACCGCCAACTCGCCCAGGTGCGCGAACACAGTGGCGCCCAGCGCGAGGCCAGCCAGCGCCAGCGTGCGGCCAGCGCCGAGCTGCTCAGCGCGCAGGAGTCGCTGGTCGAGCTGGGCGAGCGTCTGGATCGGCTATCTCAGCAACTGCACCAGCGCGTCACGGAGCGCGGCTGAGCGAAATATCCAGGCACAGAACCGGGCTTCCACCTGAACCGGCAGTTGTCCTACAACTGCCGTTTTCCCATCAGGAGCCCAACCATGCTCAGGATCACCCCAGCCCTGCTGCTGACCTCACTAGTCGCCGCCAACACAGCCCAGGCCACCACGCCAAGCTACGGCGAACAGCTGGAGGGTTTCTCCTACCCCTATCCGCAACAGCGCTTCGAGCTGCAGTCCCAGGGCCAGAAGCTATCCATGGCCTACATGGACGTGGCTGCCAAGGGCCAGGCCAACGGCCATACGGCAGTGCTGCTGCACGGCAAGAACTTCTGCGGCGCCACCTGGGAGCAGACCATTGCCACCCTGAGTGACAAGGGTTATCGGGTGATTGCACCGGACCAGATCGGTTTCTGCGCCTCCAGCAAGCCTCACGGCTATCAGTTCAGCTTCAACCAACTGGCGCTGAACACCCAGGCGCTGCTGGACCAACTCGGCGTGAAGCAGGCCACCGTCATCGGTCACTCCATGGGCGGCATGCTCGCCGCACGCTTCGCCATCAATCACCCGCAGACCGTGGAGCAGTTGGTACTGGTCAACCCCATCGGCCTGGAGGACTGGCAGGCAGAAGGCGTGCCCTACGCCAGCATCGACCAGCTCAACCAGAACGAGCTCAAGGCCAATCACGACACCATCAAGAACTACCAGCTGAAGTTCTATTACAACGGCCAGTGGAAGCCGGAGTACGACCGCTGGGTAGACATGCAGGTCGGTCTGTACCACGGCCAGGGCCGCAAGACCGTCGCCTGGAACCAGGCGCAGACCGCAGACATGCTGTTCACCCAGCCGGTGATCCACGAGTTCGGCCGCATCCAGGCGCCCACCCTGCTGCTGATCGGCGGCAAGGATCGCACCGCTCCGGGCGCCGCCCGCGCGCCCAAGGAAATCGCCGAGCGCCTGGGCAATTACCCGGAACTGGGGAGAAAGGCCGCCGCTGCATTGCCCAAGGGGGCCCTGGTCGAGTTCCCCGAGCTGGGCCACTCGCCACAGGTCGAGGCGCCGGAACGCTTCCACCAGGCGCTGCTGAAGGGCCTGATCACCCTGTAAGGGGCAGATACAACGAGGCCGGCAAATGCCGGCCTCGTTGTATGCAGCGCATTCGAGTCAAATCCGCACGTTGCCACGCGGCCCCATCAAGGCCCAGATGATCAGGCCGACCAGCGGCAACAGAATGATCAACAGCACCCAGAGGATCTTCATCCCCGTTTCCGCACTGCTCTTGATCACATTGATGATGGCCCAGATATCCAGGGCAAGGATGACCAGGCCGACAAGGCCGCTGAGGGTGGAACCCATGGCTGACACTCCTGTGTGATGGGGCTTCATCATTAGGATAGGAACAGCGACCATTCGTTCAAACGCGAAAAGAACCCCTGAAAAAACGCCGACATGCGACATATTTCTACGTTTTTACGACAGCCTGTGACTCTAAGGTCAGGTTTTGACATCCATTGTTCACAGGCCACGGCAATAGGTGCTTTCGCTGGCCAACCGCACATTGGGCACTCTTGGAGAAACAGACCCATGAACACCTCGCTCCGCGTCAACGAAGCTCTGCTTATCGCCGGTCGCGCCTTTCAACCTTTTCAGTGCGTGGCCTGGCAACCCCAGGATGGCACCGGATCGCTCACCCTCACGGTGATCGACCGCACCAACAAGCGCCTGAGCCAGGCCCAGCTGGATCTGCGCACCTACGCCGACCCGGCGCAGCTGGCCGATGCCTTGGCCCATTCGCGTGAGCAGATCAGCAGCCAGGGCTATGCCCTGGAGCCGTGGAGCATGCCCTGAGTCGTTAACCCCGGCCTGCCGCCAAACCCAGCCCCCTCTGCCGCAAGGCGAGGGGGTTTTGTTTTTTAGGGAAGGAGCAGGTCTGTCCATATCTGTGGGTTTATTGTCATTGTTGCCAGGCTGAGCTGAGCGCAGACTGTCTCCAACGCTTGGAGAATGCTGATGCGCACCATCGCCTGTCTGATCTACCCCGATGTAATGAGCCTGGATGTCACCGGCCCCCTGCAGGTATTCGCTTCGGCCAATGTCGAATGTCAGCGCCAAGGCCTGGCCGCCGCCTACCAGTTGCGGATACTGGCCGACCAGCCGGGTCCCGTGGCCACCTCCGCCGGTTTTCAGCTGGTCGCCGAGCAGGCCTGGGCAGACTGCGCGGCCTCTGACCTGGACACCCTGCTGATCCCCGGCGGACTGGGCGAGACCGCGCAGTGCGCCAACCTGCCGTTGCTGGCCTGGCTGCGCAGCGTCGAGCCTCAGGTACGCCGACTCGGTTCGGTGTGCTCTGGCGCCCTTATCCTCGCCGCCGCCGGGCTGCTCGACGGCCGCCGCGCCACCACCCACTGGGCCGATGTCCCCGCCTTGCAGGCGCACCAACACATCGAGGTGGACGGCGACCGCCTACACACCTACGACCCCGAAGGCCGTGACGGCGACGCCCACGTCTTCACCTCGGCCGGGGTTACCGCCGGTATCGATCTGGCCTTGGCGCTGGTGGAGGCCGATCTTGGTCGCCCGCTGGCACTGGCCGTGGCCAGGCGTCTGGTGATGTTCTTGCGCCGCCCCGGCGGCCAGGCCCAGTTCAGCGCCCTGCTCGCCCCGGACGCCAACTGCACGCCACGCCTGCTGGGGCTGCTGGAATGGATTGCGCAAAACCTCGCCGCCGACCTGTCGCTGGAGGCCCTGGCCCAGCGCGCCAACCTGTCCAGCCGCAGCCTGTCGCGGCTGTTCGTTCAAGAGCTGGGCACCGGACCGGGACGCTATGTCGAGCAGCTACGCCTGGAGGCCGCGCGCAACCTGCTGCAGGGCAGCGGCGCCTCGATCGGTACAGTGGCGCGCCTGACCGGGTTTCGCCACCCGGAAAACCTGCGACGCACCTTTCACAAGCACCTGTCGGTCAGCCCACAGGATTACGCCGAACGTTTCGCCTGATTCATCCGCCAAGGAGAACCACCATGCTGCAACTGCGCCCCGGCTGCGAATGCTGCGACCGCGACCTGCCTGCCGATTCGCCGGAGGCGATGATCTGCTCGTTCGAATGCACCTTCTGCCGCGACTGCGCCGAACACAAACTGCGCGGCTGCTGCCCGAACTGCAGCGGTGAGCTGGTGCGCCGCCCTATTCGCCCTGCCGCGGCGCTGGCCCGCCACCCGGCTTCAAGCGCACGTATTCATAAACCGGCCGGCTGCGCCTGAGGACATCGCCATGCTCTTGCTGAACAATCCAACGCTGCTGCGCCTGTTCCTGGCCCAGGCCCTGTACTGGAGCTGCACCCTGATCGGCGTGACGCTGACCGCTCTGGTCGGCCTTCAGATAGCGCCCCTCAATGCCCTGGCCACCCTGCCGCTGGCGTTACTGGTACTGGGCTACCTGCTTTCCACCCAGCCGCTATCGACCTTCATGCAGCGCCGTGGGCGTCGCGCCGGCTTGCTACTAGGGGCTGCTGCCGGTATCGGCGGCGGCCTGCTCAGCGCACTGGGCGTGTGGCTGGCGGACTTCTGGCTGTTCTGCCTGGGCGCCCTGCCCCTCGGCGTTTATCAGGCTTCCGCCATGTACTACCGCTTCGCCGCCCTGGAAGCCGTGGACGAGGCTCACAAGGGCCGCGCCACGGCCTGGGTGATCGGCGGCGGGCTGCTGGCCGCACTACTGGCGCCCGAGCTGACGCTGTGGGCACGCAATGCGCTGGCGACGCCCTTTGTCGGCGCCTACCTGGCACTCGCCGTCCTCGCCGCGTTGGCCTTGCCACTGCTGGCCGGCCTGCGCCAGGGCGCGCTGCCGCCCGCCAGCCGGGGTGGCCTGGCGAGCATGCGCAACCTGTTGTCGCGCCCAGTGGTGCGGGCCGCCATCGCCACCACCGCCATCGGCCACGGGCTGATGATCCTGGTGATGAACGCCACACCGCTGGCCATGAGCTTCTGCGGGCTGCCTCTGGAGGCTGGCGCCGAGGTAATCCGCTGGCACATGGTCGGCATGTTCCTGCCGGCCTTCGTTGCCGGGCCCCTGGTCGACCGCCTGGGCGCGCGGCGTGTGGCCTTGCTCGGCATCGGCCTGCTGGTCGCCAGCGCCATTATCGCCCTGGCCGGCCAGCTGCAGATGCACTTCCTGGTCTCGTCCCTGCTGCTGGGCATGGGCTGGAACCTGATGCTGGTCGCCGGCACCACCCTGCTCGGCGAAGGCCACGCCGCCGAAGAGCGCGGCCAGGCCCAGGGCCTGATGGAGCTGGGCAACGGCGCGGTGGCCACCTGCGCGTCCTTCGCCTCCGGAGCGCTGATCAGCGGCCTGGGCTGGAACCCGCTGAACCTGGCCATGCTGCCCCTGTTGGCCATCGCCCTGCTGGCCCTGGGCCAGAGCAGGCGCCAGCTGCAGCCGGCCTGACAGCGATTTTTGCAGTGGCTCAGGGCGCATGGGCTGAAGCGCATAGGGATCGAGGCCTGGCGGGCTACCCGTAGGTTGAGCTGAGCGCAGGAAGCCCAACATCGAATGCTTGGCTCTCACCACGAAACTTGGTGCGTGCGGGCATACGTCAGCCCGGCAGCATCCCGGGTGAACCGCTCACCCGAACAACAAAAAAGGCGCCCTAAGGCGCCTTTTCATCAAGCACAGAACACTCAGTAGTAGGCGTTCTCACGGTTGCTGTGGTCGGTCACGTCGCGCACGCCCTTGAGCTCGGGAATACGCTCCAGCAGCGTTTTCTCGATGCCTTCCTTGAGGGTGAAGTCGGCCTGACCGCAGCCCTGGCAGCCGCCACCGAAACGCAGCACGGCGATACCTTCCTCGACCACGTCTACCAGGCTCACCTGGCCACCATGGCTGGCCAGACCCGGGTTGATCTCGGTCTGCAGGTAATAGTTGATGCGCTCGTTGAGCGGGCTGTCTTCGTTGACCATCGGCACCTTGGCGTTCGGCGCCTTGATCGTCAGCTGCCCGCCCATACGGTCGGTGGCGTAGTCGACTACAGCGTCTTCGAGGAAGGGCTCGCTGACGGCATCGATCCAGGCGGTGAACTTGGCCAGGCCGACAGCTGTGTCTTCCGGCTTCTGCTCGCCCGGCTTGCAGTAGGCGATGCAGGTTTCCGCATAGGGCGTACCCGGCTGGGTGATGAAGACGCGGATGCCGATACCGGGCGTGCTCTGCTTGCTCAGCAGATCGGCCAGGTAATCGTGGGCGGCTTCGGTAATGGTGATGGCGCTCATGGCAACTCCTCGCAAACGTGCCGCCAGTGTACGCCAATCGGCTGGGCGGGATAAAGTCCTAGCATTTTAGTAGGAATAGTTCCCACCTGAGCCAGCGCTTCACAGATTGCGATAGCGATTCATGTCCAGTACGCCTGCTTCCACCGGCTCGGTCTCGCGGATGTAGGCCGACAGATCGTGGAAATAACGCCAGAACTCGGGATGGCTACGACGAATGCCCCAGCGCTCCACCACTTTGTCGAAGGCAGCCTGGTCGCGTACCCGCTCCATGGCCGTGACGAACGCCGGTACCTCGCTCGCCTTGAGGTTGAACATGAAGTTCGGGTAGCTGGTGAGCACGCCCGGGTAGACCGTCACCGTATCCAACCCTGGCTGGTAACGCAGGGATTCGCCGGTCATGAAGGCCACGTTGCTGTGCGCGCGGTTACGCAGCAGGCTGTAGACCTCGCGCTTGCCATCCGCCCGCTCGATACGCAGCAGCGTGGCTTCGGGCAGTTGCTCGATCACCCTGAGCCCGCTGGCCGGGCGACTGGTCAGACGGCTCAGCGCCTGCTCGGCATCCGCCAGGTCATCCGGCAAATTGGCCCGGTGGCACTCGGCGCCCTTGCATCTATTGATCGGGTCGGGCCGCGCATTGAGCTCGGCATAACGCGCCAGCAGCGCCTGGGCGAAGGCGCCCTTGGCGCCCTGCTCCGGCAGGTCGATGCCGCTGGGGGTATCGAAATCGGCCTCGGTGTAGTCCAGCCACATCTTCAGCTTGCCGCTGTTCTGGTACCAGTCGTCCAGGTAGGCCTGGCGCGAATCCGCCGGCAGCAGGCGCAGGAAGTTCAGCTCGGCGCCATTGCGAATCAGGTCGAAATACAGGCGTGTCTGCGCCTGATGCGAAACGTTGCCATAGACATCGAAATTGACCACCAACTGGTAGTAGGTGCGCTCCAGCAACGGGTAGTCCATCAGCCACAGGGTCTGCGGCACCTCGCCAATCAGGCCTTTACGCACCATGGCACTGTCGTGGTGACGGTAGATCGACAGCAGCGCGTTGTCGTTGCCCTGCCACAGGGTCGACCAGCCCGGCAGCGGCGCATCGGCATAGGTCTCGCGACGCAGATCCTCGTAGTCGTTGCGTTTGTCGCGATAGGACGTCCACAGGCCGAGCAGATCGCCGATCTCGTCGAACTGGCCCGGCATGGCCAACAGCGGCGTGGCTTGGGCCCGGTACTCGGCATCGGTGATGTAGAGGTCGTGTTGCGGGTCCTGGAACAGCGCCCAGAAGTTGTCGCGAATCACGTCAGTGGCGATCTGCCCACGGCACACCGGGCCCCGGATGAAGGTACGCACGAAGTACTCGGCGTTATCCAGCATGAATTGGTAGCGCGCCTGCGCCGGAATCGCCTGGAAGGTCTCGAACGGATTGGCGCGGCGCTGGGCGCCATAGCCGGGCACCGCATCCACCGTCCAGTCACCGGCATAGAACAGCTCGCGGGTGCGCTTGAGCTTCTGCGCGCTGAGCGGATAGGTGATATGGGTCTTGTGCACGATCACGCCCTGGATCGGCCATAGGCGGTAATAAAAGTCGCTGCCCGGATCATCGTTGGGCCGGCGCGTGGCAATCGGATCGACCGGCTGGCCGCTAGGCGTGCGCGAGCGCACCAACTGGAAGAAGTGCCCAGCCTCACCACCCTCGAAATACAGATGAGCGAGAAACAGATGCTCATACAGCCAGCGGTTGACCAGGCTCTCCCGCGCGCCGGATGCGTTGAGAAACGCCTCCCACTCAGCCACCTGTTTCTGCTCGGCGGCGGATGGCTGTAGCGCCTGCTCGTCAATCGGGGCGCCCTGTTGCAGCCAGTTCTGCAGGGTGGCGTACTCGGCATCGCTGAGGCCGGCCACGGCAAACGGCATCCCTGCATGGGCGAACTTCTTGGCGTAGGCGTCGAACTCGCCGGGCAGCGGGCACTGATTCTCGCGAGCGATATCGATATTCAGGTCATCCGGCAACTTGGCGTTGGCGGCCGGCGGGTTGCTGCGCCCCAGCTCCAGCATGCGCGCGACCAGTGCGGCCTGGCCGGCCTGTGGGTCCAGTACGGAGAAAAAGCCCTTGTTGCGCCAGGCCGCCTCACCATGGGCATCCATGAACAGCTGAGTAGTCGGTTGCGCCTTGGTGCGCGTGCCGTCGTACACCGGCGCCTTGCTGGCGCCGCGCAGCACACCTTCGCCACTGCCCAGATTGAGCTGACAGGGCGAGTCATAGCAGGCATGGCAGGCTACGCACTTGTTGGTCAGGATCGGCTGAACGTCACGACTGTAGGAGACCGGCTCGGCAGCGAACAACGGCGCACACAGCAGCGCCAGCGGGGCGAGAAAGCGACGGGGCATGGCAAAGTCCTTATGCAACGACGGGGCATTGTAAGGCTATGACAACGAAACGGCTCAATATGAGCCATTTTCATGTGCGGTCCGCAAACGTCTGAAAGGCTTGCAGCTTTGCTATCATTCCCGCCCTTTTCTACACGTTCACCCCAGGTAGTCCCATGTCCGACCGCAGCGCCCGCCTCCAGGCCCTTCAGCAAGCCCTGAAAGAACGCATCCTGATCCTCGACGGCGGCATGGGCACCATGATCCAGAGCTACAAGCTGGAGGAAGAGCACTACCGTGGCGCGCGCTTCGCCGACTGGCCGAGCGACGTGAAAGGCAACAACGACCTGCTGCTACTGACCCAGCCGCAGATCATCGCCGAGATCGAGAAGGCCTACCTGGATGCCGGCGCCGACATCCTCGAGACCAACACCTTCAACGCCACTCGCGTCTCCCAGGCCGACTACGGCATGGAAGAGCTGACCTACGAGCTGAACGTGGCCGGCGCCCGCGTCGCCCGCCAGGTGTGCGATGCCAAGAGCCTGGAAACCCCAGATCGCCCGCGTTTCGTCGCCGGCGTGCTCGGCCCGACCAGCCGTACCTGCTCGATCTCCCCGGACGTCAACGACCCGGGTTTCCGCAACGTCACCTTCGACGAGCTGGTGGAGAACTACACCGAGGCCACCCGTGGCCTGATCGAGGGCGGCGCCGACCTGATCCTGATCGAGACCATCTTCGACACCCTCAACGCCAAGGCGGCGATCTTCGCCGTGCAGCAGGTGTTCGATGAGGACAACGTCGAGCTGCCGATCATGATCTCCGGCACCATCACCGACGCCTCCGGCCGCACCCTGTCCGGCCAGACCACCGAAGCCTTCTGGAACTCGGTGGCGCACGCCAAGCCGATTTCCGTGGGCCTGAACTGCGCCCTCGGTGCCAAGGAGCTGCGCCCGTACTTGGCGGAGCTCGCGGCCAAAGCCGGCACCCACGTGTCTGCACACCCCAACGCCGGCCTGCCCAACGCCTTCGGCGAGTACGACGAGACCCCGGCGCAGATGGCCGAGGTGGTCGAAGAGTTCGCCGCCAGCGGCCTGCTCAACATCATCGGCGGCTGCTGCGGCACTACCCCGCCGCATATCAAGGCGATCGCAGAGGCCGTGGCCAAGTACCCGCCGCGCGTGATCCCGGACATTCCCAAGGCCTGCCGCCTGTCGGGCCTGGAGCCGTTCACCATCGACCGCAAGTCGCTGTTCGTGAACGTCGGCGAGCGCACCAACATCACCGGCTCGGCCAAGTTCGCCCGCCTGATCCGCGAGGAAAACTACACCGAGGCCCTGGAAGTCGCCCTGCAGCAGGTCGAAGCCGGCGCCCAGGTGATCGACATCAACATGGACGAAGGGATGCTCGACTCCCAGGCGGCCATGGTGCGCTTCCTCAACCTGATCGCCTCCGAGCCGGATATCTCGTGCGTACCGATCATGATCGACTCCTCCAAGTGGGAAGTGATCGAGGCCGGCCTGAAGTGCATCCAGGGCAAGGGCATCGTCAACTCGATCTCCATGAAGGAAGGTGTCGAGCAGTTCAAGCACCACGCCAAGCTGTGCAAGCGCTACGGCGCCGCCGTGGTGGTGATGGCCTTCGACGAGGTCGGCCAGGCCGACACCGCCGCGCGCAAGAAGGAAATCTGTAAGCGCAGCTACGACATCCTGGTCAACGAAGTGGGCTTCCCGCCGGAAGACATCATCTTCGACCCGAACATCTTCGCCGTCGCCACCGGCATCGAGGAGCACAACAACTACGCGGTGGACTTCATCGAGGCCTGCGCCTACATCCGTGACGAGATGCCCTATGCGCTGAGCTCCGGCGGTGTGTCCAACGTGTCGTTCTCGTTCCGCGGCAACAACCCGGTGCGCGAAGCGATCCACTCGGTGTTCCTCTACTACGCGATCCAGAACGGCCTCTCCATGGGCATCGTCAACGCCGGCCAGTTGGAGATCTACGACGAGATCCCCAAAGAGCTGCGCGACAAGGTCGAGGACGTGGTGCTCAACCGCCACGACGGCAGCACCGAAGCGCTGCTGGCCATCGCCGACAACTACCGTGGCGGCGGCGCGGTGAAGGAAGCCGAGGACGAGGAATGGCGTAGCTACCCGGTGGCCAAGCGCCTGGAACACGCGCTGGTCAAAGGCATCACCGCCTTCATCGTCGAGGACACCGAGGAGTGCCGCCAGCAGTGCGCGCGCCCCATCGAGGTGATCGAAGGCCCGCTGATGAGCGGCATGAACGTGGTCGGTGATTTGTTCGGCTCGGGCAAGATGTTCCTGCCGCAGGTGGTGAAATCCGCCCGAGTGATGAAGCAGGCCGTAGCCCATCTGATCCCCTTCATCGAAGAGGAAAAAGGCGACAAGCCGGAAGCCAAGGGCAAGATCCTCATGGCCACCGTGAAGGGCGACGTGCACGACATAGGCAAGAACATCGTCGGCGTGGTGCTCGGCTGCAACGGCTACGACATCGTCGACCTGGGCGTGATGGTGCCGGCGGAGAAGATCCTCAAGACTGCCATCGAGGAAAAGTGCGACATCATCGGCCTGTCCGGTCTGATCACGCCGTCGCTGGACGAGATGGTCCACGTCGCCAAGGAGATGCAGCGCCAGGGCTTTACCCTGCCGCTGATGATCGGTGGCGCCACCACCTCCAAGGCGCACACCGCGGTGAAGATCGAGCCGCAGTACAGTAACGACGCGGTGATCTACGTCACCGACGCCTCGCGTGCCGTGGGCGTGGCCACCCAGCTGCTGTCCAAGGAGCTGAAGACCGACTTCGTGCAGAAGACCCGCGACGAGTACGTGGTGGTCCGCGAGCGCACCGCCGCTCGCGCCTCGCGTACAGAGCGCCTGCCCTATGCCGAGGCTATCTCCAACAAGCTGAACTTCGATTGGTCCACCTACGTCGCGCCCAAGCCGAGCTTCACCGGCGCGCAGGTGCTGGACGACATCGACCTGCGCGAACTGGCCGAGTACATCGACTGGACGCCGTTCTTCATCTCCTGGGACCTGGCCGGCAAGTACCCGCGCATCCTTACCGACGAGATCGTCGGCGAGGCCGCCACCAGCCTGTTCAACGACGCCCAGACGATGCTCAACAAGCTGATCGACGAGAAACTGATCAAGGCCCGCGCCGTGTTCGGCTTCTGGCCGGCCAACCAGGTGCGCCACGACGACATCGAAGTCTACGGCGACGACGGCAAACCGCTGGCCACCCTGCACCACCTGCGCCAGCAGAACATCAAGGCGGACAGCAAGCCGAACCTGTCCCTGGCCGACTTCGTCGCGCCCAAGGAAAGCGGCAAGACCGACTATGTCGGCGGCTTTATCACCACCGCCGGCATCGGCGCCGAGGAAGTGGCCAAGGCCTACGAGGGCAAGGGCGACGACTACAGCTCGATCATGGTCAAGGCGCTGGCCGACCGCCTGGCCGAGGCCTGCGCCGAGTGGCTGCACGAACGCGTGCGCAAACAGTACTGGGGTTATGCCAAGGACGAGACCCTGGACAACGAGGCGCTGATTCGCGAGCAGTACGTCGGCATCCGCCCCGCTCCGGGCTACCCGGCCTGCCCTGACCACACCGAGAAAGCAACGCTGTTCAAGCTGCTCGACCCCGAGGCCGACTACAACCAGGCCGGCCGCAGCGGCGTGTTCCTCACCGAGCACTACGCCATGTTCCCGGCGGCGGCGGTGTCCGGCTGGTACTTCGCCCATCCCGAGGCGCAGTACTTCGCCGTCGGCAAAGTGGACAAGGATCAGATCGAGCAGTACAGCAAGCGCAAGGGTCAGGAACTGGCAGTCACCGAACGCTGGCTGGCGCCGAATCTGGGTTACGACGACTGACGGATCAGGGGCGCTGCGGCGCCCCTGTTACTTCACCTTATGACACCTCTCGAAATCATCGCCTCCGCCCTCGGCATCACCTCGGTCTGGCTCACCGTGCGGCAGAACAAGCTGTGCTGGCCCATCGGGCTGGTCATGGTACTGCTCTACGCCTGGTTCTTCTTCGACGCCAAGCTCTACTCGCTGGTGCTGCTGCACGGCGTGTTCGCCGCCATGCAACTGTACGGCTGGTGGCAGTGGAACCGGGGGCTCGACGACAGCGGCCGGCGCCCGGTCAGCGAGGCCGGCCGTCTGGAGGTGAGCATCGGTCTACTGGTCGCCGCCCTCGGCGGTCTGGCGCTGGGCCTGGCCATGTCCAGCCTGACCGAGGCCGCCTATCCCTGGATCGACGCCCAGCTCACCGCTTTCAGCCTGCTCGCTCAGCTGTGGATGGCGCTCAAGCGCTGGCAGTGCTGGGTGCTGTGGGTCGTGGTCGACGTACTCTACGTCGGCTTCTTCGCCTTCCAGGGCTACTGGCTGACCGCCGGCCTGTACGGCGTATTCATCGCCCTGGCCCTGCTCGGCCTGCGCGAATGGCGGGCCTCGCGGGTGCAGGCGGCATGAAGGTAGTGGTGCTGACCGGCCCCGAGTCGAGCGGCAAGACCTTCCTCGCCGAACGCCTGCAGCAGCGCTTCGGCGGCCTGGTGGTCGGCGAATATGTGCGCCATTTCATCGAGCGCGAGCGGCGCGACACGTATCTGGCCGATATCCCGGCCATCGCCCGCGGCCAGCTCGATTGGGAAGACACCGCCCGCGCCCGGGCCCCCGAACTGCTTGTCCTCGACACCCACCTGCTGAGCAACATCCTCTGGAGCCGCACCCTGTTCGGTGACTGCCCGGACTGGCTGGAACCCGAACTGCTTGCGCGCCACTATGACCTGCACCTGCTGCTGTCGCCGGAAGGTGTGGCCTGGGATGACGACGGCCAGCGCTGCCAACCGGATCTGGCCGAGCGCCAGGCCTTTCACCAAGGCTGCCAGGCCTGGCTAAAGCGACACGATCGACACTGGTTGGAAATCGGCGGAAATTGGCGCGAGCGCGAAGCCGCCGCCCTGGATGCGGTCGGCCGCCTGCTCAGCTGAAAAACATCGAACTCCTGCATCTGTGCTGTGCTCGAAAGCTTTAGGGAGCCGATCCGGCTCATGCCACGGAGCTACGACATGTATACGCACAGACTCGCAGTATTGGCGCTGATGGGCACTATCGGCGCCTGCTCGACCATGGAAAACCCCGTTGACTACGTGATCTACAGCGAAGAGCCGCTGGTTCAGGACGTACGCGACGGCATGACCAAGGACGATGTCCTCACCATTGCCGGCCCGCCCTCCTCGCAAGTGCAGAACACTGCCGAACCGGGCACCTGCAACAACTACATCCTGACCGAGGAAGGCAAACAGCAGCCTTACTACGTCAACTTCGGCAGTGATGGCCTGGTCAAAGGCAAGGGCTTCATGACCTGCGAGGATCACCAGAACAACAAGCGTCGGCTCTGATCAAGTGCTTTGAGCTTGCCCAAACAAAAGGCCATCCCTCAGCGAAGGGATGGCCTTTTTTATTGCGCGATAAGCGGCTGGAGCGGCAATCAGGCCTTGGGCAAGGTGACGCCGGTCTGCCCCTGGTACTTGCCACCACGATCACGGTACGACACTTCGCAGGCCTCGTCCGACTGCAGGAACAGCATCTGCGCCACGCCCTCGTGGGCGTAGATCTTCGCCGGCAGATTGGTGGTATTGGAGAATTCCAGGGTCACGTGGCCTTCCCACTCCGGCTCCAGCGGGGTGACGTTGACGATGATGCCGCAGCGCGCGTAGGTGCTCTTGCCCAGGCAGATGGTCAGCACGTCGCGCGGAATGCGGAAGTACTCGACGGTACGGGCCAGGGCGAAGGAGTTCGGCGGGATGATGCAGACGTCGCTGTTGATGTCGACGAAGCTCTTCTCGTCGAAGTTTTTCGGGTCGACCACCGCCGAGTGGATGTTGGTGAACACCTTGAATTCGGCGGCGCAACGCACGTCGTAGCCGTAGCTGGAAACGCCGTAGGAGATCACCCGGCTGTCGTCAGCACCGCGAATCTGGCGCTCGACGAAGGGCTCGATCATCCCGTGTTCCTGGGCCATGCGGCGAATCCACTTGTCCGATTTGATGCTCATGGCAGGCGTCCTGAAGCTGGTGGCTGAAAATTGATCGCGCATCTTACCGGGAGGAGCAGCGCGGTTCAAAGGCCCCTGTCGGAACCCTTGTAGGAGCGAGCTCTGCTCGCGAACCTGCCTATGCAAGAGCTTCGCGAGCAGAGCTCGCTCCTACGACGAATCTCAGTCGTCGCTGATCTCGATGCTCGGCATCGCCTGCGCACCGAGCCCGGCTTGGGAAATACGCGCGCCCACGCTGCGGGCCATTTCCTGGTAGATCATCGCCAGCTGGCTCTCGGTATCGGCCACCACGGTCGGCTTGCCGCCGTCGGCCTGCATGCGGATGGCCATCGACAGCGGCAGCGAAGCCAGCAGATCGACGCCGTATTGGGCCGCCAGCTTCTCGCCGCCGCCCTCGCCGAACAGGTGCTCGCTGTGGCCGCAATTGCTGCAGATATGCACGGCCATGTTCTCCACCACACCCAGTACCGGAATGTTGACCTTGCGGAACATCTCCACGCCCTTCTTGGCGTCCAGCAGGGCCAGGTCCTGCGGGGTGGTGACGACCACGCTGCCTGCCACCGGCACCTTCTGCGCCAGGGTCAGCTGGATGTCACCGGTGCCCGGCGGCATGTCGATGACCAGGTAATCCAGGTCGTCCCAGGCGGTCTGGGTTACCAGTTGCAGCAAGGCGCCGGAAACCATCGGGCCGCGCCACACCACCGGAGTGTTGTCGTCGGTGAGGAAGGCCATGGACATGACCTGCACGCCGTGCGCCTCCAGCGGCACGAAGAACTTCTGGTCACGCACCTTGGGCCGCGTGCCTTCGGCAATACCGAACATGATGCCCTGGCTGGGGCCATAAATGTCGGCATCGAGAATGCCGACACGGGCGCCTTCGCGGGCCAGGGCCAGGGCCAGGTTGGCGGCGGTGGTGGATTTGCCGACGCCGCCCTTGCCGGAAGCCACAGCGATAATGTTCTTCACATTGGCCAGGGCCGGCACCTGTTCCTGCGCCTTGTGCGGCTCGATGGCCACATCCACCTGCACCTTGGCCGAGTCCACACCATCCAGACCTTCGATGGCCATCTGCAGCATCTGCGCCCAGCCGCTCTTGAACAGGCCGGCGGCATAACCCAGCTCCAGGCGCACGGCGACCTTGCCGCCCTGGATGTCGACTTCGCGCAGGCAACCGGCGCTGACCGGGTCTTGATTCAGATGGGGGTCGGTGAACTGACGCAGGCGGGCTTCGACCGCTTCGCGGGTGACGGCGCTCATGGCACAACTCCGAAGGCTGGGTAAAACAGGCCGGCATCTTACCCCGCTGCGCCGCCGTCGCGGATGAAAAAAAACCGCTGCGCCTATATAGTGGCCGACTTCCCTCGATTCACCTGTACGGCCCGATCACCATGTCCGAAGCCCGCAAGATTCTCGTTACCAGCGCCCTGCCCTACGCCAACGGCTCCATTCACCTGGGCCACATGCTCGAATACATCCAGACCGACATGTGGGTGCGCTTCCAGAAACTGCGCGGCCACCAGGCCATCTACGTCTGCGCCGACGACGCCCACGGCTCGGCCATCATGCTGCGTGCCGAGAAGGAAGGCATCACCTCCGAGCAGCTGATCGACGGCGTACGCGCCGAGCACATGGCCGACTTCGCCGACTTCGGCGTGGACTTCGACAACTACCACTCGACCCACTCGGAAGAGAACCGCGAGCTGTCCTCCGCCATCTACCTCAAGCTGCGCGACGCCGGGCACATCGCCACCCGTTCGGTGACCCAGTACTTCGATCCCGAGAAGGGCATGTTCCTCGCCGACCGCTTCATCAAGGGCACCTGCCCGAAATGTGCGGCCGAGGATCAGTACGGCGACAACTGCGAAAAATGCGGCGCCACCTACGCGCCCACCGAGCTGAAGAACCCGAAATCGGCGATCTCCGGCGCCACCCCGGTACTCAAGGACTCCAAGCACTTCTTCTTCAAGCTGCCGGACTTCGAGGCCATGCTGAAGAGCTGGACCCGCTCCGGCACCCTGCAGGACGCCGTGGCCAACAAGATCGCCGAATGGCTGGATGGTGGCCTGCAGGAGTGGGATATCAGCCGCGATGCGCCCTACTTCGGCTTCGAAATCCCCGATGAGCCGGGCAAGTACTTCTACGTCTGGCTGGACGCGCCGATCGGCTATATGGCCAGCTTTAAAAATCTGTGTTCCAAGCGCCCGGAGCTGGACTTCGACGCCTACTGGAACAAGGAATCCACTGCCGAGCTGTACCATTTCATCGGCAAGGACATCGTCAACTTCCACGCCCTGTTCTGGCCGGCCATGCTCGAAGGCGCCGGCTACCGCAAGCCGACCGCGGTGAATGTGCACGGTTACCTGACCGTCAACGGCCAGAAGATGTCCAAATCGCGCGGCACCTTCGTCAAGGCGCGCACCTATCTGGACCACCTGAACCCGGAATACCTGCGTTACTACTACGCCTCCAAGCTCAGCCGTGGTGTGGACGACCTTGACCTGAACCTCGAAGACTTCGTGCAGAAGGTCAACTCCGACCTGGTCGGCAAGGTGGTCAACATCGCCAGCCGCTGCGCCGGCTTCATCCACAAGGGCAACGCCGGCGTGCTGGTCGATGCCAATCCCGAGCCGGAACTGTGGGCCGCCTTCCAGGCCGCCGCACCGAGCATCGCCGACGCCTACGAGGCCCGTGATTTCTCCCGCGCCATGCGCGAAATCATGGCCCTGGCCGACCGCGCCAACGCCTGGATCGCCGACAAGGCGCCGTGGGCGCTGAACAAGGTCGAAGGCAAGCAGGCCGAAGTGCAGGAAATCTGCGCCCTGGGCGTCAACCTGTTCCGCCAGCTGGTGATCATGCTCAAGCCGGTACTGCCGAAGCTGGCGGCCGACGCCGAGGCCTTCCTCAATGTCGCCCCGCTGACCTGGAATGATCTGGCCACGCCGCTGGCCAACCACCAGTTGAACCCGTTCAACCCGCTGCTCACCCGTATCGAACCCGCGAAGATCGAAGCCATGACCGAAGCCTCCAAGGAAGACCTCGCCGCCGAAGCGCCCAAGCCGCAAGGCAACGGCGAACTGACCAAGGACCCGCTGGCCGCCGAGATCAACTTCGACGCCTTCGCCGCGGTAGATCTGCGTATCGCCTTGATCGAGAAGTGCGAGTTCGTCGAAGGTGCCGATAAGTTGCTGCGCCTGTCGCTGGATATCGGCGACGAGAAGCGCAACGTGTTCTCCGGCATCAAATCCGCCTACCCGGACCCGAGCAAGCTGGAAGGACGCCTGACCCTGTACGTCGCCAACCTGGCCCCGCGCAAGATGAAGTTCGGTGTCTCCGAAGGCATGGTCCTGGCCGCCGGCCCAGGCGGTGAGGAAATCTACCTGCTCAGCCCGGACAGCGGCGCCAAGCCAGGGCAACGCGTCAAATAAGCCCGTCTAGGCTTATCTGCAGACAACAAGCCGGCTTATGCCGGCTTGTTTGCCTCTGCGCCCTTTCCGATAATAGGCCCCCTTTTTCTACGGCCTTTGCCCCAAGACGGACGTCTCGATGACCGAACTCGCCTTGATCATGGTCAGTGCCATCCTGGTCAACAACTTCGTGCTGGTGCAGTTCCTCGGCCTGTGCCCGTTCATGGGTGTGTCGAAGAAGATCGAGACCGCCATTGGCCTGTCCCTGGCCACCACCTTCGTCCTCACTCTGGCCGCCATGTGCAGCTATCTGGTGCAGGAATACGTGCTGGAGCCGCTGGGCCTGGAGTTCCTGCGCACCATCAGCTTCATCCTGGTGATCGCCGTCACCGTGCAGTTCACCGAGATGGTGGTGAACAAGACCAGCCCCCTGCTGTACCGCGTGCTGGGCATCTTCCTGCCGCTGATCACCACCAACTGCATCGTCCTCGGCGTGGCCCTGCTCAACGCCAACAAGGCCGAGTTCACCTTTATCACCGCCACCGCCAACGGCTTCGCCGCCGGCCTGGGCTTCTCCCTGGTGCTGGTGCTGTTCGCCGCCATGCGTGAGCGCATTGCCATCGCCGATGTGCCCAAGCCCTTCCAGGGCGCCTCCATCGGCATGATCACCGCCGGGCTGATGTCCCTGGCGTTTATGGGCTTTGCCGGGTTGATCAAGCTATGAGCCTGGTGCTGATCGCCGTTCTCGCCATCCTCGGTCTGTGCCTGCTCGGCGGCGCCATCCTTGGCTTCGCCGCCGTGCGCTTCAAGGTCGAGGGCGACCCCATCGCCGAACAGATCAACGCCCTGCTGCCGCAGACCCAGTGCGGCCAGTGCGGTTACCCGGGCTGCAAACCCTACGCCGAGGCCATCGCCGGCGGCGACAAGATCAACAAATGCCCACCCGGCGGCGAAGCCACCATCGCCGCCCTGGCCGACCTGCTCGACGTCGAGCCGGAGCCACTGGACGCCGTCGAAGGCGAGAAACCACAGATGGTCGCAGTAATTCGCGAGGCCGAGTGCATCGGCTGCACCAAGTGCATCCAGGCCTGCCCGGTGGACGCCATCGTCGGCGCGGCCAAGCAGATGCACACGGTGATCGCCAGCGAATGCACCGGCTGCGACCTGTGCGTCGAGCCCTGCCCGGTGGACTGCATCGACATGGTGGAAGTCGGCAGCAACGTGCAGAGCTGGAAGTGGCAGCTGCCGCTGGCCCCAGGCCAGTTGATCGCCAGTGACCGGGAGCAAGCCGCATGAGTGCCCACGAACGTATCTGGGACATCCCGGGCGGCATCCACCCGGCCGAGCGCAAGGAACTGTCCAACCGCACGCCGATCCAGCAGGCGCCGCTGCCCAAGCGCCTGACCCTGCCGCTGGGCCAGCATATCGGCGCCGCCGCCGAGCCTTGCGTGGCGGTTGGTGAGCGCGTGCTCAAGGGCCAGAAGATCGCCGAGGCCATCGGCTTCGTCAGCGCTCCGCTGCATGCGCCGACCTCCGGCACAGTCAGCTTCATCGGTCCGCAGCCTTATCCGCACGTCTCCGGCATGCTCGCGCCGGCCATCGTCATCGACAGTGATGGTCTGGAGCAATGGATCGAGCTGGCGCCGCAGCCCGACTACCGCCACATGGACTCCGCCGCGCTGCTGGAGCTGATCCGCGAAGCCGGCATCAACGGCCTCGGCGGCGCCGGCTTCCCCACGGCGGTCAAGCTCACCGCACGACCGACGCAGAAGATCCACACCCTGATCATCAACGGCACCGAGTGCGAGCCCTACATCACCGCCGATGATCTGCTGATGCGCGAGCGCGCCAGCGAGCTGGTGTCCGGCATCGATATCCTGGTGCAACTGATCCAGCCCGAAGAAGTGCTGATCGGCATCGAGGACAACAAGCCCGAGGCCATCGCCGCCGTGCGTGCCGCCCTGAGCGAGCGCAGT
This sequence comes from Pseudomonas sp., assembly GCA_038147895.1. Classification (GTDB taxonomy): domain Bacteria; phylum Pseudomonadota; class Gammaproteobacteria; order Pseudomonadales; family Pseudomonadaceae; genus Aquipseudomonas. The sequence continues at coordinate 23,937 of JAYQUJ010000059.1, forward strand.
TACCGGCTCAAGGTGTTCCCCACCAAGTACCCATCCGGTGGCGAAAAGCAGCTGATCCAGATTCTCACCGGCGTGGAAGTGCCTTCCGGTGGACTGCCGGCGGATATCGGCATGCTCTGCCAGAACGTCGGCACCTGTGTGGCGATTCACGATGCCGTGCTGCTGGGCAAGCCGCTGATCTCGCGCATCACCACCCTGACCGGCGAAGCCCTGGCGCGCCCTGGCAATGTCGAGGCCCTGCTCGGCACCCCTGTAGCTGAGTTGCTGGAGTTCGCCGGGCTGGACCAGGCCAAGCTCAATCGCCTGGTGATGGGCGGCCCGATGATGGGTTTCACTCTGCCCTCGCTCGACGTACCGCTGGTCAAAACCGCCAACTGCCTGCTGGCCAGCAGCGCCAGCGAGCTGCCCGCGCCGCCACCGGCCATGCCCTGCATCCGCTGCGGTGAATGCGCCGAGGCCTGCCCGGCCAGCCTGCTGCCGCAGCAACTGCACTTCTTTGCCCTCGGCCAGCAGCATGAGCAGCTCAAGGCGCACAACCTGTTCGACTGCATCGAATGCGGCGCCTGCGCCTATGTCTGCCCCTCCAGCATTCCGCTGGTGCAGTACTACCGCGCCGCCAAGGGCGAAATCCGCGAGCTGGAACAGAAGCAGCAGAAGGCCGAACACTCCAAGCAACGCTTCGAGCTGCGCCAGGAACGCCTGCGCCGCGAGGACGAGCGCAAGGAAGCCGAGCGCATCGCCCGCGCCGAACGCGCCGCCAAGGCCAAGGCAGCCCAGGCCGAGGCCGCGGCAACCGCCCCCGCACCCAGCGCCGCTGACGAACAACTCAAGCGCCTGAAGATCGAGGCCAGCATGGCCCAGGTCGCGCTGAAGAAGGCCGAGAAGCAACTGGCCCAGCACGACACCGAAGAACTCAAGGCCCAGGTCGCCGAACTGCGCAGCGCCGCCGACGCCGCGCAGAAGGCCCTGGAAGCCGTCCAGGCCAGCACGCCAGCCCCGGTTGCAGCAGCGCCCGCCAACGACGATGGGCTGAAAAAAGCCAAGATCGAAGCGGCCATGCTCAAGGCCCAGCTGCGCAAGCTGGAAAAACTCGAAGCGCCCAGCGCCGAGCAGCAGGCCGAACTGGAGCAGGCCCGCAGCAAGCTGGCCGAAGCCGAGAAAGCACTGGAACAGCTGCAATCCGCCGCGCCAGCTGCCCCTGCAGCCGCACCGGCAAGCGACGACGCGCTGAAGAAAGCTAAGATCGAAGCCGCCATGCTCAAGGCCCAGCTACGCAAGCTGGAAAAACTCGAAGCGCCCAGCGCCGAGCAGCAGGCCGAACTGGAACAGGCCCGCGCCAAGCTGACCGAAGCCGAGAAAGCCCTGGAACAGCTGCAATCCGCCGCGCCAGCGCCTGCCGCCAAGACTGTCGACGACAGCGAGTTGAAAAAGGCCAAGGTCGAGCTGGCGATGAAACGCGCCGAACTGAAGAAAGCCGAGAAAGCCGAGGCCGATGAGAGCGAGCTGGGGCGCCTACGCCAGGCACTGTCCGCCGCCGAACAGGCCCTGCATGCCGCCGAGGCCAGCTCCGGCAAGCCAGTCCCCGAGCTGGTGCGCACCGAGAAGCCTGGCGTCGATGCCGAGCTCAAGGCACTGAAGACCGAAGTCGCCTTCGCCCGCGCCGACCTGCGCAAGCTGGAACGCGATGAGAACGCAGCCACGGAAGCCCTCGACGCCGCACGGACACGCCTCAGCGCAGCCGAACAGAAACTGACGGAACACCAAAGCCCGTAGCCCGGATGCAATCCGGGTGAGTGGCCCTGCAACACCCCGGATTGCATCCGGGCTACCGAACATGAGC
>JAYQUJ010000060.1:0-25656 GCA_038147895.1 Pseudomonas sp.
GAGCAGTTGGCTTTTAACCAATTGGTCGTAGGTTCGAATCCTACACGACCCACCACAAACAGAAAGCCCGCCTAGTGCGGGCTTTTTGTTGTCTTCGATTTTGTCTCTGGCGTGTCCTGCGCATGGTTGACCATGCGCAGGTGGCCATCTGCCTAGTGCAGTTTCAGGCGTGGTTCGGTGCTGCGACCAATGCGGTCGCCGAGCATCAGCAGGCTGGTGCGCAGTACCCCGTACAGGGCCATCTGATGCATGCGGTACAGCGAGATGTAGAACATCCGCGCCAGCCAGCCCTCCAGTTTGACGCTGCCCATCAGATTGCCCATCAGGTTGCCGACTGCCGAGAAGCGCGACAGGGAAATCAGCGAGCCGTAGTCGCGGTAGGTGAAGGCTTCCAGCGCCTGGCCATCGAGGCGACGCTTGAGCGACTTGGCCAGCAGCGAGGCCTGCTGATGTGCTGCCTGCGCACGCGGCGGCACGTTGCGCTCGCTGCTGTCGCCGAGCGGGCAGGCGGCGCAGTCGCCGAAGGCGAAAATGTTGTCGTCCAGTGTGGTCTGCAGGGTCGGGCGCACCAGTAGCTGGTTGATGCGGTTGCTTTCCAGGCCATCCAGTTCCTTGAGGAAGGCCGGAGCGCGAATACCGGCGGCCCACACCTTGAGGCTGGCGGGCACTTCCATGCCCTGGGCGGTGAGCAGGGCGTCGGCGGTGACCTGGCTTACCGCTGTGCCGGTAAGAACGGTGACGCCGAGCTTCTCCAGGGTCTTGTGTACCGGGGCGCTGATGCGTTCGGGCAGGGCTGGCAGCACCCGCGGGCCGGCTTCGATCAAGGTGATGCGCATGTTCTGCGGCTGGATGCGATCCAGGCCGTAGGCCGCCAGTTCGTGGGCGGCGTGGTGCAGTTCGGCGGCCAGCTCCACGCCAGTGGCGCCGGCGCCGACGATGGCTACGCTGATGCGGCCGTCGTCGCTGTTGCTGGCATGGGCGCGCAGGTAATGGCTGAGCATCTGTCGGTGAAAACGTTCGGCCTGCTCGCGGGTGTCGAGAAAGATGCAGTGTTCCGCCGCGCCGGGAGTACCGAAGTCATTGGTGGTACTGCCGACGGCGATGACCAGGCTGTCGTAGCTCAGCTCGCGCTCGGGCAGCAGCTCGCGGCCATCTTCGTCGAGGGTGGCGGCCAGCTTGATGGCTTTGCGCGCGCGATCCAGCCTGCTCATGCGGCCGAGCTGGAACTCGAAGTGGTTCCATTTGCCCTGGGCGACATAGTTCAGCTCGTCCTCGGAAGAGTTCAACGAGCCGGCGGCCACTTCGTGCAGCAGGGGTTTCCAGATGTGGGTGAGGTTGGCGTCGACCAGTACGATGCTGGCCTGCTTGCGCTTGCCCAGGCTTCTACCCAGGCGGGTGGCAAGCTCCAGGCCGCCGGCGCCGCCGCCGACGATCACGATGCGATGAGTCATGGGGATATCTCACAAGGCTTGAAGAAATCGGGAGGCCCGGCTGGGCGAGCGCGAAGCAGCTCATAGCACCAGACCGGCGAGTAGGCGGGAGAGGAGGCCGAGGCCGATGGTGATCGCGACCACGATCAGCAATAGACGCCAGGGACGAAACGGCTTGCGCTCCACCTGATGTTGCGGAGCGCTCAAGTATTGCTCGACGCGTTGCTGATCTTCGGGGCTGAGGCGGCTGGGCATGGCGATCCTCTCGAAAGTGCGGCCATTCTAGACGGGGCGGTCATGCGGGCTCAACGCGGACTTGATCGTGCAGGCGAATGATCCCGCCTTCGAGCACGCGGGCGGTGATGCCGCCGTGGCCGCGCATGGCCTGGAAGGTGCCGGGGCCGAGGCGCTCTTCCAGGCGGGCGCAGGGTTGGCACCAACCTGTGGTTTCCAGCAGCGCCTGGCCGATGCGAAAGCGCCGGCCCTTGAGGCTGAACAGGTTGATCCCGGCGACGGCGATATTGCGGCGCAGATCTACGGGGGATAGCTCGCGATTGAGCAGGGCGCTGGCCACGGCCAGGTGCTCCCACTGGATCAGCGTTACCTGGCGTGCGTTGCGCGGGCCGGGGCGGGCATGATCGCCGGTCAGGCCGGCTTCGCGGCGGGCCTCGACGGCGTCCAGTTCGAGCATTTGTCCGCGCGACTCCGGGCGTACGCCTATCCAGCGTACCTGGCCGATCTGCGGCACTTCGGCAAGCAATTCCGGCAAGGTTTTCATAGGCTGATACCGACATCGAACAGCACGGTTCGGCCCAGGTTGTGGCGCAGAAAGTCCGGCGCATCGCGGTGAGCGAACAGCACGCGCGCATAGTTGGGGCCGACCAGCGACAACGAGCGCCAGCCCTGGCGCAGGTATTCACCAGGTGGTGGGAAAGGGCTGTTGAGGTCGGGCACTTCGCGCTTGAGGCTGACGTAGGCCAGCAGGTCCAGTTCGCCCGGGTCGAGGCCGCGTTCGCTGTAGTTGTGCGCCTTCTTGCGCAGGGTTGGGCCCAGTCTGGCCTGCAACTCTGCCGCCGGGATGCGCCGTGGGCGCGCTTCGCGGCGCAGTAGCTGGCTGAGGGACAGGGCGCTGCGCCGGCGCTGCAGTTCTTCCTTCCATTCGTCGTTGAGCCGGCGACCCTTGTCGAGAACGAAGAACACTTCGAAGTTGGCCTCGCGGAACAGCACGTCGGGAGGCTCCTGGCCGGCACTGAACTCGTCCTGGCGATGGCGCAGGTTAAGTGCGCTCAGCAGGCGCTGGCATACCCAGCGCTCGCGCTCCCATTTGCGCGCGTTGGAGAGAAAGTCATTGGCCTGTTCTGCCTGGCGAGTCAGCAGGCGCAGGTAGTCGGAGTCGTCCATGGCCGCAGCATAGCGTAAAAGCTGCTGTAAACCGGGCGGTGTAAACTGCGCCGGCCAGCCGAGGAGCCATCATGCAGATTCGCGCCATCACTCCTGACGATCACACCGCTCTGTTCGCCCTGTGGCAGCGCACACCGGGTATTCAGCTACGAGGAGAGGACGAGTACGGGCCGTTCTGCCGTTATCTCGCACGTAACCCCGGGCTGAGTGTGCTGGTCGAGGCCGAGGGTGTTCCTGTGGCTGGCGTGCTGGTCGGGCATGACGGGCGGCGCGGCTACCTTCAGCACCTGGTGGTCGATGTGCCCTGGCGTGGTCGTGGGCTGGCCCGGGCACTGCTGGGTGAAGCCTTGCGCCGATTGGAGGGGCTTGGTGTGGGCAAGTCGCATGTGTTCGTGCTGGATGATGCGCCCGAAGCATTGGCCTTCTGGCAGGCGCAGTCGTGCTGGGGGGCTCGCAGCGATATTCGTGTGTTTTCTACGCGGGAGGCGCAAGCATGATCGCCGCCGTGCTGTTGCAGCCAGCCACTCTGTGGTTGGGCTGGTTAGCCTATGTCTCGGTGTTGTTGTGGGCCGTATGGCGCACGCCCTGGGTTGAGCTGTTTAGCGATCAGCGCCGTCAACATCTGTTGTTCGGCACTGTGCTGGCGTTGTTTCTGTTATGGCTGGTGCGCCGCGACTTCGCCTCTGGCCTGTCTTTCCACTTCATCGGAATGACGGCTGTGACTCTGCTGCTGGACTGGCCGTTGGCCCTGCTGGGAGGCTTTGCTGCGCAGCTTGGATTATTGGCGCTAGGACGTCTTGAACTGGCCGCCCTGGGCGTTAATGGCGTGCTGCTGGTCGCGCTGCCGGTGGCTATCGCCGAGTTCTGCGCCATCCAGGTGGAGCGCCGGCAGCCGCGTAACCTGTTCGTCTACATCTTCTGCTGCGGCTTCTTTCCCGCGGCGTTGACGGCTCTAGCCTGCCTGCTGGGCGGCCTGGTGCTGCTCTGGTACAACGGCCTGTATGTCATGCCGCCCTGGCTGGACGATTTTGTCGGCTACCTGTGGCTGGTGATGTTTCCCGAGGCCTTTATCAACGGCATGGTGGTGACCGTACTGGTGGTGTTCTACCCGGACTGGCTGGAAACCTTCAATCGCACCCGCTACCTGTCGGCGCCTTGGAAGGACAGTGACACGGATCGGCGGCCATAAACGCCCTTTATCTCACGATCAAGGCTGATCTGGATCAATAACCCGCTGCCTGCAGCGCCCATGCTGAAGAAAATTCAGGAGGGCAGGGCAATGGGTGTGCATCAGTGGGCACGACGGGAGCTGGAGGCTAGCTTGGGGCGAGCGCAGGAGCATGGGTTTGACCCTCTACTGAGTCTGCGGGCGCTGCTCAGCGAGGCGGTGGAGCTGAATCGCTTGGAGCGTGAGGTGGCCGACCTCGCCCAGGAGCTGCAATTTCTCGCCGATAATCTGGATCCGCAGCGCGACTACGCGTTTATGCGTCCCTAGCTACCCTTCAAGATCGTAGGTTGGGCTGAGCCGCGCGAAGCCCAACGCGCGGTGTCTGTGGGGCATTCGGCTTCGCAGCGCTTGGTCCAACTCTGTAGGAGCGGCTTTAGCCGCGAAGCTTTTCTACTGCCACGCATCGCCGCTGAAGCTGCTCTTACAAAAGCTCATCCCTGCATGGGCGAGCGCAGTTGTTGCGGTTTGAGAGAGCCGATGAAGGCAGCGGCTCCCGCTTGATGGTGTTCAGTGCTCTCGTGGCAGTTCGTCGGAGAAGGGTGAGTCTTCCAGCGAGTCGCCGGGGATGGCATGGGCCTCGGAGGCCCAGGCGCCCAGGTCGATCAGCTTGCAGCGTTCGCTACAGAAGGGCCGGTTAGGGCTTTGCGGGCCCCACTCGACAGGGGCGCCGCAGGTTGGGCATTCAACGGTGGTACTCATGCTTGGCCTCCGCGCAGGGTCAGGTAGAAGTGGTGCAGGCGTTCGACTTCCTGCTGTAGCCAGGCTCGGTCGCGGTCGTTGACCAGTACGTCATCGGCGTGGCGCAGGCGCTCATCGCGGCTGCTCTGGGCGTTGAGGATGGCGCGGATCTGCTCTTCGCTGGCGCCGTCGCGGTTCATGCTGCGTTCGAGCTGCAGGTGTTCGGGGGCATCCACCACCAGCACGCGCTGGGTCATCTTGTGCTGTCCGGACTCGACCAGCAGTGGTGATACCAGAATGGCGTAGGGCGATTCGGCGCGAGCCAGGTACTGGTTTATTTCCTGGAAGATCAGCGGATGCAGCAGGCTTTCTAGCCAGCGGCGCTGTGTTTCGTCCTGGAATACCAGTTGGCGCAATACGGCGCGATCGAGGCTGCCGTCAGCCTGCAGTACCCGCTCGCCGAAGCGTTCGGCAATCTGCGCCAAGGCCGGACGCCCTGGCTCGACTACCCAGCGGGCGGCGTGGTCGGCGTCCACCAGGTGCACGCCAAGGTCGATAAAGTGCTGGGCAGCGGCACTTTTGCCGCTGCCGATGCCTCCGGTGAGGCCGAGAATCCAGGGTTTGCTCATCTAAAACCGGCGAACTGCAGATAGGTCCCGGTTATTTGATCACCCCAGAGCAATGCGATCCAGCCCGCAATGGCCAGGTAGGGGCCGAATGGGATGGGCGTGCTGGTTTCCTGGTTGCGCAGGCGCAGCATGATCACGCCAAGCACGGCGCCAACCAGCGAAGACAGCAGAATGGTTAGCGGCAACACCTGCCAGCCGCCCCAGGCGCCGAGCATGGCCAGCAGCTTGAAGTCGCCATAGCCCATGCCTTCCTTGCCTGTCACCAGCTTGAACAGCCAATACACCGACCACAGACTCAGGTAGCCAGCAATGGCACCCCACAGGGCATCTTCCAGACTGGTGAGCAGGCCGAAGTGGTTAGCGATCAGGCCCAGCCAAAGCAGCGGCAGCACCAGTGAGTCCGGCAGCAATTGATGATCGCAGTCGATCATGCTCATCGCCAGCAGGCCCCAGGTCAGGATCAGCATCCCGGCAGCCTGCCAGCCGAAACCATAGTGGAAGGCGATATAGCCCGAGAGTAGGCCGCAAGCTAGCTCGATCAGCGGATAACGCAGGCTGATCGGCGCTTTGCAGTTGGAGCATTTGCCACGCAGAAACAGATAACTGATGACCGGGATGTTTTCCCAAGGTTTGATCTGGTGCTGGCAGTGCGGACAGCAGGAGTTGGGCAGAACGAGGTTGAAGGTTTCCTGCTCGTTTGCTGGTGGCAGCTCAAGTATTTCCCGTGCCTGCTGACGCCAGTCGCGCTGCATCATTACTGGTAGGCGATAGATGACTACATTGAGGAAGCTGCCGATCAGGAGGCCGAGCAGAGTTGCAAGTAAAACAAAGGCCGGCAAGTTGCCGGCCAAGACTTCTGGATGCATGTGTCAGCCCACTACTTTGCCCAGTTGGAAAATTGGCAGATACATGGCAATAACCAAACCGCCAACCAACACGCCTAGTACGGCCATGATCATAGGCTCCATCAGTGCCGTCAGGCCGTCTACCATGTTGTCTACTTCGGTTTCGTAGAAGGTAGCGACTTTATCCAGCATCTCGTCCAATGCGCCCGACTCTTCGCCGATGGCGGTCATTTGCAGGGCTAGGCTGGGGAATACGCCGGTACTGCGCATGGAGAAGTTCAGTTGCATGCCGGTGGAAACATCCTGCTTAACTTTGTTCACTGCTGTGCGGAATACTACGTTCCCGGTTGCGCCTGCTACTGAGTCGAGGGCATCAACGAGTGGAACGCCAGCTGCAAATGTGGTGGCCAAGGTGCGGGAGAAGCGTGCCACGGATGACATGTAAATTATTTTGCCGACGATAGGTGCTTTCAGTAACAAGCGATCGACCCAGTTACGAAATTTCTCTGAGCGTTTGTGTGCTTGTGAAAGTACATACAGAGAGGCGCCGATTCCCAGTAGTACCAGCAGCCACCATTCTTGGAGTAATTCGGAAAGGCCAATTACCATCATGGTGAAGGCGGGAAGTTCTGCCCCGAAGCCTGCAAATACTGATTGGAACTGTGGCACAACTTTAATGAGTAGAATCGCAGAGACGATCATTGCCACAATTACTACTGCGATGGGATAGTTCATCGCTTTCTTGATTTTTGACTTAAGCGCTTCGGTTTTCTCTTTATAGGTCGCAACCCGATCCAGGAGCGTTTCCAAGGCGCCGGACTGCTCCCCCGAGTCCACTAGGTTGCAGTAAAGATCATCGAAATACAGAGGGCGTTTACGCAGGGCGGAGGCGAAGCTGTTACCGGCGGCGACATCCTGCTTCAGCTCCTCTACCAGTTTGCGCATATTGGGATTTTCAAAGCCCTCGTTGATGATGTCGAAGGAGGTCAGCAGTGGTACGCCGGCCTTCATCATGGTCGCCATCTGTCGAGTGAAGATGGCGATATCCATCGGTTTGATTTTTTTGCCTGCGCCAAACAGCGGTTGGGCTTTTCTGCGTACCTTAAGGGGGTTGATGCCCTGCTTGCGTAACTGGGCCTTGACTAGGGCCGGATTGACTCCGGAGCTTTCCCCCTTGATCTTGGCGCCTTTTCTGTCTGTGCCTTCCCAGCTGAAGACGCTGGTTTTCAGGGCTTTTTCCGCCATGGTTTAGTCCTTGGTCACACGGTTGACTTCTTCCAGGCTCGTTACGCCCTGGATCACCTTAAGCAGGCCGGAGCGGCGCAGGTCGTTGTAACCGTCCTTACGCATCTGCGCGGCGATATCGATGGAGTTGCCGTCTTCCATGATAATCCGCTGTAGGGCAGGCGTGCTTTTAACTACTTCATAAATACCTTGGCGTCCTTTATATCCGCCCTTGCAGTTTTCGCAGCCCACTGGCCCGTAGACCTTGAAGGTGCCGATCTCGTCCTCGCGGAAGCCTTCCTCCAGTAGCGCTTCACGGGGCAGTGCGACTTCCTTCTTGCAATTGGAACAGAGCTTGCGGGCCAGGCGTTGGGCAATGATTAGGTTGACCGAGGTGGCGATGTTGAAGCTGGGGACGCCCATGTTGCGCAAGCGAGTCAGTGTCTCCGCAGCGCTATTGGTATGCAGGGTGGACATTACCATGTGTCCGGTCTGGGCGGCCTTGATGGCGATCTCGGCAGTCTCTAGGTCACGAATTTCGCCGACCATGATCACGTCCGGGTCTTGGCGCAGGAAGGCACGTAGGGCCTGGGTGAAGTCCATGCCTTGCTTGGGGTTGACGTTGACCTGGTTGATGCCTTCCAGATTGATCTCAACTGGGTCTTCGGCTGTGGAAATGTTCACGTCCACAGTGTTGAGGATGTTCAGGCCGGTATAGAGGGACACTGTTTTGCCAGAGCCGGTAGGGCCGGTGACCAGAATCATGCCCTGCGGCTGTTTCAGGGCAGACAGGTAGAGATCCTTCTGGAACTCCTCATAGCCGAGCGCGTCGATGCCCATCTGCGCGCTGGAGGGATCGAGGATTCGCATTACGATCTTCTCGCCCCACAGGGTGGGCAGGGTATTGACGCGAAAGTCGATGGCCTTGTTCTTGGAGATTTTCATCTTGATACGGCCATCCTGCGGCTTGCGCCGTTCTGAGATATCTAGGCTGGCCATGACCTTCAAGCGGGCGGAGATGCGTGGCGAGAGCTGGGTCGGAGGGCGCGCGACTTCATGCAGGATGCCGTCGGTACGGAAGCGTACCCGGTAGGCTTTCTCGTAAGGTTCGAAGTGCAAGTCGGAAGAGCCGCCCTTGATGGCGTCCAGTAGCATCTTGTTGACGAAACGCACTACGGGGGCATCATCAGCATCACTGTTTTGTCCAGTGTCCTGCTTATCTTCATCGACAGCCTCGACATCTAGTCCATCGAGATCCATATCTCCCAGGTCATCCAGGCCACTGCCGGCGGTGTCGAAGAACTTCTCTATGGCATCGCCCAGACGGTCATCCTCGACTAGCACGCCTTCGGTATTTAGGCCGGTGCTGAACTGGATGTCGGTAATAGCTTGGTGATTACTAGGGTCGGAGATGCCGACGTAGAGTTTGTTACCGCGACGCCAGAGGGGCAGGGCGCGGTGCTGGCGAATCAGCTTTTCGCTGACCAAATCGCGTGGTTGGCCTTCCTTATCCAGAGCGCTCAGGTCAAAAAAGGCTACGCCAAACTGCTCGGCGGTCAGCTCGGCCAGATCGCGAGCTTTGGCCAGCTTGTTCTGTACCAGATAGGTAATCAACGGGAGTTTGTTGCGTGCGGCCTGCGCTTGCGCCTGTTGTGCGGCTTTCTCATCGAGCAGCCCGGCTTGGGCTACCTGGCGAGCAAGGCCTGAGAGTGACACTGCATCATTCATTTAATAGGGTCCGTGCCGAAGGCGGGTATGGTTGCCTTATAGCCTAGTTGCTTTAGGCTGCCAAACCTTGTGGGAGGGGGTGACAAAAATTGTCGGAAGTGGCTCGGTTATGTTGTGGGTTGCTGGGTGCTGCATTTGCAGAGGCTTGGAATTAAGGGGGGTAAGTTGGCACGCAAGATGCTTCTGGTTGATCAGGCTTCCGCCTAAACACTCCAAGGAGATACTAATGAAAGCTCAAATTCAAAAAGGTTTTACCCTTATCGAGCTGATGATTGTAGTTGCGATCATCGGTATTCTGGCTGCCATCGCTCTGCCGGCCTATCAAGATTATGTGAAAAAATCTGCTGATAACTCTTGCCTGGCTGAAGCTGCCGCCTACACCAAGTCGTACGTTGCATCTGTCAACGCGGCTATGACTCCGCTGCCAACGTTCCCTGCTAAAGCTTGTGATGGTGGTATGACGGGTACTCCGCCTACTACTGTTGCTGGTCTGACCGGTACTTTCACCGCTACCAACACCCGTGGTAGTGGAGCTACTGTTGGTCTGGTAACTTGCAACTGGGCCACCGCCTCCTGCGCTTTGCCGTAATTGCTGGCGTAATGTTTAATGAAAAACGCTGGGGCTAATCCCGGCGTTTTTTTTTGGTGGGCTTGAGGAGGTGGTATGTCTCGAGGGTTTACATTGATTGAGCTGATGATAGTAGTGGCTATTGTTGGTCTGCTTGCGGCTATTGCCTTGCCTGCGTATCAAAGTTATGTCCGTATCTCCGCCGATAATGCCTGCCTAATGGAGGCTAAGCACTATGTGCATGATGCTCTGGTGCGATTAAACAACCAGCTGCCGCCTGTCGATCCCGTGGCTTCTGGAGCTTGTGTTTCCTACAGTGGTGCAGGCTCGTCTTTGACTTTGGCAGGATCGTTCACGGCCACCCCGCGGGCCCCGGGTAGCGCGATAGTTACCTGTGATCTGTCTAGTGGCGGTTCTTGCAGTAACTAATAGTTGCTCAATTAAGCAGCACTCTGCGGATGCATATCTTATGTGTGTTGGTATTGTTCTATAAGCGTGGCTGCATTTGTAATACGATAGATGCAGGTGTGATTTCTGTCTCCTGTGTTTGATGTAAGGCCGCGTTTGATGTGGGGCTTGTGCTTTCAAGGCGGGGGAGTTATAGGCTCAACCGCATCGATAGATCAATAGCTTTGACGTCCTTGGTCAGGCTGCCAATAGAGATGTAGTTCACCCCTGTTTCAGCGATGGTGCGCAAGGTGCCTTCGTTGATGCCGCCCGAGGCCTCCAACTTGGCGCGGCCAGCGTTGATGGTAACTGCGCTGCGCATGTCTTCTAGGCTGAGTTCGTCAAGCATGACGATATCGGCGCCAGCCTCCAGCGCCTCTTTCAGTTCTTCCAGACTTTCTACTTCCACCTCCACTGGTTTGCCTGGGGCGATGGCGTGGGCGGTGGAAATAGCCTGGGCGATGCCGCCGCAGGCGGCGATGTGGTTTTCCTTGATCAGGAAGGCGTCGTAGAGACCGATGCGGTGGTTGTGGCAGCCGCCTTGGGTGACTGCGTATTTCTGCGCCAGGCGTAGGCCAGGAAGGGTCTTGCGGGTGTCGAGCAGTTTGACGTCGGTGCCCTCGACCAGGTCGGCGAAGTGGCGGCAGCGGGTGGCGACGGCGGAGAGGGTCTGCAGGAAGTTCAGCGCGGCGCGTTCGCCGCTGAGCAGGGCGCGGGCGGGGCCTTGCAGTTCGAAGAGCGTCTGGTTGCCGCTGACGCGATCGCCATCGGGTACATGCCAGTGTACGGCGACGCGTGGATCGAGCTGGCGGAATACGGCGTCGACCCAGGCCGTGCCGCAGACGACGGCACTTTCACGGGTGATCACGGTCGCATGTGCCAGGCGCTCGGCGGGAATCAGCTGGGCTGTGATGTCGCCGCTACCAATGTCTTCACGCAGGGCTGCGTGTACGTTGGCTTCGATTTCGGCGCCGAGGTCGGCAAGGGTCAGGTTGGGCATGGTGGCCTCCGCAATCAAGTGGCGCGATTATAGGGATTGGCGAGGGGCTGTGGAGTGCCCTGTATCTTCTGCGGGGTTTCTGAGGCGTTCTGGTCGGCTGTAAATGACCGTTCGTAGCCTCTGTCTGTTGGCTCTGTGATCTGGATCATGTCTGTGATAGAGGGTACTTGGTCATCATTCGCCTCCCCCTATAATAAGGTTGGCCATAAACTTTGACGCCATGCCTTTGACGTTACGGATAACGCCCAGCTGATCGTTTTGCAGGCCTGTACCCATCCTGGGAAGCCTGAGGGAGAGACTCGTAATGAAGACCGACGCGAACGTGGTGCACCTGAACAAGGTCGCCCCTGAGCATTCGCCAACTTCGCCGGCAGGAAGGCTTCCCGTGGCCCTCATCCAGGTACGCGACAAGGCTGCCCAGCAGCTCAAGCAGGCCATGCAGGCCCTGTTCGACAATGCGGACGATACCCTCTTCGAGATGGCGGATCGTGCGGCGAGTAATGCCGAGCAGAATGCCTTTTTCGAGGCGATGCGTGATCTGCGCCTGAAGCGCAAGAGCATCGAGCGCGGTTTCCTGCAGAAAGTCTTCGAAAGCTTCTCGACGCTGAATCAGTACGAGATCGGCAAGGCGCCGACGCTCGATGCGATTACTTCCGACTCCCTGAGCCTGGTCAACAATGACACGCTGGAGGAGAACGTTGCTCTGGATGCCATGGTGTCCAGGGTGGTCAGTCGCGATGGTATGCCGTTGGGGCATCTGACCACTCGCCTCAATGCGATGATCAGCAAGAAGATCGAGGACAAGAGCAATCCACTCGGGCCGCGCATGCTCTGCGAGCAGTTTCTCGAAGCCTGTGAAGGGCTGGGCGTGGAGATTCGTGTCAAGCTGATCATCCTTAAACTGTTTGAAAAATATGTGCTCACCGATCTGGGTGAGCTGTACGCGACGGCCAATCAGCAGCTGGTCGAGGCCGGCGTGTTGCCTGAGCTCAAATCAGCACCGCCGGTACGGCGCCAGCCCGGGCGTACGGCATCGGCGAGTCGCGAGGCGAGGGATGAGTCGGCAGTTACGCCGTCGGCCGTAGCCGAGGGTTATGCCGACGATGGCGTGCAGGAGGTTTTCGGCGCGCTGCAGGAGCTGCTGTCTCAGGTGCGTGGCACTGCAGTGTTGCCGCGCCGCGAGGTGCCGGCAGGTGCCTTGCCGATTTCCAGCAATGATCTGATGCGTCTGCTCTCGCACATGCAACAGCGCCTGCCGGCGAGCCAGGTGGCGGATGATTTCGACCTGCGCAACCAGCTGGAGAACCTGCTGGTTCGGGCAAGCGCCAAGAGTGGCAAGGCGCGCGTGGTGGGGGAGGTGGATGAGGACGTCATCAACCTGGTCGCCATGCTGTTCGAGTTCATTCTTGATGACCGCACCTTGCCTGATTCGCTGAAGGCACTGATCGGCCGCCTGCAGATTCCCATGCTCAAGGTCGCGGTGCTGGACAAGACTTTCTTCAGTCGTGGCAGTCACCCGGCGCGGCGCTTGCTCAACGAGATCGCCACGGCGGCATTGGGCTGGAGTGCACAGGGTGATGAGCAGCGTGACGCCTTGTATCAGCGCATTGAGCAGGTGGTACAGCGGCTACTCAATGACTTCACCGATGATCCCGCGATTTTCTCCGACGTACTTGCCGAGTTCATTGCCTTCACCGGTGATGAAAAACGCCGCAGCGAACTGCTGGAGCAGCGCACCCGCGATGCCGAGGAAGGGCGTGCCAAGGCGGAGATGGCGCGTCAGCAAGTCGAACAGGCGCTGAATGAGCGTCTGCTGGGCAAGACTTTGCCCGAAGTGGTGGTGCGTCTGCTGCAGGAAGGCTGGAGCAAGGTGCTGCAGCTGACCAGCCTGAAGCACGGTGCCGAGTCTGCCGAATGGCAGGCGGCGCTGACGGTGATGGACGATCTGGTGTGGAGCGTCGAGGTGCATGAGTCGGCCGAGGATCGCCTGCGCCTGCTGGAGCTGGTGCCGAGCCTGCTCAAGTCGCTGCGTGATGGCCTGGCCAGCGCGGCCATTGACCCCTTCGTCACCAGCGAATTCTTCAGCAAACTGGAAGCGGTGCATGTGCAGGCCTTCCAGCGCTTCAAGCGTGAGATGGCCGAGCCGGCGCCAGTCGCCGAGCCCGCTGAGTCAGACACTGAAAGTAATCTGGTGGATCTGGGGGCGGGGCCCTTGCTGGAGTTGCCGCCGGTCGAGCTGGAGGCACCGGCTGAGGCACCAGCCATGGTCGAGGTGGTCGAGGAGATCATCTTGCTGGCGCCGGGCGAGTCTCGGGCACAAGAGCCAGAAGTCAGCCTGCCGGATGATGATGAGGCGCTGCAGAATGTCGATAGCCTACGGGTTGGCAGCTGGGTGGAAATTCAGGAAGACGAAGAGCACAAGTTGCGTGGCAAGCTGGCGGCGATAATCAAGCCCACCGGCAAGTTCATTTTCGTCAACCGCACCGGCATGAAGCTGATGGAGAAGAGCCGTATGGGGCTGGCCGTGGAGTTCCGCCGGGGCGCCATTCGTTTGCTGGATGATGCCCTGCTGTTCGACCGGGCGCTGGAGTCGGTGATCGGCAACCTGCGCAAGCTCAAGGGCAACTGATACGACGCTGATTTGTTGGGCTGCGCATGGCTTGGCCTGCGTGGCCAACCTCAATCCGATGATGGAATCCGCCTCCCAAGACGCTCGGCTTGTGCCGGGCGTTTTTGTTTCCGCCGGATGGGCTGCTAGAGTGGCGCCAGTCTTTTAGGAGCCTTTATGCAGCTGGATCCCGACAGTGGTTGGTGTGACGGCGTGCGGCACTGCCGGTCGCCCAACTGTAATGCCCGGCCTCTGGGCGAAATCTCCCTGCTGGTCATCCACAACATCAGCCTGCCGCCGGGGCAGTTCGGCACGGGCAGGGTGCAGCAGTTTTTCCAGAACTGTCTGCCGGCAGACGAGCATCCCTATTTTGCGGGTATCGCCCAGCTGACGGTGTCGGCGCATTTCCTGATCGAGCGCGATGGCGGGGTGACTCAGTTCGTCTCGTGTGCCGAGCGGGCCTGGCATGCCGGGGTGTCCTCTTTTGCCGGGCGGGAGAACTGCAACGATTTTTCCATCGGCATCGAGTTGGAGGGCACAGATGATCTGCCTTTCACTGATGCTCAGTACCAGGCTTTGGTCGAGCTGACGCGGCAACTGTTGCGCGCCTATCCTCAGATGAGTGTCGAGCGCATCTGCGGCCATAGCGATATTGCACCGGGGCGCAAGACCGACCCCGGCCCCTGTTTCGATTGGCCGCGTCTGCGTGCGGGGCTGCAGTGTGAGGAGAGTGGGACATGAATTTTCTGGTACTGCTGTTGGTGCTGTGGGTGGAGAAATTCTCCGCCGGTCGGCAGCGTATTCAGCGTGATGGCGCCTGGCTGCACTGGTTGACCCGTTGTGAGCGGCAGGCTCCCTGGCCCGCATTGCTGCTGGCGGTGCTGTTACCGGTGGGGCTGCTTGGTCTGCTGTTGTTGGTGCTCAAGCCTCTGGCTTATGGCCTGTTGCTGCTGCCGGTGCACCTGCTGGTACTGGTCTACAGCCTGGGGCGGGGCGATGTGCTGGTGGCCCTGGGGCCGTTCCGCGATGCCTGGCGCCGTGGTGACGATCAGGCTGCATTGCATGTGGCCGAGCGCGACCTGGGGCTTGAAGCCGACGGCGAGGCCGAACTGTTGCTGCGGGTACAGGATTACCAGCTGTGGCAGGCCTATCAGGGCTTCTTCGCGGTTATTTTCTGGTACGCCCTGCTCGGGCCGCTGCCGGCGCTGGGCTATCGCCTGCTCGCTCTGTGCGCCGAGCACTCGGGGCAGCCTGGCCTGGCCGAGCGTGCCGCACAGCTGCGCCACGCGATGGATTGGCTACCGGCTCGGGTGCTGGCGGCCAGCTTCGCCCTGGTGGGTAACTTCGCTGCCGTCAGTCGAGTGGTGCTGCAGGACCTTTTGGCCTGGGACATTACGGCCGCCCAGTTGGTGGCCAATGCCGGTCGTGCTGCGGGTGAGTTGCCGGAGCCGCAGCCGGGCGAGGCCGGTGTGGATACCCTGGATGAGCTCTGGCAGCTGCTGGTGAGGTCTGCAGTGCTCTGGTATGCGGCCTTTGCGGTGTGGATTCTGTTGCTGTAGGGGCACCTAGCTCCTAGGGCCACAACCAGGCGGCTCCGCGCACACCGCTGGAGTCGCCATGCCTGGCCTGTACCAGGCGTGTGTTGACCCGGTCCGAGAACACGTGGCGCACCAGCAGCGGCGGTACCTGTTGATACAGCTGAGGCATGTTGGACAGGCCGCCGCCCAGCACTATCACCTGCGGATCGAGCAAGTTGATCACCGACGCGAGGCTGCGGGCTAGCTGCTCGCAGTAACGCTGCATGGCCTGGCTGGCGCTGGGCTCATCGCGCGAGGCTGCCTCGGCCAGTCGCGTGGCATTCACGCCCAGGTTACTGCGTGCGGCCCAGCCGGGGCCGCTGAGGAAGGTTTCGATGCAGTCGTCCAGACCGCAGTAACAGCGGCGCGGCGGACCGTCTGCCGCGGTGCGCCAGGGCAGGGGGTTGTGCCCCCATTCGCCGGCCACGGCGTTGGGGCCGCTGAGCAGTTGCCCATTGATGACGATACCACCACCAACGCCTGTGCCTAGGATCACACCGAACACGCTGCTGGCGCCGGCAGCGGCGCCGTCGCTGGCCTCGGACAGGGTGAAGCAGTCGGCGTCATTGGCCAGGCGCACCGGGCGCTGCAGCAGGTTTTCCAGATCACCCTGCAGATCCTCGCCAATCAGGCAGGTGGAGTTGGCGTTCTTGATGCGCCCGTGGTCCGGCGAGCGGGTGCCAGGGATGCCCACCCCAACGCTGCCGGTACCTCCCAGCTGTTGCTCGGCGTCGCGTACCAGGCAGGCTATGGTTTCCAGCGTGGCCCGATAGTCGCCTTGTGGCGTGGGCAGGCGCTCGCGTAACCGCTCATCGGCGCCTTCCAGTGCGATGATTTCAGTCTTGGTCCCACCCAGGTCAATGCCGAAGCGAAATGGCGCGCGCATTCTTTACCTTAAGTTACAGAGGTTGAGGTCGATATCCGGTATACATGGCCGTCCGGGGGATGTTGTCTGGCCAATGGCCACTTCCGCTGGATTCCAGAATACCGCTACCTTGCCGTTCAATAGATCAGCCTGCTCCCGGCTGGCATAAAACAATAATGGCAACAGGAGACGTCTAGTGAATAGCGTGTTGTACCCTGCCATCGCGCTGATGAACCGCCTGAGCTTCGGTATGAAGTTCAGTCTGATCAGTGTGCTGTTCTTCCTGCCCATGCTGGTCACCAATTATTACCTGGTGAAGGAGTCCTATGACGCCTTCGTCGATACCCGCACCGAGCTGGAAAGCCTCGGCGTGCTGGGTACCAGCATGAAGCTGCGCCAGCAGCTGGAGCAGCTCAACGATCTGTACCAGATCAATGCCGTGCTCGGCCAGTCCGGCCAGGCCGAGAAGCTTGGCGCACAGATTGTCGAGCTGGAGAAGAGCGTTGACGCTACTCTGGAGGGCCTCGAAGCGCCGAGCGACAATGCTCAGCAGGTCGAGGAGTTCAATACCCAGCGCGACTCCATCAAGACCGCTCTGGCCGCCGTGCAGGCCGAGACATCCCTGCGTAGCAAGGCTGGTCTGGTGGTCAAGGCACTGGACAACGCCGAGGTGTTCATCAAGTTCGTCGCCAGCCAATCGGGGCTGAGTCAGGACAGCGAGCTGACCGTACGCCAGTTGGCCGAACTCATGACCCATATCAGCATGCCGGTGACCAAGGTGCTCAGCGAGGGACGGGCGCTTGGCTCCTACTCGCTGGGCCAGGGCATCCTGGGCTCCTCCGACAG
This sequence comes from Pseudomonas sp., assembly GCA_038147895.1. Lineage (GTDB taxonomy): Bacteria > Pseudomonadota > Gammaproteobacteria > Pseudomonadales > Pseudomonadaceae > Aquipseudomonas. The sequence goes on from JAYQUJ010000060.1 coordinate 17,075, forward strand.
CACCAAGCTCGACGACATGATGCTGGACATGGAGAAGCTCAACGCCGAGTACGGCTTCAAGCTGCAAAGCGTCCTGCAGGGCAACCCCAAGGCGCAGAACAGCCTGGGGCAACTGGCCGAGGCCAGCCGCAACAGCCTGACCGAGAGCAGCGTGGTGCTGGAGGAGCAGCTGCTCATGTCCGACAGCCTGGACGCGCCCTGGCGCGGCTTCTACGACGGCTTCACCCAGTCCATCGACAAGACCTATGCGTTCAATGCCGCGATCCTGGATTTCCTCGATCAGGATCTGGGCCAGCGCCTGGAGCAGAAACGCCTGCAGATGGTGTTGCTGGTGGTGGCGCTGCTGCTGGTGTTCCTGCTGATCGGCTATCTGTATGGCGGCTTCTATGTCTCCACCCGCGCGACCCTCAAGGGCTTTGGCAAGACCCTGAACCAGGTGGCGGCCGGCGACATGACGGTGAGCGTCAATGTGCGTAGCCAGGATGAACTGGGCGAGCTGGGCCAGGTGTTCAACGGCACGGTGGCGAAGATTCGCGATCTGATCGACCTGGTCGGCAAGACGGTTATCGAAGTGGAGCGCCAGGCCGACAGCGTGGAGCTGGTGTCCGGGCAGAGCAGCCAGGCGGTCAGCGCCCAGCGCGGGCAGATCGAACAGGTGGCCACGGCGATGAATGAAATGTCCGCCACCGCCCAGGAAGTGGCCCGCAGCGCCGCCGCCGCCGTGGACAGTGCGCAGAGCGTCAATCAGGAGACCGTCAGTGGCCGTGAGCTGGTGGATTCGCAGGTCGGCAGCATCCAGCGCCTGGCCAGCGAGATCGACCAGTCGGTGAATGTGATCAATCAGCTGGCCGCCGACAGCGCCTCGATCAGCCAGGTGCTGGAAGTGATCAAGGGTATTGCCGGGCAAACCAACCTGTTGGCGCTCAATGCGGCCATCGAGGCGGCGCGGGCAGGCGAGCAGGGCCGTGGTTTTGCAGTGGTGGCCGACGAGGTGCGCAATCTGGCCAAACGCACCCACCAGTCCACCGAGGAAATCGAGCAGATGATCGGGCGCCTGCAGAATGGTGTGGGCGCCACGGTGAACGCCATGAACGGCAGCCACCAGATGGTTGAGAGCACGGTCAGCCAGTCGGCCCAGGTGCAGCAGGCGCTGGAGAACATCCTCGGCGCGGTCTGCATGATCGTCGATCAGAACCAGCAGATCGCCGCCGCCGCCGAGCAGCAGACCGCCGTGGCCCACGACATCGACATGAACATCGTCGAGATCAACCAGGCCGGTGAGCGCACCGCCGAAGGTGCGGTGCAGACCGAGCAGGCCAGTCGCCAGCTGTCCGACCAGGTATCGCGTCTGAAGGAGCTGATCAGCGCCTTCCGCGTCTGATCGTCAGCGTAAAGAACGAGGCCCGCCCATTGGCGGGCCTCGTCGTTTCTGTCGGGATCAAAGTTGCCAGCCAAACAGCTCGGCAGCGTTGCGGCTGCTGGCGGTGGCCAGCGCCTCGGGAGCCATGTCGCGCAGCTCCGCTAGCGCCGTGCAGATGGCCGGCAGGTGCTCGGGGCTGTTACGCAGGCCCGGATACATGGCCGGTGCCATGTCCGGCGAATCGGTTTCCAGCACGATGGCCTCCAGCGGCAGGCGCGGGATCACCTTGCGCAGGCGCAATGCCTGCGGCCAGGTCGGTGCGCCGCCCAGGCCCAGCTTGAAGCCCAGGCGGACGTACTCGCGGGCTTCTTCATAGCTGCCGGTGAAGGCGTGGACGATGCCGCCGCGTGGCAGCTTGAAGCGCTTGAGCGTGGCGATGGTGGCGGCATGGGCGCGGCGGACATGCAGCAGGGCGGGCAGCTCGAACTCCATGGCCAGCTGCAACTGCGCTTCGAACAACGCCTGCTGACGTTCGCGGTCGAGGGTCTCCACGTAGTAATCCAGGCCGAACTCGCCCACCGCGCAGAGTTTTTCCTCGCCGGCCAGGCGCTGCAGCCAATCGCGCAGCTCGGCCAGATGTTCGGGACGATGCTGGTCGAGATAGACCGGGTGCAGGCCGAAGGCGGCGTACAGCCCTGGCTCCTGTTGGCAGAGATCCCACAGACGCTGCCAGTTGTCGCGATACACGCCGAGCACCACCAGCCGCTCCACACCCAGGTTACGGCTGCGGGTCAGCAGCTCGCTGCGGTCGGCGTCGAAGTCGGGGAAGTCCAGGTGGGTATGGGTGTCGATCAGCTGCATGAGGGCTGTCCGCAGAGTGGGCAATCAGCATCGGGCATTTCAACCTGATACGCCAGTTGGGGAGCATTCCGTCATTTCATCAGTCGAAGTGGTTATGTCGATATGCCCATGGAGGCAGCGGTGCAGGTACGCAGAGGGTTGAGCGGGGTGTTGGCGACCTTGTTGCTGGTGCTGGCAGGGGTGATGCTGTTCCTTGTTCTGTTCGACTGGAACCTGTTGCGCCCGACCATCAACGAGAAGGTTTCGGCAGCGCTGAATCGCCCGTTCGCCATCGAGGGCAACCTCAGCGTGGTGTGGCAGCGCGAGCCGGAGGAGGGCGGCTGGCGCGCCTGGGTGCCGTGGCCGCACTTCGCCGCTGAGCAGTTGGTGCTTGGCAATCCGGAATGGGCCGAGGGCGATACCTTCGTCAGCCTGGATCGCGTGCGCTTTCGTCTGGCGCCGCTACCGCTGCTGTGGAAGAGCGTCAGCATTCCGCGCATCGAACTCGGTGCGCCCTTCGCCAAGCTGCAGCGTCTGGCCGATGGGCGCGCCAGCTGGAGCTTCGATCTGGGTAGTCAGTCGCCGGAAGAGAAGACGCCGAGTCCCTGGCACCTGGATATCGGCACCATCACCTTCGATCAGGGCGTGATCAGTCTCGATGACCAGGTCAGCAAGACCCGCCTGGAGGTGCAGATCGACCCACTGGGTGCGCCCATTCCCTTTGCCCAGATTGTGGGTGAGAAATCTGCCCGGAGCCTGGCCGAGGAGTATGCGGCGGCCCAGGACTATGCCTTCGCCTGGTTGGCCAAGGGACGTTTTCGTGGCCAGGCAATCAGCGGCAGCGGCAAGGTCGGCGGGTTACTGGCGCTGCACGATGCCGAGCTGCCGTTTCCCCTGCAGGCCGATGTGCGCGTCGGCGCCACGCGCATTCGTGTCGCCGGCAGCCTTACCGACCCACAGCGACTCGGTGCCCTCGACCTGCGCCTGCGCCTGAGTGGCGCCAGCCTCAGCGATCTCTATCCCATGACCGGCGTGACCCTGCCGGATACCCCGTCCTATAGCACCGATGGACGTCTGGTGGGCGATCTGCGCGATGCCGGCGGGGCCCGTTTCCGCTACCGGGATTTCAACGGCCGCATCGGCGACAGCGACATCCATGGCGACCTCACCTTCGTCGCCCGTCAGCCACGGCCCAAGCTGTCCGGCCAGCTCACCTCCAACCAGCTGCTGTTCGCCGACCTGGCGCCGCTGATTGGCGCCGACTCCAATGCCGAGAAACAGGCCCGTGGCGCCGCCGCCAGTCAGCCGGCGAACAAGGTGCTGCCGGTGGAGCAGTTCCGCACCGAGCGCTGGCGGGCCATGGACGCCGATGTGCGTTTCACCGGCAAGCGCATCGTGCATTCGGAGCAGCTGCCTATCAGCGATCTGGACACCCATGTGCTGCTCAACGATGGCGTGCTCAGCCTGGAGCCGCTGCGCTTCGGCATGGCCGGCGGCAGCCTGGATGCGCAGATTCGCCTCAACGGCGCGGTCACCCCGCTGCAGGGCCAGGTGCGTTTGAGTGCCCGCGAGCTCAAGCTCAAGCAGCTGTTCCCGACGTTCGCGCCGATGCAGACCAGCTTCGGCGCGCTGAATGGCGACGCCAACCTCAGCGGCACCGGCAACTCGGTGGCGGCGCTGCTCGGCAGTGCCAATGGCGATGTGAAGATGCTGATCAACGATGGCGCGGTGAGCCGTGGCCTGCTGGAGATTGCCGGGCTCAATGTGGGCAACTATGTGGTGGGCAAGCTGTTCGGCGACGACGAGGTGAAGATCGAATGCGCGGCTGCCGATCTCGGCATCAAGCGCGGCCTGATGAGCACACGGCTGTTCGTGGTCGATACCGAGAATGCGGTGGTCAAGGTCGACGGCAGCGCCAACTTCGCCAGCGAGCAGCTGGACTTCGACATCACCCCGGCGAGCAAGGGCCTGCGGATTTTCTCCCTGCGCTCGCCGCTCTATGTACGTGGCACCTTCAAGAATCCGAATGCCGGCGTGCAGGCCACACCGCTGGCCCTGCGCGGCGCCGGCCTGGTGGCCCTGGGCGTGGCGGTGGCGCCAGTGGCCGGCCTGCTGGCGCTGGTAGCGCCCAGTACGGGCGACGAGCCCAGCCAGTGCGCGCCGCTACTCAAGCAGATGCAGCAAGGTGGCAAAGGCTGAGTCAGCGCGCCACCGCCGAGATGGCCACCGCCGCGGCGGCGGTGCGGGTTTCCACGCCAAGTTTCACGTAGACGTGTTCCAGGTGCTTGTTCACCGTGCGCGGTGACAGGCCGAGGATGTCGCCGATGTCGCGGTTGGTCTTGCCGCAGGCCACCCAGCGCAGCACTTCGACCTCGCGCTCGGTGAGCTGGAAGCGGCTCGACAGCGCCTCGAAGGTCGGCTCGTCACTGAGGGTCAGGTCCACCGGTTTGGCGGCGGCACGCGCCGACTGCAGGGTACGCGCGGTGCGCAGATGCGCGGCGACGCGGGCTAGCACTTCCTCGGTGTGAATCGGTTTGGTCACGTAGTCGATGGCGCCGGCGGCGAAGCCTTTGACCACGTCCTCGGACTCGGTCAGGGCGGTCATGAATAGCACCGGGATATCGGCGCTATCGGGTTCGGCCTTGATTCGCCGGCAGGTCTCGAAGCCGTCCAGGCCGGGCATCATCGCATCGAGCAGGATCAGATCCGGGCGCCGGCGCTGGATGCGGCTCAGCGCACTCTGCCCGTCCAGCGCCACCAGCACCATGTAACCCTGGGCATCGAGCGCATCGGAGAGCAGCGCCAGGTTGTCCGGCGTGTCATCGACGATCAGCACGGTGCCGCGTTCAGCAAGTGACATGGCTGCGGTCATGGGTGGCCTCCTTCAGTTGGTGGGTGAGTTCGTCCAGGCGAAAGCCCTTGGCCAGCATGCGCAGGCGCTGGGTGAAGGGCGCGCAGGCCGGGGTCTGCTGTTCGATGGCGTCGAGTTTTTCCTGAATCCCGCGCATGTAGCCGAGTGCTACCAGTTCGCGCAGTTCGGCTAGCTCGGCGGCGTTGGGCAGGGTTTCCACTTGCGGTTGCGGTGCGGGACTGGGTTCGCTTTGCCGCTTCAGCCACTGCAGGCCGAGCTGCTGCTGGATGCGTTCGAGCAGCGCCGGGGCATGCACCGGCTTGGCCAGGTAGTCGTTGCAGTAGGCGGCGAAGCTGCGCTCGCGGTCGTCGGCGAAGGCGTTGGCCGAAATGACGATGATTGGCGCCTGGCACTGGGCGTTGCGGCGGATCAGGCGGCTGGCTTCGAAACCGTCCATCTGCGGCATCGACAGGTCCATGAGGATCAGGTCCGGCGCATTGAGACCGACCTGGCGGATCGCATCGTGACCGCTGGCGGCCTGTTCGATGATGAAGCCCAGCGGCTCCAGTAGGCCGGCCAGCACGCGGCGGTGCTCCAGATGGTCGTCCACCACCAGGATGCGCCGACGCGGGCCCTGGTAGCCGACGATGTCGTGCACCTGGTGCACCACCGCCTGTGGCGCGCGCACCTCGGAAAGGAACAGGCGTACCTGAAAGCGCGTACCCTTGCCCGGCTCGCTGTGTACCGACAGTTCGCCGCCCATCAGCGCGGTGAGCATACGGGTGATGGTCAGGCCGAGGCCGACGCCGTTGTCCTGGCGCATCAGGTCGCCGCGCTCGAAAGGCTGGAAGATGCGTTCGATCTGCTCGGGGGCGATGCCGATGCCGGTGTCGACGATTTCGAAGCAGGCGGTTTCGCGCAGGTAGCTGACGCGCAGGCGCACCTCGCCCTGCTCGGTGAAGCGCACGGCGTTGCCGAGCAGGTTGATCAGGATCTGCCGCACGCGCTTCTCGTCGCCGCGCACCACGGCGGGAATCCGCCCGGCGCTCTCCAGGCGGAAGGCCAGGCCCTTCTCGGCGGCCTGGGGGGTGAACATGCGTTCCAGTTGGCCGATGAACTCGGGCAGGGCGATCTCGGTGAGCTCCAGGTGCAGCTTGCCGGCCTCGATCTTGGCCACGTCGAGCAGGCCGTCGATCAGCGACAGCAGGTGCGAACCGCTGCGATGGATGGTGGCCAGGGCGTCCTGCTGGCGCAGGCCGAGGTGCTCGTCGCGCTGCAGGATCTGGGTGTAGCCGAGGATACTGTTGAGCGGCGTGCGCAGCTCGTGGGACAGCCCGGTGACGTAGCGGCTTTTCGCCGCGTTGGCGCTCTCGGCCTGCACCTTGGCCTTCTGCAGTGCCTCGTCGGTCTTGCCGTGGGCCTCGATCTCCTGCATCAGCAGCAGGGTCTGGCGGTCCGACTCCTGCTGCGCCACCTGGCGGCTCTCGCGGGTCAGGACGATCCACCAGGCGAGCATGCCGGCGAACAGCGAGAGGGTAAGGAAGGCCTTGAAGAATGCCTGGTACAGCGTCTGCTGCACCTCCGGCGAGTGCGGTACCAGGCCGTGGGAGACCTGGCTGTAGATCAGCGCCAGGGCGCCGAACAGCATCAGCACCAGCAGGGTGAGAAAGCCCAGGTACTGCGCCAGACGGCTGTGCAGGCGCGGGATGCTGGCCCAGGGCAGCAGCCAGTGCAGCAGCGCGTCGATCTGTCGGCTGAGGCGCGCATGGGGTTTGCAGGCATCGCCGCAGCGGGCGTCCAGCGAGCAGCACAGCGAGCAGATCGGTGAACTGTAGGCCGGACAGAAGGCCATGTCCGGCGCCTCGAAAGGGTTGTTGCACAGGCCGCAGCGCCCCGCGTGCTCGGCGTGGGGCGGGTGGATCAATGTCGCCGTGCTGGTGCGGGCGATGTAGAAACGCCCGCCAGTGGCCCAGGCCAGCAGCGGCGCGCAGAGGAAGGCGGAGAACAGCGCCACCAGCGGCGAGGCGGCCTGGGCCAGTTCGCCGAACAGGCCGAAGTGGGCCAGCACCGAGAGCAGCGAGGCAATCAGCATGGCGCCGACGCCGACCGGGTTGATGTCGTACAGGTGCGCGCGTTTGAACTCGATGTAGCGCGGCGACAGGCCCAGAGGCTTGTTGATCACCAGGTCGGCCACCAGCGCGCCGATCCAGGCGATGGCGATGTTGGCGTAGAGGCCGAGCACCTCTTCGATCGCCTCGAAAACGCCCAGCTCCATCAGCATCAGGGCGATGGCCACGTTGAACACCAGCCACACCACGCGGCCCGGATGGCTGTGGGTGACGCGGGCGAAGAAGTTGGACCAGGCCAGCGAGCCGGCGTAGGCGTTGGTCAGGTTGATCTTGATCTGGCTGACGATGACGAACAGCACCATGGCGCCGAGCGCCCACTGCGGCGAGGCGAACACGTAGTGGAAGGCCACCAGATACATCTGCGTCGGCTCGGCGGCGCGCTCGACGGGAATCTCGTGCTGCAGGGCGAGGAAGGCGAGGAAGGCGCCGGCGAGCATCTTCAGCGCGCCGGGGATGATCCAGCCGGGCCCGGCCATCAGCAGCGCGGCCCACCAGCGACCGCGATTGGCGCGGGTCTTCTCCGGCAGAAAGCGCAGGTAGTCGACCTGCTCGCCGATCTGCGTGACCAGCGCCAGGGCCACGGTGCAGGCCGCGCCGAAGTGCAGCAGGTTGAAGCTGCCGGCCTCGCCCTCGCGGCCGGCAAAGCTGGTCCAGTCGCCGATGGCTTCGGGGCTCTTGACGATGACGAAGGCGTAGGGCAGCAGCAGCAGCACCAGCCATACCGGCTGGGTCCAGGTCTGCAGGCGGTTGATCAGGGTGATGCCGTAGGCCACCAGGGGAATGATGATCACCGAACAGATCACGTAGGCCAGCGCCAGCGGGATGTCGAAGTACAGCTCCAGGGCCAGGGCCATGATCGCCGCTTCCAGGGCGAAGAACAGGAAGGTGAAGCTGGCGTAGATCAGCGAGGTGATGGTCGAGCCGATGTAGCCGAAGCCGGCGCCGCGGGTCAGCAGGTCCATGTCCACGCCGTAGCGCGCCGCGTAGTAGCTGATCGGCAGGCCGGTGAGGAAGATCACCAGGCTCACCGCAAGGATTGCCCACAGGGTGGTGGTGAAACCGTAGGACAGCGCCAGGGCGCCGCCGATGGCCTCCAGGGCAAGGAACGACACCGCGCCCAGGGCAGTGTTGGCGATGCGCAGCTCCGACCACTTGCGGAACGCCCGCGGGGTGAAGCGCAGGGCGTAGTCCTCCATGGTCTCGTCGGCGACCCAGCTGTTGTAGTCGCGGCGGATCTTGACGATGCGCTGGGTGCCAGTCGGTTGCACGGTGCGGTTCCTGGTCGGGGACATGGTGGGGCGCGGTCCTTGCGCGGTGTTCTTGTGGTTGGTGCTCGGTGCTTGTGATGCTCGGAGCTTGGAGCTTTTGTGGGAGCGGCCTTGGCCGCGATGGGGCTTACAGG
>JAYQUJ010000061.1:0-25401 GCA_038147895.1 Pseudomonas sp.
TCCCGGATTGCATCCGGGCTACGGGTTTCTCGTGATGAGCGCGCGGGTATTCAGTCATGGCCGCTCTCCAGCCAGCCCAGTGGGGAGCTGTCGCTGCAGGCCAGGCCGAGGCGCTGCAGGGCCTCGTGCCAATCGCCCAGGCGCTGGCTGTCCAGCGCCTCTCCCGGTGGCGGCGGCAACAGCCAGATGCGTGTGGCGGCGGCGGTGCGCGACAGCTCGCCGAGCAGGGCCAGGGTGCCGCGATCCGGCGAGCGGCGAGGGTCGACGGCCACAGCCAGGCGCGCCGGGGGGAAGCGGGTCAGTTGATCGAGCAGGTGATGGCGCTGTTCGCGACTGTCCAGCACACCGGCATCAGCCACGCCCTTGGCCAGTTTCGGCGGCCAGGGGCGGCTGTCGTCCAGTTCGATGGCGACCAGCAGGGCGCGGCTACTGTCCAGGCTGCGGCTAGCGGTGCTGATACCGGGCAACTGCTGGGGAGCAGGGTCAAGTACGCCGAGGTGCTCGCTGGGCGGTTGCAGGCGTTCGCGCAGCAGCAGGTAGCTGGTCTGGTGCAGGTTGAGCTCCAGGCGCGCTACGCCATGCCGCCAGCAGCCCAGGCACAGCAGCAGAAACAGTGCGCGGGGTAGCAGGCCGAACACCAGCAGCACGCCGAGCAGCCAGCCGGCCCAGGCGTGGCGGGCGGCCTCGTCGGCCAGCGCTGCCGATCCGCTGGCGCGGATGGTCTCGATATCGGGCAGGGGAAAGCCGAGCAAACTGGGCAACGTGCCGAGCAGATGGGTGAGCGTGACGAAGGTATCGGCCGACAGCAGGGTGGTTTCCCAGACGAAGCCATAGCGCTGAGTACTCAGCAACATGATCAGCATCAGCAGCGCCGTGAGCAGGGCGACCAGCCACAGGCCGTGTACCAGGGCGCCGAGCAACCAGCGGTTGAGGCGCCGGCGCTGCAGCAGCAGAACCAGTGCGGGGCCAAGCTGTGCGGCCGCGGCGTCGCGCGCCAGTTTTTCGCTGAGCCACAGCCATAGACGGCCGAGGGCGGCCTGGTGCTCGCCGGCAAAGGCCAGACCAAGCAGCCAGCCGAACAGGGTCAGCAGATGGATGCCGAGCAGACCGCCTACTGCCCAGAACAGGTTGACCGGTCGGCTGCCGTCGCCCAGTGCGGCCAGGGCCAGGCCGGCGCCGCCGACCAGGGCCAGCAACGGCAGCGCAACCAGGGCCAGGCGAGCCCCCTGCAGCCAGTGTTGCTGAGCCTGGCGCTGGCCGTCGCGCTCGGCGAGGAACAGGGCGCGAGCCTGGATGCGGCTGGCCAGGTCGCTGCCGGCCTGGCGGGCCAGACGATTGGCCTCGGCGTCTTCCAGCGGGCCGACGTGCTCCTCACGCAGGCGGATGGCCTCGCACAGCCAGAGGTGTTGCAGGTGCGAGCGGGGATGCAGAGAGCTGTCAGTCACGCGGCATTCCGTTTTCGGGCTGAGTGGCAAGCATAACCCGTCCACCGGGATACGCCGAACCCGGCTTGTGGCGGGCTGTTGGCTACCGCTAGGCTGAACGCATAACAACCAGAAGTGCCAAGCCATGCAGTTGTTCACCATTGCTGGGGCGAACCAAGACTCGCCATACCTGAATCAGTACCGTTCCGGGTTTCGCCTGCTGCGCTTCGCCGACGGACTGGAGTCGAGCTTCCGGCACTTCCACTCGGCCTTCTTTCTCGTGCGCATGCGCTGGGCTTTGCTGGTGGCGGCACTGCTGGTGCTGCTGTTCACGGCGCTGGATGCGCTGAGCCTGCCGGAAACCCTACGCAGGCAGTTTCTCTGGATCCGCCTCGGGCTGATTGCGCCGGCCTTGCTGCTGGCCTGGCTGGCCACTTACAGCCAGGCGATGCGGCGTTACATGCAGTGGGTGGGCGGTACCTGTGCGCTGATCTGTGGCTTCGGCGTGGTCGCGATCATCTGGCTGGCGCGGGTGCAGGACTTTCCGCTGCCTTATGAAGGCCTGATTCTGGTCACGGTGTTCTTCTACTTCCTGACCGGCCTGCGCTTCGTCGTCGCCTCTGTGTGCGGCTGGCTGACCCTGGCGGCCTACTGGGTGGTCGAGATGTTCAGTGGGTTGTCGGACTTGCCGCTGCTGTACAACCTGTTCTTTCTGGTGGCGACCAATGTCATCGGGAGTTTCGGTTGCTACTTCATGGAGTATGCGGCGCGGCAGAATTTCCTGGCACGAGGGCTGTTGCAGGAGCAGGCCGAGAAGGATTCGCTCACCGGCCTGTTCAATCGCCGGGCCTTTACCGAAAAGGCCGAGGCCTCCTGGCGTCAGGCGTTGCGTGAGCAGGAGCCGATAGCCGTGGCGATGCTCGATGTGGACTTCTTCAAACGCTACAACGACCACTACGGGCACGCCGCTGGCGATGATGCCTTGCAGGCGGTGGCACAGGTGCTGGGTGGTTATGCCAGAAGGCCGCTGGATGTGATTGCGCGTTATGGCGGCGAGGAGTTCGTGGGCGTCTGGTATGGCCTCGACGAGGCCGACATTCTGCAGATTCTGGATGAGGCCCGTGGCGGAGTTGAGGCGTGCGCAATCGCTCATGCCAAATCCGAAGCAGCCACCGTCGTGACCATCAGTCTCGGCGCCGCCTGGCTGGTGCCGCAGCCCCATCAGAGCCTGGCCGATGCCCTGCGTTTGGCGGACGTGGCGCTGTACCTGGCCAAGGAGCAGGGGCGCAATCGGGTGGTGATCAAGCGGGTGAACAATGCCCAGGCCTGAGGGGCTCACGCCCAACGAGGCAATCGAGGGCCGCGCAGGTGGTTTTTCAATGCCCGGACAGGCTGTATCCTCGCCGCCATGAACAAGACCCTGCCCCTCTGCCTGATCGCCGCCCTCGCGGAAAACCGCGTGATCGGCCGCGACAACCAACTGCCCTGGCACCTGCCGGCGGACCTCAAGCACTTCAAGGCCAAGACGCTCGGCAAGCCGATCATCATGGGCCGCAAGACCTGGGACTCGCTCGGCCGACCGTTGCCGGGCCGCCTCAACCTGGTGGTCAGCCGCCAGGCCGGGCTGCAGCTGGAAGGGGCCGAGGTGTTTGCCTCGCTGGAGGCGGCCATCGTGCGTGCGGATGAATGGGCGCGCGAGCAGGGCGTGGACGAGCTGATGCTGATCGGCGGCGCCCAGCTCTACGAACAGGGCCTGGCCCAGGCCGCGCGCCTGTACCTGACCCGCGTGGCGCTGCAACCCGAGGGCGATGCCTGGTTCCCGGCCTTCGACGAGACTGCCTGGCAGCGCACGGAGAGCGAGGAACATGCTGCCGCCGAGAGCAGCCCCGCCTACTGCTTCGAGACCTGGCAGCGCCGCTAGGTCTTATCTTCACTGCCATTGACCGACGTCGCCTGCAGCCGCAGGCGGCGCTCTATGCTTTCGTCTTTTCGCGCGATACCGACCATGACCCAGCACACCGAAACACCCGCCCAGACGGAAACCGTCGCCGCCATCTTCGTCCGCCACCCGCTGTGGGAGGATGCCCTGGCGCTGCTGTTCGGCACCGCCCTGGTGGCGCTGGGCATCGCCTTCTACGGCCACGCCGGGCTGCTCACCGGCGGCACCGTGGGTATCGCCTTCCTCGCCAAGTACCTGGCCGGCTGGCCGTTCGGCCTGGTGTTCTGCCTGGTCAACCTGCCGTTCTACTTGCTCGGCATCTGGCGCCTGGGCTGGGGCTTCACCCTGCGCACCGGCTGCGCGGTGCTGCTGGTGTCGCTGCTGGCCGAGCTGACGCCGGGCTGGGTCGCCTTCACCCACCTCAACGTGCTCTACGCCGCACTGTTTGGCGGCGCAGCCATGGGCCTGGGGCTGCTCATGCTGTTCCGCCACCGTGCCAGCCTGGGCGGGGTGAACATCCTCGCGCTGTTCATCCAGGAGCGCTTCGGCGTGCGCGCCGGCACGGTGCAGATGGGCATCGACGCGGTCATCGTGCTGGGGGCGATCTTCGTGGTGACACCGGACAAGGTAGCGCTGTCGGTGCTCGGTGCGGTGATGCTCAACCTGGTGCTGGCGCTTAATCACCGCTCCGACCGTTACGTCGGGGTGAGCTGAGCGCGGCGTCCGTGCCGTGCAATAAAAAGGGCTGCCCATGGGCAGCCCTTTTGTGTTCCAGCGCGACCTGATCAGGTCACGGGGGTGAACTGGATGATCTCCACCCAGTAGCCGTCCGGGTCCTTGATGAACGCGATGTCCTTCATGCTGCCGTCGCTTAGACGTTTCTGGAAGGTCACGCCCAGCTCTTCGAAACGTGCGCAGGCGGCGTGGATGTCCGGGACGGCGACGCACAGGTGACCAAAGCCGCGCGGATCGCTGTTGCCGCTGTGGTAGCTGAAGTCGGCGTCGTTCTCGGTGCCGTGGTTGTGGGTCAGTTCGAGCACGCCTGGGATCGACTTGCGCCACTGGTGACGCTCGCGCGGGTCGGCCGGAATCTGCGACTTGTCGGCGATCAGCGCCAGGAAGTACAGGCTGAACTTGGCTTGTTCGAAGTCGACCTTCTCGATCAGGGTGAAACCGAGCACGCGGGTGTAGAAGTCCAGAGAGTGTTCGAGGTTCTTCACCCGGATCATGGTGTGGTTGTAGACGAAGTCGGCCGTTGCCGCGTCAGGCTTGCCGGTGACGCCGGGCAGGCGGTTGAGTTCATCGAGGGTCATGGCGCGCTCCATCAGGGAAAAAGGGCGGTGGTTTGCAGATGGCTGCGCCACCGGGGTTTTTCAAGGTTTTATGTCCAGCGTGAGCAATTCGGCGCGCACCTCGGCGCCGTCGATATGCAGCAGGCCGACGCTGATCGGCAGCTTGAAGCGCCGCGGCCCGGCGCTGCCAGGGTTGACCCACAGGCGTCCGTCGCGCTGCTCGATCAGCGGTTTGTGCGAGTGACCGGTGATCACCACCTGCACGCTTTCCGCCAGCTCGGCCGGCACATGGGCCAGCTCGTGCACTATATAAAGACTCACGCCACCGAACTGCAGCTCGACCGCCAGCGGCAACTCGGTGGCCCAGGCCAGGCCTTCGTCGTTGTTGCCACGCACCACGCTTAGCGGGGCAATCTGGCGCAGCGCAGCGAGGATCTCCGGCTTGCCGATATCGCCGGCGTGCAGGATGTGTTCGCAGCCGGCCAGGGCTGCCAGCGCCTCGGGGCGCAGCAGGCCGTGGGTATCGCTGATCAGGCCGATGCGCATCTGTTCGGACAAACTCGGCCTCCTGTGGCGGTTATGGCTGCTTCGGCGTTTCTGGCAGGAACCAGTTCAGCAGCAGGGCGCAGATGCCGCCAGTGGCGACGCCGGACTCCAGCACGTTGCGCAGCGCCGCCGGCATGTGTGCGAGGAACTCCGGCACCTGCGACACGCCCAGGCCCAGCGCCAGGCTCACGGCGATGATCAGCAGGGCGCGGCGGTCGAGGTCGATGCCGGCGAGGATGTTGATCCCCGAGGCAGCCACCGCGCCGAACATCACCATGGCCGCGCCGCCGAGCACCGGCTCCGGCACTGCCTGGATCACCCCGGCGACGCTGGGGAACAGGCCGAGCAGCACCAGCATGGCGGCGATCCACAGGCCGACGTGGCGGCTGGCCACGCCGGTGAGCTGGATCACGCCGTTGTTCTGCGCGAACACCGAGCTGGGGAAGGTGTTGAACAGCCCGGCCAGCAGCGAGTTGGCACCGTTGACCAGCACGCCGCCCTTGATCCGCTGCATCCACTGCGGGCCTTCGACCGGCTGGCGGGAAATCTTGCTGGTGGCGGTGATGTCGCCGATGGCCTCCAGCGAGGTGACCAGGTAAATCACCAGCATCGGGATGAACAGGCTCCAGGAGAAGCCGAGGCCGAAGTGCAGCGGCATTGGCACCTGGAACAGCTCAGCCTGGTGCATGCCGGTGAAGTCCAGGCGGCCCAGGTAGCCGGCCAGCGCGTAGCCTACGGCCAGGGCGATGACGATGGCGCAGCTACGCATCCACACCACTGGAATGCGGTTGAGCACGACAATGATGGCCAGCACGCTGCCCGACAGCAGCAGGTTCTCGGCATTGGCGAAGGTGCCGTTGCCCAGCGCGGCGAAGCCGCCGCCCATGCTGATCAGGCCGACCTTGATCAGGGTCAGGCCGATCATCAGCACCACGATGCCGGTGACCAGCGGGGTGATCAGGCGTTTGACGAAGGGCAGGATGCGCGACACACCGATCTCGACGAAGGAGCCGGCGATGACCACGCCGAAGATCGCCGCCATCACCGCCTCCACCGGTGTGCCCTGCTTGACCATCAGCGCGCCACCGGCGATCAGCGGACCGACGAAGTTGAAGCTGGTGCCCTGGACGATCAACAGGCCGGCGCCGAACGGGCCGAAGCGCTTGCACTGCACATAGGTGGCGATGCCGGAGATGACCAGCGACATCGACACAATCAGGTTGGTGTCGCGCGCCGACACGCCGAGCGCCTGGCAGATCAGCAGGCCAGGGGTGACGATCGGCACGATGATCGCCAGCAGGTGCTGCAGCGCGGCGAGCATGGCCACCAGCGGGCGCGGACGGTCTTCCGGGCCGTAGACCAGTTCGTTGCGCGCGTCTTCGACGGGCGGTTTTTCCAGTGCGCTCATGGCGGGCTCCGCGAAAAAAAAGCGGCGATTCTACGCCACGTAAGCGCAGCGGAAGAGGTCATTCAGCGGTTGCATGTTATTCAGGCAATGCACTGGGAACACTGTGCTCACCTAGGGCCAACTGACATCTAGTACACGCACGAACACTCTTTTGCGTTCTTCCTCTGATAGCTGGGCTTCCAATTGAACCCTCAACTCATCTGGCGTCGAGGGTTTTGGCTTCTTGTTTGGCGGGCCTTTCAGTTTCTTGCTGTCGCCAAACCAAAGCACCAAATAGATCCCGTGACCTGCGGACTTCGGCGCATGCACATATTGGGCAATCAGCTGATCGCGAAATGCTGTCCATAACTTGTCGTGATCATCACGCTTGATCTCAATCGGCAGGGCCAACTGGTTGCGATAGTCGAGATGAAGATCGGCGCGTTTGTCTCCTGCATGGTCATATTCCGGCGCAATGCCGATACCGTGAGCATTCAGGCGTGAGCGCAAGCGGGTCAGTAGGACATCACGGCATAGGTTCTCCCCGCGTCGGCTGGGGGGCTGCCCATTGGGGATATTCCAGAACATCCTATAACCGTCGTCATTGGCGTGGCGAAGCTCATGGGCGATGTCGTCTAGGTGACTCAAGGTAAGATGCATTAGATCAGCGATATTCGCTGGCGCCTGGTTGGCCAGCACATCGGCAACCGCTTCCAAGTCTAGGAAACGGAATTCAGCTTCCCTTCTGCGCGCTTGCTGCTGCTCCAATGTGCTCCGAATCCTGTAGTGCTGAGTAGACAACGCTGGGCTATCAAGCAGGCGCTGCAACTCATTTCGGGCCTCTACATTAGTTTGCGTGCCAAGCCAGTCGATCATCCCGCGCAGTTCGTCGCCAAGATCCATCGCTGCAGTGACGAAGCCTCCACGGCCACGCTCCAGATCGGCATGCGGGATAAGGGCTTCGATCAAGCGCCCCAGAATGCGTTCTGGTTGGGAGGGGCACAGTGCGTGCAGCTGAATGCCTTGCATAAGCACTTCAACCGCCAGTTGCATTGCTACATTGGTCTCCACTGCTTCGCCGAGGCGTTGCCAGAACTCCTCTGATTCGTCAGCGCTGCCAGTCAGAACCTGCAGGGCCAGCCAGATCAGGCGCTGCTCAACGTTGATCTGTGGTGACTGCAGCTTTTTTCGCGTCAGTGCAGCAAGGCACTCTGGAGCGGACACTAGAGCTGCTTTCAGCAATTGCCGCAGGTCATGCAGCTGCTGCTCTGCAGCGCTCTCCGGGAATTGCAGCAGCAGTTCTGGAGTGGCCAACTGGGCAATCCCCTCATAGGCAGCATCCCTGGCCAATAAGTGCGCCATACCTGCAGAGGTATTGCCTGCAGCAAAAGCGCTTGTAGCTTGGTGAACAAGCACGCGCGCAAACAATTCAGGGCGTTGCTGTGCGGTTACCGCACACCAGTTGCTCAGACCATCCAGCCCGAAGTGTGGTGTACAGAGATAGGTGGTAAACAGAAGCTCAACCAGATCATCTGGTAGTGCTGCTACCTGCTCAGGTGCATCTACCCAGCTCAGTTGCAGGCCAAGTAGGCACGGCAGACTAATGCAATAACGCTTTCCGGCACGTTTCAGAACGATGATCTCTGCAGCAGAGGGCAGGTCAGGGCGTTGCAGGCACTTAAGGAAACCTGACTTTGCGGCCGTCATAAGCTCATCACCTAGATCGCTATAGCTGGCAAAGCGCTCGCTGATTGTTTCTCCACGAATGTCGGAGAATCGATCCAGCCAAACCATGGCAAGGTGTTCTAGTAGGTGGGGCGAAGCTGTACCAGCATTAATTTCAGCTAGCTCCAACGCAATATGTTGAGTTCGCTGCTCGCGCTTCTCAGCTTGCTGCTTTCTGTAGGTGCGGGAGCGTGAAGCATCTTCCAGGCGCCAGCTTTCCCGCTCCAGGTCACAGGTCAGTCCTTCATTTACCCAGTGTGCTCGCTCCGGGAATTTCAATGCCCAGGCCTCTAGGGTCTCCAGTGATAACCCCTCAGCACCACGTTGGTTTATGAGAGCCAGAACCGCATGTTGAACATGGATTTTGGCTGCTTCTTCATCCAGTGCTTCTGCGCGATTGAGATGCCAGAGGCCGATATCTGGTGGTGACGCGGCATTATGCAAGTGGAGATAGGGGATATTCCTGCTGTTGCTTGCAATAGCTTGGACACATTGCGCAAGCACGGATTTGTATTTCTCAGGATGCTGTTCGAGCCAGCTCTGGAGCTGTAATTGAGAGTCTTGCTCCCGGCTGAAATAGCCATGTTGATTAGCTCCAACTCCTAGCCAGTTGAAAAGCTGCTCACCCGTGGTGGACTCGCCGAACTCATTGAGGGTGCGGACAAGCAATCTATCGACCGAACGGGAAAGCATCCCATCGGCTCCATCTTCATCAAGAAAGTTGCTTTTTGCGCAGAGCCAATCCAATAACGCCGGTAGCTGATCCGTTGGCGCGCGCTCCGATAGCCCATGCTCCAAGAACATCCGGTAGCCTCCAATCAGATGCGTGTCCTTGGGCGGATGAAGGCAATCGAGTAAGTCTTCCGGCATCAAATGCTCCGGATACAGCCGATCTAGCAGTCGGCTCAGCAATTCGTCATCTTCGTCTTCAACATCTCCGCAGCATATTTGTGACAACAGAGATTTGCTGTCAGTAGGAGGGGCCATTTTCAGCCAGATACTGAGTGCGCTAGTTCTGAGTCGTGGCCAGAGCGAAACGTCTTTGATCATCGCGAGAAGCGGTGCTGCCAAGCTGGCATCAGCATGCCCGTATTCGAGAATATCCAGCACACAGTCCATATGTGACTGGGTTGCTTCATCGCGCTCGGAAGCCTGCAGAATGCGTTGAAAGTCCTTAAGCAGTGACTCGTCTGCCAAGGCCTTGAACCCAGCCATGTCTTGCCAAAGGTGCCAGCGGTATCCCGGAAACCTCTCCCCCTGCTGGTGCAGGGCCTGCAGCAGGTGGCGCTTGTCTTCGGTGCTGAATGGGCCGGCATCGCCATACAGCACGATGCCGAGAGGATCTGCTTCGATCAGGCGCCTACGTATTGATGTGCTTTGTTGCGCCAGCCATGCAAGTAGTCCCCGCAAGTCGGCGACTACTCCTCCATCGAAGCCGAGTAACAGATTAAGTAGCCGGCCATGGGGAAGACTTTCCCGATCCAGCTTGTCCGCCAGCCATCTGGCAGCCAGATATTCGGCGATGCTGCGGTGGTGAGGGATTAGGTGATCGGCGTTGCCAGGGGCGGGGCTGAATAAAGCGGATTGCAGTGCTCTTCTGGCTGCAGCAGGAATCTCGGGCTTGAACTGGCTGAGTGCTGGGTAGTTGTTGTCGCTGGAGTCTGAGTCGCTGGCAATGCCTGCTTTGCTCGAAAGTAGCTGTACGGCGAACAGCTGGCCTGCCGCTTTCAGCAGGGTTTCGTTATCGATCGTTTTGGCTTCACTGGTTTGCCGGTGGCGAGCGTTGTTTTCTTCCGCCAGCTTTTCGCAGGCGAGTCGATAGACCTCGTTGCGGTTTTCTGGCCATTTTTCACCGCTGACGGCCCTGGCCATCAGGCCGAGCATCTGTGGATTACTCAACAGCGGGGCAATACCGTGACGTTCGGCTTGTTCGATAAAAGCTTTGGGATCGGCGACTTTGTGATTGCTATGTAGGATCTGCTGGATGTCCTCGCTACTCAGCGGACATAGCTGCAATACCTTCAATTGGCCATCAGGGCTGGCACTCTGCAAATCAGAGATGTCTGTCGAGCCGTACCAGTCGGCTGCGCGGCAGGAGAGTCGGAAGGCCGGTTTGCCAAGCCGAAGTAATTGTTGGCGGATACGCAGAGGTAGGCTGTCAGCACCCGCAGAGCGGGCCTCATCCAGCGCGTCGATGAACAGGGTTTTCCCGCGCCACTCTTCTTGAGGCGGTGTTGTGTTTACAAGTTCGTTCACCGAGACATATACGCCATCGACCTCCAGAGAGGCTTGCCTCAGGGCTTCACTTTTTCCTGCCCCTGGCTCACCCAGCAGAACCCAAGCTGGCGTTATGTGAAAATTGTCGAGTGGTAGCTCTTCTAGCCCGTGTTCTTCGCCCTGTTTTTCAGCAACTGTCTGCACTCGCCTGGCTACCAGCATCGTCCTTATCCCTCAAAACCTGCATTACCGCAGGATACAGGGCTGATCTGTGGTCCAGAAAGCAAAGGGCCCCGCTATTGCGGGGCCCTTTTAAACTACTGAACCGGTTTAGCCGTCCAGCAGCGACTTGTCGCGCACCGCACCCTTGTCGGCACTGGTGGCCAGCAGGGCGTAGGCCTTGAGCGCGGTGGTCACCTTGCGCGCACGCGGGGCGACCGGCTTCCAGCCCTTCTTGTCCTGCTCGACGCGGCGGGCGGCCAGCTCTTCATCCGATACCAGCAGGTTGATACTGCGGTTGGGGATGTCGATCAGCACCTTGTCGCCGTCACGCACCAGGCCGATGGCGCCGCCGGCGGCGGCTTCCGGCGAGGCGTGGCCGATGGACAGGCCCGAGGTGCCGCCGGAGAAGCGGCCGTCGGTGAGCAGGGCGCACTGCTTGCCCAGGCCCTTGGACTTCAGGTAGCTGGTCGGGTAGAGCATTTCCTGCATGCCTGGGCCGCCTTTCGGGCCTTCGTAGCGGATGATCACGATGTCGCCGGCCTTCACTTCGTCGGCGAGGATGCCCTTAACGGCGCTGTCCTGGCTTTCGAAGATCTTGGCGTTGCCTTCGAACACGTGGATCGACTCATCCACGCCGGCGGTTTTCACCACGCAGCCGTCGAGGGCGATGTTGCCGTACAGCACGGCCAGGCCGCCCTCTTGCGAGTAGGCGTGCTCGACCGAGCGGATGCAGCCTTCGGCGCGGTCATCGTCCAGGGTTTCCCAACGGGTCGACTGGCTGAACGCGGTCTGGGTTGGGATGCCGGCCGGGCCAGCCTTGAAGAAGGTGTGCACCTTCTCGTCCTTGGTCTGGGTGATGTCCCACTCGGCGATGGCGTCGGCCATGCTCGGGCTGTGCACGGTCGGTACGTCGGTGTGCAGCAGGCCGCCACGGGCCAGCTCGCCGAGGATGGAGAAGATGCCGCCGGCGCGGTGCACGTCTTCCATGTGGTACTTCTGGATGTTCGGCGCCACCTTGCACAGCTGCGGCACCTTGCGCGACAGGCGATCGATGTCGCGCAGGTCGAACGGCACTTCGGCCTCCTGGGCGGCGGCCAGCAGGTGCAGGATGGTGTTGGTCGAGCCGCCCATGGCGATGTCCAGGGTCATGGCGTTCTCGAACGCCTTGAAGCTGGCAACATTGCGCGGCAGCACCGATTCGTCGCCCTCGCCGTAGTAGCGCTGGCACAGCTCGACGGCCAGGCGGCCGGCGCGCAGGAACAACTGCTCGCGGTCGCTGTGGGTGGCCAGGGTCGAGCCGTTGCCCGGCAGGGACAGGCCCAGTGCCTCGGTCAGGCAGTTCATCGAGTTGGCGGTGAACATGCCGGAGCAGCTGCCGCAGGTGGGGCAGGCGCTGCGCTCGTACTCGGCGACTTTTTCGTCGGAGCAGGAGTCGTCGGCGGCCACCACCATGGCGTCGACCAGGTCCAGGCCGTGGTTGGCCAGCTTGGTCTTGCCGGCTTCCATCGGACCGCCGGAGACGAACACCACCGGAATGTTCAGGCGCAGGGCGGCCATCAGCATGCCGGGGGTGATCTTGTCGCAGTTACTGATGCAGACGATGGCGTCGGCGCAGTGGGCGTTGACCATGTATTCCACGGAGTCGGCGATGATCTCGCGGCTCGGCAGGGAATAGAGCATGCCGTCGTGGCCCATGGCGATGCCGTCGTCCACGGCGATGGTGTTGAACTCTTTCGCCACGCCGCCGTGTTTCTCGATCTCGCGGGCAACCAGCTGGCCCAGATCCTTCAGGTGTACGTGGCCGGGCACAAACTGGGTGAAGGAGTTGGAGATGGCGATGATCGGCTTCTTGAAGTCTTCGTCCTTCATCCCGGTGGCGCGCCACAGGGCACGGGCGCCGGCCATGTTGCGGCCGTGGGTGGAGGTTTTCGAGCGGTAATCGGGCATGACACGGTTCCTGCGGCTAATCAGGGAAGCAGTTGGTTGTGGTGAGCGGGTCGGCGGCAGATGGCCGCGTCGAAGGGTGGGCATGCAGCGGAACGGGATCACCGTTCGCCCGGGCCTGGCTCACAAAGCCCGCCGGAGGTTGCCTGGCGAGGAATGCCCCGATTCTACGCCCGCCAGCCCGCTCTGGGAAAGGCTGGCGGCCGGGTGGTAGGGCATGTTCAGCCCTGGTGACTCGCGCTTTGGTGGGGTACCGCCGGTCGGCTATGCCCGTTCGGCTGATTGTTGGTGCGACCCGTTGGTCACGTAGCTTCTGCGGCGCGCATCAGCCTGATGCGCAGAACTCGTCAGCGTATGCAGTGCTGCCCAGTCCGGCGTGGTGGGTCGGGAGGGCCGTGACGATAGGAACGTCAAGACAACAACAATTCGAGGACCCCTTCCGATGTTCGACTTCAAAATCACCGGCCTGGCGGCCGCAATGCTGCTCGCGTCCACATCCGCCATGGCGGCCCTGCCGGACACCCCCGGAACCGCGTTCCCGTCCGTTTCCAGCTTCGACAACAGTGGCCCTTACGCCACCACCAACCAGAGCGAAGGTCCGGGCTGCCGCGTCTACCGCCCGAGCACTCTGGGCCAGAACGGCGTGCGCCATCCGATCATCATCTGGGGCAACGGCACGGGGGCCTCGCCGCAAGGATACGGCGCGTTGCTGACCCACTGGGCCAGCCATGGTTTCGTGGTGGCCGCTGCGGAAACCAGCGATGCCGGCACCGGCCAGGAAATGCTGGCCTGCCTGAGCTACCTGGTGCAGGAAAACGCCGCCAGCTACGGCACTTACGCGGGCAAGCTCAACGCTGGACGGGTCGGTGCTTCCGGGCACTCCCAGGGCGGGGGCGGCACCATCATGGCGGGGCAGGATGATCGCGTGCGTACTACGGCGCCGATCCAGCCCTACACCCTGGGCCTGGGGCACCAGTCCAGCTCGCAGTACAACCAGAAAGGCCCGATGTTTCTGATGACCGGCGGCAGCGACACTATTGCAGTGCCGTATTTGAATGCCCAGCCGGTATACAGCCGCATCACCAAACCGATTTTCTGGGGCGAACGCCGCTACGTGGGGCATTTCGAACCGGCCGGTGATGGCGGCGCCTATCGCGGGCCGTCGACTGCCTGGTTCCGCTATCAGCTGATGAATGACTCGGCCGCTGCCAGTACCTTTACCGGCACCTTCTGCGGCCTGTGTACCAGTACGCTGTGGTCGGTCAAGCGCAAGGGTCTCTGATAGCAGAAGAAGTAAGCCCCGTCCGCTACTGCGGTCGGGGCTTATTACCTTCGGGAGTTAAGTAGGAGCAGCTTTAGCCGCGATGAGGCATTGCGAACGCATCGCGGCTGAAGCCGCTCCCACGGATCAGCACCGGGACTCAGCTATTGGGCAGCAGGCGTACGGTCAGGCTCTTGATGTAGCGGGTTTCGTTGATGGCCGGGTGTACCGGGTGATCCGGGCCCTGGGCGCCGCGTTCGAGCAGCTGGATATTGCGATCCAGATGGCGGGCGCTGGTCAGCAGGATGTTCTGCAGGTGATCTTCCTCCAGGTGCATGGAGCAGCTGGCGCTGACCAGGATGCCGTCCTTGTTGAGCATGCGCATGGCGGTTTCGTTGAGGCGGCGGTAGGCGGCCTCGCCGTTCTTGATGTCCTTCTTGCGTTTGATGAAGGCGGGCGGGTCGGCGACGATCACGTCGAAGCGCTCTTCGGCGGCCTTCAGTTCCTTGAGGGCGGCGAACACGTCGCCTTCCACACAGGTGACCTTCTCGGCCACTTCGTTCAGCGCCGCGTTACGCTCCACGCCATCTAGGGCGAAGCCCGAGGCGTCCACGCAGAACACTTCGCTGGCGCCAAACGCAGCGGCCTGCACACCCCAGCCGCCGATGTAGCTGAACAGGTCGAGCACGCGCTTGCCCTTCACGTAGGGGGCGAGGCGCGCGCGGTTCATGCGGTGGTCGTAGAACCAGCCGGTCTTCTGGCCTTCCAGCACCGGGGCCTGGAACTTCACGCCGTTCTCTTCCAGATCGACCCACTCCGGCACCACGCCGAAGGCGGTGTCGACGTAGCGTTCCAGACCTTCGGCATCACGGGCGCTGGAGTCGTTCTTGAACAGGATGCCGCGCGGCTTGAGCACCTGCACCAGGGCCTCGATCACTGCGTCCTTGGCGCGCTCCATGGCGGCGGAGGCCAGCTGCACCACCAGATGGTCGCCAAAGCGGTCGACCACCAGGCCCGGCAGCAGGTCGGAGTCGCCGTACACCAGGCGGTAGAAGGGCTTGTCGAACAGGCGCTCGCGCAGGCTCAGGGCGACGTTGAGGCGGTGCACCAGCAGGGACTTGTCCAGCACGTGTTTGGTGTCGCGCGACAGCAGGCGGGCGCAGATCAGGTTATTCGGGCTCATCGCCACGATGCCCAGGGCCTTGCCGCCGGCAGCTTCGAGGACGGCCTGGTCGCCCGGCTGGAACAGGTTCAGCGGGGTGGCGGCGACATCGATCTCGTTGCTGTAGACCCACAGATGGCCCGCGCGCAGGCGGCGGTCGGCGTTGGCTTTGAGGCGCAGGCTGGGCAGGGACATGGGACTACTCCGGGAAAAAGAGCGGAATTATAGCCGTTTGGCCCCTGGCGCGGCATTTACAAAAGTTGGCTGCAGAGTCGAGATTGCTTTGGCTAAACTGTGGCGAATTTCTCATTCCGTTGCCGTCGTCATGGCCCAAGAACTTTCCGCCGAACAGATTCGTCAGGTGCTGCAGGGTATCAGCGTGCCGCCTCAACCGCAGATCATGGTCGACCTGCAGATGGAGCAGTTTCTGCCCAACCCAGATCTGAAGACCATCGCCAAGCTGATCAGTCAGGATCCGGGCCTATCCGGCGCGCTGCTGAAAATCGTCAACTCGCCGCACTTCGGCCTGGCCAACCGCATCGCCTCGATCCAGCAGGCGGTCAACCTGCTTGGCTGCGACACGGTGATCAACCTGATCAACGCCCAGTCGATCAAGGGCGAGCTGACCGACGAAGCCATCGTCACCCTCAACCGTTTCTGGGATACCGCCCAGGACGTGGCCATGACCTGCCTGACCCTGGCCAAGCGCATCGGCTACCAGTCACCGGATGAGGCCTACACTCTGGGGCTGTTCCACAACTGTGGCATCCCGTTGATGCTCAAGCGCTTCCCCAGCTACATGACGGTGCTGGAGGAGGCCTACTACAGTGCCGGCAGCGAGCGACGTGTGGTCGATACCGAGAACCGCTTGCTGAACACCAACCATGCTGTGGTCGGCTACTTCACCGCCAAGTCGTGGAATCTGCCGCTGCACCTGTGCGAGGCGATCGCCAACCACCATAACGCGCTGTCCTTCTTCGAGGAGGACGCCAGCCGTGATGCCCAGCTGAAGACGCTGATGGCCATTCTGAAGATGGCCGAGCACATCTGCTCCAGCTACAAGGTGCTGGGCAATCAGGAAGAAGACCACGAGTGGAACTGCATCCAGACCCAGGTGCTGGAGTACGTGGGCCTGTCCGAGTACGACTTCGAGAACCTCAAGGAGTCGATCCGCGAGCTGGGTCCGGGCTGATTCCCTGCCCACTCGCTTCCGGCTAGGATGGCCGCTGCTTTCGCAGTACCCGAGTCCGTCATGCCCGAATTACCTGAAGTCGAAACCACCCGCCGCGGGATCGCGCCCCATCTCGAAGGCCAGCGCGTCAGCCGCGTGGTGGTGCGCGAGCGCCGCCTGCGCTGGCCGATTCCCGAAGACCTCGATGTGCGTCTGTCCGGCCAGCGCATCGAATGCGTCGAGCGGCGCGCCAAGTACCTGTTGATCAAGGCCGAAAGCGGCACGCTGATCGGCCACCTGGGCATGTCCGGCAACCTGCGCCTGGTGCCGGTGGGCACGCCAGCGGCGAAGCACGAACATGTCGATATCGAGCTGGAGTCGGGGCTGGCGCTGCGCTACACCGACCCGCGGCGTTTCGGTGCGCTGCTGTGGAGCAACGATCCGCTGAACCATGAGCTGCTGATCAAGCTGGGCCCGGAGCCGCTTACCGAGCTGTTCGATGGCGAGCGCCTGTATCAGCTGTCGCGTGGCCGCTCGATGGCGGTCAAACCTTTCATCATGGATAACGCCGTGGTGGTGGGCGTGGGCAATATCTACGCGACCGAGGCGCTGTTCGCCGCCGGCATCGATCCGCGGCGCGAAGCCGGCTCCATTTCTCGTGCGCGCTACGTTGCTCTGGCGGTGGAGATCAAGCGCATCCTGGCCCATGCCATTGAGCGCGGCGGCACCACCCTGCGTGACTTTATCGGTGGCGATGGCCAGCCGGGCTATTTCCAGCAGGAGCTGTTTGCCTACGGGCGTGGTGGCGAGTTCTGCAAGCTTTGTGGCAGCACATTGCGTGAGGTGAAACTGGGGCAGCGCGCCAGCGTGTACTGCCCGAAATGCCAGCGATGAGCGCTGTCTGAACAACTGCCGAGAACAATAACAAGAGGTCAAAGATGTCCGGCAATTACCTGCCGCCCAACCCGTTTGCCGAATGGGTCGGGCGAACCGCCCTGCGCCTGATGGGCTGGCGCATAGAAGGCGAACTGCCCAGGCTCGACAAGTTCGTCGCCATCGGTGCCCACCACACCTCCAACTGGGACTTCGTGATCTTCATCGCGCTGAAGTTCGTGCTGCGCCTGAACGCGCGCTGGTTCGGCAAGCACAGCATCTTCCGCTGGCCCTTCGCCGGGCTGATGCGCAGCTGGGGCGGCATTCCGATCCAGCGCCACCTGAGTCTGAACATGGTGGAGCAGGCGATTCAGAGCTTTCGCGATAACCCCGAGTTCATCCTGGTGCTGTCGCCGGAGGGTACGCGCAAGAAGGTCGAGCGCTGGAAGATGGGCTTCTACCATATTGCCGTCGGGGCGGGCGTGCCTATCGTGCCGGGGGCGCTGGATTTCGCCAATCGGCGGGTGGTTATCGGCCCGCCGTTCTACCCCAGCGGCGATGCCGATACTGACCTTCTGGCTCTGTTGGCGTTTTTCCGGCCTTTTGTACCGAAGAAGCCACACTACGCATTCCACGGCGATTGACGGCGTTCACGCTGACAATTGCGTAGGCGCTGTTATAGTTAGCCGTACGCTCTGCCATAACTACACATAATGAAGGACTGCGCCATGAACCTGTTTCGCACAACCGCCGCTGTCTTGGCTCTGACCACTGGCCTGCTGGCACTGCCGGCGCAGGCGGAAGTGGCTCAGCAGAACGTCAGCGGTGATCCGACCTACACCGTCGAAGCACCACCTGCCTATGCCATGGTCGGTGACCTGGTCATTGCCCGCCCACTGCTGATCGCCGGTACCATTATCGGCGCTGGCGTATTCCTGGTCAGCCTGCCGTTCACCGCACTGGGCGGCAACGTCAAGGAAGCTGGCGAGGCGCTGGTGGTAGAGCCGGGCATGGCCGCTTTCGTGCGTTGCCTGGGCTGCACCGAGAGCGGTTACAAGAAGGACTGATGTCCTTCTTGCGGTACCCACAGAAGCCGGTCTAGCGACCGGCTTCTGCGTTTTCGGCCGGCCAGAAAGCGGCTTGACCAATTCCCCGCGGGTCGCTGGCGGCCTGCACCTCGCCTTGTTGCTTGCGCCACAACAATACCTGCTGGTTGCCATAACGCCGGCTGACCGGAGTCAGCTTGTGCCCGCGCATCTCCAGACTGGCACGCTGGCCGGCGCTGAAGGCGCCGGGCTCGTACTCGATGGTGTCGGGCAGGTACTGGTGGTGGTAGCGCGGCGTGGCGGGCCACTGCGCCACCGGCTTGCCGTCGAGGTAGTCGAGGATCGCCAGCAGCACCATGCTGGGAATTCGGCTGCCGCCGGGCGTACCGAAGGAAGCCAGCTCCGTTTCGCTTTCGATGAAGGTTGGGCTCATGCTCGACAGCGGGCGTTTGCCGCCGGCGATGGCATTGGCCTGACTGCCGGTCAGGCCGTAGACATTGCTGCCACTGGGGTCGGCAGCGAAGTCATCCATCTCGTTGTTGAGCAGCACGCCGGTGCCCGGCACGGTGAAGGCGGCGCCGAAGGGCAGGTTGATCGACAGGGTGGCGGCCACCGCGTTGCCCTGTGCGTCGATCACGGTGAAGTGGGTGGTATGGTCTCCCTCGCGCCAGGCCGGGGCGGGTGGCAGGCTGCTGCTTGGGGTGGCGGTTTGCAGCTGGATGCCCTTGGCCAGGCCACGCAGATAGCCGCTATCGAGCAGTTGCGACAATGGGTTGCGCACCTGGTCGGGATCGCCCAGCAGGCCGCGATCACGGTAGGCGCGGCGCAGTACTTCGGCCACGTAATGGCTGCGCTGCACGTCGCCGGCCTTCTGCCAGGGCAGTTGCTGCAGCATGGCCAGGCTCTGGGCAATGGCGACGCCGCCGGCGGAGGGCGGTGGTGCGCTGATCAGCTCCCGGCCGTCGGCCAGCGGAAAGCGCAGGGGCTGGCGTTCGATCACCTGATACTCGCGCAAGTCGCGCTCGCTCCAGATGCCGCCGGCAGCGCGTACTCCCTCCAGCAGCCGGCGCGCCGTTTCACCGCCATAGAAACCGATATGGCCGCTGTCAGCCAGGCGCTGCAGGGTGCGCTCCAGCTCGGGCTGGCGCAGCAGGCCGTGCAGCGGCGGCAGACGGCCGTGGTCGAGGAAGATACGTGCGGTTTCGCCATCTTTCTGCATGGCTTCGAGGCGCCATTCGGCGCGCTCGCGGTACACCGGGTCGATGCCCACGCCGTCACGGGCCAGGCGCATAGCCGGGGTCAGCGAGTAGGCCAGGGGCAGTTGGCCGTAACGTTCGGCGAGCAGGGCCAGGGCGGCCGGCAGGCCGGGGATCGCGGCAGCCAGCGGTCCGTTCAGCGAGAGTTCGCGCTGCACCTGGCCATTGCGCCGGTACAGGTCGCGGCCGGCGCTCAGGGGCGCGCGCTCTCGGGCATCGAGGAAGCGATAGGTCGGCTTCTCGCCAGCCTGACGCAGCAGAAAGAAACCGCCGCCGCCCAGGCCTGAGCCATAGGGCTCGGCCACGGCCAGGGCTGCGGCTATGGCGACGGCGGCGTCGAAGGCGTTACCGCCCTGGGCCAGGGTTTCCAGGCCGGCGACGGTGGCGGCAGGGTGGGCGCTGGCGACAGCGGCCCGGTCAGGCTTGCCATCGGCTGCCTGCGTGAGGTTGGCGCAGAGCAGCAGGCAGAGGAGAAGAGCGGTTCTGAGCATGCGTTCGATCAATCCGCGGGCTTGGGAGCAACAGCCTAGCGGAGATCGCGCGGGAGTGGGGCGATCAGGCCTTGCCGGTGATGATCAGGTACTTCTGCATCAGCTCGTCCTTGCTCTCGACGTTGGCCTCGTCGAGGGGGATGCAGTCAACCGGACAGACCTGCTGGCATTGCGGCTCGTCATAGTGACCGACGCATTCGGTGCACAGGTTGGGGTCGATCACGTAGATCTCCTCACCCTGGGAGATGGCGGCGTTGGGGCACTCGGGTTCGCAGACGTCGCAGTTGATGCAGTCGTCGGTGATCTTCAGGGACATCGGGCAACTCCAGCCATGCCCTTGGGCATGGCACTTTCAGGCATTCAATGGGCGAATTGTGCCGGATTGGAGGTTTGCGCGCCACGCGCAAGCGACCGGAGTCGCCTGCGCGTGGCGGAGGGATTCAGCGTTTGAAGCGCTCGGCCAGGGCCTCGGCCACCGCCGGATGGACGAACTTGCTGATGTCGCCGCCCAGCGCGGCGATCTCGCGTACCAGGGTCGAGGAGATGAAGGAGTACTTCTCCGACGGGGTAAGGAACATGCTTTCCACATCCGGCGCCAGTTGGCGGTTCATGTTGGCCAGTTGGAACTCGTACTCGAAGTCCGATACCGCCCGCAGGCCGCGCAGCAGGATGTTGGCGTTCTGTTCCTTGACGAAATGCGCGAGCAGGGTGGAGAAGCCGACGATCTCGACGTTGGGCAGGTGCTTGGTGACTTCCCGAACCAGCTCGACGCGTTGCTCCAGGGGGAACAGCGGGTTCTTTTTCGGGCTGGCGGCGACCGCGATGATCACGGTGTCGAACAGGCGCGAGGCACGTTCGATCAGGTCACCATGACCTTTGGTGATGGGGTCGAAGGTGCCCGGGTACAACACTCGATTCATCGTATCGTCCTGCTCGGAGCGGTAAGAGTCGCGGATGGTAGCGCAGTGCTCGGCAGGGGCCAAGCCGCCAGGTGGCTGGCGGCAGGTAGCGCCGTCAGCTGCTTCAGGCCTTGAGGCGCTCGGCCAGCAGGGTGGCGAGTTTGGCCGTCAGACCGTAGATCGACAGTTGCGGGTTGGCGCCGATGCTGGTGGGGAACAGCGAGCCGTCATGGATCGACAGGTTCTCCAGCTGGTGGTGGCGGCCCAGGCTGTCGGTAACGGCCATCTTCGGGTCTTCGCCCATGGCGCAGCCGCCCATTACGTGGGCGCTGCCCAGGCGGGTCTGGAACAGGCGCAGGTCGAGGTTGTCGATCAGGGCCTTGGCTTCTCCCAGGCTCTTCACGTAGCCGGCCGCCGCATGTAGCGGCATCACGGCCTTGGCCCCGGCAGCGAACTGGATCTCGGCCATGCTGTGGAAGGCGCGGCGGATACCGTCCCAGGTGTAGTCGGTCATGCGGTAGTCGAGTACCGGCGAGCCGTCGCCGCGCAACTCCACCGTGCCTTCGGCGCTATCCGGGTGGAAGCCGTCGCGCATCAGTGCCAGCAGCACGTTGGTGTGCGGCAACTGGGCCATGCGCTGGGCATTGTCCTGGCCGAAGCCGCCGAGCAGGGTGGAGGTCAGGGCCGGCTGCAGCGGTGGCACCTCCAGCTTGTAGGACATGCGCCCGGTGGTGCCGTCGTCCCATTGGAACTGGTCGGAATACACCGACTGCGGGGCGCCGTAGAAGGGGTTGATGACCTGCTCGAACTGCGCGGCAGAGAAGTTCACCACATGCAGGAAGGTACGCTTGCCCGCGCGCTGGTGCGGGTCAGGCGCCTCGGAGCGCATCAGCAGCGCCGGGCTGTTGATGCCCCCGCCGGCCAGCACGTAGTGGCGCGCCTTGACCATGATGCGCCGGCCATTGGGCGCCACGCAGTGCTTGTCCATCCCCAGGCATTCCAGGCCGCTGATCCGCTCGCCGTCGTGGATCAGGCGTTCGGCGCGGGCCAGATAGAGCAGGCTGCCACCTTTATCCAGGGTGGCAGGAATGGTGGTGACCAGCATCGACTGCTTGGCGTTGGTCGGGCAGCCCATGCCGCAGTAGCCCAGGTTCCAGCAGCCGCGCACGTTGCGCGGGATGATGTGCCAGGCGTAGCCGAGCTTCTCGCAGCCGTCCTTGATCACCTGGTTGTTGGGGTTCGGTGGAATGGCCCAGGGCGCCACGCCCAGGCGCTGCTCCATCTGTTCGAACCAGGGGGCCATCTCGGCGGCGCTGTGGCCTTTGACGTCATGCGCCTCGGCCCAGTGCTGCAGGGTCGGCTCCGGAGTGCGGAAGCTGGACGTCCAGTTGACCAGGGTGGTGCCGCCCACGGCCCGGCCTTGCAGGATGATGAGGGCGCCGTCCTTGCTCATGCGCCCGACGCCTTCCTGGTACAGCTGCGGGTAGGCGTCGGCCTCCTGCATCTTGAAGTCGCTGCTGGTCTTCAGCGGGCCTTCCTCGATCAGCAGCACCTTGTAGCCGGCGGCGCTGAGGATTTCCGCCGTGGTGCCGCCGCCGGCACCGCTGCCGATGATGGCGACATCGGCTTCCAGCAGCAGATCCTGCTCCAGGCTGGAGCCGTCATAGGTGATCCAGCCGCGGGCCAGGCCTTCGCGGAAACTATCGGGTACGGGCATTTCTCGGTTTCTCTTTTGTAATTCTTCTAAGGGGAACGCCGTGGCTCAAATGCTGGGTGGGCCGGGATAGCCGCAATGGGCCCAGGACTGCGGTCGTGAGTACCAGGACATCAGCACCAGCTTGACCAGCGACTCGCGGCCCATACGCAGCAGCTCCAGCGAGCTGTGCTCCCAGCGGTCGAGGAACTGGCGGATATCGGCGGCGCTGGCACTATCCCAGCTACCCCATACACCGGTCAGCGGGCCACGGGTGACGCCCATGGCCAGCACGTCGAACAGTTGCTGGGTGAGCTTGAGCAGCTCCGGCGAAAGGTGTTCGAGGTTTTGGTCGATGCCCTGCAGCGTAGCGTCTACGGCTGCCGGCATGCTGCCGTTGGCCACCGCACCGTCGAGCATGACCGGGATCAGCGCACGGAGAAATTCCAGATCGCTCTCGCGCAGGATGGCAAAGCCAGTGGCGGCGGCCGGTGACGAGCAGCCACTGAGACTGGCGGCAAGCCCCGCAGTGCCGAGAAAGGCGCCGCCGAGCAGGCCGACCTTGAGCAGGCCGCGGCGCGACAGCGACACGGCATTGGCAGGGGTATCAATCATTGTTGTTATGGCCCCGTAGGCGAATCAGCGCAGGAAGAGTTTCTGGACCAGTTTCTGCAGCGGCTTGCCATAAGGAGGGTAGATCAGCCGGGCGCCGTTGAAGCGCTGCTTGATCAGCACAGCCTTGGCCTTGCTGAAAGTCAGGAAACCCTCGTGGCCGTGGTAGTGGCCCATGCCGGAGGGGCCGACGCCACCAAACGGCATGTCGTCCTGGGCCACGTGCAGCATGGTGTCGTTGATGCACACGCCGCCGGAGTGAGTCTCGACCAGCACGCGCTCCTGCTCGCCCTTGTCATAGCCGAAGTAGTACAGCGCCAGCGGGCGCGGGCGGTCGTTGACGTAGCCGAAGGCCTGCTCGATGCCGCGGTACGGCACCACGGGTAGCAGTGGGCCGAAGATCTCGTCCTGCATAACCTTCATGTCGTCGCTGGTGTTCAGCAGCAGGCACTGGGCCATGCGCCGCTCCTGATCCTTGTCGTACAGACGGATGACCTGCGCGCCCTTGCTTTCGGCGTCGCTGATGTAGCTCTTGAGGCGTGCCAGCTGACGTTCGTTGATCACCGCGGTGTAGTCCGGGTTGTTTTCCAGCTTGGGATAGAAGCGCTGTACGACCTGGCGGTAGGTATCGACGAACTCCTCCACGCGGCCTTCCGGCACCAGCACATAGTCCGGTGCCACGCAGGTCTGCCCGGCGTTCATGGTCTTGCCGAAGGCGATGCGCTCGGCGGCGTCGAGCATGGGCACGTCTGCGGAAATGATGGCAGGCGACTTGCCGCCCAGCTCCAGGGTGACCGGCACCAAATTCTCCGCGGCCGCGCGCATCACGTGTTTGCCGATGCTGGTGGCGCCGGTGAACAGCAGGTGGTCGAAAGGCAGGCGGGAAAAGGCCTGGCCGACCTCGGCCTCACCCAGCACCACGGCGACCAGATCCTCGGGGAAGACCTTGCCCAGGATGTCCTTGACCAGCTGCGAGGTGACCGGAGTGGCCTCGCTCATCTTGATCATCACCCGGTTGCCGGCAGACAGCGCGCCGATCAGCGGGCCGAAGGCGAGGAACAGCGGGTAGTTCCACGGCGAGATCACGCCGATCACGCCCAGCGGCTGGTAGATCACCTTGGCCTTGGCCGGCTGGAAGGACATGTCCACCGAGCGCTTCGAGGGTTTCATCCACTTCTTCAGGTTTTTGCTGGCGTAGTGGATGCCATTGAGGCTGGCCATGATCTCGGCCAGCATGGTTTCGCTCTCGGCGCGGTTGCTGAAGTCGGCGTGCAGGGCGGCGATCAGTGCGTCCTTCTCCTGATGAATCAGTTCACGCAGAGCCTTCAGCCAGGCCAGGCGCTGTTCGGCGCTGGGCATGGGGTTGGCGCGGAAGGCAGCACGCTGGGCAGCCAGCAGCGGCTCCAGGGCGTCGATCTGTTGTTGGTTTTGTTGCAGGTAGGCGACGTCGGCAACCATGGCGGCATCCTCTTTGGGAGCATCGGCGGATAAGTAGAATGATTTTTAGAGTAAATGCTCTAAACTGTCAATCCACGGTCTGCCGGTCGTCAGAAGCGCTGCAGCCCTGTACTTTTGCCGAAACGTTTAACCGAGCCGAACCATGGCCCCCAAGAACAAGACCCGTGAGCGCATCGTCGACGCCAGCCTGGAGCTGTTCAATGCCCAGGGTGAGCGTAGCGTCACCACCAATCACATCGCCGCCCATCTGGGCATGTCGCCGGGCAACCTGTACTACCACTTCCGCAACAAGCAGGCGATCATCGCCGAGCTGTTCGCCCAGTACGAAAACCGCGTCGATGCCTTCCTGCGTCGCCCCGAAGGCCGGGCGCTGACGGTCGAGGACAAGACTTTCTACCTGCAGGCCCTGCTGGCCGCCATGTGGCACTACCGTTTCCTGCATCGTGACCTGGAGCACCTGCTGGAAAGCGACCTGGAGCTGGCCGAGCGTTATCGCGCCTTCGCTCGCCGCTGCCTGCAGGGTGCGACCAGCATCTATCAGGGCTTTGCCGAGGCCGGCATTCTGGTGATGAACGAGCAGCAGATCGAGGCGCTGACCCTCAACAGCTGGATCATCCTGACCTCCTGGGTACGCTTTCTCTGCACCATGCGCAGTGACTCCACCGACCTCAATGAAGAGATGATGCGGCGTGGCATTTTCCAGGTGCTGGCGCTGGAGAGTGGTTACGTTTCCGCCGAGGCTCGGGCGGGCGTGCAGGGGGTGTATCAGAGCCTGCATGTGCC
>JAYQUJ010000062.1:0-25325 GCA_038147895.1 Pseudomonas sp.
AAGCAGGAGATCCTTGAGATCACTGGTTTGGCAGAGCGCGTCGAACATGTGCTGGCGCTGCTTGACGCTGAGATTGACCTGCTGCAAGTAGAAAAGCGCATCCGCGGCCGAGTGAAGAAGCAGATGGAGCGCAGCCAGCGCGAGTACTACCTGAATGAGCAGATGAAGGCCATTCAGAAAGAGCTGGGTGATATTGACGAGGGGCACAACGAAGTCGATGAGCTGAAGAAGCGCATCGAGAGCGCCGGACTGACCAAGGAGGCTCATACCAAGGCAATAGCTGAGCTGAACAAGCTCAAGCAGATGTCGCCGATGTCGGCCGAGGCTACCGTGGTGCGCTCCTATATTGACTGGCTGACCAACGTGCCGTGGAAGGCCGAAAGCAAGGTGCGCCTTGATTTGGCCAAGGCAGAGGGCATTCTTGAGACTGATCATTTCGGTCTGGAGGAGGTCAAGGAGCGCATCCTCGAATACCTCGCCGTGCAGAAACGGGTGAAGAAGCTCAAGGGGCCAGTACTTTGTCTGGTCGGGCCGCCTGGCGTAGGTAAGACCTCGCTGGCCGAGTCCATTGCTCGGGCCACCAACCGCAAGTTCGTGCGCATGGCCCTCGGTGGCGTGCGCGATGAGGCGGAGATCCGCGGTCACCGTCGTACCTACATCGGCTCCATGCCGGGACGTCTGATCCAGAAGCTGACCAAAGTCGGCGTGCGCAACCCGCTGTTCCTGCTCGACGAGATCGACAAGATGGGCAGCGACATGCGTGGTGATCCGGCCTCGGCGCTGCTGGAGGTGCTGGATCCGGAGCAGAACCACAACTTCAACGACCACTATCTGGAGGTTGATTACGACCTGTCGGACGTGATGTTCATCTGTACGGCCAACTCCATGAACATTCCCGGTCCGCTGCTGGACCGTATGGAGGTTATCCGTCTGCCGGGTTACACCGAGGACGAGAAGGTCAACATCGCCATCAAGTACCTGACGCCCAAGCAGGTGCTGGCTAACGGACTTAAAAAGGGTGAGCTGGAGTTCGAAGAGGCTGCCATCCGCGACATCATTCGCTACTACACCCGTGAGGCGGGTGTGCGCAGCCTGGAGCGCCAGGTTTCCAAGGTGTGCCGCAAGGTGGTCAAGGAGCACGCCAAGGACAAGTGTATCAAGGTGCTGGTGAGTGCCGAGTCGCTTGAGCATTACCTGGGCGTTCGCCGTTATCGCTTTGGCTTGGCCGAGCAGCAGGACCAGATCGGTCAGGTTACTGGGCTGGCCTGGACTCAAGTCGGTGGCGAGTTGCTGACCATCGAAACTGCGGTGGTTCCTGGCAAGGGGCAGTTGATCAAGACGGGCTCGTTGGGCGATGTAATGGCTGAGTCGATGACTGCTGCGCTGACCGTGGTGCGTAGCCGTGCCAAGAGCCTGGGGATCGCTCCGGACTTTCATGAGAAGCGAGATGTCCACATCCACATGCCGGAAGGGGCGACGCCGAAAGATGGGCCGAGCGCCGGTATTGGCCTGTGTACGGCCCTGGTTTCGTCTCTTACGCAAATTCCGGTGCGTGCCGATGTGGCCATGACCGGAGAGATCACGTTGCGTGGCCAGGTGCTGGCTATTGGTGGGCTCAAGGAGAAATTGCTGGCGGCGCATCGCGGTGGAATCAAGACCGTGATCATCCCGGAAGAGAATGTGCGTGATCTCAAGGAAATTCCGGAAAATATTAAGCAAGACCTGACCATTAAGCCGGTTAAATGGATTGACGAGGTCCTGCAAATTGCGCTGCAATACGCCCCGGAGCCCTTGCCCGATGCGGCTCCCGAGATGGTTGCAAAGGATGACTCTCGCGAGACTGATTCCAAGGAGCGAATCAGCACGCATTAGCCGGAAGGCTTCCTTGACACTATTTTCGAGCCCTTGTTATAAAACGGCTCTTATGTGTCTTCAGGCCTTTCGACACCCGCTTTGCTTACACCAAACAACTAAGAAACAACTCAACGGAAATAAGGGGACTTAAGAGTGAACAAGTCGGAACTGATTGATGCCATCGCCGCATCCGCTGATATCCCGAAAGCTGTTGCTGGCCGCGCGCTGGACGCAGTAATCGAATCCGTCACTGGCGCTCTGAAAGCCGGTGACTCGGTGGTGCTGGTTGGCTTCGGTACTTTCGCTGTCAAAGAGCGTGCTGCACGTACTGGCCGTAACCCGCAGACTGGCAAGCCGATCAGCATTGCTGCTGCCAAGATCCCAGGTTTCAAAGCTGGTAAAGCACTGAAAGACGCCGTCAACTAAGCGTCTCTCGGGCTTAGCCCTCGCCGGGCTGGGGTGACCTGGTTCGGCACGGAGTTGCGACAGCGCTCCAACAGTTATGAGAAGGCGCATCCTCGGATGCGCCTTTCTTTTATCCGGATTCCAATACCCACGCTGCATGGCCTTCGGTCTGATGTAGGCGTTTCGGGGGAAGCATGCTGCAGAACATCAGGGACAACTCCCAAGGCTGGATTGCCAAGACCATCATCGGTGTGATCATCGTCCTGCTGGCTCTGACCGGTTTCGATGCAATCATCCAGTCCACCAGCAATAGCCGTAATGCTGCGGAGGTCAACGGGGAAGAGATCACCCTGAACAGCCTCAATGCAGCAGTCGATATGCAGCGCCGCCAGCTGATACAGCAGTTCGGCAAGGATTTCGATGCGTCCCTGCTCGATGACAAGCTGCTGCGCCAGTCAGCCCTGGATAGCCTGGTGGAGCGCACTCTGCTGCTGCAGGGAGCTGGAGATGCCGGCATGGCGATTTCCGATGCCTCTCTCGATCAGCTGATTCTGCAGATGCCTGTATTCCAGGTTGAAGGCAAGTTCGATGCTGCCCGTTTCGATCAGATTCTGCAGCAGCAGGGCTTCACTCGTATGCAGTTTCGCGAGCGTCTGAAGCAGGACATTCTTGTCAGCCAGCTGCAGGCAGCATTGGTCGGCAGCAGCTTCGTGACCGATGCTGAGGTCAATGCCTTCGTCAGCCTGGACAAGCAGACGCGCGACTTCTCCAGCCGCACCCTCAAGGCTGATGCGACTGCGGTTGAGGTCAAGGACGACGAGGTCAAGGCCTACTATGACGAGCACCCTGATCAGTACATGAGCGCAGAGCAGGTCGTCATCGACTATGTCGAGTTGAAGAAGGAGTCCTTCTTCGATCAGGTTGAAGTCAGTGATGACGAGCTTCAAGAGCTCTACAGCAAGGAAATTGCCAATCTCGCAGAGCAGCGCCATGCCGCGCATATTCTGCTGGAAGTGAGCGACAAACTGACCGACGAGCAGGCCAAGGCCAGGCTGGAAGAGGTCAAGCAGCGCCTGGACAAGGGGGAGGACTTCGCAGCTCTTGCCAAAGAGGTTTCCCAGGACCCTGGTTCTGCCAGCAATGGCGGTGACCTCGGTTTCGCTGGTCCGGGCGTTTACGACCCGGCTTTCGAGAAGAGCCTCTATGCATTGAAGAAGGGTGAGGTTTCTCAGCCGGTGCGCAGCGAGTTCGGCTGGCACCTGATCAAGCTGTTGGACGTTCAGTCGCCGGAAGTGCCGAGCTTTGCCAGCTTGAAGGCCAAGCTTGAGCATGACCTCAAGGCCCAGCAGGTCGAACAGCGCTTTGTCGAGGCGGTCAAGGATCTGGAAGAGGCGAGCTTCGAGGCATCCGATCTGGCTCAGCCGGCTCAGGAGCTGGGCCTGCAGGTGCAAACCAGTGCGCCTTTCGGGCGTGAAGGGGGCGAGGGCGTCACTGCCAATCGTCAGGTAGTACAAGCCGCTTATGCTGCTGAGGTCCTGGAGGACGGTGGCAACAGCAACGCCATCGAGCTTGATCCGGACACCACCCTGGTTCTGCGCGTCAAAGAGCACAAGAAGCCCGAGTTGCTACCGTTCGAGCAGGTCGCTGCAGGCATCCGCCAGACCCTGGCTCAGAAGAAGTCGCGCGAGGCTGCCAAGGCTGATGGCGAGGCGCTGCTGGCCAGCCTGAAAAAAGGCGAGAGTGCAGAAGGTGGCTGGGCCAAGACTGAAGCGGCCAACCGTAGCCAGGAAGGAGTTGATCCTCTGGTGCTGCAGGCGCTGTTCCGTATGACCAAACCGGCCGATGGCAAGCCCAGCTACGCCGGTGTCAGCCTGAACAATGGCGACTACGTTGTTCTGCGTCTGGAAGGTGTCGGTCAGGCCAAGGCCGAGTTGAGTGCCGAGGAGAAGATCAGCTACCGCCGCTTCCTGGCTTCTCGTAGTGGTCAGCAGGACTTTGCTGCTTACCGCGAGGAACTGAAGGAAAAGGCTGATATCGAGCGCTTCTGATCGCTATTTTCCAGTCATGAAAAAGGCCGCGAAAGCGGCCTTTTTCATTGCGGGGCTCGATCAGTCTTCGATGTTGCCCATGGCGGTGGTGTTGAATCCGCCGTCGACATAGAGGATCTCGCCGCTGATGCCCGAGGCCAGGTCGGAGCAGAGGAAAGCGCCGGCATTGCCGACTTCTTCGATGGTCACGTTGCGACGCAGCGGGGTCTGCTTCTCGTTGGCGGCGAGCATCTTGCGGAAGCTCTTGATGCCGGAAGCGGCCAGGGTGCGGATCGGGCCGGCGGAGATGGCGTTGACGCGGGTGCCTTCCGGGCCAAGGCTGCCGGCCAGGTAGCGTACGCCAGCCTCCAGGCTGGCCTTGGCCATGCCCATGACGTTGTAGTTGGGCATGGTGCGCTCGGCGCCCAGGTAGGAGAGGGTGAGGATGCTGCCGTTACGGCCCTGCATCAGTGGGCGGCCTGCTTTGGCCAGGGCTACCAGGCTGTAGGCGCTGATGTCGTGGGCAATCTTGAAGCCGTCGCGGGTGGTGACTTCGGTGAAGTCGCCATCCAGTTGGTCGCCTGGGGCGAAGCCAACGGAGTGCACGATGCAGTCCAGGCCATCCCATTTCTGGCTCAGTGCTTCGAAGACCTTGGCGATCTCCTCGTCATTGGCCACATCGCAGGGGAAGCACAGCTCGGGGTTCGAACCCCAGCCGGCGGCGAATTCTTCGACGCGGCCCTTGAGCTTGTCGTTCTGGTAGGTGAAGGCGAGCTCGGCGCCCTCGCGATGCATGGCTGCGGCGATGCCCGAGGCGATCGACAGTTTGCTGGCCACGCCAACGATCAGTACGCGCTTACCGGCGAGAAAACCCATGTGCGTTGTTCCTCTTCTGGTTAATCGGCGGTTGCCGGAGCCATGAATGCGGCTTCCAGCAACTGCTGGGTATAAGGGTGCTGCGGTGCGGCGAAAATCCGCTCGGCCGGCCCTTGCTCAACCACCTTGCCCTGCTTGACCACCATCAGTTGGTGGCTCAGGGCCCTGACCACCGCCAGGTCATGGCTGATGAACAGGTACGTCAGGTTGTACTTGGCCTGCAGCGAGCGCAGGAGTTCCACCACTTGACGCTGTACCGTGCGGTCGAGCGCCGAGGTGGGCTCGTCGAGCAGTATCAGCGCCGGTTTCAGCACCAGTGCCCGGGCAATGGCAATCCTCTGCCGTTGCCCGCCGGAAAACTCATGGGGGTAGCGGTGCCGGGTTTCCGGATCCAGCCCTACCTCCTTGAGCGCGTCGATGACGGCCTGTTCCTGCTCCTCGGCATTGCCCATACCGTGGATGCGCAAACCTTCGCCGACAATCTGGCTCACGCACATGCGTGGGCTGAGACTGCCGAAGGGGTCCTGAAAGACCACCTGCATCTGCCGGCGCAACGGCCTTACGGCCTCTTGCGGCAGCCCATCCAGCGCCTGGCCCTGGAAGCGGATGGCCCCCTGGCTGCTTAGCAGCCGCAGGATCGCCATGCCGAGAGTGGATTTGCCGGAGCCGCTTTCGCCAACGATGCCCAAGGTCTGGCCCTGGGGCAGGCTGAAGTCGATTCCGTCCACCGCCTTCACATGATCGACCGTACGCCGCAACACTCCCTTCTTGATCGGGAACCACACGCGCAGGTCGTCCACTTCCAGTAGCGGCGCGCCGGCAGGGTTGCTCGCCGGCTCGCCGCTGGGCTCGGCGCCAAGCAGTTCCCGGGTATAGGGATGCTGCGGAGCGCGGAACAATTCATCACACGACGCCTGTTCGACGATGCAACCGCGCTGCATGACACATACGCGGTGCGCGATTCGTCGCACCAGGTTGAGGTCATGGGTTATCAGTAGCAGGGCCATCCCCAGGCGAGCTTGCAGATCCTTGAGCAGGTCGAGGATTTTCAGCTGTACGGTGACGTCCAGCGCAGTGGTCGGCTCGTCGGCGATCAGCAGCTCCGGTTCGTTGGCCAGGGCCATGGCGATCATCACCCGCTGACGCTGGCCGCCGGATAGCTCATGGGGGTAGGCCTTGAGGCGTGTGGCCGGGTCGGGAATGCCGACCAATTCCAGCAATTCGATGATGCGCGCTCGTGCAGCCTCTCCACGCAGCCCCTTGTGCCAGGCCAGGACTTCGCCGATCTGCTTGCCGATGGTGTGCAGTGGGTTGAGCGAAGTCATGGGCTCCTGGAACACCATGGCGATGCGGTTGCCGCGAATGCCACGCAGCTTGTCCGGGGCCAGCTTGAGCAGATCCTGGTCGCCGTAGTGGATGCTGCCGGCCGGATGGCGGGCCAGCGGGTAGGGCAGCAGGCGCAGGATGGAATGGGCGGTTACCGATTTGCCGGAGCCGCTTTCGCCGACCAGGGCCAGGGTCTCGCCCTTGCGGATTTCGAAGCTGATGCCTTCGATCACCCGATGGGCCTGATTGCCGGTAACGAACTCGACGGCCAGGTCGCGCACTTCGATGAGGTTGTTCGAATCGGTCATCTCATTTCCTCGGGTCGAAGGCATCGCGGGCGGCTTCGCCGATGAACACCAGCAGGCTGAGCATCAGTGCCAGTACCGCGAAGGCACTGATGCCCAGCCAAGGCGCCTGCAGGTTGGCCTTGCCCTGCGCCACCAGCTCGCCCAGCGAGGGCTCGCCGGCCGGTAGGCCGAAGCCGAGGAAGTCCAGTGAAGTCAGGGTGCCGATCGCTCCGGTGAGGATGAAGGGCATGAAGGTCATGGTCGAAACCATGGCGTTGGGCAGGATGTGGTGGAACATGATGCCGCTGTTGCCCATGCCCAGCGCGCGGGCCGCGCGCACGTATTCCAGGTTGCGGCCGCGGAGGAACTCGGCGCGCACTACGTCGACCAGGCTCATCCAGGAGAACAGCAGCATGATGCCCAGCAGCCACCAGAAGTTAGGCTGCACGAAGCTGGCCAGGATGATCAGCAGATAGAGCACCGGCAGGCCGGACCAGACTTCGAGAAAGCGCTGGCCGGCCAAATCGACCCAGCCACCGTAGTAGCCCTGCAGGGCGCCGGCGAACACGCCGATGATCGAGCTGGCGATGGTCAGCGCCAGGGCGAACAGCACCGACACGCGAAAGCCGTAGATGACCCGTGCCAGCACGTCACGGCCCTGGTCGTCGGTGCCCAGCCAGTTCTGCGCCGAGGGTGGCGCGGGGGCTGGCACCTGCAGGTCGTAGTTGATGCTGGAGTAGTTGAAGGGGATCGGCGGCCAGATCATCCAGCCGTCCTTCTCGGCGATCAGCTCCTGGATATAAGGACTCTTGTAGTTGGCCTGTAGGGGGAATTCGCCGCCAAAAGTGGTTTCGGCGTAGCGCTTGACCACCGGGAAGTACCATTCGCCGTCGTAGCGCACGGCCAGGGGCTTGTCGTTAGCGATCAGCTCGGCGCCCAGGCTCAGGATGAACAGGCCGAGGAATAGCCACAGCGACCACCAGCCACGTTTGTGCGCCTTGAACAGGGCAAAGCGACGTTGGTTGAGGGGGGAGAGCGCCATGATCAGTGCTCCCGGGTTTCGAAGTCGATGCGTGGGTCGATCAGGGTGTACATCAGATCACTCAGCAGCTTGGCCAGCAGGCCGAACAGGGAAAAGATGAACAGGGTGCCGAACACCACCGGGTAGTCGCGGTTGACGATGGATTCGAAGCCCAGCAGGCCGAGGCCATCGAGGGAGAAGATCACCTCGATCAGCATGGAGCCGGCGAAAAAGATGCCGAGGAAGGCCGCGGGAAAGCCGGCGACCACGATCAGCATGGCGTTGCGGAACACATGGCCGTAAAGCACGCGGCGATCGGTCAGGCCCTTGGCGCGGGCGGTGACCACGTACTGTTTGCCGATCTCGTCGAGGAAGCTGTTTTTGGTCAGCAGGGTCAGGGTTGCGAAGTTGCCGATCACCAGGGCCGTTACCGGCAGGGCCAGGTGCCAGAAGTAGTCGAGGATCTTGTCGCCCAGGCTGAGCTGGTCGAAGTTGCCGGAGGTCAGTCCGCGCAGGGGGAACCAGTCCCAGTAGCTGCCACCGGCGAACAGCACGATCAGCAGGATGGCGAAGAGGAAGGCCGGGATGGCGTAGCCGACGATGATCGCCGAGCTGGTCCACACATCAAAGGCGCTGCCGTGGCGGGTGGCCTTGGCTATCCCCAATGGAATCGAGATCAGGTAGGTGATCAGCGTGCTCCACAGGCCCAGGGATATCGACACGGGCATCTTTTCCAGAATCAGCTCGATCACCGTGGCGTCGCGGAAGAAGCTTTCGCCGAAGTCGAGCTGGGCATAGCTGCTGAGCATCAGCCAGAAACGTTCCGGGGCGGATTTGTCGAAGCCATACATCTTCTCGATTTCTTCCACCAGCTTCGGATCCAGACCCTGCGAGCCGCGGTAGTTGGAGCCCGCTACCGAGACTTCGCCACCGCCGCCGGAAATCCTTGCGGTGGCGCCACCGGAGGCGGCGTCGAAGCCTTCCAGCTTGGCGATCATCTGCTCAACCGGGCCGCCGGGGGCGGCCTGGACGATGATGAAGTTGATCAGCAGGATGCCCAGCAGGGTGGGGATGATCAGCAGCAGGCGGCGGATGATATAGGCCAGCATTACTGGGCTTCCTGCTGGGATTCAGCGCTTGGCGAGGGCTGCTGTGGTGCGTGAAGTGGTTGCTCTTCCCACCAGGTCATCAGGCCGAAGTCCGACTGCGGCGTGATGGCAGGGCGGCCGAAACGCTTCCAGTAGGCAACGCGCCAGGCATCTACGTAGTAGTTGGGCACCACGTAGTGGCCCCAGAGCAGGGCGCGATCCAGGGCGCGGGCGTGGGTGACCAGTGCTTGCCGCGAGTCGGCGCGGATCAGGCTTTCCACCAGCTGGTCGATGGCCGGGTCGCGCAGGCCGATGTAGTTCTGGCTGCCACGCTTGTCGGCGCTGCTGGAGTGCCACATGTCCAGCTGCTCGTTACCGGGGGAGTTGGACTGGGGCCAGACTGCCGAGGTCATGTCGTAGTCCCACTCGCGCAGGCGATTGATGTACTGCGAGACGTCGACCCGGCGGATCTGCAGGTCGATGCCCAGCTCGGCCAGGTTGCGCTTGAACGGCAGCACCACGCGTTCGAGGTTGGGCTGGAAGTTGAGGAATTCGAAGGCCAGTTGCTTGCCATCCGGGCCGATCATCTTGTCGTCTTCGATGCGGTAGCCGGCCTCGGTCAGCAGCTGGAAGGCACGCCGGCTCTGCTCGCGGATGATGCCGCTGCCGTCGCTCACCGGCGGCTGGAATTCGAGGGTGAACACCTCGGGTGGCAGTTTGTCGCGCAGCGGCTCCAGCAGCTTCAACTCGGCTTCGGAGGGCAGGCCGGAAGAGGCCAGTTCGGAGTTCTCGAAATAGCTGTGGGTGCGTTTGTAGTCGCCGTAGAAGATCTGCTTCTTGGCCCATTCGAAGTCGAACAGCTGGGCGATGGCTTCGCGCACGCGGCGATCCTGGAAGATCGGTCGGCGCAGGTTGAATACGTAGCCCTGCATGCCGGCCGGAATGCCTTTCTGGATGGACACCTGGGTGAACTTGCCTTCACGCAGGGCGGGGCAGTCGTAGCCGGTGTTCCAGTCCTTGGCCGAATACTCTTCGTTGATGTCGAACTGGCCAGCTTTGAAGGCTTCCAGGGCGACCTGGCTGTCGCGGTAGTACTCGGTGCGAATGCGGTCGAAGTTGTACAGCCCGCGGCTGACCGGCAAGTCCTTGGCCCACCAGTCTTTGACCCGCTCCAGTTCCAGGCTGCTGCCCGGTGACACCTTGCCGATCTTGTAAGGGCCGCTGCCCAGGGGCGGTTCCAGGCTGCCTTTGCCAAAGTCGCGAGTGGCCCACCAGTGCTTGGGCAGTACGGGTAGCTGGCCAAGGATCATCGGCAGTTCACGGTTGTCCTTGTGCTTGAAGTCGAAGCGCACGCGCAGCTTGTCTTCGGCCACCACTTGGGACACGTCGGCGTAGTAGTGGCGGTAGAGCGGGTCGCCTTTCTCCAGCAGGATGTTGAAGGTGAAGATGACGTCGTCCGCAGTGATCGGTGTGCCGTCATGGAAGCGAGCCTTGGGGTTGAGGATGAAGCGCACGTAGCTGTTGTCCGGCGCCTTGTCGATTTTCTC
The DNA here is from genome assembly GCA_038147895.1 of Pseudomonas sp. Taxonomy (GTDB): domain Bacteria; phylum Pseudomonadota; class Gammaproteobacteria; order Pseudomonadales; family Pseudomonadaceae; genus Aquipseudomonas. The sequence continues at coordinate 10,432 of JAYQUJ010000062.1, forward strand.
GGCCACCAGACCATATACGGTGAGCGGCTCATCCTGCGATTGGTAGGTCAGGCTGTCGTAGATCAGGCCGATGTTGGCCGGCGTGCCTTTGGGGATGTAGGGGTTGAAGCTGTCGAAGGTGCCCACGCCGCGTTGGCGCAACAGGCCGCCCTTGGGTGCGTCCGGGTTGACGTAGTCGAAATGCTGGAAATCTGCCGGGTACTTGGGGGGCTCGTCGTACAGGGTCGCGGCATGGCGCGGTTCGGCCTGGGCCGCGCTGGCCAGCAGTACAAGGGCGGCGCCTAAGGTGCGCAGGGGGAAAGTCATCGAGCGGTCTCCGTGGGCTTCAGCCACCAGGCCCGCAGCCCCAGGGTGTAGGGCGGGGTGGTGACGAAGGCGAACCGGTTACGGTACGCCAGACGATGGTGATTGATGTACCAGTTGGGAATGCTGTAGTGCTGCCAGAGCAGGATGCGGTCGAGGGCGCGGGTGGCGGCCACCTGCTGCTCGCGGGTTTGTGCTGACAGCAGTTTTTCCAGCATGGCGTCGATCACGGGGTGACGTACGCCGGCGTAGTTCTTGCTGCCCTTTACATCGACCTGGCTGGAGTGGAAGTACAGCCACTGCTCCAGGCCGGGGCTGAGGCTCTGTGCCAGGGTCATGAGGATCATGTCGTAGTCGAAGTGGTCCAGGCGCTGCTTGTACTGGGCGCGGTCGACGGTGCGTAGCTCGGCATCGATGCCGATGCTGGCGAGGTTCTCGGTGTAGGGCTGGAGGATGCGTTCCAGGTTGGGGTTGACCAGCAGGATCTCGAAACGCAGTGGCTCGCCCTTGGCGTTGACCAGCCGGCCGCCGGAAGGTTTCCAGCCAGCCTCGGCCAGCAGGCCGAGTGCCTTGCGTAGCGTCTCGCGCGGGATGCCGCGGCCATCGGTGGTCGGCAGTGCGAACGGCTCGGTAAGGAGTTTGCCCGGCAATTGCTTGCGATAGGGTGAAAGCAGCAGCCATTCCGCACCCTCGGGAATGCCGGTGGCGGCGAACTCACTGTTGGGGTAGTAGCTGGTGCTGCGCTGGTAGGCGCTGTTGAACAGCGCGCGATTGGTCCACTGGAAGTCGAACATCAGGCCCAGAGCTTCGCGCAGCTTGCGCTCGGCGAAGGTGGCGCGCCGCGTGTTCATGAACAGTGCCTGGCTCTGGGTGGGGATCTGGTGCGGAATCTCGGCGCGGATCACGTCGCCACGAGCGATGGCGGGGAAGCGGTAGGCGTTGGCCCAGTTCTTCGCCTGGTGCTCGATGTAGAAGTCGAACTCGCCAGCCTTGAAGGCTTCGAAGGCGACGCTGCTGTCGCGGTAGAAGTCCACCTCCACCCGGTCAAAGTTGTACTTGCCGCGATTGACCGGCAGCTTCTCGCCCCACCAGTCCTTGACCCGCTCGAAAACCAGGCGGCGGCCGGGCTCGACCTTGCTGATCCGATAAGGGCCGCTGCCCAGCGGTACATCGAAACTGGTGGCCTTGAAATCGCGGTTCTTCCAGTAGTGCTGGGGCAGCACTGGAAGCTCGCCCAGACGCAGGATCAACAAGGGGTTGTTGCTGCGTTTGAGGACGAAGCGAATGCGGTGGCGATTGAGAATGTCGACCCGCTTCACCTCCTGCAGGGCTGTGCGGTACTGCGGGTGGCCATCCTTGATCAGTGTGCGGTAGGAAAATGCCACGTCGAAGGCGGTGATCGGCTGGCCGTCGTGAAAGCGCGCTTCTTCGCGCAGGTTGAACACCACCCAGCTGCGATCCTCGCTGTACTCCACGCTCTTGGCGATCAGACCATAACTGGAAGCGGGCTCGTCACCGGACGGGTCGTAAGGGCCTGTGCCCACCATCAGTGGTTCGTTGAACTCGCTGACTCCATATTGCAGGAAGTTGGGGGCGGCAGAGGGGCTGCTGCCTTTGAAACTGTAGGGGTTGAGGGTGTCGAAGGTGCCGTAGGCCATGACCTGCAGAGTGCCGCCCTTGGGCGCGTCGGGGTTGACCCAGTCGAAGTGGGTGAAGCTGGCCGGGTACTTGAGAGCCCCGAACTGGGCATAGCCATGGCTTTCGATCAGGGTTGCGAAAGCGGGAAAGCTCATGGCCAGGCCGAGAAACAGCGAGAGCAGAGGACGCATTAGGGGCAAGGTCCAGTCCATGGGGCTTTCTGACGGTAGGCGAAGCCTCCCGTGCGTTGGTTTGCCGGTACAGTAACAGCTTGTATCCGCAGGAAAAAGGGTGCCTTTTCAGGCGCAAGCTGGCAATTTGATTACACTGAAACAAATTGATAGAGGTGCATGCTCTGGTGGAACGCAGTATCGGCTTGCAGGCATGGATAGATCGATTGAATCAGGCGGAATTGCCTGCCCTGGCCGCCGTGGTGCAAGACCTGCATCGTCTGGCGCAAGCGGATAATGCATCGGTTCAGCAACTGGCCGATGTACTGTTGCGAGATGCTTCGCTGACATCCAAGGTGCTGCGTGTCGGCAACAGTGTCTACTACAACCCCTCGCAGGAAAGCATCCGTACTATCTCCCGAGCCATCGTCCTGATCGGTTTCGACAATGTGCGTCTGATCGGTATGTCGGTCAGCCTGATCGACAGCCTGCTGGCCAAGGTGCCGCGCGAGCAGCTGCAAAGCCTACTGGCACGCTCCTTTCACGCCGCGGTGCAGGCACGCAACATCGCCGGTTATGTGCTGAGCAAGCATCAGGAAGAGGTGTTCATCGCCGCCTTGCTGCATACCGTGGGCGAGCTTGCTTTCTGGGCCTGTGGCGGTGAGCAGGCCGATGAGCTGGCGACGCTGCTGGAACAGCCGGGCATGGATGAGGAGGAGGCTGTGCGTCAGGTACTCGGCACCAGCTTTCGCCAACTTACCCAGGGCCTGGTGAAAAGCTGGAACCTTGGCGAGTTGGCCACCTTTGCCCACGGCAGTGGCAATCAGCACGACCCGGCCGTGCGGGCGATCAATCTGGGTGTAAGGATCAGCGAGGCGGCGCTGGAAGGCTGGGACTCTCCGGAAATGGAGAAGCTGGTGCAGCAGCTGGCCGACTTCACCGGCGTCAGCCCGGAGGATGCCCTGCAGCAGGTGCTGGAAAGTGCTCGGGAAACGGTCGATGTAGCCGCCACCTTTGGCGCCAGCCAGCTCTGCAGGCTGATCCCCAATACCGATCCGGAACAGATCAAGCTGCAGCAACAGGAGCGCAAGGCGCGGCTGTTGCAGCCTAATCTGCTGCTGTTGCAACAGGCCCTGCAGGATCTGGGCATGATGGTTAATCAGAAAGGCGATATCGGCCTGATCCTCGATACGCTGCTCAAAGGCCTGCACCAGGGCGCCGGGTTGGAACGAGTGATGCTGGCCGTGCTGGCGGATGGTCAGAGCCGTTTCCGCGCCAAGCGGGCGGTGGGCGAGAGTACCGAGCACTGGCTGGAGGACTTTCAGCTACCGGCGCAGCAGCGCGAGCAGCCGCACATCTTCAGTTATGTCCTGCGCAATCGCGAAGCTATCTGGATGGGGGTGCCGGCCAGTTACAACCTTGCGGAGCTGGTGACCTTGCCGATGCGGCAGATGCTGGGGCAGGGCATGTTCTTCATCGCGCCCTTGCTGGCGGGGACTCGGGAGATCGGGGTGCTTTACGCCGATAGCCGGGTATCCGGGCGTGCGCTCAAGCATGAGCAGTTCGTGGCTTTTCAGCGTTTCACTCAGCTGACTGGGCGCTGCCTGGAAGCGCTGAGCAAGCGCTGAGGATTGCTGCCAAGGCATGCCGAACATGGTTCGGCATGGGCGAGCTGCCACCTCAGTCGAGGTAGAGGGTCAGCGTCTGTCCGGGTTTGAGCAGGCGGCTGTCGCTACGCGGGTTCCAGTTCTGCAGGCTTTTCACGTCGACCTTGAAGCGCTGGGCGATCAGGTACATCGAGTCGCCCTGTTTGACCCGGTAGTAGGTGACATTCTGCCGGGTGTCGCTCTTGGCGGTTGCGACTGCTTGGCTGGCGCTGCCGCCATGGATCTCCAATACCTGGCCCAGACGCAGCTTGCTGCGTGCGTCGAGCTTGTTCCAGCGCTGCAAGTCCTTGAGTTGGACCTGGTGGGCGTTGGCGATCTGCCACAGGGTGTCGCCGCTTTTCACCCGGTAACGCAGGGGCTGTGAGCTGCTCGACTTGGAGGTTTGCTGGTGCAGGGCGATGTCCGTCTTGGCTGCGCCAGGTTGGCCGGGAATGCTCAGCATCTGCCCGACTCGCAGATGGTTGCTGCTCAGCTTGTTGATGTCCTTGAGCGTCTTGACCGTCAGGTGGTGACGATTGGCGATGCTGTGCAGGTTGTCGCCAGGGCGCACGCGGTATTCCTGCCAGCTCACCAGCTCCTGCGGCTTCATCATGGCCAGGCTGGCGTTGAACAGCTCGGCCTTGTCGGTCGGCACCAGCAGGTGCAGCGGGCCGTCCATGGTGATGCCTTTTTTGAAGGCCGGGTTGAGCACTTCCAGTTCGTCTTCCGTCATGTCGACCATGGCGGCGACTCTGGCCAGGTCGAGGCCTGGCTTGCTGGCGACCTGCTCGAAGTAGGGCTCGTTGGCGATCGGGTTGAGGCTGATGCCATAGGCTTCGGGGGCCAGTACGATCTGCGACAGTGCCAGCAGCTTGGGTACGTAGTCCTGGGTTTCCTTGGGCAATGGCAGGTTCCAGTAGTCGGTTGGCAGGCCAAGTTTCTGGTTGCGCTCCATGGCCCGACTCACCGTACCTTCGCCTGCGTTATAGGCGGCCAGCGCCAGCAGCCAGTCGCCGTTGAACATGTCGTGCAGGCGACTGAGGTAGTTAAGGGCGGCATTGGTGGAGGCGGTGATGTCGCGGCGGCCGTCATACCAGTTGGTCTGGCGGAGATTGAAATAGCGGCCGGTGGAAGGGATGAACTGCCAGATGCCTACTGCGTGGCTGGGCGAGTAGGCATAGGGGTTGTAGGCGCTTTCGATCATCGGCAGCAGCGCCAGCTCCATGGGCATGTTGCGCTCGTCCAGGCGCTCGACCACATAGTGGATGTAGCGGCTGCCGCGCTGGCTGGCGCGTTCAAGAAACTTGGGGTTGCTGACGAACCACAGGCGCTGGTTTTCGATGCGTGGGTTGACGCCAATTTCGTCCTGCAGGGCGAAGCCTTCACGCATGCGTTCCCAGATGTCCGTGGGGGCTTGCACAGTGACGCTATCCAGCCACTCGGGCTCCTGTTGCAGGCCAATGGCGCGGTCGGTATCGCTGCCATCCTGGTCCTTGCTGCCCATGCTTTGGCAGCCGGCCATCATCATACACATCACTACCGCCAGAGCCCTTGCTGCTCGCGCCAATGTCGTTGAATCAAGGGTTCTAGAAGGTAATAAAAACATTGGTCGTTAGTAACTGCCGGCGCAAAAAATTCCCGGGATTCTAGAAATGCACCCCGGGGTGGTCAAGTTTTCACCAGTGCGGCAGACCGACTCAGCCGGCTTTGAACACATCCTTCCAGCGCCGCAGTGCCGCAAAAACCTCGGCTGGCGAGCGTTGCTGCGATCCTTCCCGCTCATCGATTATTTGTTTAACGGATGTTTCCTGGCAGCGCAGGAAGGGGTTGCTGGCTTTCTCCAGAGCGATGCTGGAGGGCAGGCTGATGCGCCCGGAAGAGCGCCAGGCACTGACCTCGTTAAGGCGTGCGGCAATGGCCGGGTTCTCGGGCTCCACGGCGCGGGCGAAGTGCAGGTTGCTGAGGGTGTATTCGTGGGTGCAGTACACCTGGGTGGCATCGGGCAGCGCGGCCAGGCGTGACAGGGAATCGTGCATCTGTGCCGGCGTGCCCTCGAACAGGCGCCCGCAGCCGGCGGCGAACAGGGTGTCGCCGCAGAACAGCCAGTCGTGGTCGGCCTGGTAGTAGGCAATGTGCCCCAGGGTATGGCCCGGTACTGCATATATAAGGAAGTCGAGGCCGAGCACCTGGATGCGTTCACCTTCGTCCAGGGCCAGGTCGCGTGCGGGAATCGTCTCGCGCGCCGGGCCGCATACTCTGGCGCCGGTAGCGGTCTTGAGCTGCGCAACGCCGCCAGTGTGGTCGGGGTGGTGGTGAGTGATCAGGATGTCGCTGAGCTGCCAGCCGGGGTGTGCTGAAAGCCAGGCCAGGACGGGGGCGGCATCTCCGGGGTCGACCACGGCGCAGCGCCGGGTACTGGAGTCTTGCAGCAGCCACAGATAGTTGTCGGTGAAGGCGGGAAGGGCGTCGATCTGAAACATTTTGTAGGTCGCCAAGCAGAGAGCATTGGCGCATCTTAAGCGCCATGACCCTTCTTGTGTGTGGAGGAGTGATGGACGAGCAACCCTTCGCTCAGGCCGATGCCGAGTGGCTGCAGTTGACCCAGGACGCCCGCGACTGGCTGGCCTCGCCGCTGGGCGAGTTGTTGCTGGCCGAGCAGCGTCTGGCGTTGGACGAGGAGCTGGCGCGCTACTTTGGTGGCTACCTGGTGCATTACGGCCCGGCCGAGGCTGAGCCGCCGAAGGCGCCGCAGATCCGTTGCAACGTGCGCCTGGGTGCGCCGCTTGCCGGCGTGCAGATCGCTTGCGAGGAGCAGGCCTGGCCGCTGGGTGAGCATGCTGCCGATGTGGTGGTGTTGCAGCATGGTCTGGACTTCAGCCTGTCGCCTCACGGCCTTTTGCGCGAGGCGGCGCGTAGCGTGCGTCCTGGCGGTTACCTGCTGATCACCGGCATCAACCCCTGGAGTGCCTGGGGCCTGCGTCATTACTTCGCCCGCGATGGTCTGCGCCAGGCCCGCTGCATTGCCCCGGGGCGGCTGGCCGACTGGCTCAGCTTGCTTGGCTTCGCGCTGGAGAAACGCCGCTTCGGGTGCTATCGTCCGCCGCTTTCCTCGCCGGCCTGGCAGGGGCGTCTGGCGCGCCTGGAAGACTGGGGCGCTCGGTTGCGGGCTCCGGGTGGCGGCTTCTATCTGCTGGTGGCGCGCAAGCTGGTGGTCGGGCTGCGTCCGCTCAGGCCGGTGCAGCGCGCCAGCATGGGCAAGCTGCTACCGATGCCGGTCGCCAAGGTTAGTCGGCGCGAATCCAAGAATTGGCAAGAACGAAGCGAATGAGTGACGAAGTAGTCGAGATCTATACCGATGGCGCCTGCAAGGGCAATCCCGGCCCCGGTGGCTGGGGCGCCTTGCTGATCTACAAGGGCGCGGAGAAGGAGTTGTGGGGCGGCGAGCCCAATACCACCAACAACCGCATGGAGCTGATGGCCGCGATCTGCGCGCTGATCGCCCTGACCCGGCCCTGCTCGGTGCGCCTGGTGACCGACTCGCAATACGTGATGAAGGGCATCCAGGAGTGGATGCCGAACTGGAAGAAGCGCGGCTGGAAGACCTCGACCAAGGAGCCGGTGAAGAACGCCGACCTCTGGCAGGCGCTGGACGAGCAGGTGGGTCGCCACAAGGTCGAATGGCAGTGGGTGCGCGGGCATACCGGCCATCCCGGCAACGAAAAGGCCGATCAGCTGGCCAACCGTGGTGTAGAAGAAGTGAGGGCAAAGAAACATGCGTAGCGTCGTACTCGATACCGAAACCACCGGCATGCCGGTGACCGATGGTCACCGCATCATCGAGATCGGTTGTGTCGAGCTGGAGGGCCGGCGCCTGACCGGTCGCCACTTCCATGTGTACCTCAACCCGGATCGCGAAATCGACGAGGGCGCCATCGCGGTTCACGGCATCACCAACGAGTTCGTCGCCGACAAGCAACGCTTCAAGGATGTGGCTGACGAGTTCTTCGAGTTCATTACCGGCGCCCAGTTGATCATCCACAACGCGGCGTTCGACGTCGGCTTCATCAACAACGAGTTCGCCCTGCTGGGGCAGAGCGAGCGCAGCGACGTCAGCGACTATTGCGGGATTCTCGACACCCTGTTGATGGCCCGCGAGCGCCACCCGGGGCAGCGCAACAACCTCGACGCCCTGTGCAAGCGCTATGGCGTCGACAACTCCGGCCGTGAGCTGCACGGCGCATTGCTCGACGCCGAGATTCTGGCCGACGTCTACCTGGCGATGACCGGTGGCCAGACCCATCTGTCATTGGCTGGCGAAGGCGGCGACGGCTCTGGTCGTGTGCTGCCCAGCCCGATCCGCCGCCTCGATCCGGGTCGCAACCTGACCCGTGTGTTGCGCGCCAGCGACGCCGAGTTGGCCGAACATGCCGCACGCCTGGCGATCATCGAGAAGTCTGCCGGTGGGCCGTCGCTGTGGGCGCAGATGGACGCGCCGAAAGAGTCCTGACCAGGTCTGGGTCGCACGCCAATGCGACCTTTTCGTACAGCCTTCCGCACAGGGGGTTCCGCCCGTTCCGGCGAACTTCTAACCTGAGGAGATAGGTGCCCCAGGGCACCCACTCCTCAGGAAGGCACAATGTATAAAGACCTGAACTTCCCCATCCTCATCGTTCATCGCGACATCAAGGCCGATACTGTCGCCGGCGAACGGGTCCGTGCCATTGCTCAGGAACTGGGCAAGGACGGTTTCACTATCCTCTCCACCGCCAGCTCTGCCGAGGGGCGTATCGTCGCCTCGACCCACCATGGCCTGGCCTGCATTCTGGTGGCTGCCGAGGGGGCGGGGGAGAACCAGCGTCTGCTGCAGGACATGGTCGAGCTGATTCGCATCGCTCGCGTGCGCGCGCCGCAGCTGCCGATATTCGCCCTGGGCGAACAGGTCACCATCGAGAACGCGCCAGCCGAGGCCATGGCCGACCTCAATCATCTGCGCGGCATCCTCTATCTGTACGAGGACACCGTGCCGTTCCTCGCCCGCCAGGTGGCGCGCGCCGCGCACAATTATCTGGACGGCCTGTTGCCGCCGTTCTTCAAGGCGCTGGTGCAGCACACTGCCCAATCCAACTATTCCTGGCACACGCCCGGCCACGGCGGTGGCGTGGCCTACCGCAAGAGCCCGGTGGGGCAGGCCTTTCACCAGTTCTTCGGCGAGAACACCCTGCGTTCCGACCTTTCCGTGTCGGTGCCCGAGCTCGGTTCCTTGCTCGACCACACCGGCCCGCTGGCCGAGGCCGAGGCGCGGGCGGCGCGTAATTTCGGCGCCGACCATACCTTCTTCGTGATCAACGGCACCTCGACGGCAAACAAGATCGTCTGGCACTCCATGGTCGGCCGCGACGACCTGGTGCTGGTCGATCGCAACTGCCACAAGTCGATCCTGCATTCGATCATCATGACCGGTGCCATCCCGCTGTACCTGTGCCCGGAACGCAACGAGCTAGGCATCATCGGGCCGATTCCGCTTTCCGAGTTCAGCCGGGAATCGATCCAGGCCAAGATCGACGCCAGCCCGCTGGCCAAGGGGCGTGCGCCCAGGGTCAAGCTGGCGGTGGTGACTAACTCCACCTACGACGGCCTCTGCTACAACGCCGAGATGGTCAAGCAGGCACTGGGCGACTCGGTGGAGGTGCTGCATTTCGATGAGGCCTGGTACGCCTACGCTGCCTTCCATGAGTTCTACGCCGGGCGCTACGGCATGGGCACCCAGTGCGACGAGCATTCGCCGCTGGTGTTCACTACGCACTCCACCCACAAGCTGCTGGCCGCCTTCAGCCAGGCCTCGATGATCCATGTGCAGGACGGCGGCGCACGCCAACTGGACCGCGACCGCTTCAACGAAGCCTTCATGATGCACATCTCCACCTCGCCGCAGTACGGCATCATCGCCTCGCTGGATGTGGCCTCGGCAATGATGGAGGGCCCGGCGGGGCGTTCGTTGATCCAGGAAACCTTTGACGAGGCGCTGAGCTTCCGTCGCGCCCTGGCCAACCTGCGGCAGAACCTGGCGGCGGACGACTGGTGGTTCAGCATCTGGCAGCCGGAGCAGGCTGATGGTGCCGACAGCGTCGCCACTGCCGACTGGCTGCTGGCGCCGAATGCTGACTGGCATGGTTTCGGCGAGGTGGCCGAGGACTATGTGCTGCTCGACCCGATCAAAGTCACCCTGGTGATGCCGGGCCTGACTGCCGATGGCAAGTTGGCCGAGGCTGGCATCCCTGCGGCGGTGGTCAGCAAGTTCCTCTGGGAGCGCGGTCTGGTGGTGGAGAAGACCGGTCTGTACTCCTTCCTGGTGCTGTTCTCCATGGGCATCACCAAGGGCAAGTGGAGTACGTTGCTTACCGAGTTGCTGGAGTTCAAGCGCCTGTACGACGCCAACGTGCCGCTGAGCGAAGCGCTGCCTTCGATCGCCCGCGAGGATGGAGTGCGCTACGCCGGCATGGGGTTGCGCGATCTGTGTGACGAGTTGCACGGCTGCTACCGCGAGAACGCCACGGCCAAGGCGCTCAAACGCATGTACACGGTGTTGCCGCAAGTGGCGATCAAACCTGCCGATGCCTACGACAAGCTGGTGCGTGGCGAGGTCGAGGCGGTGCCGATCGAGCAGCTGGAGGGGCGTCTCGCGGCGGTGATGCTGGTGCCTTATCCGCCGGGAATTCCGCTGATCATGCCGGGGGAGCGCTTCACCCCGGAAACCCGCTCGATCATCGACTACCTGCACTTCGCGCGCACCTTCGACAGCCAGTTCCCGGGCTTCGATGCCGACGTACATGGTCTGCAGCGGGAGGAAGTGGCGGGGCAGGCCTGCTATACCGTGGATTGCATCAAGGAGTAACGCACGGTCTGTAGCGCCCCCGAGTGGCGGCCAGGCCGGCCACGCCATTTGGGGGATTCATGGCTGAGGACAAAGGCAAGCAGGGTGAGATGGGCTTCTGGACCTGTACCGCCCTGGTGGTTGGCAACATGGTAGGCTCGGGGGTGTTTCTCCTGCCCTCGGCCTTGGCCCCCTATGGTGGGCTCAGCCTGGTCGGTTGGCTGGTGTCGAGCACCGGCGCGGTGCTGCTGGCGCTGACCTTCTCGCGCCTGGCGCGCTTCAATCCCGCCGCCGGCGGCCCGTATGCCTACACCCGCGACGCCTTCGGCGGCTTTGCCGGCTACCTCTGTGCCTGGACCTACTGGAAGGCGGCCTGGATCGGTAACGCGGCCATCGCCGTAACCCTGGTCGGTTACCTGCAGGTGTTTCTACCCGTGCTGCGTGACCCGGTAATGGCGGTGACGACGGCCATCGCTTCAATCTGGCTGTGCACCCTGATCAACCTGCGTGGTATTGCTGCCTTCGGCTATGTGCAGAATGTCCTCACCCTGCTCAAGCTGGTGCCGCTGATATTGGTCGGCGTGCTTGGCTGGTTCTACTTCAACCCCGAGCACCTGAGCATCCCCGAGCCGGCGCAGTTGCCGGGTGGCGGTTACGCTCAGGCCATCGCCACCACGGCGGCGCTGACGCTCTGGTCGTTCATCGGTCTGGAGTCGGCCACGGTGCCGGCCGAGCATGTGCGCGACCCGCGGCGCACCATTCCGCGTGCCACCCTGTTCGGCACGCTGGTGGCCGCCATCGTTTACATACTCTCGATAACCGCAGTGCAGGGCATTCTGCCGCCGGAGGTATTGGGTCGCTCGACGGCACCCTTTGCCGATGCGGCTCGGGTGATGCTGGGCGACTGGGGCTATTACTTCATCGCCGGCGGCGCGGTGATTGCTTGTCTCGGTGCGCTGAATGGCTGGGTGCTGCTGCAGGGGCAGATCCCCATGGCCACGGCGCGTGACGGCCTGCTGCCAGAGGCGCTGGCCAAGACCAACAAGCATGGGGTGCCGGCCAACGGGCTGCTGGTATCTGGTGTGCTGGTGACCCTGCTGGTGCTGGCGGACGGGCAGGGTGATCTGGTCGAGGTGTTCAACGTGATCATCCTGCTCGGCACCATGGCCGGTGTGGTGCCCTATGTATTCTGCGCTGCGGCGCTGTTGCATCTGCTGGCGATGCGCCCCGACGACTTCGGACAGCACGAAAATGGCCGCCTGCTGTGGATTGGCTGCTGTGCCTTCATCTATTCCATGTGGGCGCTGTACGGCACTGGCGAGCAGGCGATTTTCTGGGGCTTTCTGGTGCTGATGGTCGGGATTCCGCTCTACACCTGGCGCCAGTGGCGCAATCGGGTGCAGAGCGTTTGAGGCATCACAGCCAGTAGCTGACGCCCCACCAGCCAAGGCCGCCCATGACGAAGGTGTAGGGCAGGGCCATCCACACCATGCGCCCGTAGGACAGGCGGATCAGCGGGGCAATGGCCGAGGTCAGCAGGAACAGGAAGGCAGCCTGGCCATTGGGCGTGGCCACGCTGGGCAGGTTGGTGCCGGTATTGATGGCGATGGCCAGTGTGTCGAAATGTTCGCGGCTCATGTTGCCGGCCAGGAAGGCCTGTTTGACCTCGGTGATATAGATGGTGGCAACGAATACGTTGTCGCTGATGGCCGAGAGCAGGCCGTTGGCGATGAACAGCATGCCGGGCTGCTGCTCGCTGGGCATGGCGAGTACCGCCTCGATGATAGGGCTGAACAGGTGTTGTTCATGGATGACCGCGACCACGGCAAAGAACACCACCAGTAGCGCGGTGAACGGCAGTGCCTCCTGAAACGCCCGGCCGATCTGGTGCTCGTCGGTGATGCCGTTGAAGGCGGTGATCAGTACGATAACCAGCAGGCCGATCAGGCCGACTTCGGCGACATGGAAGGCCAGGCCGAGGATCAGGATCAGTGCGGCCGTGCCCTGTACCAGTAGAGCGGCGCGCTGGGCGTGGGTGCGGTGGCTGTCGTCTTCGCGGGCGTGGTCGGCCAGTACCTGGCGCACCGCCGAAGGCAGGCGGGTGCCATAGCCGAACCAGCGCAGTTGCTCCAGCACCACGCAGGTCACCAGGCCGGCGGCCAGTACCGGCAGCGATACCGGGGCCATGCGCCCGAAAAACTCGCCGAAATGCCAGCCGGCCTCATGTCCGATCAACAGGTTCTGTGGCTCGCCTACCAGGGTGCATACACCGCCCAGCGCGGTGCCGACGGCGCCGTGCATGAGCAGGCTGCGCAGAAAGGCACGGAACTGTTCGAGATCCTCGCGGTGCAGTTCCACCACTTCATGATCGCTGTGTACGCCTACTTCCTCGCGTGGGTTCTTGCCCGAAGCGACCCGGTGGTAGACCGAGAAGAAGCCGACACCGACGCTGATGATCACGGCGGTCACGGTCAACGCATCGAGAAAGGCCGAGAGAAAGGCCGAGAACAGGCAGAACAGCAGCGATAGCAGAGCCTTGGAGCGCACGCCCAGCAGCAGGCGGGAGAATATGAACAGCAGCAGATCCTTCATGAAGTAAATGCCGGCCACCATGAACATCAGCAGCAACAGCACCGGGAAGTTATGTGCTAGTTCTTCGTACAGTGACTTTGGTGTGGTCAGCTCCAGCAGTAACGCCTGCAGTACCAGAAGGCCGCCTGGTTGCAGGGGGTAGCACTTGAGCGCCATCGCCAGGGTGAAGATGAATTCGGCCACCAGAAGCCAGCCGGTCACGACCGGGCCCAGGCTCCACAGCACCATGGGGTTGATGATCAGGAACAGGACGATTGCCAGCTTGTACCAGTGCGGTGAGTTGCCCAGAAAGTTGTGCATCAGGGCGCTGGCGAGTGATCTCTGCATCTATGTTTCCCCCAGGTGAAAGGCCGAGCATCCCAGCTCAGTTCCAAATAGATCAAGCGTTTAACGGATATAGTCAGAAATCTTCTCAGCTTTGTTAGCGTGTTCTGCGTCACATTGGCTGGCATCGACTTTTATCGCGTGCTTGTTATAGTGGGCTGATCTATTCCAAAACAATACATCTATGCACACCCCGGTGTGCTCTGCCCGCGAGGATGATCTGCGTGCCTGAATACAAAGCTTTCCGTGTCGAACAGCTCGACAAGATCGCCCATGTGCAGATCAACCGCCCGGAAAAGGTCAACGCGATGAACGTCGACTTCTGGGAAGAGATCATCGAGATCTTCCGCTGGGTCGACGATACCGACGAGGTACGCGCAGTCGTGCTGTCCGGTGCCGGCAAGCATTTTTCCTCCGGCATCGATCTGATGCTGCTGGCCCAGGCCGGCAGCCAACTGGGCAAGGACGTTGGCCGCAACGCCGAGGCGCTGCGCCGCAAGATTCTCCAGTTGCAAGCTTCCTTCAATGCTGTGGACAACTGCCGCAAACCGGTTCTGGCGGCTATCCAGGGATATTGCCTGGGCGGTGCCATCGATCTGATTTCGGCCTGCGACATGCGCTACAGCACCGCGGATGCGCAGTTCTCGATCAAGGAAATCGACATGGGCATGGCGGCCGATGTCGGCACCCTGCAGCGTCTGCCGCGCATCATCGGCGACGGCATGATGCGCGAGTTGGCCTATACCGGCCGCACCATCGATGGCGCCGAGGCACTGCGCATCAACTTGGTCAATCGTACCTACGCCAGCCAGGAAGAGCTGCTGGATGGCGTGTTGGCCATTGCCCGCGAGATTGCCGAGAAGTCGCCAATCGCCATTCGTGGCACCAAGCACATGATCCGCTACATGCGTGACCACCGCGTCGACGATGGTCTGGAATACGTCGCCAACTGGAACGCCGCCATGCTGCAGTCCGCCGACCTGCGGGTGGCGATGGCCGCGCATATGAGCAAGCAGAAACCGGAATTCGCCGACTGATCGCAGTCTAGAGAGGTTCAGCAGACCTATGGTCACTGGAGCGACATCCCTGAGCCTGGTGCGTGATGAGCTGTTCACCACCATGGAAGAGACCGAACAGAGTCTCGAACACTTCATTGCCGAGCGTAACAACGGCAGCCTGCTACAGCAGGCCGTGGAAAACCTGCAGCAGGTGCGCGGCACGCTCAACCTGATCGAGTTGGCTGGCGCCGAGTTGCTGGCCCAGGAAGTGCTGCAGCAGGCAACGGATATCCCCACGGGCGCCGGTGAGGAACGTGACGGGCAGCTCGCAGCCCTGAGCAATGCCCTGTAT
>JAYQUJ010000063.1:0-24862 GCA_038147895.1 Pseudomonas sp.
CTCCGGGAGTGGGGCCGGGGGTGAGGGTCTTGGGGCAGGCACAATCTCCCTCACCCCAACCCTCTCCCGAGGGGAGAGGGAGCTTGTCCGAGGGCGACCTCATCTCCCCCATCGCTCTCGACATCGGCGAAGCCGACAAACGCCTGGTCGCCCGCCTCTCCGGCGACACCCATCTGCTGCTGGAAATCGGCCAACCCGAGCTGGATCTGGTGCTGCGCTTCCGCGCCCACGCCCTGATGCAGGCACTGGAAGCCCAAAACCTCGACGGAGTGATCGACCTGACCCCGGGCATCCGCTCGCTGCAGGTGCACTACCAGCCGGAGACCCTGTCGCTACAGCGCCTGCTCGATACGGTCGCCGGCCTGTGGGACGAGGTGTGCAACGCGCGCGACCTCAAGGTGCCGTCGCGCATCGTGCACCTGCCGCTGTCCTGGGATGACCCGGCCTGCCAGTTGGCCATCGACAAGTACATGACCACGGTGCGCAAGGACGCGCCCTGGTGCCCGAGCAACCTGGAGTTCATCCGCCGCATCAACGATCTGCCCAACCTCGACGAGGTCTACAAGACCGTGTTCGACGCCAGCTATCTGGTGATGGGCCTGGGTGACGTCTACCTCGGCGCGCCGGTGGCCACCCCACTGGACCCACGCCATCGCCTGGTCACCACCAAGTACAACCCGGCGCGTACCTGGACCGCCGAGAACTCGGTGGGCATCGGCGGCGCCTATATGTGCGTGTACGGCATGGAAGGCCCCGGCGGCTACCAGTTCGTCGGCCGCACCCTGCAGATGTGGAACCGCTACCGCGAGGTCGCCGCCTTCCACGGCAAGCCCTGGCTGCTGCGCTTCTTCGATCAGATTCGCTTCTACCCGGTGTCGGCGGACGAGCTACTGCAGATTCGCCGCGACTTCCCGCTCGGCCGCTTTGATCTGCGCATCGAGGACAGCGAACTGGCCCTGGCCGACTACCAGGACTTCCTCGCCGCGGAAGCCGCAGGCATCGACGCCTTCCGCAGCCAGCAACGCGCAGCGTTTGCTGCCGAACGCCAGCGCTGGATCGAGTCCGGCCAGGCCCATTTCGAGGTGGAGGAAGCCGCCGTCGAGCTGGGCGATGACGCGCCACTCGACGCCGGCCAACACGGCATCGACAGCCATATCGCCGGCAACCTCTGGCAGGTACAGGTGGCGGAAGGCGCCACCGTGCAGGCCGGCGATGTGCTGGTGATCCTCGAATCTATGAAGATGGAAATTCCGCTCACCGCTCCGGTAAACGGAGTGGTGCGTGAGGTGCGCGTGCAACCCGGCTCGCCGGTACGTGCCGGGCAACGCGTGGTGGTGCTGGAGGAAGCCTGAAGCCTATACAGAGGGGCGTCATGCGCAACGACAGACTGCATGTCGTGACGACGACGCCCCCTGCGCGCTAGCATTGCGCCACCTCCTTCAGGTTCAGCCCTCATGCAGCTCCGCACTTCCCGCAAGGCCCAGATCATCCTGCTGCTGAGCCTGACCGTCCTTCTGCTGGGCGGTTTTCTCGCCACCAGCCTGGTCAGTTACTACAGCTCGCGCGACAGCATTCGCTACAGCATCATCAATACCGAGCTGCCGCTGACCTCGGACAACATCTATTCGGAAATCCAGAAGGACCTGATCCGCCCGACCCAGATCGCCTCGATGATGGCCCGCGACACCTTCCTGCGCGACTGGGCGCTGGAAGGTGAGCGTAACGCCGAACCGATGACCCGCTACCTGCGGGAAATCCAGGAGCACTACGGTACCTTCACCAGCTTCTTCATCTCCGAAAAGACCCGCACCTACTACCAGGCCAAGGGCGTGCTCAAGCAGATCAAGGAAGACGAGCCGCGCGACGTCTGGTACTTCCGCGTGCGCAGCATGGCCGAGCCCTACGAGATCAGCGTCGACCCGGACATGGCCAACGGCGACCAGTTGACCTTCTTCATCAACTTCAAGGTGTTCGACTACCAGAACAACTTCATTGGCGTGGCAGGCGTTGGCCTCACGGTGGACGCCGTGGTCAAGCTGGTAGACGACTACCAGTTGCGTTACGACCGCAGCATCTATTTCAGCGACAACCAGGGTCGCCTGGTGCTGACCGGCGCCAAAGGTGGCCCGCAAGGCATCAAGCGCGGCCAGCGGATCAGCGACATACCCGGTATGGAAGCCCTGCAAAGCAAGCTGCCAGCACCGAAGAGCGGGCGCTACAGCTATCAGGAACATGGCCGCGGCCACTTTCTCAACGTGCGCTACATCCCCGAACTGGACTGGTACCTGTTCGTCGACAAGCATGAGGAAGGCGCGCTGGCCAGTATCCGCCACAGCCTCTACCTCAACCTGCTGATCTGTGCCCTGATCAGCGCTCTGGTGCTCGGCCTGGTATTCGTTGCCACCCGCCGCTACCAGCAGCACATCGCCGCACTGGCCACCACCGACTCGCTGACCGGCCTGCCCAACCGGCGCGGCTTCGACCTGCTGGCCGGCCAGGCCCTGCACGAAGCCCAGCGCGAGCAAAGCCCGCTGAGCGCATTGCTGATCGACCTCGACCACTTCAAGCAACTCAACGACACCCACGGCCACCTGGCGGGCGACCAGGTGCTACGCGGTTTCGCCCAGGCGCTGCAGAGCAATCTGCGCCAGTCCGACATCATCTGCCGCTGGGGCGGTGAAGAGTTCATCCTGCTGCTCAAGGACACCGGCAGCAGCACGGCGCACCAGTTGGCCGAGAAGATTCGCCAACAGACCGAGCAGCAAACCTTCGTCTTCAATGGCGTCAACCTGCATATCAGCACCAGCATCGGTATCACCGAACTGCACCGCGCCGACAGCCTCGAACAACTTATCGGCCGCGCCGACCGCGCGCTGTACCGGGCCAAGCAGTCCGGGCGCAACCGCGTCTGTGAAGAGACCTACACCCAGTGAACGATGCCGAGCGCTGCCCACGCTGTGGTCGGCGCAACCAGTGCACGCAGGCCGGTAGCTTACAGCCGGTCACGGACTGCTGGTGCTTCCACACGCCGATCCCTCGCCAGCTCATTGAGGAGCTGCCCGCCGAGCAGCGAGGCAAAAGCTGCCTGTGCCACCATTGCGCCCAGGCACTCGGCACAGCGGTAAAAACCGACTGAACCATGCGCCTGGACCGTTTCCTCAGCAACCTGCCGCGTTTCAATCGCGCCGAAGCTCGCCTGCTGATCGCCGCCGGACGCCTGCTGGTCAATGGCCAGAGCGAGCGCGATGGCTGCCGTGACGTGCGCGAGTTCGACCGCATCGAGCTGGACGGCGAAGTGCTGCAGGCCGGCAAACCGGCGCGCTATTTCATGCTCAACAAACCTGCCGGAGTGGTCAGCGCCACCGCACATCCCGAACACCGCACCGTGCTCGATCTGCTCGACGAGCCGGACAAACACGAGCTGCACATCGGCGGGCGCCTCGACCTGACCACCACCGGCCTGCTGATCATCACCAACGACGGGCTCTGGTCGCGGCGACTGACCGAACCACGCAGCCGCCTGGGCAAGGTCTACCGGGTACAGACCGAACAGCCGATCACCGAGGACTACATCGAAGTGTTCGCCCGCGGCCTGTACTTCGCCTACGAAGACCTCACCACCTTGCCGGCCGAGTTGCAGATCACCGGTAGCCACAGCGCCCTGTT
Organism: Pseudomonas sp.; assembly: GCA_038147895.1. Classification (GTDB taxonomy): domain Bacteria; phylum Pseudomonadota; class Gammaproteobacteria; order Pseudomonadales; family Pseudomonadaceae; genus Aquipseudomonas. The sequence continues at coordinate 3,667 of JAYQUJ010000063.1, forward strand.
GACCCTGCATGAAGGCCGCTACCACCAGGTCAAGCGCATGTTCGGTCACTTCCAGAACAAGGTGATCGGCCTGCACCGCGAACGCATGGGGCCCCTTCAGCTCGACCCGGCCCTCGCCCCAGGCCAGTATCGAGAATTACACGCTGAAGAAGTCGCGCTGGTCTGAGCCCAAGCCCCCGACCAATGGTCTCGGCTTATTCATCCCAGGTACTTGCATCGGTAACAGCAGGCTGCTTGAATCCAATCAACGGTCCGCTAGTGACCAGATAGTCACACAAAACATCTAAGAAGCCTTTTCAGACTACAGGTGCCTCGGCACCGCAACGGGACTGCCCATCGTTCATTCGATGCCCGGGTCGGAAAACGCCCCGCCGCTAATAACAATCATCGGTCAGCCGTCAGAACCGATAGGCCCCACTCCCAGGCACATGCCTACCTGCCCAGTAGCTCGCACAGCTGCCGCTTTGCGCTGCGCGCGTGCATATGTTCAGGGGCATCACTTATGAAACCAGAAACGGCTGTGCTGGATATTCAAGGACACTATCGGGTTTACACGGAGCTCTACCGCGCCGACGCCGCCGAGCAGACCATCATCCTGGTCAATGGCTCGCTGTCGACTACCGCATCCTTCGCGCAGACGGTTCGCTATCTCTACCCGCATTTCAATGTGGTGCTGTTCGACCTGCCCTACGCCGGCCAGTCCCGCGAGCACAACAGCCATGAGCGCTTCCTTACTCGCGAGGAAGAAGCCGACATCCTCCTCGAACTGATCGAGCACTTCGCCTGCGATACCGTGCTGTCCTTCTCCTGGGGCGGCATCGCCACCCTGCAGGCACTGGCCCGGCGCCCGCAACGGATCAAGCGCGCAGTGATCAACTCCTTCTCGCCCATCGTCAACCCGGCCATGCTCGGTTATCTGCGCAGCGGCCTGATCGTGATGCATGAGTACGATCGCGAAAGCATCGGCATGGTGCTCAACGGCACCATCGGCAAGCATCTGCCCTCGCTGTTCAAGCGCTACAACCATCGCCATGTCACTGGCCTGGAGCACTACGAGTACGACCAGATGAGCTTCCATGTGGAGACGGTGCTGAACAACGGTGGCCGCTCCTGCGTCAGCTTTGCCGGGCAGATCGACATTCCGTTGTTGTTCGTCAACGGCGAATGGGACGAGTACACCACCCCGCAGGATGCCCGCCTGTTCACCCAGCATGTGCGTCACTGCGAGTTCCGCACCATCGCCCAGGCCGGTCACTTCCTCGACATGGAACACAAGGCCGCCTGGATGCAGACCCGCGACGCCCTGCTGGCCTTCCTCCTGCCCAGCCAGCCCAACCGTTCCCACGAGGCCATCCTGGAACACGCCCTGGCAGGCTAACCGAGAGGCGGCCCAAGGCCGCCAGGCTTCACCTGTACAGGCGATTCTGGTACAAAGTCCCCGCTCAAGCGGGCGTCGTATAATGGCATTACCTGAGCTTCCCAAGCTCATGACGAGGGTTCGATTCCCTTCGCCCGCTCCACTTCGACTTTCCAGGGACTTCCACCGAACGCCAGGGAACGTCGTAAGTCATTGTCAGGATTGAGATTTTTACCTTATCTCAATCCACTGACATCCAGCGAAATCCACTCCCAGCCGGTTCTAACTGGTACGTTGAGCGGTACACTGGCAATACGGAGGTCCCCAAAACCGTATTGTTGCTGGAGGAGCCGGGGTTCCGTCGGGAACATGGCATCCAACTCGCTTCGCAGGAGTTGGACTCATGCTTTCAGACCTCCAGGTTCGACAGGCCAAGGTGACCGGCAAGGCGTATTCGCTTGTCGATTTCGACGGTCTCTACTTCTACATCTCCGCCACCGGCTTCAAGGCCTGGCACTTCCGCTTCACTTGGGGCGGCAAGCGCGAGCGCATGTCCTTCGGTGGCTATCCCGCGCTTTCCCTGAAAGACGCTCGCAATCTGCGCGACGAGGCCCGGGCCATGCTGGCCAAGGGCATCAACCCGCATTCGGAGCGCAAGCGCAAGCGCCACGCCATCGTCCTGGCGGGCGAGCACACCTTCCAGGCCATCTACGACAAATGGCTGGCCCACCGCAGCCTCTCTCTGGAAAATGAGGGCCGCCAAAGTACGCCCAAGCAGATCGGGCGCGTCTTCGCCAAGGACGTGTTTCCCGTATTGCGCCACCTGACCATCTACGACGTCACCCGCGCCCACCTGCTGGACATCATCGGCAGAGTGGAAAAGCGTGGCTCGCTGTCGGTGGCCGAGAAGCTGCGCACCTGGTTCAGCCAGCTATTCACCTACGCCTCGGTGGTGGTGCCCAACATGGGCGACAACCCGGCCAAGGATTTGGACGTGGTGGCGATGCCGCTGCCCCCGGTGGAGAACAATCCCTTTTTGCGCATGCCCGAGCTGCCGGCAATGCTGCAGACGTTGCGCAAGTACAGCGGTCGCCTGAATACGCAACTGGGTCTACGTCTGCTGCTGCTCACGGGCGTGCGCACCGGTGAATTGCGCTACGCCACGCCCGATCAGTTTGATCTGGAGCGCGGTCTGTGGATCATCCCGGTTGTCAGGCTCAAGCAACGCAAGCAGCTCACCAAGAAGAAGCGCCAGCGTTTCGCCGACATCCCGCCATACATCGTGCCACTGTCGTTGCAGGCACAAGAGGTCGTTCGTCATTTGCTGGGAAATCTGAAGCCAGCACAGGTGTATCTCATCCCCGGTGATTGGTGCCTGAAAAACCCTCTGAGCGAGAACACGCTCAATGGCGCACTCAAGCGTATGGGCTATGAAGACCAACTCACTGGGCATGGCGTTCGCGCCACCATCTCGACTGCGCTCAATGAATTGGGGTATCCGCCCAAGTGGGTAGACGCCCAACTTTCGCATGCCGATCCGGATCGGATCAGCGCGACCTACAACCACGCCGAGTACGTCGAGCAACGCCGCGTCATGATGCAGGACTGGGCCGACCGGCTGGACTTGTTCGAGCAGAATCAGGTCGAAGTTGCCAGCACGCACTTGACCATCACGTTGCAGGGCCTGCCCACAATCGCCGGACAGGCGGCAGCGCAGCCGCCCGCCCTGAATCCAAACGCCCCTCAGTTGATCGTTGCGCCTGCACCCGATGCACCAGCGGTTCCAGCTTCCGTCTATCGACTTTCGGCGGTGCATCTGCCCGAGTACGCGCGACCCACGCTGTCAGAGGTGCAGCGCGAGCGCTTGCAATTGCTGGAGATATTCGAGGCATCCCACAACCTGTCGGTGGCCGATTACGCCAAGCTGGTTGGCAAGTCCCGCCGCTGGATCACTTACGAGATTCAGGCCGGCAATCTCCTGTCGATCCATCTGGGTCACCGTGGGCAGCGCGTCCCGGACTGGCAACTCGACCCCATCAAGCGCAAGCTGATTCAGGCTGTCCTGAAGCTGGTGCCGCGCGGTATCGACACCTGGCACATCTATCACGCACTGCTGCGGCCATACGATGCCCTGGGCAAGTGTCCAGTCATCGAGGCCGTCGATCCGACCAACCTGCATCTTGCAGCTCGACTGGTCGCCGCACATGCCATAGAAACCGATGAGCTTGCAGAGCAATCGGAGGCGTCTCCGGTGCTGGCCAGGCAGACTGTAGAGCGCCTGGCAAAAACGGCAATGTTGGTTGATATGCCCGAAGATCCCGTCGCCCGTTGAGCTGAGGCCGAGCGGCAGCACCGTCCGGTCAAGGTCAAAGGAGGGAACGTCGATCGCTTCGCATGGCCGCCCATCCGTCTTCTGCGCGGCCAACTCGCAATTTCCACGTTTTGGCAGGCAGCGTTTAGCGTCGGATCAGCGCTCGGCAGTCACCATAGGCGACTTCTCGGTAATGCTATCTCGCTATATCAGTATCTCGATCGGATATGACACCAGCGGATTTTCGTTGCCAATCTCAAGCCCCGATCAATAGATTCCGAGCGTTCGCCGCTTTTTGAAACCGCTGGCGCATCAGACCATACCGATACGGTTTTGCGAGAGCAGCCACTTCTCACGATCCTGATAGCGCAAGCGTCACTGTCGAGCCGCGACAGACGCTCGGTTTTCTTGTGCCCGATGGATTTTTGCACATCGAGCACACAACGCCTACTCGTTGCGCGAACTGATCAGAAGTCATCAAAAGCGGGCGTCATCACTCGCGTCTTGCGCGGACAACAGGCCGACCATGAGGACGGCTGCAAAAGCAGTCGGCCCTGTAGTTCTTCTCCTGGAAGGAGACGGAGCATGCACGAGAACAAAAATGATGCACCAACATCAAAGGTGTTCTACCGCCCGCTCGAAGCGTCCATCCGCTGGGCCGGACTGCTGCGATACGAGCAGGTGATCCTGGCTTCGGTCTCGTCGCCTATGGATCTGCCGCAGTCGCTGGACTGCCCGCGTTTGGGCGAACTGCGGCTGTACACCGACCGCATCTATGACGGCATCCTCAACGGGGAACTGCCCTTCGGGCAGCATGGCATCACGACACGCGACACCGCGTTGATCGAATCGCCTGATCTGACGGTACGTCATGTCGATCTGAAGTGCTGGATGCGCCAGCACTACCCCGAGCAGCGGCCCGGCTTTCTCTTCTCCCGCAGCGAGCGCATCATCCATCCCTTCATCTCCCTAGAAACAGGGCAAGCCATGCTGGTCGAACGCCAGGGTTTGAAATCCGCCCTGGAACAGACCAAACGTCAGCTTCGCGAGTTGCAGGACAAGCATGACGCGCTGCTCAAGCAGTCCACGGTGATTTCGGCATGCGCGCAGTGTCCGATCAGTGATCGGGCCGAGGCCACCTACCTGAACATCGTTGGCGGCCTGTTAGAGCTGATGCTCGGCCAGTCGCCATCGGGCACGCCGTACTCCAGCTTCAAGACGCAGGAGGCCGTGGTCAGCGCGCTGGTCGCCCATCACAGCGGCGCCATGGGTATCGCGGAGCGGACATTGAACGGCAAGTTCGCCACCGCCAGGCGCCGGTTGCGTAGCGCCTCCCGCTGAGATTTGCCAGCTTGTATGTGCAGTAGCGGAGATTGCATTTGCAATGTCTTTTCGCTGCCGTGTCTATTGAATAGAGGTCACGCCAACAAACGCCACTGAGCGTTCAGGAGTGACCGCCATGTCGCAAACACCTGTACTGCCGCCAAACGAGCGCCGCATCCTGCGCCTGGAAGAAGTCGAAGCGAAATCCGGTTTCAAGCGCGCCCACATCTACAACCTGATGAAGAAACGCCAGTTCCCGCAAGCGCTGCGTCTGGGCGTGCGCGCCGTGGGCTGGGACTCCATCGAAATCGATCAGTGGATCGACGAGCGCGTCAACAACCGGGCCTGATCCGTTCTCCCGCGGACTTTCCATCCTCATACGGAGAACACCATGCAGGTCGTATCCATCATTTCAACCAAAGGCGGGGTCGGCAAGACCACCACGGCCGCAAACCTGGGCGGTCTCGCTGCGGACGCCGGACTGCGCGTGCTGCTGCTCGATCTCGATGTGCAGCCCACCTTGTCCTCCTACTATGAGCTGGCTCACCGCGCGCCCGGCGGCATCTATGAATTGCTGGCCTTCAACGAGCGCGACCTCGACCAGCTTGTGTCCCGCACGATCATCGCGGGCCTGGACTTGGTGCTCTCCAACGACCACCGAGGAGAACTGAACACTTTGCTGCTGCATGCGCCAGACGGGCGCCTGCGGCTGCGGCATCTGCTGCCGATACTGAACCCCCTCTACGACCTGGTGCTGATCGATACCCAGGGCGCGCGCTCGGTGCTGCTGGAGATGGCGGTGCTTGCCTCCGACCTCGCGCTGTCGCCCGTGACTCCGGAAATCCTCGCCGCCCGCGAACTGCGGCGCGGCACCATGCAGTTGCTGGAGGACATTGCACCATACCGGCACCTGGGTATCGAGCCGCCGCCGCTGTACCTGCTCATCAACCGCGTCCATCCGGTGTCCGCCAACGCCCGGCTGATCCAGCAGGCGCTGCGCGATCTTTTCCAGGGCCACACCGACATTCGGATTCTGGCCACCGACGTACCGGCCATTGAGGCTTATCCGCGTGCTGCGACGCGCGGCCTGCCGGTGCATCGGGTCGAGTACCGCCAACCAGTGGGCAGAGTCGCTCCCGCCGCGCTCGCCACCATGCGCGATCTTGCCGGCGAATTGCTCCCACAGTGGCAGGATCGATTTGCCGCTGTGCCCGGCCGTCCGCCACAGCCTCTTGATACCAGGAGGCCCCATGGCCAACGCACATGAACTGGCCCGAGGCCACAGCCGGCTGCGCGCTCTGATCGAGTTCGCCGTCGGCGAAGGCTGGCACGTAAAGCGCACGGCGGGCGGTCACCTCAAGTTCACCAAGGCAGGCTGCGCCGCGATCTACACCAGTTCGACGGCCAGCGATCACCGGGCAGCCCTCAACGCCCGTGCGCAGATCCGTCGTGCTGAGCGCGAGACCCGGTCCCAAGCGCAGGGGGGGCGGCCATGACTGAGATCACCTCCCAGCAGATGGCCGGCAAACTGCTTGCATCCGGGTTCGAGCGCAGCGGCCCGTCAGCAACGTCCTTGAGCGACCCGATCGCCGACACGCCCATGGTCGTGACCCTGGACCAGTTGCGCCCCTACGACCACGACCCGCGCAAGAAGCGCAATCCGGTGTACGAGGAAATCAAGGCATCCATCCGCGAGCGTGGTCTGGACGCGGCACCGACCATCACCCGGCGGCCCGGCGACGATCACTACATCATCCGCAATGGCGGCAACACGCGACTGGCAATCCTGCGCGAACTCTGGTCGGAGACCAGGGACGAACGATTTTTTCGGGTCTCATGCCTGTTCCGCCCGTGGCCCGAGCGTGGCGAGATCGTCGCGCTCACCGGGCATCTTGCGGAAAACGAACTGCGCGGTGGCCTCACCTTCATCGAGCGCGCTTTGGGCGTCGAGAAAGCGCGCGAGTTCTACGAACTGGAAAGCGGCTCCCCCCTGAGCCAATCCGAGCTGGCCCGCCGCCTGGCCGCCGATGGATACCCCGTGCAGCAGTCGCACATCAGCCGGATGGCCGACGCCGTACGCTACCTGCTGCCCGCAATCCCGACCGTGCTCTACGCCGGCCTGGGGCGTCACCAGGTCGAGCGGTTGTCGGTCATGCGCAAGGCCTGCGAGCGCACCTGGGAGCATTACGCCAAAGGCCGCTCACTGATTCAGGACTTCGACGAGTTCTTTCAGGAAGTGCTGTCGCAATTCGATGTCCAGGCCGACGAGTTCTCTGCGCAGCGCGTACAGGACGAACTGATCGGCCAGATGACCGAATTGCTGGGTGTTGATTACGACGTGCTCGCTCTGGACATGACCGAATCCGAGAACCGCCAGCGTGCCTTGGTCAGCGAGCCGACGCCGCCCTCGACGCCGCCTGCCTTGCCAGAGCCAGAAGCCATCGCGCGCCCACCTGCCGATACTGCGCCACCTGCTGCGAGGCCGACGGCAACCCCCTCGACGGGCGAGAGCGATGCGGATGCCAGTCATTCGGGCGCGGTCAGTCCGGCGGCAGATGGCGACCTGCTTCAGAAGCACATTGTCTCCCCGGCGCTGACAACGGAGCGACTTGAGTCCATCCAGCGCATGGTCGCCGACCAGTTGGGCGATGCACTGCCGCACGACTTCTCGGCGAATGTCTTGCAGTCCATCCCTGTGCAGGCTGGCGGGCTCTATCCGATCTCGGATGTCTGGTACATCGCCCCCGGCCTGGACACACCCGAGCACCTGCGCATCCACGTCGCGCAGTTTGCCCGCGAGATTGCGGTCGAGGCAGACCTGGGCGAGTGCATCGATGACCGCCCAGACGGCATCGGCTTCGCCTGCCGTGCTCGCACCACAAACCCAGCGCCGCTGGGCCGTGCCGTCCATGCGCTGTTGGCTTGCCTGGCCGGTCAGCAGCCCGCCGACGTCGGTCTGGACAACGGGCAACTCGTAATCGACCTGCCGGCGCTGCTGCACGGCCAGGGCGACGTAGCCCGACGATTGAGCGACACCGCGCTGGTCAAGCTGTTCCGCCTGCTGCGACTGGCCCGCCGCCTGCTCGATCTCGAAGCCGGCGCTGCGGACTCTGGAACCTAAGCGAGGGAGGCCAGCATGTCCACAGCACACCCACTCAACCAGGCTGTCATCGCCCAGGCCCTCTATGACCTGCGCAATGGGCAACTGCGCCGCTGCAAACTGATGGGGTTTGGCGAGGCAGAGCTGGATGCCCTCAAGCATCCCGCGCTGATCAGCGTGCTGGCCAACGCCAACGTCTCCTGGTGCTCAGTGACGGTCAACCGCGAAGTGCTGCGGCGGCTGCTCCAGCAGGCGCAGGACGTGGAGAAGGAAATCGCCACGGTCGATCGCATGCTCAGGCTGGGCGCGAGCACGGAGATGGTCAGCAAGTTCTATGGCTTGACGCATCAGGAAGTAGCGCTTCGCCGTGAAATCCTCGGTCTACCCAAGCGCAAGGGTCGGCACCCCGTGCTGGACGAGGAGCAGGACACGGAGCTGTGGCGGCAATGGAAGGCCGTGACCAACAACAGAACCGTCGATCTCGAAGATGACACTTCCATCCTCGATGCCGCCATGGACTTGGCCGAAGGCATGTCGCTGCCTCTGTCGGTGGTCTGGGCCTCGATCAAGAGCTGGGTCGATCAGGGACTGGCTTGAGTCATGGCCGTGGACGACACCGCACCACGGGCCCTACGCCAAGGCCCCATCGCACTGGCAGAACTGTTCGATGCTGCGCTGAAAGACCTTGCGCCCACCCCCAGCGCACCTGCGCCTACACCGGCACAGTCGCCCACGCCCACGCCCACGCCCACGCCCACCTCCGGCGATGCTTTCCTATTCAGTGGCAACCGACACGAAACGGTGCCACGCAAGCTGTTCCTCGACCGCCGCCTGACGCCGCTGGAACGAAACGCCTGGCAAGTGTTCCGGCTGATGCTCAACGACGACGGCGTAACCGCATTTCCCACCTACGAGCAGTTGCGCCCCTGGCTGGCGTCCATGCCCTGCGCAGGCCAGGCCTCGCATGAAACCGTGGCACGGGCGCTGACACTGATGCGCCTGACCCGCTGGCTGAGCCTGGTTCGGCGACGGCGTGACCCCAAGACCGGCCGCATCCTCGGCAATCTGTACGTGCTGCATGACGACCCCCTGACACCGTTCGAGGCCATGCAGCTCGACCCGGACTACCTGCAACTCGTCAGCCAGGCGCTCGGCCATTCTGCCAAGGCCGTGCAAATCGTGGGCCTGCACACGCTCAAGGAAATCGGTGAAGACCCATTACTGGCCGGACGCACCCTCCCGTCACGGTTGCAGGTGATGGCCGAACGTCTCGCCAACCAGAACCTCATGGCCAGTGATAGTTATCCACAGGAGGACGCCATTCACCATTCCGAAGAAGGGGCTCCGAGCCTTCTTCGGAATGGTGAACGACCCGCTACGGATTCCGAAGCAGGGCTGAAACCCGCGCCAGACGTCTCTCTTCGGAATCCGAAGCAGGCCCGTACAGTACGTAGTAGTTGTCTTAATGAAGTACGTACTACCGCGCAAGCACGCGCGTTGGGCGATCTGCAATGGCCCAAGCGCTTCACGGAACTGAAGGCGGAACAGCAAGCGGGTGCCAAGGTGGCATTGCAGCAGGTTGATGCCTCGCTGAGGCAGGACGTGCTGGACGAATGGGCCGCGCGTTGTAGCAACCATGGCATCCGCAATCCCGCTGGGTATCTGTTCGGCATCATCCAGCGGGCCATCCACGGTGAGTTCAATGCCTGGGCCAAGAAAGACCCTCCACCGGCACCCACCCCGCCAAACGAACGGCCACCGCCCGCATCACCACCCCAAACGCAGGGTAAGCCGGTGCCACCAGAAGTCGCCAGGCAGCACATCGAGCGGCTGCGCAATCTGCTCGCCAGCAAGTGAGCCGACCGACAAGGCGGTGAAGTGGACGCCTATGGATGCCAGTAGAGCTATCCCCTGGGGATAGTTCCACCGTTGGGGCGGATGCCGTGCAGTCGCAGGCCTCGCCTCGAACATCTGCCGCAGCATCGGCGTGGCCTCCCCTGATGCCGACGCGCAGCGTTCGCTGGCGCTCCATGGAGCTATCCCCTGGGGATAACTCGCGACGCAGGCGGCCACCACGCGCTGAACCGGGGTCTGGCTGGTTTCGGTTTGTTGACTGACGGCCTTCCGCTTTCTGCCGAAGCTGAGCGCTCCTTTCCACACAACGAGCGGACACCATGGCGACCAATGAGCCTCTGCAACTGAATCTCGGTTCCCTGCGCAGCGCGATGTCGCTGACGCTTCACACGCACCACGCCTCGCGCATCTGGCATGGCCGTGCCGCTGCCGAGGGGCGACCGGGCATCGTCGGCCTGAACGGCTACATCGCCCAAATGAACAAGATGCGGCGCGGTTCGGAGCAGGACGACCCGTACTCGGATTGGTGGATGCTGCGCATCGAGGTCAAGCTCGACCAGACCAAGACCACGCTGCAAGCGCTGCGCGAGCAGGTGGATCAGGCGCTGGCGAGCGTGCCGCCCGCACTCAGCCTGGGCGAGAACCTCAACGTGCAGCCCGTCAAGTTGCCGCTGTTCGTAAATGCGCAGCTCGGCTTTGCCGCCGTCTATCTGCTGGCCGACTACGACGACATCGCCCGCAAACTGATCCTCGCCCACCACACGGCGCTCATCGACCGCAGTACCTTGGAGCGCTGGCTCAACGAGGGCGCCCATGCACTGCGCAGCCTGTTCTCGCAGGCCCAGCAATACCGCTATTCGGGCTGCACGCGCGACGACTTCGCGTCAAAGAACGCCGCAGCACGGGCGGCGTTGGAGAAATTCGGCGAACTGCCGGAGGACGTGCTGGAAGGCACGCGCCGCTCGAAGTTCGCGCCGCCCATCGTGCGCCGTGGTCTGCAACAGCGTGTCGAGAGTCCTGCTGCAGCGCCTGCCCCCAACGACGAGGTCGCCACCGACGAGCCCGCCACTGACGCAGCACCCGAAATCAGCGCCGGCGAGGTCGAGGACGAGCAGGCATGAGCGATCCGAACCGCGAACCCCGTTACTTCCAGGGCCTGCAACAGGCTACCTTCATGAAGCTGGAACACGCTGCCTCTCTAAAAGGCCTTTTGAAGCCTTTTAAGGGTAAGGGGGATCTTGAGGCCTGGGCCAGCCAGTGCTTCGCCATGCGCGACGAGTTGATTGGCTTGACGCAGCGGCAGGTGCTGCAACAGGCAGTCGGGCATCCCTTCCACCTGTTGCCCGTGGAGTTGGCCCAGCAAACCACTGGCGCAGGCACGGCGTTTTTGCGCTGGCGCAAGCACGACCGCTCAGCCATGGGCGTGGCGCTGTGGCAGGAATTGATGGCGAGCACCGGCACGCCGATCAACCTGCTGGCCGAGCTGCACGCGATCGAGCTTCAGCGCATCACGCTGAACATGCAGATCAGCCTGTTGCACACCTTGGGCAGGCAGGCCCAGGAATGCGCCAGCAAGGCGGCTGTGGCGGAAGACGCCTACCTGCGCCGGCTCAAGTCCATCCCACCTGGAATGCGTGATCGGTGATGGCACCGGACACCCCAGCACACACCCGACGCCGACGCCGCACGGGTATTTCAACCACCATGGAGATTGCAACATGAGCACGCATTTTTGGGGCGAAGGCAACATTGGCTCCCCGCCCGAGTACCGGGAGTTCCCCAACGGCAACGACGAGCCGCGGCGCTTGCTGCGGCTGAACGTGTATTTCGACAACCCCATTCCCACCAAAGGCGGCGACTTCGAGGATCGCGGCGGCTTCTGGGCACCGGTGGAAATCTGGCACCGCGACGCCGCGCACTGGAAGGACCTGTACCAGAAAGGCATGCGCGTGCTGGTCGTCGGCCGCATGGAGCGCGAGCCCTGGACGGACAACGAAGATCAGCCGCGCGAGACCTGGCAGATCAACGCGCGCAGCGTCGGCATCCTGCCGTTTCGCATCGAGTCCGTGACCCTCAGTCCGAAGCCGCAGGATGCGGAGGCAAAGTCCCAGGCCACCCAGGAACCGGCTGTGCCAAAAGAGCCGCGGCGTAGGAAGTGACCCGGCATGGGCCGGCCACTGTTCGCAGCTCCATGCACCCGTGAGCTATCCCCAGGGGATAGCTCCATCTACGTCCACTGGCTTCCACGTGCTCCTGAAAATCGCGGCTCCCGGCCCGCACACCCCGGCTGCACGCTATCTCCGCCCGAGCCATTCCATCCCGTGAAAGTGGTCACCACCGCTTGCGACTTGTTTGCTGTTGCCCCTGGTGGTGACCGGCATCCTCGATTCCAGCAACTCAATGAACCACGGAAATCGGATGGACGGATATGCGGCTGTTCTTGTGCGAGAAGCCCTCCCAGGGCAAGGATATTGGTCGGATTCTCGGCGCGACACAGCGCGGTGAAGGCTGCCTCAACGGCTCCGGCGTCACGATTACCTGGTGCATCGGCCATCTCGTAGAAGCGGCAGCACCCGAGGTCTATGACGCGGCGCTCAAGCGCTGGTCGCTGGAGCAGTTGCCCATCATTCCCCAGCAGTGGCGGGTCGAGGTCAAACCCAAGACCGCCACGCAATTCAAGGTCGTCAAGGCGCTTCTGGCGAAGGCGACCCATCTCGTCATCGCCACCGATGCCGACCGCGAGGGCGAGTTGATCGCCCGCGAGATCATTGACCTGTGCGGCTACCGAGGCCCCATCGAACGCCTGTGGCTGTCGGCGCTCAACGATGCGTCGATCCGCACCGCGCTCAGCAAGCTGCGACCGTCGTCCGATACGCTGCCGATGTACTACTCGGCATTGGCGCGTTCGCGGGCGGACTGGCTCGTCGGCATGAACCTCAGCCGGTTGTTCACCGTGCTCGGGAGGCAGGCCGGCTATGACGGCGTGCTGTCGGTCGGCCGGGTCCAGACCCCGACGCTAAAGCTCGTGGTGGACCGCGACCGCGAGATCACGGCATTCGTGTCCTTGCCGTACTGGGCCATCGACGTGTCCCTGTCCGTAGGCGGCCAGTCCTTCACCGCGCAGTGGGTTGCCCCCGATGCCTGCACCGACGACACCGGCCGCTGCCTGCAGCAGCCCGTCGCACAGCAGGCCGCGCAGCAGATTCGCGCAGCCGGCAATGCCCAGGTGGTGTCGGTCGAGACCGAGCGCGTGCGCGAAGGTCCGCCGCTGTTGTTCGACTTGGGCACCTTGCAGGAGGTGTGCTCCAAGCAGCTTGGACTGGACGTGCAGGAAACCCTGGAGATCGCCCAGGCCCTGTACGAGACGCACAAAGCCACGACGTACCCGCGCTCGGATTCCGGCTACCTGCCCGAAAGCATGCTCGCCGAAGTGCCCACGGTTCTGGATAGCCTGCTCAAGACCGATCCCACGCTTGGCCCGATCATGGGCCAGCTCGATCGCTCCCAGCGCTCGCGCGCCTGGAACGACGACAAGGTGACGGCGCACCACGGCATCATCCCGACGCTCGAACCGGCGAATCTCTCCGCGATGAGCGAGAAGGAACGGGCCGTGTTTCGGCTGATCCGGGCGCACTACCTGGCCCAGTTCCTCCCTCACCACGAGTTCGACCGCACCGTGGCCGAGCTTTCCTGCGGCCAGCAGAAGCTGGTGGCTACGGGCAAGCAGGTCGTCGTCAAGGGCTGGCGCCTGGTGCTGGACGAGCCCGAACGTGAAGGCAGCGCTGATGAGGACGCCGACGCCTCTGCACGCAGCCAGGTGCTACCCGCGTTGCGCGAAGCGATGGCATGCCAGATCGCTGGGGCCGACATCAAGGCACTCAAAACGATGCCGCCCAAGCCCTATACGCAGGGCGAACTGGTCAAGGCGATGAAGGGTGTTGCGCGTTTCGTGACCGACCCGCGCCTGAAGCAGAAGCTGAAGGACACGACAGGCATCGGCACCGAGGCGACGCGGGCCAACATCATCAGCGGGCTGATCGCCCGCGGCTACATCGTGAAGAAGGGACGCGCCATCCGTGCATCGGATGCGGCGTTCACGCTGATCGACGCCGTGCCTGCGGCGATTGCCGACCCCGGCACCACCGCCGTGTGGGAACAGGCGCTCGACATGATCGAGGCGGGCCAGCTCACCCTGGACGTGTTCATCAGCAAGCAGGCCGCCTGGATTTCGCAGTTGATCGCGCAGTACGGCAGCATGTCCCTGTCCATCAAGCTTGCCCATGGACCAGCATGCCCGCAGTGCGGCGCATCGACGCGCCAACGCACCGGCAAGAGCGGTCCATTCTGGTCGTGCAGTCGCTACCCCGACTGCAAAGGCACGCTGCCGGTCGAATCTGGTCCGCCCAAGCGTGGCGCTTCGCGCTCGCGTAGCAGCGGTCGCAAAGGTGCCTAACCGACTCCGTTTCCCGTGGGCCGCACCCTGTTTCAAAGGCGTGGCCCGTGTCCCGCACGCCCCTGCGGGTCGCCCAGCGCGCAACGCCTTCTTGTCCGTGTGCGCGTCCCGTCGAGCCGTCCCCGGCTGCGGGACCTGAAGGTAGTTTTTCCGCGAACCGCCTCCCGCGTGTTCTGCTGGTCTGTGTTTCTCCCGCCCACTGCGAAGGGTCCCCCGATGGCTTGCCTGGCAGCGCGAGCCACCCGGAGACCCTTTGTGGTCAGCGGTATTCAGTGCCGGTGCCCACCGGCGCAAAAACGGGCTCCCTTTGTGCGCGGATGTGCGCCAGACGATGCCGGCCCCAGCCACGACATGGGCCGGGTGTGATTGCTGATGAGCAGACGGTTCTAGCGACGACCGGGCCTGCAACAGCCCACGGGTGGTTATTTCCTCTCGAGCCGAAGGTCAGCGAGCCTTCGGCTCCTTTGTCTCGTCGATCAACGTTCCGACCCAAGGGCCGGCCACAGCAACAGGAAACCGACGCATGCAACAACCGGAGAAAGTACGAGCCGCGTTCGAGCGCGACCTTGGCAACAAGGTGCTGTTCATCAAGGACGGCAAGCTGCTGTTTATCGATGGCATCAACCTCAAGGCCATCGCCGACCGTAAGGCGTATTTCGCTTCGCTGCGTGCGCGGCAAACGCAACCCATTGTGGTCCTGGCCGAACTGGGACAGGACGAGGCATTCACCCTGTGGAAGCAGTATGTCCTGGGCGACAAGACCGAGTGAGCCAACGCACCCACGCCCCCCCTGACAGCCCGCACTCGATGCGGGTTTTCTGTCTCCGCGCCATCAATCCGGGCTAGGCCGAATGCCGTTTTCCAACTGACGCAGCGAGGCTCCCGGACGAAGCTGCCCGCATGTTCGCTGATTCGTCAGCACATGCCAGCAGCCATGGGTTCCAGGCTGCCGTGGGTTCTTCCCGCGTAACCCGCCAGTCCGTATCGCATCAAGTCTGCGGACGCGCGTCCCCGTGACGCCGATGCTTTTTATCCACCGCGTGCGGGAGCTGCCATCCCGTGAGGGACAAGGCCTCGCTTTTCCAAGGAGCCTATCCATGTCCCACAAAGCCTCTTTCGGCCAGTTGGCCTTGACCTATTGCGGCAAGTTCCTGCCGCTCGAAGTCCTGCAAAGCGCCGCCGGCCACTACATCGGCACGCGTGATCCCGAAGGTCCCGTTTCGCGAGAATCGCACGAGTACTTCCGCAGCCATGCGGCGGCTCAACGTGCCCTCGAAAGAGGCGGCTGGTCCCAGCTCGCCATTCCCTGATCCAACTGGAGGAATCACGCCATGAATCAACTGCTGCCGCAGGAAGTCGTCGATCAGATCATGCGGGAAGAGCAGCATTTCGCTGCCGCGCCCCAAGCCTTCTTCGAGGCATGGAAGCGTGGTGCCGAGATCGCTGGCCCCGAATGGTTCGGCGACGGCACCCGTGAAGGCCTGAACCAGGCCAAGAGCAAGTGGGATCTGCGTCCCAACATGCTGCGGCTCAACGATGCCCTCGGTGTCCTGAGCAGCGGGCAACGCATGTTTCTGTCCGCTATGGTCAGCTTCTACAACGCGCGCGAGGGCGGTGCCATGCTCAAGCGCTGCCACTTCCACGGGCTGTCGGACTTCGACGGGCTCGACCTGGAACGCCGCAAGGTCATTGCCGACTTGATGGTGAACTACTGCGGCTGGTGAATCCGTTTCCGGCACACCACCGCCTTTTCGTTCCCCGCGAGGGACATGCACCTACACGGTCATGTCCCTCAATTTCCTTTCCGTTCCCAGCGTAGGGCTGAATCAAAGCCAACGATCACCTCTGCCTGACGCATTTTTCGCTTTCAACCCACCGGGTCTAATTCCCGGTGACGGGAATTGGCTCCATTATTCAATCAGGAGCGTTCCCATGTCTCAGAATCCCAATCCCTTTCTGCGCGGCTACTGGAATTTGAACATCGTCCGCACGCTGTCCATCAGCTACGAGGACGGAAGCCCGCCTGTCTGGCGAAATATCCACCCAAACCAGCAACATCTTTCCGACCAGGAACTGATTTCATCGTCCTGCATCGTCACCAGCGATTTCGCGGTGATCACGAACGGCTCTGAACCTGTGAGCGTCGAGGTGCTGGCCGACTGCGATGCCGATGAAGGCGTTAACGGCGAAGGCGTGATCAATGCCGTGGTCTATGCCATTCATGGCGAGGACTTCGACGGTCGCCTGATCCACGTCGGTGACAGCTATTCGGTCGAAGCCGCGCGGAAAGTCGTGCAGCGCCTGAGTTTCGAGACCGGCTACTACAGCCGATGCTGGGAGATCAGCAGCGCGCACATCAGCCCGGAAACCGACCAGTACCTCGCCAATCTGGCGGACCTTGCCACGCCGGAGGCCTTTTTGTTCATCGCCTTTCGGGTTCCGTACAGCCCGGCGATCGGCGTCAAGCTGATCTCCACGCCCTGGACGGACAAGAACCTGGAACACACCGAGGGCATCACCGCCGAGCAGCTTCGGCAGGAGCACCGCAGCAAGGGCATACCCGACGACCTGGCGAACATCCTGGAACTGGCAGGCCAGGCCGATGTGCGCATCCTCATCCTCGATGCTGACGCGCCCGTGTTGCTGGGCCTGCCGCTGGCCGAGTCCTAGCAAACACACCAGGCGCCCACCTTCCTCTTTGCCATCCATGCCAGCCTGTCTCCTTTCTGGGAGCCGGGCTGGTCCTATTTCATAGGAGCACTTTATGTTCCCAGACCTCATCTCGCCCGCACGCGACTTCGAGCATCAGCTTGGAGCCTGCGTCAACGCCATGGGCCAGGACGACGCCATCGGCCAGATCCTGGTATTCGAGCGCCTGAGCGGCACGCTGCACATGCGCCATATCGCCAACGCCGATCTGGCAGACACCGGCATTGATGCCTACGAAATGCTCGTCTTCGACGGCGGCAACACCGGCGGCGACACGTGGAAGCACGTCTTCTTTCCACGTCAGCGCGAACACTACTTCGTGTACCAAGCCTGACCACCCGGCCCCTTTCGAGGGGCCTTTTCTTGTCGCGGCGCAGGAAAGCGGGTGCGACGCAGTGCGGTTTTATGAGCACAGGCCGCTCACCCCAAGGCCATCCTTACCCCATGTTCGTCGGCGTTGCCGACACATGCCCAGGCAGTCAAGACCTTCAAGGCTGCAAGCGCGGGAAACCGTGCTGGTTGTTTCTTCCTACGGACGCATCGCGCCCATTCACCCACAAGGGACCTCTCCCTTGCGGGCGGGGAATCCCTTGTTCTTCCTCAAGGAGATTCACATGGATCGCTCTCTTATCAAGACCCTGATGCCTTCGCTGGTCGCAGGCCACGTGCCTCGCAACGTGCGGTCATTCAAGTACCGCGTGTTCGATGATCAGCCACAGTCCTCGTCACTGGGCTTTGTCATCGACCCCCAGCCCTTCGACGGCAAGGTGGTCGCCGCCAGCGAAGACGCCATCGTCATAAAGCTCAAGCCCAGCGAGTTCGCTGTACTCGATCCCAACCTGGTGACCACCGTTCCCTGCGAGGGCACCAAGGTGCATGTCCAACCCTATGCCCGTCGTCGTTTCGACGGTCTGCGTGCGGACACACCAGAAGAGCGCACCGAGATGATGTCCGACGGCACCCCCTACACCGTCAAGACGCACATCCTCGGCTCCGCGCCGGCCAAGCTGCCCATCCCCGAGCCGCAGTGCATGGAACTGGGTCAGCTCATCGAGCAGTTGGAGGAAATGCCGGCGCCCGACGGGTTCCGGCGCATCACCCACATGCTGGTCGATGCGGGCGCCCACGACTTCACCTGGGTCGATCCAAAGCCGTCCAGGATCATCGAAACGCCTCCGGCGATCAATTTCACGGTTTCGACCGCGAAGTTCGACGGCCAGGTGACGATCCTCTACCAGCGTGGCAGCGATACCTATGCGGTGGAGCTGCGCCGCGACGGCGAGTTGGTCGATCGGCACGACGAGGTTTATTTCGACATGCTCGGCGAAGTGCTGGAGCGACTCATCGACGATGGGCGCTGGCGTCTGATCGATGTGAGCGAGATCGGCGCGGAGACGTTCCGACGGCGCCGCGCTGTACCGGCGTGACACCACGAAAGAACCAGGCGACATGCCCCCACAGGCTCTCCCTCCATTAGGAAGGAGGGCCTTTTTTCTGCCTGGGAGATTTCATCAAAGGGAATCGCCGGGATACCGATTGATGGCAGCCTTGCGCGCGAGGCCTGGCCATGCTGAGCCCATGCCTGCTGACGTTGTCAGCGACATGCCAGGCAACCATCGGGCTTCGAGGTTGCGGCGCAGTTCCCACTGCGTGACCGAGCCAGCTCGCACCGCATCCATCCGCGAGCGGCCACCAGTCTCTGGTGGTGGATGCTTTCGCCTTATCAACCCATCGCGGGGTTACGCACCTTTCCCCGCTGCGTGGGGCCGGTGTGTCTCCGCTTCATCCCTATGGAGATTCACCATGAGCACCACGTCCAACGAGAAATCGTATTTCGACCTCCACACCTCGGGCATCGGTTACATCCAGCGTGTCCGTGAAGTGCCTGTTCGGGGCGGCCGCCGTGCGCAGCCTTTCCTGGCATGCACCATCGCCGCGCTGGTCGGTTCCGCAAAGGACCCCAGCTATCGCTACTTCGACGTCAAGGTCTCGGGTGCCGAGGCCAAGAAGCTGGTCGAGCGCTACATTGGCGTTGACGATCCCAAGCAGCGCCCGCTGGTGCGCTTTCGCCTCGGCGACCTGTGGGGCGATGCGTACATCCGCGACAAGGGTGAGCAGAAAGGCCAAGCTGCCGCGTCCCTCAAGGCGCGACTGCTCAAGGCCGAGCCGCTTGACCGGGCCGAACTGGCTTCGATCAGGCAGCACGAGCTGGTCACCCGCGGCATCGGCTACCTCAGCCGTCCGAAGGACGTCACGCCCAAAGATAGCGACCCGTTCCTCTCTTGCACCGTCGCCGCGCTGGCCGGGCCTGTCGATGAACCGGAGTATCGGTACTTCGACACCATCGTCACCACCCCTGAAGCCGAGCATCTGGTTCGCCGGTGCGTGCAGGCCATCGAAGGGGACTGCAAGGTGCTGATCGCCTTCCGTCTCAACGACATGAAGATCGATCCGTACATCCGCACCAAGGGTGAGCGCGCAGGGGAACCGGCCGCGAGCTTGGATTCGACACTGATCCACATCGGCCTGATCAAGATCGACGGCACCAAGGTCTATCCGACGAACCCCGCGCAAGCCGATTCGCCGCCGGCCCAGGACGCTCCCGTGCCCGAAGCCAAGGACGCCGACCCCGCTGCAGATCAGCCTGCCGAGCTCGCCGAGCGCGAGCCCGAGGCGCAAGTCGAGGAGCAGGAGCCGGCATTGGCTGCTTCGTTCTGATCGGCAAGGCCCTCGCGGGCCTTGTCGTTTTCCCAATCGCTAAGGAGAACCATCATGGCAGCTACATTGGCATCCGAGAAATCGGTTTCGCCCATCGTCGTCCCCGGTCAGCTCACGCTGCGCACCATCCGCGGCAAGAACGGCCCCTTCACGGTCGGACGCCTCGCCACGCACCTTGGTACGTTCGAGGTCAAGGACCCGGAGTTGGAGCAATACCCCGAAGGCAAGTACTACGGGGAATTCATCATCAGGTACATCTTCCCTAAGTCCTACCCGGTCGGTGGCGGCATGCGCTTCGAGATCCGAGCCAGCCTGGACGGAATGACGCTCTACGACATCGACAAACTGAGCCGTGACGAGGCACGCAGCTTCGCCACCCAGGACCTCGATCCACTTGACGAAGAGTTGGGCGCACAGCCTGCAGTAAAGCCGGCAACACCGGCCAAGCCCAGCAAAACGTCTAGGCCCGCCAAGCCCGCACCCGCACAGGCATCCACAGACCCGCTGGTCGATACCACGCCCTTCGGCGTGGATGCGCCGACGCCCGCTGCGGCAACTGCTCCCGGCAGTACCGAAGATGGCGACGCCGCGCTGTTCAGCTTGCTCTGGCCACTGGGCGAGTCCGTAAAACTGGATTCGACCATCGACCGCCGCACCCTGCGCGCGCAGATCGCCCGCCTGGGCGAACTGGGCTACGCGCTGGACTTCAAGACGCAGGAGTGGAGCCGCCAGGCCGAACTGCAACCTGCGTAGTACTGGACACCGCATCTGCGGTGTACTTCATCCACCCGCTGGGGGCCTTCCCCACCGGGGAGGCTTCTGGCTCAATTTTTCCAGGAGGCCTCTCATGGGCTGGTATTTCTCACCCCAATCGCGGTCTGAACTGATCGCGGAGTTGATCGCACCGCAAGAGACCGAGCGCGCCAGCGTCAAGGTCATCGCCCACGCGCTGCGTGGCAACGTCCTCTGGTCTGTTACGCAAGTCACAGCCAAGGCCGAAGGCGTACACCGTGATCTCGCACCGGGCCAGTCCCTGTGCATCATCCGCTGCGATCTGCTGGAGCGCAGCGGCGGCCAGTGGGGCTACAAGCCGCTGGACGAATCCATGCACCCGTACTACTACTCGTGCCCGCTGTCCTATCTGGACCTCGCACCGGAGCAGTCCACCGAATGGCGTGCAGGCGTTCGCGCCTACCACGCAAAGCGGCACACACCCAAGGCAAGCACGGCCCCAGCTACGGCGCTGACGGTCTGAACCAGGGCGTTTTTCTTTCCACCCCAAGGGGCAGTGCTTGCCCCTGCGGGCGGTGCTGTTCCCGTTCATCCGAGGACACCACCATGCCCGCAACCACTTCTTCCACGCTGTACCGC
>JAYQUJ010000064.1:0-24808 GCA_038147895.1 Pseudomonas sp.
ACCCTGGGCGGCACCCTTACCAGCACCAGCGGCAGCATCAGCCTGACTGGTGGCAGTGTGGAGGGGCTGGTGCGCAGTGGTTGCTGCAACGTCACCACCAGCGGCACCAACCTTAATGGCGGTGCCCGCTCGGACTCTTCGTCCATCAGCATTACCGGCGGCACCATCAAGGGCGATTTCTACGCGGCAAACAACACCGCCACCTTCAGCGGTGTGACCATGACCAGCGGTAGCGTAACGGGTGCCAGCAGCGCGACCTTTACCAACAGCACGCTGGGTAGTCCGACGGCCTATGTGGTGGTGACGACGCAGAGCAATGGTGTGACGCTGAATAACACCACGGCCTACGGTAACTTCACCGCCCCGGCCAACCAGACCATTACCGTCAACAGCCCCAGTACCGTCACCGGCACCTGCCTGCCCAGCTCGACGCCAGCCAATGCCTGTTCGCCGGGCCCTGTCCTCAGCTGGTCGCTGGACGAGGCCAGCTGGACCGGTGCCTCCGGTGAGGTGACGGACGCCACCCCCAACGGCCTGCATGGCACCGTGCTCAATGGCGCGACAACCGCCAGCACGTCACCGGCGCTGCCTGAAGTGAATTCCCAGGGCACCTGCGGCTATGGCGCGTTCAGTACCGGTTCCAGCCAGTACGTACAGCGGGCCGACAATAATCTGCTCGATCTGAGCGGCAGCTTCACCATCGGTGTATGGGTCAAGCCGCGTTCGTTGCCGGCTTCGGGGCTGATGAGCATCCTGTCCAAGGACGAGAACTACGAGTTCCACCTCAACCCCAATGGCACCGTCAACTGGTGGTGGCAAACCACCGGCCCCAACGCTACCCGCGAGTTCGACAGCACCACGGCGCTGACCGTGGGCCAGTGGAGCCATGTGCTGATTCGCTATGCGCCTGGCGATCAGCGCATCTATATCAACGGCAGCCTGGCCGGGCAGGCCAGCTTCAGTGGTACGCCGGTGCTCAACAACGATCCCCTGCAGTTGGGCGCGGACCAGAACTTCGCCGGGCGCTATTTCAATGGCGATCTGGATGAGCTGCGCATCTATGGCACAGCGCTGACACCGGCACAGATCACCGCGCTGTACAACGAACGCCACCAGTGCCAATTGCGTTTGCAGTGCTTCAGTGATGACTTCAACAGCGGCAGCCTGAGCAACGACTGGGCGGTGACCAGTCGTGGTTCGACGGCGTTTACCCCGAACGTGACGGCTCAGCGTATGCGCCTGACCAGTAACCAGGGCAATGTCGCCACGGCGGCGACCTTGCAGCGCCTGTTTCCGGCCAGCGGTAACTACGTCCAGGTACAGTTCAAGTACTACGCCTATAACGGCAACGGTGCCGATGGTGTGGCCGTGGTGCTGTCCGATGCCACGGTGACGCCACAACCCGGCGCCTTTGGTGGGCCATTGGGCTACGGCTCCCGCGGCAATGCTGCCAATCCCGGGTTCTCCGGCGGGTGGCTGGGTGTGGGCATCGATGAGTACGGCAACTTCTCCACCGAGGGTGGTCCAAACGGGCCAGGCCAGCGGCCGGACTCGGTTGCCGTTCGGGGTTCGGGGGATGCCGGCTGGGTCAACGGTTACCGCTACATTGCCGGTACGCCGGCCAACTTGAATCCCGGTGTCGATGTCTCGGGCGCCACGCCCGGGCCCGGGCATACCTATCGGATTACCCTGGATGCGCGTTTCAGCAGCCAGGCGCTGGTCACCGTGGAGCGCGATAGCGGTAGCGGTTTTGTCGTGCTGCCCAACCTCAGCGCAGTCAATGTGCTGGCTTCGGGTAACAGTCAGGCGGCACTGCCCGGCGATTTCTACCTGTCGCTGACCGGCTCGACCGGGGGCTCCAACAATGTGCATGAACTGGACGACCTGCAGGTCTGCGCGAGGACCATAAGCCCGGTTGCCCAGCAGATCGATCACTTCGAGTTCGTCTATTCGGCTACGGCGCTGACCTGCAATCCACAGCCGGTGACCATTCGTGCCTGCCTGAACAGCATTTGCAGCAGCCTGTATACAGACCCGGTAAGCGTTACGCTGAGCCCGGCCAACTACTGGACGGCCACTTCGCCGGCCACTGTCAGCGGCAACACCGTGACGTTCAGTGGGGGCACCGCCCAGGCGCAACTGCGTATACCCACTGCTAGTACGGTCAGCCTTGGCGTGCAGTCCTCGACGCCGGCAACCAAGCCCCTCAGCACCACGGTCTGCTCCACCAGCGGTTGCCAGATCAGTTATGCCGACAGCGGGTTGCTGCTGCAGGTGCCGAACATGCTGGCGGCCAAGACGACTGCGGCCACGCTCAGCGCGGTGCGTAAGTCGGACAACGCCCTACAATGTGTGCCGGCCTTCGCCAATGTCACCCGCAATGTCAGCTTCACCTCGGCCTATGTAAACCCTGTGGCCGGTACGCAGCCGGTGGTGGTCAACGGTACCTCTGTGGGCAGTACGGCGGTCAGTCTGGCGCTGGCATTTGACGGTACGGGTACGGCCCCATTGGCTGTGCGCTATGACGATGCCGGACAGATGAGCCTGGCGGCGACCTACACCGGCAGTACGGCCGGCAACGATGTGGGGCTGGTGCTGAGCGGCAGCGACCTGTTCGTCAGCAAGCCCTATGGCCTGTGCCTGCAGACCGCCAGCACCTGCAGCGCTGCGAGCGCCAGCTGCGCCGTGTTCCCCGGTGGTGTGCGAGCCGGCGACAGCTTCCCGCTGACCATTCGCGCCGTGGCCTGGGAGGCGGACAACGAAGCGCTGACAGCCGCGCAGCTGTGCAGCGGCAACCTCAGCACACCGAACTTTCAGCTGTCCGGCATAACCCTGGGCAGTGCGCTGCAGGCGCCGACGGGGGGCGCCAATGGCTCGATGTCGCCATCCAGCTACAGCCATGTGCTGGGCAGCCAGACGACCACCAGCAGCTCGATATCTGAGGTTGGCGTGTTCACCGTCAGTGCCACGCCTCCGGCTGGTAGCTATCTGGATGGTGAAACGGTCAGCGGCGGCACCAGTGCCCTGGTTGGGCGCTTCATCCCGGCCTACCTCGGTGCTGTCGGCAGCGCCAGCCTCACCCCCAGCTGTGGCAGCGCCTTCAGCTACCAGGGTCAGCCCATGGGCTTTGCCAGCAACCGTCAGCCGAGCCTGACCATTACCGGCTACAACCGTGCTGGTGCGGTGACCACCAACTATGATCGCAGCGTGGCCAGTCAGGGCGACTTCTGGAAGCTGAATGCGCCAGGTGTCGGTAGCTACAGCTCGGTGACCGGGCTCAGCGCGCTGGATGCGCGTCTGGCCAGTCAGGGCACGGCCACGTTGAGTGTGAACGGTGCGGGCAATGGCGATGGTGCGCGGACCTACAGCTGGCTGGGCGAACAACTGCTCTACCAGCCTGGCAATCGGCCTTCCAGCGATGACTTCCCCTTCACCGCCAAGGTTCGCCAGAGCTTCACGGCCGCCGCTCTGACCGATACGGATGGTGCCTGCTACGGCAGTGGTAGTGGTTGTCAGGCTTACAGCTACGATTTCGGCAATGACCCGGGAAGCGAGGTCCGCCTTGGCCGCCTGCGTATCGGCAATGCGCATGGCTCCGAGCTGCAGAGCCTGAGCTTGCCGTTGGTCCTGGAAAGCTGGCAGAACATTGCTGGAGGCAGCTTCCAGACCGAGGGGCTGGATACCTGCACCAACTTGGGGATGCCTGCACTGGATGCGTACACCGCAAACCTGTCCGCAGGCGAGACCAGCCCGAGCCTGAGTGGCCCGACGGCAGGAGTTGGCACCCTGACCCTGAGTGCCCCGGGGGCCGGCAACGATGGTTCGGTACAGGTCAGTTTTCCCAGCGCTCCGGCCTGGCTGCAGTACCCTTGGGATGGCGCCAACCGTGGCCTGGCGCGGGGTTTGGCCAGCTTCGGCATCTACAAGGGCGCCGCGCCGCTGATCTTCCGCCGCGAGCTGTACCGCTAGAACGCAAAAAGGCCACCTGCTGGAGGTGGCCTTTTCGTCTGGGTGTAAAAGAGGGGATTCCCCGGCCTGCCTGTACCAAGGTCCCCAAAACTGGAGTTACCTGATACTAAGCAGGAGGTGTGCCAGTTTTATTACGGGAGGGCGATGAGGGCGTTTTTCTGTCGCGCGCCCTAGGGGATCGAACTGCGCATCGGTGCTACTGGCTGTCTAAACTGTACCTGTTCACATCTCAGGAAGCCGGGAGTGATTGGGTTGCGTACCGTTCTGATGTGCCTTGCCTTGGTCTGCCAGGCCGCGTTTGCCGAGCACTTACGTCTGGTCGGCGACACCTGGCCACCGTTCACAGACAAGGGTCTGAGTCACTCGGGGCTGGCGGTGGACTTGGTGAGCACGGCTTTGCAGCGTGCCGGGCATACCACGGAGTATGTTCAGGTGCCTTGGGCGAGGGTGCTGCTTGGGTTGCAGCAGGGGGACTACGACATCATTGTGGCGGCCTGGTATAGCACCGAACGCAGCCGCTATGGTTTTTACTCGGAACCTTATCTGGGGAACCGTGTGCGTTTTCTGCGCCGGCGCGGTGCGGCGATCGATTTTCGCGGCCTGGCTAGCCTGAAGCCCTACAGCATCGCAGTGGTTCGTGGTTACAGCTATGCCGCCGAATTCGACGCCGACGTGCGCCTGAGCAAGGTTCCGGTGTTGGAGTTCACCATGGCGGCGCGCATGTTGGCGGCTGGGCGGGTGCAACTGACCTTGGAGGACGAGTTGGTCGGCCAGTATTTCCTGAATCACGACCTGCAGAACATCCGTGGTTCGATTGAGTTCTTTGGCGCGCCGTTGAGCGAGAACGGTCTGCATATCCTGATGCGCCGCAGCCACCCGTTACATCAACAGATCGTTGCTGACTTCAACCGTGAGATGGCCGCTATGAAGGTCGATGGCAGCTATCAGCACATCTTCAGCCGACATGGTCTGTAGTGGTGTCTACGGTGCGTCCGCGCCCACTGCGTTTGGCCAGGTAAAGGCGTGTGTCTGCTTGGTGCAGCATATCTTCTAGATCATTCGCCGCACCATGATAGATGCCGGCGCTGAAGTTGAGCGGTGGTGCGCCGTTGGCATATTTGAGGGCAGCGCAATGCTGCCTCAGCTTTTCCAGTTCGCCCGCCAGGGCTGCTCCATCGAGGTCGCTGATCAGGGCGAACTCTTCACCGCCTAGGCGACCCAGCAGGGTTTTGGGCAGAAGCTGACGCATTGCACGAGCGAAGTGCACAAGCGCTGCGTCGCCGCTTGCATGACCGTGCTCGTCGTTGATGCGCTTGAAGTGGTCGAGGTCGATCATCGCCACGCTGATATCGTGGCCGGCTTTCTTGGTCTGGCGCAGCAGCTCCAGGCCCTGCTCGTAGAAGGCGCGGCGATTGTTGAGGCCGGTCAGCGAGTCGAACAGTGCGGCCTGTTTCAGCGCACGCAGCATGTCGCGGCGCTCCAGGCTGGACATCACCCGGCAGTTGAGCTCCTCGGAGCAGAACGGCTTGCGCAGGAAGTCGTCGGCGCCATGCTTGATGAACATGGCGCTGAGCGAGCCCTTGGCGTCGGCGGACAGGCCGAGAATGATCAGCTCGTTGCGCTTCATCTTCTGTCGCAGCAGCTTGACCAGCTCGAAGCCGCTGATGCCGGGCATGCTGTGGTCGACCAGGAACAGGTCGATGTCCGGCTGTTCACGGAGGATGCGCAGCGCTTCGTCACCGTCGCTGGCGTCGATGATCTGGTACAGGTGCGGGGTCAGCACGCGGCGTATGAAGTGGCGGGTGGCGTCGGAGTCCTCGGCCACCAGGATCTTCACGTGGCTGTTGCTCTCCAGCCGGTGCAGCAGGCGGAAGGCGTACTCGTAGGAGTGCTGGCTCTCCTTGAGCACATAGTCGACCACGCCCTTGAGCAGCAGCTCGTCACGGCGGTGCTCGTCGTAGGAGCCGCTGAGCACGATGCACGGCAGGCTGTGCTGCATGACCAGGTCGACGATCTCGCCGCGCGGTGCATCGGGCAGGTTGAGGTCGACGATGGCGGCGAAGAACAGCGCCGAGGAGGTTTCCAGCAGTACCTGGGCCTCGCCCAGGCTGGCGCAGAACAGCGGCTGCAGGTCCGGCTCCTGACGGAACAGGTGCTCCAGGATCTTCAGCACCAGCGGGCTGTCTTCCACCACCAGAATATTGCGCATGCTCAGATCATCCGTACCTTGACTGCTCGTCCCTTGATCTTGCCACTGGCCAGGCGTTGCAGGGCCTGTTTCGCGACAGTGCGTTCAACGGCCACGTAGGCCTGGAAGTCGAAGATGGCGATCTTGCCGACCTTGTCGCCGGGGATGCCGGCGTCGCCGGTCAGTGCGCCGAGGATGTCGCCAGGGCGCAGCTTGTCCTTGCGCCCGGCGGACAGACACAGGCTGTGCATCGGTGGCAGCAGCGCCTCACCCTTGTCCTTCAGCTCGCCAAGCAGCTGCCAGGTCAGCGGGCTGCCCTGTTCGGTCTCGATGGCCTGGGCGCGGTGGGCTTCGCTCGGCGTGACCAGGCTCAGGGCCAGGCCTTTTTCGCCGGCACGGCCGCTGCGGCCGATACGGTGGATGTGCACCTGCGGGTCGCGGGCCAGTTCGACGTTGATCACCAGCTCCAGGCCGGCGATGTCCAGGCCGCGTGCGGCCACGTCGGTGGCCACCAGCACGCTGAGGCTGCGGTTGGCGAACAGGGTCAGCACCTGGTCGCGGTCGCGCTGTTCCAGGTCGCCGTGCAGGGCCGCGGCGGAAATTTTCTCGGACTCCAGGCGTGCGGCCAGCTCGTCGCACTGCTGGCGGGTGGCACAGAACGCGACCACCGGCTGCTTGCGGAAGTGCCGCAGCAGGCGTATCACCGCTTCTTCGCGCTGCTTGGGCTCGATTTCGTAGAAGCGCTGCTCGATCTGCTCGTCGTCATGCACGGCATCCACCTGCACCCGCTCAGGCTCGCGCAGAAAGCGCGCCGCCAGCTGGCCGATGCCATCCGGATAGGTGGCGGAGAACAGCAGGGTCTGGCGCCGCGCCGGGGTCTGCTCGATGACTTCGGCGATGCTGTCGAAGAAACCCATGTCGAGCATGCGGTCGGCTTCGTCCAGCACCAGGGTGTTGAGACCGTCGAGCTTGAGGGTGCCCTTGCGCAGGTGTTCCTGGATGCGCCCCGGGGTGCCGACGATGATGTGTGCGCCATGCTCCAGCGAACCGATCTGCGGGCCCAGCGGCACGCCACCGCACAGCGTGAGGATCTTGATGTTGTCGGCGGCGCGGGCCAGGCGGCGTAGTTCCTTGGCTACCTGGTCGGCCAGCTCGCGGGTCGGGCACAGCACCAGCGCCTGGCAGCCGAAGAAGCGTGGATTGAGTGGGTGCAGCAGGCCGATGCCGAAAGCGGCGGTCTTGCCGCTGCCGGTCTTGGCCTGGGCGATCAGGTCGCGGCCCTTGAGGATCAGCGGCAGACTGGCGGCCTGGATCGGCGTCATCTCGGCATAACCGAGAGCGGCGAGGTTGTCGCGCATGGCGGCGGACAGCGGCAGGGTGGCGAAGGAGCTGGTCACGGGGCGCACCTGGGCGAAATGGGCGGGCATTGTAACAGGCTGGAGTGTGCCCGCCGCTGGCTTACAGCTGCTGCTTCAGATCGCCGATCAGGCGATCCTTGTCCTGCCAGAGCTGGGTCACCCAGGCCTGTACGTACTGGCGGAATTCGGCGTCGTTCTCGTAGTCGCCGGCCCACAGGGCTGGGTCCAGCTCGCGGCTGCGGATATCCATGATCACGCGCGGGACCTGGCCGCTGATCAGCGCCCAGAAGCCCGGCGGGCGATCACCGGGGTAGACCAGGGTCACGTCCAGCAAGGCGTCCAGTTGCGGTCCCAGTGCAGCCAGGGTGAAGGCCACGCCGCCGGCCTTGGGCTTGAGCAGATGCTGGTAGGGCGAACCTTGCTGAGCCTGCTTTTCCGGGGTGCAACGGGTGCCCTCCAGGTAGTTGACCACGGTGACGTTGAGGTCTTTGAAGCGCTCGCAGGCGCGCTTGGTGATTTCCAGGTCCTTGCCGGCCATCTGCGGGTTCTTCGCCAGGTAGGCCTTGGAGTAGCGCTTCATGAAGGGGTAGTCGAGCGCCCAGAAGGCCAGGCCGAGGAACGGCACCCAGATCAATTCCTGCTTGAGGAAGAACTTGAAATAGGGCGTCTTGCGGTTGAACGCCTGCACCAGCGCGGGAATATCGACCCAGGACTGATGGTTGCTCACCACCAGGTAGGAGCGATCTGCGCGCAGGCCCTCGCCGCCGCGAATGTCCCAGAGGGTGGGGGTGAAGGTGGCAAAGATCAGCTTGTCGATCTCAGCCCAGGTTTCCGCCACCCACATCACCCCCCGGGAGAACAGGGCACGCAACCGTCGGTCGGGTGCGGCCAGCTTGAGCAGCGCGATCAGCAGCAACGGGCCGATCAGCAGCAGGGTGTTGAGCAGGAGCAAAAGCAGGACGCAGAGGGCGGTGAGCAGTCGACGCATGACAGGTTCCATTTGTTCAGGCTGCGGCCATGATACCCATCGCGAGGTTTGTCGCGAATGGCGGCGCTGGCCTAGACTGCAGTTGATGGCACTATGCCTTTGGCTGGCGCAGGGGGTCTTCGCCAGGCAGGTGCCCATATCGATTGGCCGTCCACTGTGCTCAAACGCATTGCTGTAGCCGAGCTGTGCCTCGGCATGTATATCCACGAATTCTGCGGTTCATGGATGGACCATCCGTTCTGGAAGGGTCGCTTTCTGCTCAAGACCGAGCAGGATCTGCGGCGCATTCGCGATAGCGATGTCAGCGAAGTCTGGATCGATGTCAGCAAGGGCCTGGATGTAGCCCCAGGCCAAGACAGTCAGACGGTCGAGGAGGTCGAGGCCGAGGCCGAGGCACGCCTGCTGGAGGTGGCCACGTCGGCGCCCTTGCCGGCACGCTCCAGCATGGAGGATGAGGTGCAGCGCGCGGTGCGCCTGTGTGCCCGCTCCAAGGAAGCGGTGGTCGCCATGTTCAGCGATGCGCGCATGGGCCAGGCGGTGGAGCTGGAGCATGCGCGCGAACTGGTCGAAGCCATTTCCGATTCGGTCATGCGCCACCCCAACGCGCTGATCAGCCTTGCGCGGCTGAAGACCAGCGACGAATACACCTATATGCACTCGGTGGCGGTTTGCGCCCTGATGATCGCCCTGGCCCGCCAGCTCGGCCTGGGCGAGGAGCAGGTGCGCGAAGCCGGGGTCGCCGGCTTGCTGCATGACATCGGCAAGATAGCCGTGCCTGACAGCATCCTCAACAAGCCGGGCAAACTCACCGATGCCGAGTTCGGCACCATGCGCAGCCACCCCGAGGCCGGCACGCGCATGCTGCTGGACTGCCGTCAGGTCAGCGCCCTGGTGATTGATGTGTGCCTGCATCACCACGAGAAGTTCGACGGCAGTGGCTACCCGCACCGTCTGGCTGGCGAACAGATCAGCCTGTTCGCACGGATGGGCGCCGTGTGCGACGTATACGACGCCATCACCTCCGACCGGCCTTACAAGAAGGGCTGGGACCCGGCCGAGTCCATCCGCAAGATGGCCGAGTGGAAAGGGCATTTCGACCCGGCGATCTTCCAGGCCTTCGTCAAGTCGGTGGGCATCTACCCGGTGGGCGCTCTGGTGCGCCTGGAAAGCGGGCGTCTGGGCGTGGTGATCGAGCAGCATGAGAAGTCGCTGCTTACGCCCAAGGTCAAGGTGTTCTTCTCGGCGCGCTCGAAGCTGCCGATTACCCAGGAGGTGATCGACCTGGCCAAGCAGGTCGGGCGCGACAAGATTGTCGGCCGCGAGTCCGCCGAGGACTGGGGGTTCAAGAACATCGACGAGCTCTGGTCCGGCTTGCCCAGTGCCCAGGGCTCACGCTTCGACTGAGGCGGTTGACGGCGTTGGCGCCCCTGCGGCACCGTGCCGGCACCGCCCCATGCCAGCAAGGACGCCATGCCGCATATCCTCATAGTCGAAGACGAAGCCGCCATCGCCGATACCCTGGTCTACGCCCTGCAGGCCGAGGGTTTCACCACCACCTGGCTGCAACTGGCCGAAGCGGCGCTGGAGCTGCAGCAGCGCAGCCCGGCCGACCTGTTGATTCTCGATGTCGGCCTGCCGGATATCAGCGGCTTCGAAGCCTGCAAGCGCCTGCGGCGGTTCTCCGAGGTGCCGGTGATCTTCCTCACCGCCCGCGATGCCGAGATCGACCGGGTGGTGGGCCTGGAGATCGGCGCCGATGATTACGTGGTCAAGCCGTTCAGCCCGCGTGAAGTGGCCGCACGGGTGCGCGCCATTCTCAAGCGCCTGTTGCCCCGTGGCGAGGCAGCGGTGCCGCCGGCTAGCCCGAGTGGGCCATTTCAGCTGGACGCCGAGCGGGTACGCATCGACTACCACGGCCAGCCGCTGGCGCTGACTCGCCACGAATTCCGCCTGCTGCAGACCCTGCTCGGCCAGCCCGAGCGGGTGTTCTCCCGCGAGCAGCTGCTCGACGCCCTGGGCGTGCCGGCCGAAGCGGGTTACGAGCGCAATATCGACAGCCACATCAAGAGCCTGCGCGCCAAGCTGCGCCAGGTGGCGGCGGACGCCGAGGCGATCCAGACCCACCGTGGGTTGGGCTACAGCCTGAGGCTGGTGTGATGCCGCTGGGAATTCGCATCTTCCTGGTCTACTTCCTGTTCGTCGGCCTGGCCGGCTGGTTCGTGTTGAGCACGGTGATGGACGAGATCCGCCCCGGCGTGCGGCAGAGCACCGAGGAAACCCTGGTCGACACCGCCAACCTGCTGGCCGAGATCCTGCGTGACGAGGTGAAGAGCGGCAGCCTGGCCCAGGGCCGTCTGCCCGAGCTGCTGGAGTCCTACGGTCGGCGTCAGCCGCAGGCGCAGATCTGGGGGGTGCAGAAGCAGGCGGTGAATCACCGCATCTATGTCACCGATGCCCGCGGCATCGTTCTGCTCGACTCCAGCGGCGTAGCGGTAGGCCAGGACTATTCGCGCTGGAACGATGTGTATCTGACCCTGCGCGGTGAATACGGCGCGCGCTCGACCCGCGAAGACCCGGCCGACGAGGACAGCTCTGTGATGTACGTGGCGGCGCCGATCAAGGATGGCGAGCAGATCATCGGGGTGGTCTCGGTGGCCAAGCCGAACCAGTCGCTGCAGCCCTATATCGAGCGCTCGCAAAGACGCCTGGCCTGGCTCGGCACCGGGCTGATTGCCCTCGGCCTGCTTATCGGCGGGCTACTGTCCTGGTGGCTCAGCGGCTCGCTGCGCAAGCTCACCCGCTATGCCGGCGCGGTCAGCCGTGGCGAGCGCGCCGAGCTGCCGGAGCTGCGCGGCGGCGAGTTGAAACAGTTGGCCGAGGCGGTGCAGAAGATGCGCACCGAGCTGGAGGGCAAGGCCTATGTCGAACAGTACGTTCATACCCTGACCCACGAATTGAAGAGCCCGCTGGCGGCCATCCGCGGCGCCGCCGAGCTGCTCGAAGAAGAGATGCCGGCCGAACAGCGGCGGCGCTTCGTGGCCAATATCGCCGGCGAGGGCGAGCGCCTGCAGCAGTTGATCGAACGCCTGCTGAACCTGGCCCAGGTCGAACAGCGTCAGGGCCTGGAAGAGCGCGTGGTGGTGAATCTGCGCGATCTGCTCGAAGGGCTGCTGCAAGGCCAGGCGGCGCGTATTCAGGCCGCAGGGCTGCGGGTCGAGGTTGCTCTGGACGCCAGCGTGCGGGTGCTGGGGGAGCGCTTTCTGCTACGCCAGGCACTGGCCAACCTGCTGGACAATGCCTTGGACTTCACGCCGTCTGGCGGTGTGCTGCGCTTCTCCACCGAGCCGGAGGGTGAGCTGCTGGTGCTATGCCTGTTCAATCAGGGGCCGGCTATCCCCGACTATGCCCTGTCGCGTCTGACCGAGCGCTTCTACTCGCTGCCGCGCCCAGGCAGCGGTCGCAAGAGCACCGGGCTGGGCCTCAATTTCGTGCAGGAGGTGGCCAGCCTGCACGGTGGTGAGCTGCGCGTTGGCAATGTGGATGGCGGTGTCGAGGTAAGCCTGAGTCTGCCGCGCGTCTGAGCTTTCTGGCGCGCAGGTTGCTACAGCTTGTTTCGTGTCGTCCGTAGGGCGGCACACTCTGCTAAAACTGAGGGATATCCAACCCGGGAGACAGAACAACAATGAAGACGGTCGCCGAACTGCTGCGCAACAAGAACAACGCCTACATCCACAGCGTGGCACCGGATGCCTCGGTGCTCGAAGTGGTCAAGCAGCTGGCGGAGAAACGCATCGGTGCGTTGGTGGTCATGGCCGGCGGGCGGATGGTGGGCATCGTCAGCGAGCGAGACTATGTGCGCAAGCTGGCCGAAATGGAGAGCGCCGCCTTCGATGCCAAGGTCAGTGACATCATGACCGCCGAGGTGATCACCGTCGGCCCGCGTGACAGCGTGCAACACTGCCTGCAACTGATGACCGATCGCCGCCTGCGCCACCTGCCGGTGCTGGCCGAGGGCGAGCTGATCGGCCTGCTGTCGATCGGTGACCTGGTCAAGCAGACCATCGACGACCAGGCCAGCCTGATCCAGCAACTGGAGCAGTACATCCGCGGCGAAGTGGGTTAGTTGCCGAGCGCTCGTAGGCTGGCGTAGAGGCGCTACGTGCCGAACCCCGGCCTGACTCGCTGCCGGGTTTCTTTCCGCTCTACCCAGCCTACCCGCTTCCAACAATCTCCACAGACTCTCCACATTCCCCCCACGGCGCCCCCACTGGCGCCGTCGAGACTCTCCCTACGGAGCAACCCAAGGAGAGTCCCGATGAACCGCAATCTGCTGATCAAGCTTGGCGCCATAGGCCTGCTGATCATTCTGTTGATGATCCCCATACTCATGATCGACGGCATGGTCGAGGAGCGTCAGTCCCTGCGTGACGAGGTGCTGCGCGATATCGCCCGCAGTTCCAGCCACAGCCAGACCGTCACCGGCCCGCTGCTGGTAGTGCCTTATCGCAAGACCCTGCGCGAATGGAAAACCCATGCCCAGAGCGGTGAACGCTACCTGGAGGAAAGCGAGCGTTCCGGCCGCCTCTACTTTCTGCCAGAACGCTTCACCCTGGGCGGCACGGTGACCACCGAGCTACGTTCGCGCGGCATCTATCAGGCTCGGCTGTTCCACAGCAACAGCCGTCTGGCCGGGCACTTCGAGGTGCCGGCCAACTTCGGCATCCGCGAGGATGTCGGTGACTACCGTTTCGGCGAGCCTTTCGTCAGCGTGGGTATCAGCGATATCCGCGGCATCAAGAACAACCTGGTGCTGGAGCAGGGTGGGCGCAAGCTGGTGTTCCAGCCGGGCAGCGCCACCAGCATTCTCGGTGCCGGTGTACATGCGCCGTTGCCGCTGGCAGTGGCCGATATCCATCAGGGCCAGCGTCTGGACTTCGCCTTCGACCTGATGCTGCAGGGTACCGGCGAGCTGAACATCGTGCCGGTGGGGCGCGAAACCCTGGTCGACCTGAGTGCCGACTGGCCGCACCCGAGTTTTATCGGTGCCTACCTGCCCAGCGAGCGCGAGATCACCGGCAAGGGCTT
The DNA here is from genome assembly GCA_038147895.1 of Pseudomonas sp. Lineage (GTDB taxonomy): Bacteria > Pseudomonadota > Gammaproteobacteria > Pseudomonadales > Pseudomonadaceae > Aquipseudomonas. Next base: position 13,589 of record JAYQUJ010000064.1, read on the forward strand.
CACGGCGCGCTGGCAGACCAGCTTCTTCGCCACCAACCTGGAGGAGGTGCTCAATGCCTGCAGCGCTGGCGAGCAGTGCCGCGACCTGCACAGCCGCTACTTCGGCGTCAGCTTCGTCGATCCGGTGGACCAGTACCTGAAGAGTGATCGGGCGCTGAAGTACGCGCTGCTGTTCATTCTGCTCACCTTCGCCGGCTTCTTCCTGTTCGAGGTGCTCAAGCGCCTGGCCGTGCACCCGGTGCAGTACGGTCTGGTCGGTCTGTCGCTGGCGATGTTCTACCTGCTTTTGCTGTCGCTGGCCGAGCACATGGCCTTTGCCCAGGCCTATCTGCTGGCGGCATCCGCCTGCGTGCTGCTGATCGGCTTCTACGTCAGCCATGTACTGCACAGTTGGCTGCGCGGCGCCGGTTTCACCCTGACTCTGGCCGCGCTGTACGGGATGCTCTACGCCCTGCTCAGTGCCGAGGACTACGCCTTGCTGATGGGCTCGTTGCTGGTGTTCGGCCTGCTCAGCGTGGTGATGGTGCTGACCCGCAAGCTCGACTGGTACGGCCTGAGCAAGCCGGCCGCCGTCTGACCCAATACGGGCGCGGCGTTGCCGCGCCCAGCGAGGAGATCGTCATGTTGCGCTTTTTCATGCAGTTTTCTGCCTGTTTCGCCCTGGGGCTGGTGGTGTCCGGGCTGATCCTGATCGGGCTGATGTTCTTCGATCAGTTCGACCTGATCCACGGTCTGAACTTCACCGGCAGGCCGTTGGCCTGGCTGGCGCTCGAATGGGTGCCTGGCGCGGTCTGGGATGCTCTGACGGGACTGGCAGGTGCGGCGAGCAACCCCGATGTGCAGTCCTTCCTGCAGTTGTGTGCTGCGCTGGGACAGGTTGGTCTGGTGCTGGCTGTCGGCTTTTACCGACTGTGGTACTGGCGATGAGCGGGCATATCGGTTTGCGCGAGGAAGCACGGCTGGGGCATTTGCTGGCGCGACGTATTGCCCGCTTGTTTGTGCCGGGTGGCTTGCCTGTTCAGCAGGCACGCCGGGAGACGCCAGCATGTCGCTGAAGCTGCAGGACGCCTGGTATTTCACCGCCGGGCTGATGGCCGGCAGCACGTTGGTCTATCTGCTCGCCGTGTTGCTGGGTTTGCTGCTGCCGAGCTGGCCGTTCAATGCTTTCTTCACGCCCTTGGCGGTCTTGGCGCTGTTACTGCAGTTGCCCTATGCGTGGCGTCCGCTTGAGTCGTCAGGACAGCGCTGGCGTATGGGGGCTGTACTGGGGGCTGCCGTGCTGGCTTTGGTCTGGCTGTTCTACGTTCGTGGGTGGCCACTATGAGCCAGGCAGCGACGGTGCTGTGGGCAATCGGTAGGCTGCTGTATCGCATTTTCATGCTCTGGCTGTGGCTGCTGCTGTTGCTCTATGTGAGTTACAAGCTGGCCGAGCGTAGCCAGGCCATCGCGGCGTTACCGGAGCAGCTGGAGGTCGATGGCGTGGTGCTGGTCGGTGGCGAGAGCGGTTTTCGCGAGGGCTGTGGCGTGGCGGTGCTGCGCATGTCGTCAGACATGCGGGTGCGCCTGCGGCGTGAAGGATTGGCGATGCTGCAGGAGGCGCGGCAGGCGCGTGGTTACCCGGACAGGCACTACTACCGCTACCAACCCTGGCAGGCCACGCCCATCGAGGCGCTGGCGGGAGACAGCGGCAGTCCCATCATGCTCGGGTTGCATTGCGCCGATGCCGATGACGAGCTGACCTCGCGCATCGGCCGGGCCAGCCAGGAGGAGGGCGGCTACTACAGCGAGAAGGATGAAGGAGCCCTGCTGCTGTTGCCGCGCGAGGGGCTGATCGTCTACGGCTACTTCGGCTGAGTGGCCTGCATCGACGGCCGCTGGCTAACGTCTGCATACCACCCCGCCAGGCCCACATAGCGCTCGCGCCAGCCCAGCTGCGGCTGGCGCAGGTCGAGGTAGCCGAGGGCGCAGGCCAGGCCGATGGCAGCGACGTCGAAGTGGCTGCTCAGCTCGGCCAGGCAGTCGCGCTCGAAGTAGCTCAAGGCTCGCTCGATCTTGTCCTGCTGGGCCTGTTGCCAGTCGTCCCAGCGCTTGTCTTCGGGGCGCAGGAAGGTTTCGTAACGCAGCAGCACGGCGGCGTCGAGGATGGCGTCGGCCAGCGAGGCCAGGGTCAGGCGCCGCCAGCGAGCACTGCCGCTGGCCGGGATCAGCGGCTCGCCGACATGCTGCTGGTCGAGGTAATCGAAGATCACCCGACTGTCGTGCAGCACGTTGCCGTCGGCCAGGCGCAGCGCGGGGATCTTGCCTGCGGGGTTGCCGGCCAGTACCTCGGCGTGCGGAGCGGTTGGCGTCAACTGCACCTCATGCAGGGCCACGCGTTCGCTCTGCCCGGTCTCGTGTAGCAGTACGCGGATCTTGCGTACGAAGGGCGAGAAGGGCGAGTGGTAGAGGGTCATGCTGCTCATGGTGGAGCTCCTTGGCGGAAAGATGGCGCACAAGCGACGCGATGGGACTATTTAAGCCCATTCGACCTTGGTCTTATCCGGTTGCCGCAGTTTTTCTGCCGAAGGCTCTAGTGCGGGCCTATTCAGCAGCGGTCGGCCTCGGGCCAACGGCGTCTTCGACCAAAGTTGCAGTGGCGACTGGACAGTGGACTGCTAGGGTCAGATAGCCCCAATTACAAAAACAATTACTCGGAGGTTCCATGTCTTTGTCCAAGCAAGAGGCGGCTGCCGCCTATTGGAAAGAAAACCTGCGGTTGATGCTGACCTTGCTGGTGATCTGGTTCGCGGTGTCGTTCGGCGCTGGCGTGCTGTTCGTCGCCGAGCTCAATACCATCAACTTCTTCGGTTTCCCGCTCGGCTTCTGGTTTGCCCAACAGGGTTCCATCTACACCTTCGTGGTCATGATCTTCTTCTACGTGTGGAAGATGAATCAGCTCGACCGCAAGTACGACGTTCACGAAGACTGAGGCGCCGAGCATGGATACCCAAACCCTGATCTATCTATTTGTCGGCGCGACCTTCGCGCTGTACATCGGCATCGCCCTGTGGACCCGAGCCGGCTCCACCGGTGAGTACTACGTCGCCGGCAAGGGCGTACACCCGGTACTCAACGGCATGGCCACCGGCGCCGACTGGATGTCGGCGGCGTCCTTCATTTCCATGGCGGGCATCATCGCCTTCGCCGGCTACGACGGTTCGGTCTACCTGATGGGCTGGACCGGCGGCTACGTGCTTCTGGCCATGTGCCTGGCACCCTACCTGCGCAAGTTCGGCAAGTTCACCGTGCCCGAGTTCATCGGCGAGCGTTACTACTCGCAAACGGCGCGTGTGGTGGCGGTGATCTGCGTGATCTTCATCTCCTTCACCTACGTGGCCGGGCAGATGCGCGGCGTCGGTATCGTCTTCTCCCGCTACCTGGAAGTGGACATCAACACCGGCGTGATGATCGGCATGGCCATCGTGTTCTTCTACTCCGTACTCGGCGGCATGAAGGGCATCACCTACACCCAGGTGGCGCAGTACTGCGTGATGATCTTCGCCTACATGGTGCCGGCGATTTACATCTCCATGATGATCACCGGCAACCCGATCCCGCAGCTGGGCTTCGGCAGCGAAGTGACCGGCACCGGCCAGAGCGTGATCGAACGCCTCAACGGCCTGGGGGCCGAACTGGGCTTCACCGCCTACACCGATGGCAGCAAGTCGACCCTCGACGTGTTCTTCATCACCATGGCGCTGATGGTCGGTACCGCCGGCCTGCCGCACGTGATCGTGCGCTTCTTCACCACCCCGACCGTGAAGGACGCGCGTAAATCCGCCGGTTATGCCCTGCTGTTCATCGCCATCCTCTACACCACCGCGCCGGCCGTTGCGGCTTTCGCCCGCACCAACCTGCTGACCTCGGTGCCGAACGTGGCCTACCAGGAAGCGCCGGCTTGGCTGAAGACCTGGGAAAACGCCGGTCTGATCGCCTGGATGGACAAGAACAACGACGGCATCATCCAGTACGGCCCGGGCGCTCCGTTCGCCGGTGCACCGACCTTCTCTGCCGAGAAGGGCGCCAATGGTGAGCGCCTGCTGACCAACGCACCGACCGATGCCGCCACCGAGCTGTATGTGGACCGCGACATCATGGTGCTGGCCAACCCGGAAATCGCCGGCCTGCCGGGCTGGGTAATTGCCCTGATCGCTGCCGGTGGCCTGGCTGCTGCACTGTCCACCGCTGCCGGTCTGCTGCTGGTGATCTCCACCTCGATCTCCCATGATCTGCTCAAGAGCAACATCAAGAAGGACATCAGCGAGAAGGGCGAACTGCTTGCCGCACGTATCGCTGCTGGTGTTGCGGTGGTGATCGCCGGCCTGTTCGGCATCTATCCGCCAGCCTTCGTGGCGCAGGTGGTGGCGTTCGCCTTCGGTCTGGCGGCGGCCTCGTTCTTCCCGGCCATCGTCATGGGCATCTTCTCCAAGAAGATGAACAAGGAAGGCGCGATCGCCGGCATGGTGGTGGGCCTGGCCTTCACCTTCAGCTACATCGTGTACTACAAGTTCATCAACCCGACCGCCACCGCCGCTGACTGGTGGTTCGGCATCTCGCCGGAAGGCATCGGTACCCTGGGCATGCTGTTCAACTTTGCCGCTGCCATCATCGTGGCCAAGCTGACCTCCTCGCCGCCCGAGCGTATCCAGCACCTGATCGAAGACATCCGCATCCCGCGTGGTGCTGGTGCTGCCGTCGATCACTGATCGCTAGCAAGTAGTACGAAACGCCCCGGCTTGCTGGGGCGTTTTCGTTTCAGCGCGTCATCTTCTTCACGAACACCACCACGAACAGGGCCATGGTGAAGCTGCCGGCGAAGGCCTCGAAGGCGGCGATCGGGCGGGCGTAGCCGTGTGGGGTGATGTCGCCGTAGCCCAGGGTGGTGAAGGTCACCACGCTGTAATACAGGCAGTCGAGCAGGTCACTCAGGTTGGCGGCCCAGCCTCGCTCCAGGGCCAGGCCCAGCGGCAGGTCGCCATGGCGCACGCCGACCAGGAAGAACAGCACGCTGCACAGCAGGATCAGACCGAGCGAGAACAGCACCACGTTGAGCGGCTTCTCGCCGTAGCCGCTGAACAGGTCGACCAGCCAGGACAGCAGGCGCTGGCCGGACAGGCGCGGCATCTGCAGGCGGCGCATGACCATTTCACGGTGGAAGAACTGCCCGGCCTGTTCGAACAGGCCGGCCTTTTCCAGGCGCAGGCGCAGGTTGCGGTAGGTTTCCTCGGCCTCGGCGTAGTATTGGCGGGCGCTGGCGAAGTCGCCTGCGCGCTGCTTCTGTCGGGCCTTGCGCTCCTGAATCAGTTGGCGATCCCAGATCACATTGTCCAGGCGTGCACCGTCCAGGCGCACGCCCAGCAGGTTGCAGTCGCGCAGGTCGGCACAGTGCAGGTTGGCGCCGCGCAGGTCGGCCTTCATCAGCGAGCTGCCGCGCAGATCGAGAGCGAACAGATGGGCGTTCTGCAGGTCGGCGCGGTACAGGTCTGCCTCGTGCAGCGTGTAGCCGTCGCGACTGCCATGGTGCACCAGGTCGATGCCGGACAAGTTGGCGTGCTTGAGGCGGAAACCCTGCATGGGGCTATCGCTGTGCGCGCGGGCCTGCAGGGTTGCAGCAAGGCCCGCGTCGAGGCGCCGGTCGAGCGTTGCATCGCGCCAGAAGGCGTCGTCGGGCTGGGCATCGTTCATCGGCGGTGTCTCATCGGGCGTCAGCCCTTCACATGGCGGTTCACCCAGGCGGCATAGGCGTCGATGAACTTCTGCAGGAAGCCTTTGACGCCATCATCCAGCTTGCCGTCCTCACCGAAGAATTTGCCGGCGCCACCCAGGTAGGACTCCGGCTGCTGCAGCATGAACACATCGAGGAAGACCATGCACTGGCGCAGGCTGTGGTTGGCACCGAAGCCGCCGATGGCGCCCGGCGAGGCACTGAGCACGGCACCGGGCTTGCCGCCGAAATGACTCTGGCCATAGGGGCGTGAACCGACGTCGATGGCGTTCTTCATCGGTGCCGGGATCGAGCGGTTGTATTCCGGGGTGACGAACAGCAGCGCATCGGCGGCTTTCAGTTGCTCGCGAAAGCGCTGGTAAGCCTCGGGATAGGGCTCGACGTCGATGTCCTCGTTGTACAGCGGCAGATCGCCGATCTCGACGATCTCCAGTTGCAGCGACGGCGGCGCCAACTCGGCCAGGGCCATGGCCAGCTTGCGGTTGATGGATGCCTTGCGCAGGCTGCCGACCAGAACGGCGACCTTGTGGGGATGGCTCATGGGGATCTCCTTGCGGCGGGAAAGTCGAGTGGAAACTATAGACCGCGCCTAGCGTCTACCGTTTGGCTCGTCGTTTCGCTGCACTGGCCGCGCGTCCTACAACGGTCATTTGCGCCCTGCAGGCTGAGCCTTACAAGAACAACTCCTCTGCTTTCCCGACTGCTGAAACCAATGGCGCCTGCCGCCCATCACCGTTGAGGAATTCACCATGGATATGTTCGATCCGCGTTACCAGCTCGAAGCCGAAGAGCCGACTGTCGGCCGCCGGCGCTCCTCGCTGAGCCATCAGCAAATCCAGCACACCCTGGATGCTCTGGATCATCTGGCCTGCCAGCTGCGTCTGCAGCGGTCGCGGCGACGGCGGCAGAGCGTGGCGTACCGCTAGCTAATCGGCTGCGCTGGCGAAGGCTGCCAGCAGGTCCTGCTCGAAAGCTGTTTGCGCCTCGCTGGGCTGGCGGGCGCGGTGGCGTGCCAGGCGGAATTCGACGGCAAAGCCCAGGGTGTCAGCATGCAGCGCCTGCAGTTGGCCGCGGCGCACCCAGGGCGTGGCGATATGTTCGGGCAGGTAGCCGACATGGGCGCCGCTGAGGATAAAGGCCAGGCTGCCTTCCACCTGTTCGCTGCGTGCGCTGCTGGTGCCAGCCTGCCAGGGCTCGTCGGCGGCGATGAAGCGGTAGGGGTGCAGCACGCCATCGCAGTCCGCCAGAGCGTTCGCGTCGCTGTGCTGCGTGGCGAATAGCGGGTGACCCTGGCCGCAGTACAGACGCTGTTGCTCGATGAACAGCGCGTGATAATCCAGTGCCGTCTGGCTGCCGGAGAAATAGCCGATGGCCAGTTGCAACTGGCCCTGCAGCAGGCGGCGTTCCAGCTCGCCGGGCATGGCGCTGAGCAGCTCGATCTGTACGTTCTGATTACGCTGGCGGAAGCGTCCAATGGCGTTGCCCAGGCGTTGCAGTACCTCATCGGCCAGGGATTCGGACAAGCCGATATGCAGCTCGCCGAGCAGCTTGTCGGCCATGCCCTGGGCTTCGCCCTTGAAGGTTTCGATGGCGCCGAACAGCTTGCGCGTGGCGGCGAGTACCTGCTCGCCCTTGGGCGTCAGGCGAAAGCCGGCCTTGCCGCGCTCGCACAGACGAAAGCCCAGGCGTGTCTCCAGCTTGGCCATCTGCGTACTGATGGTCGACTGGCCGATGCCCAGTTCGCCCTGGGCGGCGCTGAAACCGCCGTTCTCCACCACGCTGACGAACAGGCGCAGCAGCTGTAGATCGAGGTCGCGCAGTTGGCTGAGCATGGCGGCACCAAACATTGATGGATGTCGATGCTGGAGTAGATCACTTCGTATTTATCCGAAGCAATGCCCGGCGCAGGATGCTTTCACGCCAAAGCCTCCAGCAGAGAGGCGGGGCCAACCGAACCTGCCGAGGATAATTCCATGCGCCTTGCCGCCAGTGTGCTTGCACTCGCCTTCACCCTCCCGCTGCATGCGGAGGAGAAGACCCTCAACCTCTACAACTGGGCCGACTATGTGCCGGTCGAGGCGCTCAAGCGCTTCCAGAGCGAGACCGGTATCCAGGTCAAGTACGACACCTTCGACAGCGCCGAGGTGCTGGAGAGCAAGTTGCTCACCGGCGGTAGCGGCTACGACCTGGTGTTCCCGGCCTCCAGCGGCCTGGCGCGGGCGATCAGTGCCAAGGCCCTGCAGCCGGTGGGGGAACTGGCCAATAGCGGCAATCTCGACCCGGAATTGCAGGCCAAGCTGGCCGGCATCGACCCCGGTAACCAGTACGGGGTGGCCTACACCTGGGGCACCGTGGGCCTGGGTATCAACCGGCAAGCTGTAGAGAAGCGCCTGCCTGGCGTGGCGCTGGACAGTCTCGACCTGCTGTTCAAGCCGGAGTACGCCGGCAAGCTCAAGGACTGCGGCATCGCCGTGCTCGACTCGCCGCAGGAGGTCATGGCCGTTGCTCTCAACTATCTGGGCAAGCCGCCCTATAGCACGGCCAAGGCAGACCTGGCCGAAGTACAGACACTGCTGGCGCAACTGCAGCCGAACCTGCGTTATGTCGGCCAGAGCCGGCAGATCGACGATCTGGCCAAGGGCGAGATCTGCCTGGCGCTAAGCTACACCGGTGACGTCGGCATGGCTGCAGCGCGTGCTGCCGAGGCCGGACAATCGTTCGAGGTGGTCTACCGCATCCCGCGCGAGGGCACGCTGATCTGGTTCGACACCATGGCCATACCGGTGGATGCACCTCACCCCGAGGCTGCACGCGCCTTTATCGATTACATGCTCAAGCCCGAGTCGATCGCCGAGCTGACCAACAGCCTGTACTTCGCCAATGCCAACCAGGCCGCCGCGCCACTGCTCGACGAGGCGGTCAGCGGCGACCCGGATATCTACCCGCCGCAGGCCATGCGCGCCAAGTTGTTCGCCGAGCAGCAGCTGCCGCTCAAGGACATGCGCCAGCGTACCCGCCTGTGGACTGCCTTCCGCACCCAGTACTGACGCCTTCCGACTGTGTAGGAGCGAGCTCTGCTCGCTAAATCTCCCGCCGGGTGCTTCGCGAGCAGAGCTCGCTCCTACGAAACCAACCTGCCCTTTACCAACCGAGTAGCCGACCATGGACCAAGCTTTCGACAACGACCAGGCCATCACCCGCGACAGCCTGTATGGCACCGCTGCCGAGCCGACCTACGCCGGCATCACCAGCTTTATGCGCCGCCGCTACACCCGCGATCTGCGCGGGGTGGATCTGGTGGTCAGCGGCGTGCCGTTCGACACCGCCACCACCAACCGCCCCGGCAGTCGCTTCGGCCCGCGCGCCATTCGCGCCGCCTCGATTCAGTCGGCCTGGGCCCGGCACTATCCGTGGGAGTTCGATCCCTTCGATGTGCTGGCCTGTATCGACTACGGCGACTGCTACTTCGATCACGGCACGCCGCAGGACACCCCGGCGACCATCGAGGCCCATGCCGACAGGATTCTCGATGCTGGCTGCGCCATGCTCACCCTGGGTGGTGACCATTTCATCAGCTATCCGCTGCTCAAAGCCCACGCGAAGAAGCATGGCCCGCTGTCGCTGATCCACTTCGACGCCCACAGTGACACCTGGCCGGACGAGGAGGGTGCGCGTATCGACCACGGCACTATGTTCTACCACGCGGCCAAGGAGGGGCTGGTCGACCCGGCGCGCTCGGTGCAGGTCGGGTTGCGCACCACCAACGACGACGTGATGGGCTTTCAGGTGCTGGATGCGCGGCAGGTCAACCGCAGCACGCCAGAGCAGATCGCCGAGCTGATTCGCGCCCGCGTCGGCGACAACCCGGTGTACCTGACCTTCGATATCGACTGCCTCGACCCGGCCTTCGCCCCTGGCACCGGCACGCCGGTGTGCGGTGGGCTGTCCAGCCACCAAGCGCTGGAAATCCTCCGCGGCCTGCGTGGCATCAACCTGGTCGGCATGGATGTGGTGGAAGTGGCGCCGCCCTACGACAGCGCCGAGATCACCGCCCTGGCCGGCGCGACCCTAGCCATGGAGATGATCTGCCTGTATGCGGCGCGGCATAAGCTCTAACCTCGCTCGCCGCGCTCTTGTAGGAGGGGGCTTGCCCGCGACCGCTTTCGGCACCGAGCCGCCCCTGTCGCGGACAAGTCCCCTCCTACAGCGTTCCGTGTGGCGCCCCAACCGCTCCTACGGATCAGTCCTGCATCGCAGCCGAGGCCAGTTCGGGTATCAGACTGTCACCGTCCTGGCGGTGGAGGATCTGCTGCAACTGCTCGGCTGCCGGCGACAGGCTGTGCCCGGCGCGGCTGACGATGCCGTAGGCCGAGCTGGCCACGCCCGGCACTTCGGACAGCTGCAGCAGGGCCAGGCGCCCGGCCTGCACGTCCTGGGCGATCACGTCCCAGGGCGCCATGCTCAGCACATCGCTGCTCGACACCAGCTCCTTGAGCACCATGAAGTTGTCGCACTGGATGCTCAGCAGGTCGCCGCCACCCACGTGCTCCAGGTGGCGGCTGATCGCTTGTGGCAGTTGTGTGCCGGCCAGGCCGAAGCTGCGCAGGTCGCTTACCTGCAGCTTGCGCTGCAGCAGGTGCAAGGGATGATCAGGGCGACAGAACAGCACGCCGGGAAAACTGCGTAGCGGCTCGATGCGCAGCTGGGCGTCTTCGCTGAGCTCGCGGATGTCGGCGACGAACAGTTCGATCTCTTCATTCAGCAGGCGCTGGTGCAGCTGCTGCCAGTTCTCGATCAACAGTTGCACGCGCACCTGCGGGTAGCGCTCGGCGAAGCGACCGAGCGCCTGCGGCACCAGGCGCGCGGCTGGGTAGGGCCCGGCACCCAGACACAGCTCGCCGCTGCTCAGGTTGCCCAGCTGGCTTACTGCATTGCTCAGCGCACGGCTGCCGGCCAACAGGCGGCGTGCGTGCTCCAGCACCAGCTGGCCGTGGGCCGTGAGGCTGATACCGCGGCTATGGCGGTCGACCAACTGACAGCCCAGGCCGCTTTCCAGGGCCTGGATGCTGCGGCTCAAAGCCGGCTGGCTGAGGTGCACGGCCTCGGCGGCGCGGGCGAAATGGCCGTGCTCGGCAAGGGCGACGAAGTGGCGGAGTTGGCGAAGATCGTTCATGCGCTGGCTGCATTGCCTTTTGATTTGAAATGCATTGGAAGTATCAAGGCTCTTTTGCCAACCTGCCAGCACACCAAGAACAAGAGTCCTGCCATGTCTTCCATCAGTCGCTTCAGCGGCCTGCTGCTGGCCGCCGCCCTACCATTCACCGCCCAGGCCGAGTTGCCGGCCGAGCGCATCGAACCGTCGATCAACGCCGAACTGGCTGCGCATACCAAACTGTTCAATCAGCAGGTCTACAAGATCGCCGACAACGTTTATTCGGCGGTGGGCTGGCAGCTGG
>JAYQUJ010000065.1:0-24394 GCA_038147895.1 Pseudomonas sp.
CCTGGAGGCAATGTCGCGTCTGCTAGAGATCAAACTCAAGGAGTTTGGCGTAGTGGTGGTGGTCGAGTCCGTGCATCCGGGCCCAGTGATTACCCGCTTCGAAATTCAGCCGGGCGTTGGCGTCAAAGTTAGCCGTATTTCCAACCTGGCCAAGGATCTGGCGCGTTCGCTGGCGGTGATCAGCGTGCGGGTGGTTGAAGTCATCCCTGGCAAGACCACGGTCGGTATCGAGATCCCCAACGAAGACCGGCAGATCGTACGCTTCTCCGAGGTGCTGTCGTCCAACGAATACGACGACGCCAAGTCTCCCGTGACCCTGGCCCTCGGCCACGATATCGGCGGCAAGCCGATCATCACCGACCTGGCCAAGATGCCGCACCTGCTGGTGGCCGGTACCACCGGTTCCGGTAAGTCGGTGGGGGTCAATGCCATGATCCTGTCGATCCTGTTCAAATCCGGCCCGGAAGACGCGCGGATGATCATGATCGACCCGAAGATGCTCGAACTCTCCATCTACGAAGGTATCCCGCATCTGCTGTGCCCGGTGGTGACCGACATGAAGGAGGCCGCCAACGCCCTGCGCTGGTCGGTGGCCGAGATGGAGCGCCGCTACAAGCTGATGGCGGCCATGGGCGTGCGCAACCTGGCGGGCTTCAACCGCAAGGTGAAGGATGCCGAGGAAGCCGGTACGCCGCTGTCCGACCCGCTGTACAAGCGCCAGTCGATGGAAGACGAGGCGCCGTTGCTGAAGACCCTGCCAACCATCGTGGTGGTGGTCGACGAATTCGCCGACATGATGATGATCGTCGGCAAGAAGGTCGAAGAGCTGATCGCCCGTATCGCGCAGAAAGCGCGTGCGGCAGGCATCCACCTGATTCTCGCCACCCAGCGCCCGTCGGTGGACGTGATCACCGGTCTGATCAAGGCCAACATCCCGACCCGCATGGCGTTCCAGGTTTCGAGCAAGATCGACTCGCGCACCATCCTCGATCAGGGTGGCGCCGAGCAGCTGCTGGGCCACGGCGACATGCTCTACCTGCCGCCCGGCACCGGCCTGCCGATTCGCGTGCATGGCGCCTTCGTCTCCGACGATGAGGTGCACCGTGTCGTCGAGGCCTGGAAGCAACGTGGCGCGCCGGACTACATCGAAGACATCCTCGCCGGTGTTGAAGAGTCCGGCAGCGGCTTCGAAGGCGGCGGCAGTGGCGAGGGCGGTGAGGGCAGCGAGGAAGATCCGTTGTACGACGAGGCCGTCAACTTCGTGCTGGAAAGTCGCCGCGCCTCTATCTCTGCGGTGCAGCGCAAGCTGAAGATCGGCTACAACCGCGCTGCGCGCATGATCGAAGCCATGGAAATGGCTGGCGTGGTCACGCCAATGAACACCAATGGCTCGCGCGAGGTCATAGCGCCAGGGCCTTCCCGAGACTGACGAAAGAGGATTTCCATGCGCCTGATCCGCATGCTGCTGCTGGCCGCTTTGGCCTGCAGCCCCGTATTTGCCCATGCCGATGATGAAGCTGCGGTCAAGCGCCTGACTGGCCTGCTCGACCAGGCTCAGACCCTGAGCGGGCGCTTCTCCCAGCTGACCCTGGACGGTTCCGGCACCCAGCTGCAGGAAACCTCCGGGCAGATGGCGCTCAAGCGCCCTGGCCTGTTCCGCTGGCATACCGATGCGCCGCAGGAGCAGCTGCTGGTATCCAACGGGCAGAAGGTCTGGCTGTATGACCCTGACCTGATGCAGGTGACCATCCAGGCGCTCGACCAGCGCCTGACCCACACTCCGGCACTGCTGCTGTCCGGTGATGTGTCGAAGATCCGCGAGAACTTCGAGATCACCTACAAGGAAGGCGGCGATGTGGTCGACTTCATCCTCAAGCCCAAGGCCAAGGACAGCCTGTTCGACAACCTGCGTCTGTCGTTCCGCAAGGGCGTGATCAACGACATGCAGCTGATCGACAGCATTGGCCAACGCACCAACATCCTGTTTCTCGGCGTGAAGATGAACGAGAAGCTGGATGCCGGCCTGTTCGACTTCCAGGTGCCGGAAGGCGCCGACGTGATTCAGGAATAAGAGGCCGAGGTGGATCTGTTCCGCGCTACGCCTGTCGCTCAACCCCTGGCCGCGCGCCTGCGCGCTACCAGCCTGGACGAGTACGTCGGCCAGGAGCATGTGCTGGGGCAGGGCAAGCCGTTGCGCGAAGCGCTGGAGCAGGGCGCGCTGCACTCGATGATCTTCTGGGGACCGCCCGGGGTCGGCAAGACCACTCTGGCCAAGCTGCTGGCCCAGGTTTCCGATGCGCATTTCGAGACCATTTCCGCTGTGCTCTCAGGGGTCAAGGAGATTCGTCAGTCGGTTGAGGTGGCCAAGCAGCAGGCGGCCCAGTATGGCCGACGCACCATTCTCTTCGTCGACGAAGTGCATCGCTTCAACAAGAGTCAGCAGGATGCCTTCCTGCCTTATGTGGAAGACGGCACGCTGATCTTTATCGGCGCGACCACGGAAAATCCCTCGTTCGAGTTGAACAACGCGCTGCTCTCAAGAGCGCGGGTCTATGTACTGAAAAGCCTGGACGAAGCGGCCATGCGCAAGCTGGTGGCGCGCGCCCTGGGTGAGGACAAGGGCCTGGGTAAGCGCGGGCTCAAGTTGCCAGAGGAAAGCTTCCAAATTCTTCTGTCCGCTGCGGACGGTGACGGCCGGCGCCTGCTCACCCTGCCGGAGACCGCCTCCGACCTCGCCGCGGACGGCGACGAGATGGGCCCCGAGCAGTTCCACACCCTGCTGGGCGACAGCCGCCGGCGTTTCGACAAGGGCGGCGAGGCCTTCTACGACCAGATTTCCGCGCTGCACAAGTCGGTGCGTGGCTCCAATCCGGATGCCGCACTCTACTGGTACGCGCGCATGATCGACGGTGGCTGCGACCCCCTGTATCTGGCCCGGCGTGTGGTGCGCATGGCCAGCGAGGACATCGGCAACGCCGACCCGCGAGCGCTGACGCTGTGCCTGAATGCCTGGGATGTGCAGGAGCGCCTGGGCAGTCCGGAGGGTGAGCTGGCGGTCGCTCAGGCAGTGGTGTACCTGGCTTGCGCGCCGAAGAGCAACGCGGTGTACATGGGCTTCAAGGCCGCCCTGCGCGATGCAGCCGAGTACGGTTCGCTGGAGGTGCCGCTGCACCTGCGCAATGCGCCGACCAAGCTGATGAAGCAGCTCGGCTACGGTGATGAGTACCGTTATGCCCACGATGAGCCCGAGGCTTACGCGGCAGGCGAAGACTATTTCCCCGAAGAACTTGAGCCGCAACGCTACTACGACCCTGTGCCGCGCGGGCTGGAACTGAAGATTCGCGAGAAACTGCAACGACTGGCCGAACTTGATCGGCAGAGCCCGAGGAAACGTCGCCCATGATCAAGGTAGTGCTGGCCGTCGCGGCAGGAGGAGCGTTGGGCTCATGCCTGCGTTTTCTGGTGTCCTACTGGGTGACCGCTCAGGCCCCTCGGCATTTCTATCTGGCGACCCTGGCGGTAAACCTGATCGGCTGTCTGGCCATCGGTTTTCTGGCTACCTGGTTTCTGACGCGCACCGATCTGCCCCTGGCACTACGCACCGGTATTCTGACCGGCGTGCTGGGCGGTCTCACCACCTTCTCCAGCTTCAGTCTGGAGGTGCTGCGTTTGCTGGAGCAGGGGCGCTGGGGAATGGCCTTGGGCTATCTGCTGAGCAGTGTCATCGGCGGCCTGCTGGCAGCCTGGCTTGGCATGAGCCTGGCGCGTAATTAAGGCTCGGCTTGATGGCTTTAAGCCCGTAAACTGCGCAACATTGTTAACCGACCCTGGGTCGACTTCTTAGATTCGTTGAGAGAGTTACATGCTCGATTCCAAACTCGTCCGTGGCCAGCTCGAAGACGTGGCCGCTCGCTTGGCCACTCGCGGTTTTCAACTGGATGTAGCGCGCTTCGAAGCCCTCGAAAGCCAGCGCAAGTCGGTACAGACCCGTACCGAGCAACTGCAGGCCGAGCGCAATGCCCGCTCCAAATCCATCGGTCAGGCCAAGGCCCGTGGCGAGGACATCGCACCGCTGCTGGCTGAAGTCGACAAGATGGGCAGTGACCTGGAAGAGGGCAAGCGCGAGCTGGACGCCATCCAGACCGAGCTGGACAACCTGCTGCTGAACATCCCCAACCTGCCGCACGAGTCGGTGCCGGTCGGTGCCGACGAGGACGACAACGTTGAGGTGGCGCGCTGGGGCACTCCGCGCAGCTTCGATTTCGAGGTCAAGGATCACGTCGCCCTCGGCGAGCAGCACGGCTGGCTGGACTTCGAGACCGCCGCCAAGCTTTCCGGCGCCCGCTTCGCCCTGCTGCGCGGCCCGATTGCCCGCCTGCATCGTGCCCTGGCCCAGTTCATGATCAACCTGCACACCGGCGAGCACGGCTACGAAGAAGCCTACACCCCCTACCTGGTTCAGGCGCCGGCATTGCAGGGCACCGGTCAGCTGCCGAAGTTCGAAGAAGACCTGTTCAAGATCAGCCGTGAAGGCGAGGCGGATTTCTACCTGATTCCGACCGCCGAAGTGTCGCTGACCAACATCGTCTCCGGCGAAATCCTCGATGCCAAGCAGCTGCCGCTGAAGTTCGTTGCCCATACCCCGTGCTTCCGCAGCGAGGCGGGCGCCTCCGGACGCGATACCCGCGGCATGATCCGTCAGCACCAGTTCGACAAGGTCGAGATGGTGCAGGTGGTCGAGCCGAGCAAGTCGTTCGAGGCACTGGAGGGCATGACTGCCAACGCCGAGCGCGTGCTGCAACTGCTCGAACTGCCTTACCGCAAGCTGGCCCTGTGCACCGGCGACATGGGTTTCTCCGCCGTGAAGACCTATGACCTGGAAGTCTGGGTGCCGAGCCAGGACAAGTACCGCGAGATTTCCTCCTGCTCCAACTGCGGTGACTTCCAGGCCCGTCGCATGCAGGCGCGCTTCCGTAACCCGGAAACCGGCAAGCCGGAGCTGGTGCACACCCTCAATGGCTCCGGCCTCGCCGTGGGTCGTACCCTGGTGGCGGTGCTGGAGAACTACCAGCAGGCCGATGGCAGTATCCGCGTTCCGGAAGTGCTGAAGCCCTATATGGCTGGCCTGGAAGTGATCGGCTAAGCCGATTACAGATGCACAATGCGGGGTGGCACAGACCACCCCGTTTTTTTACCTGTTGCGAGAGCTCGTCATGGATTTCCTACCGCTGTTTCACAAACTTCAAGACCGCCTGGTGCTGGTTGTCGGTGGTGGTGAAGTAGCGCTGCGCAAGGCGCGCCTGTTGGCTGATGCCGGGGCTCGCTTGCGGGTAGTTGCGCCGCAGATTCGTGACGAGCTGCAGGGCATGGCCGGCGCAGACAACTGCCTGCTGCGTGGTTATCAGTCTGATGATTTGCAGGGCGTAGTGCTGGTGATTGCCGCCAGTGATGACGAGCCGCTCAATGCGCGTATCTCCGTCGAGGCCCAGGCGCTGGGCATTCCGGTCAACGTGGTGGACGCGCCGGCGTTGTGCAGCGTGATCTTTCCGGCCATCGTCGATCGCTCGCCGTTGATAGTTGCGGTGACCAGCGGCGGAGATGCCCCTGTGCTGGCGCGCTTGATCCGCGCCAAGATTGAAACCTGGATTCCTGCTACCTATGGGCAGCTGGCCGGTCTGGCCAAGCGTTTCCGCGCGCAGGTCAAGGCACTGCTACCCGACGTGCAGCGCCGTCGCGTGTTCTGGGAGGAAGTATTCCAGGGGCAGGTCGCCGAAAGCATGTTTGCCGGCAAGCCTGGCGAAGCCGAGCGTCTGCTGGAAGAGAAGATCGCCGGCGGCCAGCAGCAGTCGTTGGGTGAGGTCTATCTGGTTGGTGCCGGTCCTGGCGACCCCGATCTGCTGACCTTCCGTGCCCTGCGTCTGATGCAGCAGGCCGACGTGGTGCTCTACGACCGTCTGGTGGCGCCGGCCATCATCGAACTGTGTCGCCGCGATGCCGAACGCATCTATGTCGGTAAACAGCGCGCCGAGCATGCTGTGCCGCAGGAGCAGATCAACCGCCGTCTGGTGGATCTGGCCAAGGCTGGCAAGCGCGTGCTACGCCTGAAGGGGGGCGACCCCTTCATCTTCGGTCGCGGTGGCGAGGAGATCGAGGAACTGGCCGCCGAAGGCATTCCCTTTCAGGTGGTGCCGGGTATCACCGCAGCCTCGGGTTGCGCGGCCTATGCAGGAATCCCGCTGACCCATCGCGACCATGCCCAGTCGGTGCGCTTCGTCACCGGCCACCTCAAGGACGGCAGTTGCGATCTACCCTGGGCTGATCTGGTAGCGCCGGGGCAGACCCTGGTGTTCTACATGGGCCTGGTCGGCCTGCCGCAGATCTGCAGCGAGTTGATCGCCAACGGGCGCAGTGGCGACACGCCGGCCGCGCTGGTGCAGCAGGGCACCACACAGAACCAGCGGGTATTCACTGGCACCCTGGCCAGTCTGCCGCAGCTGGTGGCCGAACACGAAGTGCATGCGCCGACGCTGGTAATCGTCGGCGAGGTGGTGCAGTTGCGTGACAAGCTGGCCTGGTTCGAAGGCGCGCAGTTGCCTTAGCGAGGCAACTCGATACGCTCGGTCTCGCCGGGCACTCGCGGCCAGTCCCAGGCAGCCCAATTCTGCTTGGCTCTCTCCAGCAACGCGGCCTCGCTGGCGACAAAGTTCCAGTACATGCGCCGCGGCCCCAGCGGCTCGCCACCAATCAGGGCCAGGTGGCACTCGCCACAGGCGCTCAGTAGCAGCTCTTCGCCTTCAGGCAGTACGGCCAGACCACGCAGTGGTAGCTCGTCACCATCCAGCTGAGCTTCGCCCTTGATCAGGTACAGCGCGCGCTCGCGGTGCTCGGCCGGGATCAGTAGGTTGGCGCCCGCTTGCAGTTTCAGCTCGGCATACAGGGTAGGCGAGTGCATGGGGACGGGGGATTCGAGGCAGAATCCGGAACCGGCGATCAGTGTGATCTGCACCCCCATGGCCTCGCTGCGCGGCAGGCTGTTCGCCGAGTGATGGCTATAGCTGGGCTCGCCTTCTTCCTGTTCTTTCGGCAATGCCAGCCAGACCTGCAGGCCATGCAGCCGTGAACCGCTCTGCCACAGGTGCTCAGGTGTACGCTCGACATGGGCGACGGCGCGTCCGGCAGTCATCCAGCTGACGTCGCCGGGCTGCACCAGTTGGTCCGAGCCCAGGCTGTCCTTGTGCTGCAGTTCGCCTTCGAACAGATAGGTGAGGGTGGACAGGCCAATATGCGGGTGCTGATTGATGTTCATGCCGCTGCCGGTCGGGTAGTCCTTCTCCAGTATGTGGTCGAAGAACACGAAGGGCCCGACGCTGCGGCACTTGGCCGAGGGTAGCGGGCGCAGGATTGGCTGGCCGGAAATGTCCTCGGCCTTGGGGCGAATCAGCAGCAGGCTCATGTGTCCGCGCCCAGGCGGGTTTCCACCTGCACTTCAGCACTGGTCATCAGCTTGTGCACCGGGCACTTGTCGGCGATGCGCAGCAATTGCTGGCGCTGCTCGTCATCCAGAGCGCCGTGCAGGTTCAGCTCCACGGCCAGGTGGTAGACGCCCTGGCGTTCCTGGCTGTCGTCGCGGCTCAGGCGGACGTCCAGGCTGTCCAGCAGCAGGCCGCGCTGTTTGGCATAGAGCATCAGGGTCAGGGCTTTACAGGCACCGAGGGCGGCGTCGAACAGGTCATGGGGCTCGGGGCCGGAGGCGTTGCCACCGAGAGACTGGGATACATCGGTGTGCAGCAGGTGGTCGCCGATCTCGATGCTGTGGCGCAGGCCTGATTCGGTAGAGATGCGGATCATGGGGGCTATTCCTGGGCTGGCGGGATGGTTTCCAGCCTAGCCCAGGCCATGTTGTTCAGACCAGTACGGAAAGGCGCACATCCGCGCCTAGTACGCGCTGCAAACGGCCATCGCTGCCAACGATTGGCACCGATACGGTGAAGCAGAAGTCATCGGTGGCCGAGGAGCGGTAGACCGGTGTGATGTGGCTGCGCAGCTGCTCGGCCACGGCGCGGAACCAGGGCCGCTGTCCCCAGTGGCGTCCGCGGCAGCTGGTACTGTCCTGGTGAGGAACATCGCTGGCGAAGATATTTTCCGACAGCTGCACGCCCTGGGCGTCGACCAGATAGAACAGTTCGAAGCGCGGGTCACGCCGCAAGGTATCTGCCAGCAGTCGTTCGGCGCCGGTTACATCGCCCGCCAGTGCCGCTTGGCTGGCGAGTTGCTCGACGCTGCTCTGTACCGAACGGTGCAGCTCTAGGCGGAAGTCGCCCAGGCCCTGCAGCAGACGGTCGCCATCCTCGCGCACCGCCTGGCTGTGGCGCAGTACCTGGCCGGCCTTGCCGAGCAGATCGCCGGCGACCTGGGCGATCTGCTGTACGTCGCCATTGATCGAGCGTACGGCCTGGCCGATCTGTTCGGTGCCGGTGGCGATATGGCCAACCCGTTCGTCCAGGCGATCCATGGCCTGGCGTGTACTGTCCAGGCCGTTGCCGACCTGCAGCATGCCGCTGCGACCATCCTCAACCGCCTGATGCATGCGTTCGCCGGCGGCGCCGAGTTGATCCATGCCTTCACGGAAACGCTCGATGATCTGCCCGACCTGGCCGGTGGCCTCGGTGGTATGTCCGGCCAGGCGGCGTACCTCCTCGGCGACCACGGCAAAGCCACGGCCATGCTCGCCAGCGCGGGCCGCCTCGATGGCGGCATTGAGGGCGAGCAAGTTGGTTTGCTGAGAGATGCTGGCGATCACGCCAATGACTTTGCTGACTTCTTCCAGCTGGGCGGTGAGGTTGCCGATCACTTCGCTCAGTTCGACTTCGCTGGCGCCAATGGCATCGACCTGGCGCAGTACCAATTGGCCGCTCTGCTGGCACTGGCGCAATGTGGCGGAAACCTCGCCGGACAGCCGGGCTACCTCGACTGCGCCGGGCACCAGCTCGGCATCCAGGGTAGTGGTGACCTGTTCGCTGGCACTGGCAATCAGCTCCGATGATTGCGCCAGGCTTTGCCCGCTGGCCTGGTTGGCGCTGGCGATACTGGCCAGTTGCGGGGCATGGGCGGCAATACCGACGGCGGCGCCGAGGCTTGTACGAATACGCTGATGCAGGCCATCGCTGAAGCGGTTGAGGTGGCCCATCCAGGCCTGGCTTTCAGGTAAGCGAGTGGTGAGGTCGTGGCGGGTGAAGAGAGCGGCCAGGGCTTCTTCGTCTCTGGCGCGTTGTGTTGGTTTGCGCAGCAACTGCAGCATGATGCGTCTCCCTATGGTCTGGCGGGAGCAGTGCAAGCGCAGTGCCATCGTTTGTGTGCGCTGTGTCACAAGCACTTGCGCCGGTATATCAACGCGCCGGCTGCGCCAAAGCGGTTCGCTTGGCGTTATTGCGGTGCGTACCAGAGCTCGCGGCGCTGGAAGGGCGTTTGTGCGGGAAGGTCCGGATTATCCAGTTTGATCACGCGGCGTTTCGCCAGTTGAGCACGTTGCAAGGTGGCGCCGTGATGTTGCTGGAACAGCTGTTCGAAACTGCCGTCGAGCAGCATGGCTTCGAGTCCCTGCTCGATGGCTGCGGCCAGGTCGGCACGGGCGCGCGAGGTGAAAAAATAGAATGCGCTGGGGTACTGGATGACGATGTGCTCATCGACTGCCAGCTTGAGCCCGGCGTTTTCGGCGCGGGCCTGTTCGTCCCAGGCAACGACCACCTCGCGGGGGAAGAGGTCGAAGCGCCCGGCATCGAGCATGCGGAACAGGCTTTCATAACTCTGGCTGGTCAGCACCTGCAGGCCATTACTGCGCAGGATGCGGGTGTCTGGCCAGTCGGCGCGCTGGCCAATACGCAGGGGCTTGAGGTCGGCGAGGCTGTGAATCCGGCTCAGCCAGTCACGATCTTCAGCGCGGACCAGGGGGATACGCCAACCGATCAGGCCTCGGTAGATGGGGATACGGATAGGCAGCAGGATTTCTTCACGCGTCTTGCTGGTCATGGCCCACATCACCTGTATGCGCCCGTCGTTTTGTTCCAGCGACTGCTCGGCGCGGCTCTGCGTCATGCTTTGTGGCGAAGCCCTTAGAGGATAGTCGGCGCCACTTCTGGCCAGGGCCATTTGCAGCAGTTCCACCACATAGGCTTCCGGGTCGACGCCCGTAGAGTGCAGGGGGTAGGTCAGGGTTTCGGCAGAGACCGATGTGACCAGCAACAGACAGGTGAGAAGGAAGGCAGGGCGCATGAGCAGGCTTCTTGGCAATATGCCGATAGCATGGCTCTTTGCTGCAGCGCTTGCCAGTGAACGCTGCTGGCATGAGGGAGTCTATTCTTGCCTGAGCGCCTCTGGAGTGAGTCTTTTGATCGCACGTTGCCTGTTTGCCCTGTCGCTGGGGTTGAGCACCCTGCCTGCTGTTGCGCGGGACTACCGCTTCAGCGACGCCCATCTGCATTACGTGGATTTCTTTCAGGAGTCAGAGGGCATGACGCCGCTGTTGGAGGCCATGGCGGCGGGCAATATCGACCATGTGATGATCAGCGGCATTGCGGTGGCGAAGAAGTGGCACGAAGATGAGCCCAAGCGTCCGCGTTACTACGCCGGTGACGATGCCGGCGCCTACTGGTACAGCGCCACGGATGTGTTGATCGCGGCGGCGGTCAAGCGCCTGCCGGCCGAGCAACGCGAGCGCTTTCATCCTTTCCTGACCGGCTTCAACCCCGCTGACAAGAACTCCGATGCCCATGTGCGGCGCATGCTGGAGCTGGACCCTGGGCTCTGGCAGGGCATTGGCGAAGTCTTTACCCGGCATGACGACCTCACGGCGCTGATCTACGGTGATACGCCACGGGCCAATAACGAGGCTCTGGCGCGCATCTATCACCTGGCGGCGGAATACGATCTGCCGGTGATGCTACACAGCAACATCACTTCCAAGCGGGAGCGTAACCCGCTGTACCTGGAGGAGGTCGAAGAGCCGCTGCGCAATCATCCCCATGTGCGTTTCATCTGGGCACATGCCGGCACCAGCAAGGAAATCCACCGCCACCAGAAGAAGCTGGACTTCCTCCTGCCGACTCTGCAACGAATGCTGGGCGAGTACCCGAACCTGTATATCGATCTGTCTTGGACGGTACTGCGGCCCTATCTGCTCGATGCCGATGGCCACCCGGATGAAGACTGGCAGCAGCTCGTGCGCAGCTATCCGGCGCGCTTCATGATCGGCTCCGACGTGGTGGGGCGTTTCGATGGCCTGGGCGGTTATCTGGACGATTTTCGGCCCTTTCTCGATGCCTTGCCCGAGGATGTGGCGCGCAAGGTGGCACGGGATAACTTCCTCGCCGTGCTGCCGCGCAAACGTCAGGCAGAGCTGAACGACTGATTGTCATCAGTCTGTAATCGCTGCGTCATACCCTTCGCGCCATCCCCAAACAAGGAGCGCGAAATGAAGTTTTCCAGTCTGTCAGTTGCAGTTCTGGGGCTGGCGTCCAGCCTGGCCATGGCCGATGTACGCGTGGAGGGCCCCATCGAGTACGGCGTCTTCACCGCTCAGATCAAGAACCCGCAGCCGGGTGAGCGGATACTGGCGCGGGCCAATCAGCCCATCGAGCAGACCACCAGCGTGCCGGCCCGCCTGGGCACCAAGTTTGGTGTGCGTTACCAGCTGGCAGGCAAGACCGAGGCTGACACACCGCTGACGCTGCTGTACTTCACCCCGGGCCTGGTCGGGCCGGATGGCAAGCGGCAGGACAAGATCGAACTGCAACAGAAGCTGGTGCCTGGCGCGCCGCTGGACGTGATGGCTTTCGAATTCACCGAGCACTACGAAGTGGTGCCAGGCGAGTGGCAGTTCATGGTGTTTCAGGGCGATCGCAAGCTGGTTGAGCAGCGCTTTACCGTACGTTGATCTGCCGCGCGGCACGCCGGTAATGCCGGCGGCTGCGCGTTTTTTTACACCGTGAAGCGCGCCACCATGGCGTTGAGCTGCACCGCCAGGC
Organism: Pseudomonas sp.; assembly: GCA_038147895.1. Taxonomy (GTDB): domain Bacteria; phylum Pseudomonadota; class Gammaproteobacteria; order Pseudomonadales; family Pseudomonadaceae; genus Aquipseudomonas. Next base: position 12,021 of record JAYQUJ010000065.1, read on the forward strand.
GTGACAGTTCATGGCTGGCAGCGGCCGTCTGGTTGGCGCCGGTGGCGGTCTGCACGGAAATGTCGCGGATGTTGACCAGGTTGCGGTCGACCTCACGCGCTACCTGCGCCTGCTCCTCGGCGGCGCTGGCAATCACCAGAGTGCGTTCGTTGATCTGGCTGACCTGTTCTGTGATCTCAACGAGGGCCTGACCGGCCGCTTCGGCGATCTCCAGCATCTGCCGGGCGCGCTGGTCGTTCTGGTTCATCGCTCCCACGGCCTCGCTGGTTCCGCCCTGGATGCTGCCGATCATCTGTTCGATCTCGCGGGTGGACTCCTGGGTGCGGTGGGCGAGGGCGCGCACCTCGTCGGCTACCACGGCAAAGCCACGGCCCTGCTCGCCGGCGCGGGCGGCCTCTATGGCGGCGTTGAGCGCCAGCAAATTGGTTTGCTCGGCGATGGCGCGAATCACATCCAGCACCTTGCTGATGCTCTGCGCCTGCTCGGCCAGCCCCTCTACCAGCGTCGAGGTGTGGGCGACGTCCTGACTCATGCTGCGGATCGCCTGCACCGTTTGCTGAACCCGGTCGCGGCCGGACTGCGCCGATTCTTCGGAGGCGCGCGAGGCATCGGAGGTGGAGCTGGCGTTGCGTGCCACTTCTTCGACAGCGCTGGTCATCTCGTTTACCGCCGTGGCGGCCATTTCGATCTCGTCATGCTGGCGGGTGATCGCGCGATTGCCTTCCTCGGTAACCGCATTGAGCTCTTCGGCGGCCGATGCCAGCTGAGTGGCGGAGTTGCCGATCTGCTGGATGGTGCCGCGCAGTTGTTGCTGCATTTGTTGCAGGGCGGCGAGTAGCTTGGCGGGTTCGTCCTTGCCTGCGGTGTCGATATGCGCGGTGAGGTTGCCGCTGGCTACCACACCGGCAACCTGCACCGCTTCGCTCAGAGGCTGAGTAATGCTGCGGGTCAGTAGCCAGGCCAGGGCGATGGTGATCAGCACGGCAACCACCAGGGCGACGATCACTGCGCTGGTGGCGCTGGCGTAGTCTTCATCGGCCTCGGTATTGGCGGCATTGGCGCCTTCGCCGTTGTACTCGGTGAGTTCGGTGAGTGCCTTGAAGGTGGCTTTGTAGTTCTCCAGCAGCGGCCCCTGTACCAGCTCGGTGGCTGTTTCGGTTTCGTTGGCGTTGGAGAGCTTCAATAACTGCTCGACGCCGGCCATCAGTCCCTTCTTCTGCTGTTGGTACTGCTGGTACAGCTGTTGGTCGCGGCCACTGTCCAGATCAGTCTCGTAAGCGCGCTCAGCCTTTTCCAGGTTGCCGATGATTTCGCGCAGGCGTTGTTCGAGAAATTGCTTGTCGGCCGCGTCAGCGGCCAATACATGACCGAGTTGAAGCTGGCGCAGTTCGGTCACGGCGAGATTCATCTGTGCGACGGTGCGCACGCTGGGTAACCAGCTCTGGCTGATCACCGTGGAGGCGTCATTGATCTCCGCCATGCGATTGAGAGAAAACAGGCCGGTGAATATCAGCAAGAGGGTGATGATGGCGAAGCTCAAGGCCGCGCGTGGCGCAATGGGGAACTGGCGCAGGATCATGGGTACTTCTCCGGGGCTGCGGTATGAGTCGAGAGGCTCGAAAAAAGTATAGGAATCCTTGGGATTTACGCTCGGACATGGACTTTCGGTGCCCAGAAACGACCAAGCCCGTACGCAGGGTACGGGCTTGGCGGGTGTTGCAGCGGCTTGGCGTCAAGCCGAGTAGCGCTTGAGTACCAGGGTGGCGTTGGTGCCACCGAAGCCGAAGCTGTTGGACATGATGGTGTCCAGCTTGGCGTTCTCGCGGGTCTCGCGCAGGATCGGCAGGTCGGCTACTTCCGGGTCCAGTTCATCGATGTTGGCCGAACCGGCGATGAAGTTGCCTTCCATCATCAGCAGGCAGTAGATCGCTTCGTGCACGCCAGCAGCGCCCAGGCTGTGGCCGGACAGGCTCTTGGTGGAGCTGATGGCCGGAGCCTTGTCGCCGAACACTGCGCGCACGCCTTTGATTTCCGCCACGTCACCGACCGGGGTCGAAGTGCCGTGGGTATTCAGGTAGTCGATCGGCGTGTCGACGGTGGCCAGGGCCTGCTGCATGCAGCGGATGGCGCCTTCGCCGCTCGGGGCGACCATGTCGTAGCCGTCGCTCGTTGCGCCATAGCCGACGATTTCCGCGTAGATCTTGGCGCCGCGCTTGAGCGCGTGCTCCAGTTCCTCGACCACCACCATGCCGCCGCCGCCGGCGATGACGAAGCCGTCACGCTTGGCGTCGTAAGCGCGCGAGGCCTTTTCCGGCGTCTCGTTGTACTGGGTGGAGAGGGCGCCCATGGCGTCGAACAGGCAGCTCTGGCTCCAGTGCTCTTCCTCGCCGCCACCGGCGAAGACGATGTCCTGCTTGCCCAGCTGGATCTGCTCCATGGCGTGGCCGATGCAGTGCGCGCTGGTGGCGCAGGCGGAGGAGATCGAGTAGTTCACGCCCTTGATCTGGAACGGCGTGGCCAGACAGGCCGACACGGTGCTACCCATGGTGCGGGTCACGCGGTATGGACCGATGCGCTTGACGCCTTTCTCGCGCAGGGTGTCGACGGCCTCCATGATGTTCAGGGTGGAGGCGCCGCCGGAGCCGGCGATCAGACCTGTACGCGGGCTGGAAACCAGTTCGGGTGTCAGGCCGGAGTCGGCGATGGCCTGCTCCATGGACAGATAGGCATATGCCGCCGCGTCACCCATGAAGCGCAGCATCTTGCGGTCGATCAGTTCTTCCAGGTTCAGCTCGACGGAGCCGCTGACCTGGCTGCGCAGGCCCATCTCGGCATAGCTGGGGTTGGTGCGAATCCCCGCCTTGCTGGCACGCAGGTTGGCGGAAACGGTGTCTTTGTCATTGCCCAGGCAGGAAACGATACCCAGACCGGTGATCACGACGCGACGCATACGGATGTCCTTCAGAAACTGTCGGTAGAGGTGAACAGACCCACGCGCAGGCCTTCGGCGCTGTAGATCTCGCGGCCATCAACGGCGACGCTGCCGTCGGCGATGCCGAGGATCAGGGAGCGGTTGATGGTGCGCTTGATGTGGATGGTGTAGGTGACTTTCTTGGCAGTCGGCAGTACCTGGCCGAAGAACTTCACTTCGCCGGAGCCCAGGGCGCGGCCGCGGCCCGGGTTGCCCTGCCAGCCGAGGTAGAAGCCAACCAGCTGCCACATGGCATCGAGACCCAGGCAGCCCGGCATCACCGGGTCGCCTTCGAAGTGGCAGCCAAAGAACCACAGATCAGGGGTGATATCGAGTTCGGCGACGATTTCGCCCTTGCCGTATTTACCGCCGGTGTCGCTGATATGAACGATGCGATCCATCATCAGCATGTTGGGGGCGGGCAACTGCGCATTACCTGGGCCAAACAGTTCGCCGCGGCTGCAGGCGAGCAATTCTTCCCGGGAATAGGCGTTTTGCTGGGTCATGCGAACTCCTCAATGGTCCCCTTTTGTGGGGGCTAAGCTGTGCCGCGTATGTTCTTGTGCTGCGGCAGACTAGTCGTAGACTGTTGCGCCTTAGTGAAAGTCACAGGGTTTTGTGAACACTTGTAAACCATATGTTGTGCGTCAGCTCACTCTTTGCCCGACTCTAGCACTCCCGCGTCACTCGGGCTGTGTTTGCCCAGCCAGCGCAGCAACATGCGTTCGAGGTCGGCACGTTTGAACGGCTTGGCCAGGTAGTCGTTCATGCCGGCCTGCAGGCATGCCTCGCGATCACCCTGCAGCGCATTGGCGGTCAGGGCGATGATCGGCGTGCCGCAGTGCGGCGAGTTGTGGCGGATCTGCCGAGTCGCCTCGTAACCGTCGAGCAGCGGCAGGCGGCAGTCCATCAGTACCACGGCGAAGCGCTTGGCATCGAACTGCTGGACAGCTTGCGCACCATCACTGACCAGCGTAACGCGATAGCCGAGGCTGCGCAGCATGGCTTCGATCACCGTCTGGTTGACCGGGTTATCCTCGACCAACAGTACCTCCTGGCCTTCGCCGGAGGGTGTGCCTGACACTTCATGCAACATTTCGTCAGGCTGGTAAGGGCTGAAGGGCAGGGGAATTTCCAGGGTAAACACCGAGCCGATGCCTTCTTCGCTGTCGGCATGCAGGGTGCCCCCCATGCGTTCGGCCAGAGTACGGGCGATGGACAGGCCCAGGCCGGTGCCGCCATAACGGCGGGAAATCGAGGTGTCAGCCTGCTGGAAGGCATGGAACATGTGCTCCAGGCGTTGTGGCGCGATGCCGATACCGCTGTCGTGCACGGCGCAGGTCAGCCAGAGCACTTCGTTATCCAGCGGCTGCCAGCGTACTTCGATGCGGATGCCACCTTCCTCGGTGAATTTCAGAGCATTGCCCAGCAGGTTGACCAGAATCTGGCGGATACGGGTCGGGTCGCCTTGCACCTCCAGACGCTCCAGACCTTCCTGGGCGTCCAGGCGCAGGCGCAGGCCGCGCTGCTGGGCGCTGTGCTGGAACACCTGGATCGAGCCCTGCAGCAGATCCTGCAAGTTGAAGGAAATACGCTCCAGCTCCAGGGCGCCGCGTTCGATACGAGAGAAGTCGAGAATGTCGTTGATCACCTTGAGCAGATGCTCGGTGGACTCGGTGGCCAGCGCCGCATACTCGGCCTGCTCCTGGTTCATCTCGGTGGTTTCCAGTAGCTGCAGCATGCCCAGCACGCCGTTCATCGGTGTGCGCAGTTCATGGCTCATCATCGCCAGGAAGTCGGACTTGGCCCGGCTGGCCTGCTCGGCCTGCTCGCGGGTCTGGATCAGCTGCTGCATGGCTTCCTGTTGCTCGCGGCTGGCGCCCTGCAGTGCGGCGGCGAGGCTGTTGATATGGCGCGCCAGGTCGCCAAGCTCACCACTGTCGTTTTCCGCCAGGCTGGTGTCGTAGTGACCTGCCTTGATCCGTTGCAGGGCCTTGCCCATGGTGCTGAGCGGCTGAGCTAGCCGGCGGGCGAGTTGGCGGGCGAGCAGGAAGGTGAGAAGCAGGGCGCCGAGGGCGAGGATGGTGGCTTTCAGCAAAATGGCTTGCTGGCGACTGCTGAAGGCTTCGTCGGACATACCCACCACGACTCGGCCCAGGTAGTCGTCGCCGCTTTTCAGCGCTGCGCTGGCCGGCTCGCTGAGGTCATCATCCTGCAAGGGGCGCTGCAGCCTGATCGGTGCATGGAAGATTTCCACATGCGAGGTCGGTGTGCTGTCGCCTTGTTCCACATAGACGAGGATGTTCTCGCTGCGGTCGCGCACTTCCAGGAAGCGCACATGCGGCGTTTTCAGCGTGGCGCGCAGCAGGCCTTCGATTGTCTGGGGGGTATCGGCGAGCACTCCGTATTCGGCGGCGGGTGCCAGCTGGTCGGCGATTAGCTGGCCAGTATGGTTGAGCTCCTGGCGCAGATCCTGCAGGCGCGAATAAGTGAAGAAGCCTGTCAGCAGCAGGGTCAACAACAGAGCGGGACCGACGCTGATCAGTTGGGTTCGGGTGTGGATGTCCCAGTTGCGCCCGAAAGTCATTAACGCTTGCTCTCCTTGAGCCGGCAGGGTGCTTTTTTCTGGTGCAGGTCGCTCATTCAGGTAAGCGATCCTGGCATAAGCGTCGCATGTTAACCGAGGAGCCTGTGTTTGCCAGTGCGCATCCTTGGCTTTTGGGCAGGGCTTGTGGATTCGGGGTGTCGGGGCGAGTTCCTCGAATTCGGGCTGGCCGCTCAGCCAAGGCTTCGTGATAATGCCGCCATTCGCCAGTGATGGCCTGTTATGGAAATCCTATGACCGAGCAACAACCCGTTGCAGTGTTGGGCGGTGGCAGCTTCGGCACCGCGATTGCCAACCTTCTGGCCGAGAACGGCCAGCGCGTCCGCCAGTGGATGCGCGACCCCGAGCAGGCTGAGGCCATGCGCAGCCAGCGGGAAAACCCGCGCTATCTCAAAGGCATCAAACTGCACGACGCTGTCGAGCCTGTCTCCGATCTGGAGTCGACGCTGGCCGCCAGCGAGTTGATCTTCGTTGCCATCCCCTCGTCGGGCTTGCGGCAGGTGCTGCAGCCGGTGGCGGGTGAGCTGGCCGGCAAGCTGCTGGTGAGCCTGACCAAAGGCATTGAGCCGAAGAGCTTCAAGCTGATGAGCCAGATCATTGCCGATGTGGCGCCTTTGGCGCGTATCGGTGTGCTGTCCGGGCCCAATCTGGCGCGCGAGATCGCCGAACATGCCCTGACCGCCACGGTGATCGCCAGTGAGGACGAGGAGCTCTGCCAGCGTGTGCAGCAGGCCCTGCATGGCGGTACTTTCCGCGTGTATGCCAGCAGCGACAGTTTTGGCGTCGAGCTGGGTGGAGCGCTGAAGAACGTCTACGCGATCATCGCCGGCATGGCTGCCGCGCTGAACATGGGCGAGAACACCAAGAGCATGCTGATCACCCGGGCCCTGGCCGAGATGACCCGGTTCGCCGTTACCCTCGGCGCCAACCCGATGACGTTCCTCGGCCTGGCCGGAGTGGGCGATCTGATCGTCACCTGCTCTTCGCCGAAGAGCCGCAACTTCCAGGTGGGCCACGCCTTGGGCGAGGGGCTTTCGCTGGATGAGGCCGTTGAGCGCCTGGGTGAGGTTGCTGAAGGGGTCAACACCCTCAAGGTGCTCAAGCTCAAGGCCGAGGAACTTGAGGTCTACATGCCGCTAGTGGCGGGCCTGCATGCCATCCTGTTCGAGGGGCGTACCCTGGCTCAGGTGATCGAGGTGCTGATGAGTGGTGACCCGAAGACCGACGTAGACTTCATTTCCCCCAGCGGATTCTGAAAAGAGGAAAGTGGCATGACTGAAGAGAACAAAGTGCTGGAGCGTGAATCCATTGGTTTGCGCGTTCTGTGGATGGTGATCTTCGCCATCGTCTGGCAACTGGCAGAGATCGTCCTGGCCGTGGTGGTGATTGTGCAGCTCGGCTATCGCCTGATCTATGGCGCGCCCAGCGGTAGCCTGCAGGGCTTTGGCGACAGCCTCAGCCAGTACCTGCAACAGATTGGTCGCTTCGGCACCTTCAACAGTGAAGAGAAGCCCTGGCCTTTCGCCGATTGGCCGACGCCGCGCGCGCCTGAAGACAACGAGCCACACAGCATTCCGCCCGCGCCGCACCCGGTGCGTGACGAAGAGCCCAAGCTGTGACCCTCTGGCTGCTGCGCCACGGCGAAGCCGAGCCGCGGGCGCGCAGCGATGCCGAGCGGCCGCTGACCGAGCGCGGCCGCAGGGAAGTACGCAAGGCAGCCGAGCGTCTGCGTGGTCGGGCGCTGGAGCACATTCTGGTCAGCCCCTATCTGCGAGCCCAACAGACCGCCGAGCTGGTGCGCGAAACCCTTGGCCTGAAGCTGCCGCTGACCACGGTGGACTGGGCTACCCCCGACGATCCTCCGCGCACAGCCGCCAGTCATCTGGATGCATACCCCGGTGAGTGCCTGCTGGTCAGCCATAACCCTCTGTTGGGCAGCCTTTCAGGTCTGCTGGTGCATGGTCATCTGCAACAACCGCTGGGCCTGAGCACTGCCAGTCTGGTGGCCCTCGACGGTGAAACCATTCCTGGGCTGATGCAGTTGGCCGGTCTGTACCACCCGAGCTAGAGCACTTGGGTCACCTGTAACATTTCTTCACTTGCGACACCTCCTGACGCATGGAATATTCGACCAAGCAAGTGCTTGGTTGCTCCCTGTGACAAAAACAATAAACAAGGAGGCCCCGTGGCCAGTGCAGTCCGTTTACCGCTCGAATTGTTTTTCGAGCGCGAGTCGCGTCATCCGAACAAGACCTACCTGATCCAGCCACAGGCCGGTGGCCAGGTCGAACAGCTGAGCTGGGCCGAGGTGGGTGACCAGGCCCGCCGTGCTGCCGCCTGGCTGCGCAGCCTGGAGTTGGAGCAGGGCAGCAAGATCGCGATCATCTCGAAGAACTGCGCCCACTGGATCGTCGCGGATCTGGCGATCTGGATGGCCGGCCATGTTTCCGTGCCGCTGTATCCCAACCTCACGGCCGAGTCGATGCGCCAGGTGCTGGAGCATGCCGAGGTGAGAGTGGCCTTTGTCGGCAAGCTGGATGACTGGCCATCCATGGCGGCAGGCTTGCCGCAGGACGTGTTGACCGTAGCCTTGCCCCTGCATGCGCCCGGTTCCTTCAGCAAGCAATGGAGCGATCTGCAGGCCTGCGCGCCGATCAAGGACACCCCGCGTCCTGCTCCGGAGCAACTCGCCACCATCATCTACACCTCCGGCACCACCGGCATGCCCAAGGGGGTGATGCACAATTTCGGCAACTTCGGTTTCACCGCCAGCCACGCTACCGAATTGTTCGGCGTGGGGGAGGAGGATCGCGTGTTGTCCTATCTACCGTTGTGCCACGTAGCCGAGCGCATGTTCGTCGAGCTCAATTCGTTGTACAGCGGGCTGACCGTGTATTTCGCCGAAAGCCTGGATACCTTCCTCGAAGACCTGCGCCGGGCGCGGCCGACAGTGTTCTTTGGTGTGCCGCGGATCTGGACCAAGTTCCAGATGGGCGTGTACGCCAAGATGCCGGCCAAGAAGCTGGATTTCCTGCTGTCTCTGCCACTGGTTGGCGGGCTGGTCGGGCGCAAGGTGCTGCGTGGTCTGGGGCTGGATGCGGTGAAGTTCGGTCTGTCTGGCGCCGCACCGGTACCCGATGCGCTGCTGGCCTGGTATCGCCGCATGGGGCTGGAGCTGCAGGAGGTCTATGGCATGACCGAGAACTGCGGTTATTCCCATGTGTGCCGCCCGGGCAAGTTCAAGTCCGGTTGGATTGGCCAGAACAACCCGGGCGTCGAGGTGCGTATCAGCGAGGAGGGCGAGGTGCTGGTGCGCAGCGGCTCGACCATGCAGGGCTACTACAAGGAACCAGGCAAGACTGCCGAGGCGATGGCCGAAGGCGGTTACCTGCGCACCGGCGACAAGGGTGAGCAGGATGCCGAGGGCAACCTGCGCCTGACCGGGCGGATCAAGGAAATCTTCAAGACCAGCAAGGGCAAGTACGTTGCTCCGGCCCCCATCGAGAACCGCCTGGCCGTGCACAGCCATATCGAGCAGGTCTGCGTGGTGGGCGATGGCTTGCCACAGCCGCTGGCCCTTTGCGTTCTTTCGGATGCCGGGCGCAAGGAAGCACGCGAGCAGCTGGAGGGCAGCCTCAAGCGCTTGCTGGAGGAAACCAACCAAGTGCTGGACAAACATGAGCAGCTCAATGGTCTGGTGCTGGTGCCGGAGGTCTGGGCGGTGGAGAACGGTTTCCTCACGCCGACACTGAAGATCAAACGGGCTTCTGTAGAGAGCGCCTATGGCCCGCATTTCGGTGCCTGGGGCGAGCGGCGTGAAGGGGTGGTTTGGCATCAGCAGGCTGGTTGAGCAGGTTGGAGTGATTGAGGATGCTCTGTTGCCGGACTGGCGAGCTCGTGAGGCTGGAGCATTCGCTTTGAAGCCGATTGGCAAAGCCTGCCGACACTTCCTGTTTCGCCCCGCCGGGCGACTCACTTTTCTTTGTTTGCGCAAAGAAAAGTAAGCAAAAGAAAGCGCACCCCGACATCCGGCCCCGCCTGCGGCGGGGTTTCCTCCTTCCGATGCCGCTTCGGGGGCCGGCATACACGGGCCATCCCTGTCCCGTTATGCCTCTCACCGCATCCCTGCGGCTCGCCCCCCTACGCGACATCTCCACTCGGCCTCCTGACGGGGGCTTGGGCTCCGTGCTGTCTGATAGCTTTCTTTGAACCTCACGGATGATCGCTCCCGCTCTACACGGAACTCAGACAACGCCAACCGCCCCCTTCAGGAGGCCGAGCGGAATCATTGCGTAAGGGGTTGAGCGGCATGGATGCCGCGAGAGACGCGATGGGCCATGGATGGCCTTTCGCGGCGTGCCTCTGGAGCGATGATGGAGTGAGGGAACCCCGCCGCAGGCGGGGCCGGATGCCGGGGGCAAGCGTTTTGCCTACTTTTCCGTGACTGGAAAAGTAGGTCGCCCGGGGGCGAAACAAGAGGTGTCGACATGCTCGGCAATTGTCTGGAGATAAGGTATTCCCAGCCTTATGCAGGCTTACCAGTTCGCTATCGGGGATTCGCTTTTTCTCAAAGCAAAAAAAAAAGCCCAGCCATACGGCCGGGCGAGGCACTACTCCGCAGGAGCGAAGAGGGTTAGGCAGTTGCTGCCAGAAGTTGGAGTTGTTGCTGCGCTGCCACTTCGCCAATCACCAGGATCGCCGGGCTCTTCAGCGCAAAGTCGCTAGCCGCCTGCTGCATGCCGGCCAGGGTGCTGCGGCATTCGCGCTGATGGGGCAGCGAGGCGTTTTCGATCATCGCCACCGGCATGTCGGCGCGCATGCCGCCGGCCAGCAGGCTTTCACGGATTTCCGGCAGTTTGGCTACGCCCATGTACACCACCAGCGTGGTGCCGCCCTGAGCCAGGGCCTGCCAGTTGAGGCTGCTGTCGTCCTGGGTGTGCGCGGTGACCAGGGTCACACCGCGGGCCACGCCACGCAGGGTCAGGGGGATGCCGCAGTTGGTGGCGCCGGCCATGCCTGCGGTGATTCCGTTGACCATCTCCACCTCGATACCATGCTCGGCCAGCCAGTCGGCTTCCTCGCTGCCGCGGCCGAAGATGCACGGGTCGCCGCCCTTCAGGCGTACCACGCACTTACCCTGACGGGCGTAGCGCAGCATCAGGCGATGGATGAAGGCCTGTGGTGTGGAGCGGCAGCCGCCGCGCTTGCCCACCGGCACCACGCGGGCGGCGGGGCAGTGTTCCAGTACGGTCGGGTTGACCAGGTCGTCGATCATCACCACGTCGGCCTGGTTGAGAGCTTTCACCGCCTTGAGGGTCAGCAATTCCGGGTCGCCGGGGCCAGCGCCTACCAGCCAGACTTTTGCGCTCATGCTCATCTCCTCATCACTGCTGCCGGGATCGCCAGTGGCTAACCCGGCCTACGGTTGTTTCAGGCTTCTACCGCTACGGGCTGCGTGGCCAGTAGTCGTTTGATTTCCGGTACGCACGAGCCACAGCTGGTGCCGCACTTCAGTTCGTTCTTCAGACCGTTCAGATCCAGGCCGCGGGCGATGCCGGCGCAGACCGCGTCCTGGCTGACGTTCATGCAGTTGCACAGGGTCTTGCTGGCCTTGACCCCGCCACCGGGTGGCGTGGCCAGTGGGGCCAGCAGCCAGCGGCGCAGGTCGGTGTCGGCCTTGCCTTCCTGCCACATCCCCTTGAGCCAGTCGCGGGCAGCGGTTTCACCGGCCAGGCGGATGGCGACGATGCGCCCGTCCTCGATACGGATGCGTTTGCCCACGGCGCGCTGCGGGTCGTCGTAGGTCAGCACCGGGCCCTGATCGACCCCCAACAGGGCATCGATCTGTGCCAGCAGGGCGGCATCGGGAGCCGTGGCGCAGGCGGCGCGCAACAGCAGGGCGGGGCGTTCTTCGCGGCCGGTCGGGTTCAGGCTGGCGTAAGAGAAACTTTCGAACAGCGGACGCAGGGCGTTGAAGCGGCGCTGTACATCGCCTTCGACCAGGGCAAACAGCTGCCAGGGCAACTCGGCCTTGGCGACCTGCACGCCGCTGATCTTCAGCTCCGGCTGCTTGGACAGCGGATCGAACGCCGGTTGGGTCAGCACATTGGTGCCCAGGCCCTTGAGGAAACGGTCGCCCCAGTGCATCGGTAGATAGGCCTGGCCCGCTTGCAGGCTGTCGTCAGCCTGCACCGGCAGAGTCAGTCGGCCGCGACGGCTGCGCAGCTCGACCAGATCACCGTTTTGCAGGCCGCGCTGGCTCAGCTCGATCGGATGCAGGCCGAGCAGCGCTTCCGGCACATGACCAAACAGGCGCGCGGCGGTGCCGGTGCGGCTCATGCCGTGCCACTGGTCGCGCAGGCGGCCGGTGTTGAGCAGCAGCGGGAAGTCCTTCTCCTGGCGTTCCCTGGCCGGCACGTAGGCATCGGCGACGAACTGGGCACGGCCGCTGGCGGTGGGAAAGCGGCCATCCCGGTACAGGCGTGCGGTGCCCTGCTGGGCGCCGGCCGGGAAGGGCCATTGTTGCGGACCTTGGTTGTCCAGAATCGCGTAGCTGAGACCGGACAGATCCAGGTCGCGACCGCTGGTGAGGTGCTTGTATTCCTCGAACAGCATCTCTGCGTCGTGGAACTTGAACAGGCTTGGCAGGCCGGGGCGGAGCAGGTGTTCGAGGCGACGGGCGAAGTCGGTGGTGATCGCCCAGTCCGACCGCGCCTCTGCGGGCGCTGGCACGGCGCGGCGCACGTGGGTCACGCGCCGCTCGGAGTTGGTTACGCTGGCTCCCTTGTCGCCCCGGCA
>JAYQUJ010000066.1:0-24215 GCA_038147895.1 Pseudomonas sp.
CCGAGAATGGCGCCGGATACCGAACCAAGTGTGATACCGACAGGGCCGGCGATTAGGCCGAGTGCTGCACCAGCCTTGCCGCCTGCCAGAGCAGCACTGATGCCACGTGCAAGGCCGCCAACAGCGCCGATGGCTGCGCCGGCTTTCATGGCGTGATGGAACGAAGCGACTTTTGGGGAATGACAGCGAGGACACTGCAATGACATGGGGCGAACCTCCTTGGTGCTGATGTCATGGCAGTTATGTGTTGTCAAAAAAATGACGAATTGAAATTTTATTAAGTGAATGACTTCCAGAGCCTGCTTCCTCAGCTTCATAAGAAGCTGAGGAAGCAGGTAGCTGAGGGTAGTGTTATAAAAAATCGTATCTGCAACCAGGACAACAACCATGTTGGCAGTTGGATTTCTGGCGCAGCGCTCGTACTAGCGGAGCCAACCAAGGTGCTTTCCTGCGGTCGCTCTTCGTTGAGCAAATCCAGCTGATCTTGCTCTCAGGCAACAGCGCTCTTCACACGAAAGAGCGCTGACTGATGCCCTCCCCTCTAAAAGTTGCACCGGAAGCGCACTTACCACTTCTTGGTAAATGGCTTGTCGGTAAGCCCCCCTATGCGTGACATCGACTCAAACGCGCAACCACCTAGCCAGCCGCACTAGGCTGAGGTCATAGGGCATTTCACGCATGGCCGAACTCTGGACGACTCGACTTATCCATCACATGCGATGACACGCCCAGATGAGACACCCAGAATTTACACATAAAATCAAGCCTACCGCTTAAAAATAAATATCGTTCAGCGCTCGGACTAAATCCTGAGCGCCGAATAGATAACTTAGGGCTTCTTGAGGAGACGCCCTATGAAAGACAAATTTGACGACGAGGAACTGAGGGTCATTCGCGTGAAGCGATTGCAAGACATGCTTGGAATAAGCAGGTCAACGATTTACTCGAGGGTTGATCCGAAATCAAAGTGGTTCGATCCCGACTTTCCAAAACCATTCAAAATTGGAGGATACGCAGTGGGCTGGGATCTACGCGAGGTCGTTAAATTTGTTGAGATGAAAAAAATGGAGGCTCGATGATCGACTATAAGAGGGCCGCACCCCAGCCGTCCTGGGACCATCATCCACCCGGACCAAAAGAGGCAAGCAATAGGCACTTGATTGATGACCCAATACCGGCTCTACCCTTTGAAATTACTTCAGAGGCAATTGATGAGTGCTTCAGAAATATTAAAAACCCAAAAGATCTAGCACTTGGCACAGCGATTTCCTTTATATCATTGTCTGTTCAAGGACTACACGATGCACGGTCACCACTTGGACAGATATGCCCAACATCACTACCGCTGATAGTGAGTGCCGGTTCCGGAGTGGGCAAAACGCCGTATTTAAATAAAATGGGAGGAGGATTATTTAATTATCAAAAAGAAATTCTAGCCAATAGAGATTTGGAATTAAAGAAATTTAAACACGCGCACGCAATTTGGTCGGAAATTTTAAAAGCCCATAAATCCGAGCTAAGAAGCTTAGTAAAAGACGGCGCAAATACTGACGAAATAATAGAGGTCATATCCGATCATTATTTAAATGAACCAAAAGAACCGATGAAGCTCGGCTTTCTTTACGAGGACACTACAGAGCCAGCCCTGTATGGAAATATGAATGGTGGATTACAGTCCGCTGGATGGATATCGAGCGAGGCATCAGGAATAATGAATAGCAGCGCTTTCCACCACTTCGACAAATTAAATGCAATTATGGGTGGCGATGGCGTAAGGGTTGAGCGGGCCTCTCGAGAATCATACTACCTGTCGGATGTAAGGGTTTCTCTTTGCTTAATGATTCAGCCATCCGTCCTGAAAAGTTTCGAAAACAAACGGGGCGAGGCCGCAAGGGGGACTGGTTTTTTTGCAAGGTGCTTATTTATCAACTCTAAAAGCACGCAAGGTACTAGAATTTTTGATGGGACTGAGCAGACCTGGTCGGCTTGCGAACGGTTTAGAGCTAGGACCGTTGAGCTTTATAAATCCTATGTAGAAAAATTCTCTCGCGGTAATTTTGCCCGTGAAGAAATTCGCTTGTCAGATCGAGCTGCCGCAATATGGATAGAAACCCGGAATGAAATAGAAAAACAAATGCTGGAAGGTGGGCGTTATGCTTGGGCACCAGATCATGCCTCAAAGCTTGCGGAAGTTATGCTTAGGCTTGCAGTAAATTTTCATGTATTCGAAGGACGCGAAGGCGACGTTTCTGAAACAACCATGCGGGCTTCAATCGAGTTAGGATATTGGTTCTCTCGTCAATTCGAAAAAATGTTTAGCCCAGAGACGAAACTGGCAAATGATGCAAGTGAGTTTCACGCATGGCTTAGATCGAAATACGACGAAGACAACACCAGAAGGTTTGATAGAACATATATTGGGCGATACGGCCCCTCCGGACTTAGAGGAGACCCGGAATACTTAGAATTGATTTACGATAAGCTTAAAAATGACAGACTGATACGAATCATTACTGAAGGTAGGGCCAAGATCATACTTCTGAATTGATTTATCCAGACCGCAGTACTATATTGACCAAAAGCCATGCACTTGTTGCCTCTGGCTTTTTTATTAAATAATCTTTCTCGACATGCCGACTCGAGGTGATCCGCATGGATGCTTATGAATCTATTAATGCAGTAAAAGGGCTCGGGCTGAGTGGCGGACTAAAACAGCTCGAGATTGAACTAAGGAGTATTTTTAAATCCTATTGGCGGGAAGAAGTTTTTTCTTATTTTGAAAGAGAGTGTAGAAAGCTTCTTAAAGAAGACGGCACTATCGCCGAGGACAAAATACTTCGTTGCTGGACACCTGATATTCGGCAGTCCGGAAGCATCGAACTAAAAGAACGATTTTTCTATGCAATGCTTTACCATATGGGAGCAGAACACGAGTACTATAAAGGCAATCATGGCGTCGCTGGATTACTGGCCATGAGGTCGGCACATGAGCTTGGTCGATTTGATGGGTGGCGCGCATGCATGGAAACTATTAACGCGCCTTACAACGGTCGCATTAAAGGTGGAGATACTGGAAAAGCCATAAGAGAAGAAGCCTACCTCGAGCTCTTTAGATATATACAATCAGGCCCAATCAAAGAAGGCTCGACTTGGAAATCTAAAGAAGATGTAATCCGCGACTGCGAGCAGAGGCTTCAATCATATATCAATAAAAAATACCCGCTCTTTTCATTTATGGCCGACAACTTTATTGACAATTCTCTAAGCAAGAAAGGTGTAGTAAAGGATGCTTTTTTGTCATACAAGAAAGCAGTAAAAGATAAGGTCGATACTGACTCAACCCCCACCGACCAAATTATTTCTCAGAATGCAAAAACAAATGACGATTTAACCTTCGACCAGCGCCTGTCTTTTCTTCAGCGACAGCATGATTGGGTATCTCCTGCCAACGAGACAGATTCATCCAATGAACAGGGAGCCGCCCCTGATGGACAGCCTTAACGGAATTGAAGTGCATGAGATGTCGCAAGCCCTCTTCTCTTGCTGGAAGACGTTGCCATCAAGAGCATGACGATCATCGGGCAGGGCGGCATCCTGCTGTACACAGGCACCAGCACCCTCCCGTTGGCGGATATACCGAACGCCTTTGCAGTCCCCATGAGCCAGCTGTGGAGGAAAGGCTAGCCTTGAGTGTGCCTGCCTTAAGCGCACGCACACACAAACTTCGCTGGCCGCCACTGACATCCCAACCTTACACCTCGGAGGAGGTCTTTAACGTGTCACCGAAGGAAGCCAAGCGTATTCTCGAGCTCCTCGCCAACGGCGTAGATCCCGTCACCGGCGAAATTTTGCCTGGAAATCATGTGGTGAACTCACCTGACGTGATAAGGGCGCTGTTCCTGGCTGCACAAGCTCTCGACACTGATCCAGTCAAACTTCAAAAACCCAGTTCCGGCGGGCAAGCAGGAAAGCCGTGGACTGTCGACGAAGAGCAACGGCTGATCGCAGAGTTTGAAAGCGGCGCTTCAATAGAACAGATCTCGATAACTCATCAGCGCAGCAAGGGTGGGATTGCTGCACGTCTAGTCCGACTTGGAAAAATCGATGAGCGTTCTGATCTGTACGTACGCGAGCCTCGCCCAACCGCGCAGTCGTGAGGTAATACCCAGAGAAAGCAGTGCCACTGGCGGAAACAGTCACTGGCGGAAGACCGTATAGGCCGAGGGAAGACGCCAACTTTCAACTATCCACGCACCCCAATCACCTCTTCCCAGCGCGTTGTGTAGCGCTGGCTCAGCATTTCTCTGCGCATGGCCCAGGCTGGCGCAGCAGGCACGCTGCCGATGCGCACGGTGCCTCGTCCTTCCTTCTGATTGATTTGGTCGACCACCGCCATCAGCCGCTCAGCTCCGCGGCGTGGCGCCGGCGAGAACAGATCTGGCGTCAGCTCGCCGCGCTGGCTTAGGCCCATCAGCAAGATGGAGCATTTCGAATATGGGTAGCCGGGTCGATAGATCTGCGTCAGCCCTTGCTGGGCGAGCGCCAGGATCTCGCGGGTGTCGTCTGTCGGCGCCGGCAGTGCCAGGGTAACTGCATTGGCGTAGCGAGGCCCCTTTAGGTCTGCCAGCTGGGTTTGTAGGCCCACCTGGATGGTGCTGCACAACGAGGTCTGGCTACGCAACTTCTCCGCCGCCCGGCTCACGTAGGCCGCCAGCGCCTGGCGGATCGGCGGTAGCTCCGTCTGGCGCACACCGAACATCTTGCTTGAGCAGATGGCCTCCTTCGGCGCCGGCCCCTCGTTGAAGCCGATGCAACTGATGCCACCCAACTCGCGTGCAGTCCGCTCCATGGTTACGCCGAAGGTCTTGCGCAGGGTGCCGATATCGAACTGGGCCAGATCCCACGCGGTGGTGATATTTAGCGCCGCCAACTTGGCCGCCGAGCGATGGCCAACGCCCCACACCTCGCTAACCGGTGCTATGCGCAGCAGCTTCTCCTGCCGGGCCGGGGAGGTCAGATCGAGCACACCGCCGGTGCCCTTCCACTTCTTCGCGGCCCAGTTGGCCAACTTCGCCAGGGTTTTGGTGGTGCTGGCTCCCACCCCCACCGGCATGCCAATCTCACGCGCCAGGCGCTGCCGGATATGCCGGCCGTGTGCCTCGATATCGGCGATGCCGGTCATGTCGCCCCAGGCCTCGTCGATGGAATACACCTCAATACCGGCCAGTTCCTCGGCCATAACCCGCATCACGCGGTTGCTGATGTCGGCATTTATGTGTAATAGAAAGTCAATAAGAACCGGGCCATGCTCGCCCTTGGAGCTTCTCATACCCAACCGGTATGGCTGTAGCTTCTGAGGAGATCGCCGTCGCTCACCGGATCATCCGGTCATCCTGTTAGTAACCGGTCAAAGCTGATCTGTTACATCGAAGGCGGACACCTGTCCATCGACAACACCCCTGCCGAGCGGTGAACCGCCCTCCCATGTACATATGACCAAAACGTCGCCGTTATCCTACCGTTCTGTCATGCCTACCCACGACGGAGTATTGACGGTCTCCGTCCTATAACATAGCTTTTCCGAAAGGCGCTCAAGTACATATCGTCATGTGCATACGAGCCTCGTGTCGTTAAAAGAAATGGTTGGTGCCGCATGAAAGTGCTCTTCATGATGCCGTTCGGCGTGTCGAGCTTCTCCGCCCCCATCAAGATCAAGGCTTCGTCTTGGTGTTAGTGCCAGATGCACGTCACCTTGCGGTGCAGGAATGGAGTGTGAACATGAAAGCAGAAACGGAATCGCGGATTTTTTCGGTGGACGAATATGTCCGTCCGTCTAACGGCGAACCGATCCGTTCAGTTGTTCTGGAGACCAACGATTCTGTCGTTGTAGTTTGGCACGCCTACCCTAGGCAGGAAATAGCTGCCCATGTCCATCCTCACGGCCAAGATACTTGGACGGTTATCTCAGGTGAGGCCAAGTATTATCAAGGCAACGGCGTAGAAATTCATCTTAAAGCTGGAGATATTGCCATTGCAAAACCTGGGCAAGTACATGGTGCCGTGAACTCTGGTCCAGGACCTTTCATATTTGTCTCCGTGGTTGCGCCGGGCAGTGCAGGTTTTGCGTTATCTGAGAAATAGGCGAAAGGCCTGAGAGGAACCTGATGAATACACGAGTATTTACGTTCGCTGGTGGAGAAACGGGGGTTTGGCGCGTTGTTGCGATGAATGCCGTGGCAGGAGCCCCTCTCCCTGGAATCCCACGGCTCAACGTAGCCGCTGGCTCTGTTTCGCCGCAGCCTCCGGGCACCAAATGGCTCCTTCGCGGGATAACGAGTAACGAGCGCTATGTCGTGCGTGAAGAGAAGGATCGTCTCGTGGCGAAGCAGCCAAGCTTGGGTCGAGCAGAGGCTACCTGCGCCGCCCTGATCCCTATCCGGAAAAACCCCTCATGGTGGGGACTGTCTCAAGACGAACGCCGGAAGATTTTTGAGGAACAGTCCCGTCACATTCACATCGGGCTCCAATATCTCCCTGCTGTGGCCCGCCGCCTCCACCATTGTCGGGACCTGGGCGAGAACGAACCCTTCGACTTCTTGACTTGGTTCGAATATTCCCCGTCTGATGAGACGGCCTTTAACAGGCTTCTGGCCGAACTCCGAGCCTCGGTGGAGTGGCAGTATGTCGACAGAGAAATCGACATCCGGCTAGTGCATGAGCCGGCCTAGCATCAGGTTTAACTTCGATCTACGTGCGGCACACTCCTGCGACACCCGCAGCCCAGCAAAACCCCGAAAAATCTAGTGTGTCGCATAACTTAGGAGTAACGCGACAGGTATGTCTAGCGAGCCACTAGTCGCTTAAGAACTTTTCTACTTATAGCCTCCTCTTTCTCTCATCGATCTCCTCGGCAGAGGGTGTGCAGAATTTTGTGTAACCGGGGTTGGGGTTACTGCTGCGGCAGCCGGTCTTCGTAGCTGATCGTAAAGCGCGTCAGCGCCGCCTTCCAGTCACGGATTGGCATCGTCCATTTCTTGCTGATGTTGCGTAGTGCCAGGTAGAACAGTTTCAGCAGTGCCTCGTCGCTGGGAAACGATCCGCGATTCTTGGTGATCTTGCGCAGGCTCATGTTCACCGATTCGATGGCGTTGGTGGTATAGATCACCTTGCGAATCTCTGGCGGGAAGTCGAAGAACGGCGTGATACGTGGCCAGTTGCGGCGCCAGGACTGGCCAATCGGCAGGTAGTCGTCATCCCACTTGGCCTCGAACTCACCGAGGCGCAGTTCGGCCTCGTCTGCCGTGCTGGACTGGTAAATTCGCTTCAGGTCAGCAGCCACTTCAGCCCGCCGTTTCCACGACACATAGTTCAGGCTGTGTCTGACCATGTGCACGATGCACAGCTGCACGCTGGTGTGCGGGAACACCGCTTCGATAGCCTCAGGGAAGCCCTTCAGGCCATCCACGCAGGCGACGAAGATGTCCTGCACGCCACGGTTACGCAGCTCGGTTACCACCTGCAACCAGAACTTGGCGCCCTCGTTCTGGGCGATCCATAGGCCGAGGATTTCCTTCTCGCCAGCCAGATTGATGCCCAACGCCAGATACACCGCCTTCACTCGCACGGCGCCTTCGCGCACCTTGGTGTGGATGCAGTCGAGGTAGACGATGGGGTAGACCGCATCGAGCGGGCGCGACTGCCAGGCCTTCACTTCATCGGCTACGGCATCGGTCACCGAGGAGATCAGGCTGGGCGACACCTCGGCACCGTACATTTCCTGCAAGTGCGCCTGGATCTCGCGCACAGTCATGCCGCGGGCATACAGCGAGAGGATCTTGTCGTCGAAACCCGCCCAGCGGGTCTGGTGCTTCTCGACAATCTGCGGATCAAAGGTGCCATGCCGGTCGCGCGGCACTTCGATGGGCAACTCGCCGAACTCACCCTTGAGTTTCTTCTTGCTGAAACCGTTGCGGGTGTTGCCAGTTGGATTGCTTACCGGCTGATGCTTATCGTGGCCCAGGTGGTGGGTCAGCTCAGCATCCAGCGCACGCTCAACCAGCTTCTTGGTCAGTTGCTTGAGGATGCCGTCAGCACCGATCAGGTCTTCAGGATTCTGGTAGTTGGCCAGGAGCTGATCCAGCAGCTCGTCGGTGATGGGATGTTGCGTCTTGCTCATGGTGTCTCCGGTTCGGAGCGACAGTGTCGCTCATGAGCCGGTTACACAAAAATTCGGACACCCTCCGGATCGCGGGGTGGCGAGGTGATGCCGGGGGCTGAACTTCAAACGACCCCATCCCCAGAGTTCAAAGTCTGTAAAAAATCGTCGCAAGGCATGTAGAAAGCCGCGCTTCGAGTTGGCAGCGATAGGCTGACCAAGCCCCTTTAGCTGTGTTCCCTTCGCTGACTCCAAAGCCCACTCACCGACCGTCATCCGGTCGACGGCAGCAATAAATGCAGCGCAAGTGGACATGCTCCAATCGGTAGGCGCCGCCATTCCTGATTGCTCGCGCGCTAGCCAGACACCGGTCCTCAAGATAAAACTGTAATTGCTTTCACGTGTGCGTGGACGCAAGGTGGAAGTGTCTCGCCATCGACGGCACCACATTGCCCAAGTCGGATCGATGCCTTCGATGCTTTTCGCCCGCCAACAGGTATAGCCTCGCATGCGTAAAGGTTTCGCCAAAATCCCCATGGCAGCGAGGCCGTGAGATACCTTTCCGACCGATCTCGCGACACCTTCGCTTCGATGCTGTTGGCCCTTCAGTAGCAGTTCCTCGGTGAATGTCTCCAACCGCGGATCGCCGTTTTCCAGCATCAAGGCACCCAGCACGTTGGAAAGGAACTGCTCAAGATGGCGAGCAGCGTAGCCCAGCGATCTCAACGCTTGGCTCAAGCGAACGTGCTCATGTCTGAACACGGCATGGCCGAAGATAAAAGAAGCATATATCGCCGGCTGCCGGAATTTGGCGATACGCTGCGGGGTTCGAAAATCGCCGAGATGGTAAGCAACGGAAGCGAGATATGGTCGTGATCCTGCTCGATTACTGAGCAAGGTCAACCACTGCGACTCAGACCAACACCAGTAGGGTTTACCGGTTTTGCTGACATTCCAGAGAATGACTGCCACTGATGAAATGGCTAATCGCTGAGAAACGCCGCTGTGCGCCGCTATATCAGCTAGCGGCCTCATGAGCTCAGGTATCTCTGATTGGAGGTAGCCCCAGTCTGAACGGTGAGAGCGATTCGAAAGTATGCTCAGCTCGATTTTCGATAGATCGCTCTGACGTACGTACTTGCTCGCGTCGAACGGAACATAAGGGGTGACTGAGGGGGTGCTCATAGCAATGCCTCAGACCCAAAGAGTTCACAGAACATCCGAGCATCGAGACTGCCGACGGAGTGCGCCATCTTTGCGGTTAAATCCGCGCCAGATAGGTGCAGGTAAATCAAAGTGGTTTTGGGGTCTCGATGTCCAGCATACGTGGTCAGTTCATGGAGCTTCCAGCCCGCACGGGCCAGATGGGTAAGCCGAAGGTGGCGAAAGGTATGAGTGCTCAGGTGCGATAGTTTCGCTTCCTTGGCCCACCCTTCAACCGTTTTACTCCACGCCCAACGGGACAGTGGCGAGCCTCGATTACGATCTGATGCTGATCGAAACAACGAACCTCGCATCCAGCCAGCGCCGCGAAGAGCATGTAGATGCTCTATCAAGACAGGTGCAATGTCTGGGCTGTAGCACACGACGCGGCTGCGTTTGCCTTTGGTCGTTTCCGCTCGCACCGAGATCAGTCGGTGTGCAACGTCTAAATCCTCAATACGCAAGGCCACCAACTCGGCACGGCGAAGAGCCCCGAAATACGCCAACGACAGCATTAGTCGATCACGGATAGACGACCTGGCCGCAATACTGAGAAAGTGTCGCCACTGCTCATCGGTGGGAATGTCTGGCAACTTAATCAGCCGTGGGAGCAAGCCCCTGACAAACCCTCCATGTCCAGGCACTTGGGCCAGCCGACCATGCTGTCCGCGGGGCACGGGGTTGTGCTCGCAAAGACCCTGAAAAACGAGGTGGTCGTACCACAACCGGATAGCAGTAAGCCGCTGGTGCAAGGTTGAATTCGCCACCGCGCTCTTTGCGCCAGGTAGCAGCTCACGGATGTAGAGCGTGACTTGTTCGAATGTCGCGGATTCGGGTTTCAGCCCACTCCCTTCGCAATGCAATAAGTAATGCGCAAGGGCACGGCCATAGGCGTCAAGGGTGGCCGGCGCACGCCCCAGATTACCCAAGAGCTCCAGCCAAGCTTGTACACTGGAATAACGACTTAACACTTGCTTGTGCAATGGGGTGGTGGTCATGGGCGCCCCCTGAGCGTCAACGGATTCAGCCTAGCTCAAAAGCATTCCACCTAACTTAATACAGGGTGTAGTTGCTTGAACGCGCCACCACGCCTTGCCGGCGCATTTGCTCGCGTACCTGGTAGTAGGCGGCACCCATGCCAATGCCCAGCACCTTGGCCTCCGCGGAACGGGCGATCACACAGCCGTCGTTGTTCGAAAGCACTACCAACGGCCGGCGCTTCAGCTCCGGCTGGCAGATACGCTCGCAGCTGCAGTAAAAGGAATTGCAGTCGATTAGCGCGAACACGCGCTCGGTACCGCTCATGGCGCAACGTGGCTGACCACCCAGCTCACCACACCCCACACCTCGATCGGCTCTTCACCATCCAGCTGCACATCCGGCACCACCGGATCGGCAGCCCTCAGCCACAGACCGCCGAACAGATCTCGCGCCACCAGCCGCACGCGGTACCCCTCGCCGCCCAGATCAACCACCACCAGCCTGCCCTCCAGGTGGCCGGCAGCACGGTTCACGATCAAGCGGTCACCCGGGAAAATGCCGAACCCGACCAGCGTGTCATCCAGCACCTGCACACCCCAGATATGCGGTGCGCCCAGGCCAGTGAGGCGGTCAAGGGAAAGCCCCTCCTCCTTCTCGTCGTCTGCAGGCGACTGGAAGCCGGTAATACGAAGGTCTGCGGCGTCGGAGAGGAGGCGCTCACGCAGGCGCGCACCGCGGGCAAGGATGGAAAGGGACATCTGGGCTCTTCCACGAAATACTGTTTATGCATACAGTATTCGAGAAGAGCCCAATTCGGTCAACCCGCCAGTATCGCCCCGCCGACAGTTGGCCAGTCGTCCACCAGTTCGGCACGCAGGATCTTCACCTGGTTGGGCGCCTCGATAGCCAGGCGTACCTTGCCATGATCCACCTCCAACATCTGCACGGTAATACCGTCGCGCAGCAGCAAACGCAGCAGCTTGTCGGTATCTACGGCGGGATCGATAGTCTGTGTATTCCAGTGATGCTGACACCCAACTCCAACGATTGTGACCCGGCCGCGCTGAAGGTTCTGACCCGCTCATTCCAGTGATAGTGATCCACCGCGCTGATGATTCTGACCCGCCCTAAAATATAAGTTGGTGTGGTATCCAGAAGTGATACCTAACAAATGCCCTGTTCAGCACTGATTTCCCGACTCCGACTTGCCGCTGCCTGGATCGCCTGCACAAAAGCCTGCTGCACGCAGCGAGCCTCCAGTACCTGGATGGCGGCCTGGGTGGTGCCGCCCGTGGAGGTGACCCGTTCACGCAGCAGGACGGTGGCCTCCGCCGATTCACTTGCCAGCAACGCGGCACCGTGGAGCGTCGACACGGCCAACTGACGTCCTTGCGCGGCGCTGAGTCCAAGCGTCAGCGCAGCTTGCTCCATGGCCTCGATCAGATAAAACCCATACGCCGGGCCGCTGCCCGACAACGCCGTGACAGCGTTGAGCTGTTCATCGTTTTCGACCCACAGGCATTGTCCCACTGCCAGAGCCAGCGCGCTGGCAATAGCGCGATCAGCCGCATCAAGCTGTATGGGTGCGACAAGGCCGGTCATGCCCTGACCGATCAGCGCCGGCGTATTGGGCATCGCCCGCACCAGGCGGGAGCTTTGAAATAGTCGCTGCAAGGTGTCCATGCGTACCCCAGCGATCAAGCTGACGATCAGCCCCCCTGCATATGCGGCAACAGATCGCGCACAGCCGCCTGCAGTTGCTGCGGCTTGACCGCCAAAACCAGCACATCGCTGCGACCGAAGTCAGTACAGGGCACTCTTTGCGCCGAGACAGCGAAGGTCTCGCGCAGCCGTTGTCGTGTGAGCGACGAAGGGGCGACGACACGGATTTGACTGGCAGACACCCCGCTGGCGATCAGGCCTGTGATGATGGCGCAGGCCATATTGCCTCCACCGAGAAAAGCAAAACGCAGTGTGGCGAGTTGGCACGGGCTACCGGACATGAGGGTTACTGCGCCAGAAATGCGCAGACGGCTGCAAGCACCGCATCCGGGTACTCTCGGTGGGGCACATGCCCGCAATCCGCGAGAATATGTACACTCGCCGGGCCGGACGCCTGCGCGGCAATACGCTCGGAATGAGGCGGCGAGCCGTACTCGTCGCGATCCCCATGCAGACACAGCAGCGGGCAACGAACGTGGGACAACTGGCCGTCCAGACTCCATGGCCTGAAGGCATCTGACAGCCAAGTATCGATCCAGGCGCGCAGTACCCAGCCGGCCTTGTCACCGTGGTATTTCTGCAGTCGCTCCAACTGCCCGGGTTCGGCGAACTGGCGCTCAGCCACACGAATTCCATCCAGCGTGGCGGCATCGACGAAAGCCTGCGCTGACTCGGTGATCAGCCCCTGGCAAGCCTCTTGGTGGACGGCTGCGCAGCCCACTGCCATGCCGCCGCCAACACTATGGCCGAATACCACAAACTGGCTAAGGCCGAGTTGCTGGCGCAGAGCTTGAAAACTCCCGCAGGCTTCGTCTTGGACAAAACTCGGTGGTAATCGGCCCGGATAGGTCGCAGAGCGCCCGAAGCCAAGCCGGTCATAGGCGATGACCCTGCGTCCGCTTGCCTGCGCCAGGCGTTCGGGGAAGTCTCGCCACAAGGCTACGCAACCTAGCGAGTCGTGCAGCAGCACGATGGGAGGAGCACACGCCTCGGTCGGGCTCCAGCACTGGGCGAACAGCTGCCCGTGCGGGGTATCGATCCAGTGTTGCCTAGTAGAAATCTGCTGCATAGGTTGCACTCTCCTGCCATGAACATATTGGCCAGACGAGGCCGACACCCCTTCGCCCGGCAACAAGGGACTACTGGCTCAGGCGGTACGCCGAAGCGCTGAACAACGCTATGGGTTTTTCCTGGCTGTCGGTTACCAGCACCTGATAGTGGGCGATCTTGCGGGTGCCGCCCATCAGTGTCGCGGTGGCGGTCAGCTCGTTGCCTTCGGCCCGGTTCATGTAGCGAACCTCGGCCTGCAGGCCGATATATGCCGCATCGCCAGCATTGCAGGCGGCGGCAAAGGCGATATCGGCCAGCGAAAAGATCAGCCCGCCATGGATGCCGCCCAGCGCGTTGCGGTGTTCGTCCCCGACACTGAGCCGGCAAGCGGCCCGCTCGAAACTGCTGTGTAACGGCTCGATCCCGAGCAGCTCGGCGAAGCGATCCGACGTGCCGGTACTGGCTGCTTGCATCTTTTCTTCCTCATGGTTCCGTGGCGTTTCCAACTGCCGGAAAGCCTATTCTTGTGCTCAGGCTAAATCGGTGTTCTAAAGGGATTATCAATAGTCTGATCGGGCCGAATGGAAATCATGAAGAAGGTTGCGATCCTGGCCTACGACGGCTGCTGGGCCATGAACCTGTTTGCCGTGACGGACTTCTTCCGAGTGGTCGCCCTGCTGGAGCAGCACCTGGGCCTGGCGCCAGGCTATGCCGTCGAGGTGCTGTCCGGCGATGGCGCCGAGGTACGCGCAGCCAGCGGACACAGGGTCCAGGCGGATGGCGCCATCGACGCGGCCCAGTGCTACGAACTGGTCGTGATCCCGGCCATCGAGGGCGTGCGCCTGGGCGCAGGCTTCAGCCCCGACGCCCGCCTGGTTGCCTGGCTTGCCGCCCAGCACCGAGCGGGTGCCCGCGTGCTGGCCTTGACTACCGGGGTGTGTTTCGTGGCCGCGGCCGGGCTCGCCGAAGGCCTGCTCATGGCCACGCACTGGGCCTATGTGCGCCAGCTGAAGAAACGCTACCCCGGCGGCCAGTTCGTCGCCCACCAGTCCTGCCTGCAGGCGTCCGCCATCTGGAGTACAGGCTCGCTGAACGGCGCGTACGATGCCCTGCTGGAAATGCTGGCCCAGGATCGCAGCGACCAGTTCTCGCAGCTGTGCGCGACCCACCTACTGGTGGCGGCCCCCGAACGGCTCAACCCCATACTCCCCGGGTATCGCAACCACTGCGACGCGGCGATCCTGAAGGTGCAGGACTGGATCGAGTCGCACTATGCCGAGGCCATCACCATCGAGCGCATGGGGCGCGAAGCGGGCCTGGCCGAGCGCACCCTGAAGCGGCGCTTCCAGCAGGCCACCCGGCTTTCGCCCAACCTTTACGTGCAGAAGGTGCGCATCGACAAAGCCAAGAAACTGCTACTGGCCAGCGGCCTGTCGGTCAAGGCGATTGCCTACGAAGTGGGCTACGAGAACGTAAGCTTCTTCGTGCGGCTGTTCAGGACGCAGGTTGGACAAACACCAGCGCAGTGGCGCAAGTGTGAGGACGTGATAGCGTCTTGATGACGTCCCATCATCATGGAGTTCTGATAGAGGTTTAGTGAGCCAGCTTCATCCGGCTCACAATCATCTCAGGTCGAGTCAACAGCGAAGGAGGAAGAGCATGCTACTACTAGGTGCTGAAGCACTTGGAATGACCCACAACCAATGCCTGGATTTGTTGGAGAGCGCCGAGGATACACTCGACTTCCTGAAGTCCAGCCTGACCTACCTGGGGTCGCCTCAGAAAACGGAAAATAAAGCACGCTAAGCCGGTTGCAACGGTCGTAGCGGCCTGAACTTGCCCGCGCCGATCTTGGCGCTGCTGCGCCAGAGGTAATCGCCGGTCAGGTTGATGTGTTCCCAGCCGAGCGGCGACAGGTATTGCAATAGCGCGTCATCGACAGCATGCCCGTTGCCACGCAACGCATGTGCTGCGCGCTCCAGATAGACCGTGTTCCACAACACGACGGCCGCCGTCACCAGGTTGAGGCCGCTGGCCCGGTAGCGCTGCTGCTCGAAGCTGCGGTCGCGGATTTCGCCCAGACGGTTGAAGAATACGGCGCGGGCCAGCGCGTTGCGCGCTTCGCCCTTGTTCAGTCCAGCGTGGACGCGGCGGCGCAGCTCCACGCTTTGCAACCAGTCCAGGATGAACAGCGTGCGTTCGATGCGCCCCAGCTCGCGCAGGGCGATGGCTAAGCCGTTCTGGCGCGGATAGCTGCCGAGTTTCCGAAGCATCAGCGAGGCTGTCACCGTGCCCTGCTTGATCGAGGTCGCCAGCCGCAGAATTTCATCCCAGTGGGCACGAATAGCCTTGATGTTCAGCCTGTCGCTGCTAATCATCGGTTTGAGCGCGTCATAGGCGGTATCCCCCTTGGGGATGAAGGGGAGCCCGCAGAATTCGGAAAAAATCGTACGCTAACAGTTCAAGCGTCCCGGCCACGCCTGACTGTAGCTTGTTGACTGGTCAATCTGTCTCGCGGGTAAAGCGATAGAACAAGTTCGGCTCGCTGACCACGTACAAATACCCTTCATCGTCGATGGTTACGCCTTCGGCTTGGGGTATACCTTTCAGCAAACCAGCAAACCCCCTCGCCAAGGAGCGGAAACTCACCACCTTGCCCTCGTCGGTCATTTCAATCAGCAGTTTCGACTCGTCGCTGAGCAGGATCAGATGGCCGCTCTGTTGATCGAATACAACCGAAGACAAGTCAGTGGCAAACACCTTGTCTTTTACTAGGTTGGACATGTCGCGGACGTGCAGGGAAACGCCTCCTTCCAGGCTGGCACGAAGGCCGCTCACTTCCAGTAATTGCCGGGGGTCACGCTCCTTGGTCACAAACAAACGATCACCTTTTAGGTCGTAGGCGAGCCCTTCAAGGCCTTTGTTGTCCTCCTTGCCAAGCGCCAAGGTTAGCGCTGAATACTGGTCTAGGCTCAATGGTCGATCAGGAGAAAGCTTACCGTATTCGTCGATGGGGATATCCACGATAACCAGGCTCTGCCGCCGCTCTTCGGCAATGACCAGTTGACCGTTGCCGGCATAGGACACCGCTTCCACGTCGTGGAAGCCATCCAGGCTGTAACGTCGCTCCACGTCACCGTCACGACTGAGGGCCAGCAGCTCGTTCGGGCCATTGGTAACCGCCCACAGCAGATTTAGGTCAGGATCGAAGGTCAGGCCCGAAAGGTTGTTGTCCACACCGGGAACCGCCTTAGCATCCAGCTCAACCCGATAGCCAGGCAGCCACACAGAGCGCTCCTGCCAATCGTCTGTGTGCCAGTGGGTCTTGATCCAAAAGTACAGACGATCATCAAGGTGATGAGTACGTACTTGGAATACGGTGAGCAACACAAGGCATACAAGCGCCCACATCCAAACACTTACTTTCCGTGTTCGGCCCAGCCAGTTTTTAGCCATCAAATACATTAGAAGCCTCGTTAAATCAGACTGACGCCACGAGCCGTGATGGTTTCAACCCGACTCGGCGCGGCTGGCACAGGTGATACACAACGGCGTGGCCGGATCGAACTCCAGACGGCCCGAGGCGATCAACTCGCCGCATTGGTTACACCAGCCATAGTCGCCCTCGTGCCAGCGCTTGAGGGCCAGTTGGAGACGGACACGTTCATGCCGTGCACGACTGCGGATCGCATCGTTCATCGCTTGTTGCTGGAGTGCGTCCATTCTCGATAGACGCCCCACCTTGCTTTGATCCAGCTCTACCGATTGCGAGCGAGACTCAGCGTCTCCCAGCAATCGATCCAGCTCGGCAGCCCGCTGTTCCAGTAGGGTCTTGAAATGGGCAAGATCGAGGGCGTCGTCCAGGCTCATTAGCGCAGCAGTAACAGCGGACTGGTGGTGGTACGGAGCATGCTGGTAGTGGTGCTGCCGACCAGGAACTGCCGGATACGTGAGTGTCCATAAGCCCCCATCACTAGCAGATCGATGCCATGCTCTTTCTGATAGGCGTGCAGGGTACGTTCTATTTCACCGCTCCGAGTCTCAGCGCGAACGGTAAATCCGGCGTTGATCAGCACTTTCTGCGCCCAGTCCAGCTGCGCGGACGCTTCGTCGTTCACGGGCCCAACCATGACCAGATGGATCGGCAGCCCCTTCAGCAGCGGGCTGGCTGCCAGCATCTCCACACCCTTGCGGGTTGTAGCGCCGCCATCGAATGCCAGCATCGCGCTCTTGGGCTTTTGGAAGTTGGCCGGGGTGACCAGGATTGGCCGGTGCATGATACGAATAACGCTTTCCAGCTGGCTTCCGACATGCTGACTCAGACCGCCACTAGACTCGCCCTGGCGACCGATAACCAGCAAGCGCGTTTCACTTTGCAGCTCTTGCAAGCTCTCCAGTAAATCGCCATGTCGCTGCTTGGACTCCGGTGCGCGCACACCATCATTCACGGCCCGTTCTTTCGCGGCTGCAAGCATGATTCGCCCTTGTTCAAGGGCCAACTTGCCGCGCTGTTCATCCAGGGAAGCAAGCTCATCAAGCAGGTGCTCGCGGCTGCCAAGGCCAATGTTGCCACTCAAATCTGCTGCAACCGGATACTGGCGCTGATCCAGCACATGCAGGAAGGTCAGCGGCGCTTCCAGGCTCAGACTGGCCCAGGCCGCGTAGTCGCAAACAGCTGGAGCCGAGGTGGAACCGTCGATACAGGCAATTACGTGGGTCATTGTTGTTCTCCTTCTCAGTGGCCCATGAGTTGATCAATGGCGTCAGGTTTATCGTGAACACCAAAGCGATCCACGATAGTGGCGCTGGCCTCGTTTAAGCCCAGCACTTCGACTTCAGTACCTTCACGGCGGAACTTAATGACTACCTTGTCCAGGGCTGCAACAGCGGTGATATCCCAGAAGTGTGCACGATTCAGGTCGATGGTTACCTTGTTCAGGGCTTCCTTGAAGTCGAAGGCTGCGACGAACTTGTCAGCCGAGCTGAAGAACACCTGACCGGTGACGTTATAGCTACGATGCTCGCCGGCTTCGTCCAGCGAAGAACTGATCGCCATGTAATGGCCAACCTTGTTGGCGAAGAACATCGCAGCCAGTAGCACGCCGGCTAACACGCCGAAGGCCAGGTTGTGGGTGGCCACCACGACCACCACGGTGACGACCATGACAATGTTGGTCGACAACGGATGCTTCTTCAGGTTGCGCAGCGAATCCCAACTGAAGGTGCCGATGGACACCATGATCATCACTGCCACCAGCGCAGCCATTGGGATCTGCTTCAGCCAGTCGCCGAGGAAAACCACCATCAGCAGCAGAAATACGCCTGCGGCAAGAGACGACAGGCGAGAACGACCGCCGGATTTCACGTTAATGATCGACTGACCAATCATCGCGCAGCCAGCCATACCGCCGATCAGACCCGAAGCAATGTTGGCCACGCCCTGGCCCTTGCACTCGCGGTTCTTGTCACTCGGGGTGTCGGTCAGGTCGTCGACAATGGTCGCGGTCATCATCGACTCCAACAGACCGACCACAGCCAGTGCTGCCGAATAAGGAAAGATGATGGCCAGCGTCTCGAATGTCAGCGGCACATCAGGCCAGAGGAAGATCGGTAGCGTATCCGGCAGTTCACCCATATCACCGACCGTGCGGATATCCAGACCAACCGACATGGCGACGGCGGTCAGCACGATGATGCACACCAGCGGCGATGGGATGAGCTTGCCGATCTTGGGGACATAGGGGAACAGATAGATGATGCCGAGGCCTGCGGCTGTCATGGCGTAGACGTGCCAGGTGACATTAGTCAGCTCGGGCAGCTGAGCCATGAAAATCAGGATCGCCAGTGCATTGACAAAACCGGTCACCACCGAGCGCGAGACGAAGCGCATCAGCGATCCGAGCTTCAGGTAGCCAGCAGCAATTTGTAGCACGCCACATAGCAGCGTGGCGGCCAGCAGATATTCAAGACCATGGTTCTTGACCAGAGTCACCATCAGCAGTGCCATGGCACCCGTTGCGGCCGAAATCATGCCTGGGCGGCCACCGACAAAGGCGATCACCACAGCGATACAGAAAGAGGCGTAAAGGCCGACCTTAGGGTCAACGCCAGCAATGATCGAGAAGGCGATGGCTTCAGGGATTAGGGCCAGTGCGACCACAAGACCGGCGAGGATGTCGCCACGGATGTTGGATAACCAGGTTTGTTTTAACGAGTGGAGCATCAGAATTCCCAAGGCAATGGATCGCGCAGCACAGCATGGCGCAGGCCAAGTGCAGCTGGTCGATACGAGGTCAAATGTCGGATGTAGAGGAGCTGTGGCGGGTGTTAAAACCTAAAGCACAGCAGAAAGCGACCGCTGGCAGAGCAAGCAGTCACAGATGATGCGGGGGGGCGAAGCGCTATGGCGGCGTAGGCAGCCAGATCATGTTTTGCAGGGTAAGCATGAGGTCTTATCGAGTGTCTTTAGTAACTCAATGGCCGCAACAGTCTACAGGAAGAGGGCAATTTCTGCGAGTCACCCCCGGACTAGGGCGTCCTGTTTGGATGTCAGCCTGAGCTATGCCTCAGTCTGACAGTGATGAGTCGCAGGCGTTCGGATCGGCATCGGTTTCGCTCCCGGTCTTGGCGCGCGCCTGGAAGCGCTGATAGCACTCCAGCCCGCAGAAGTGCTCGACGTATTCCGCGCCTTCCGGGGTGAAGGCGGCATCGAGCGGGATTTCCTTGCAGCACACGCAGCAACTGGTGGCAGTCGGATCATTTGCATTCATGGTGGCACCCCTCCATTGACTGACGAAGACGGCGAATGCCGCCGCCGGCATTGGCTTCGCGAACAGGAAGCCTTGTCCTGTGTCGCAGTCCGCTTGTCGCAATAGATCAAGACTCGCCGATGTTTCCACGCCTTCAGCCACCACATCCATGCCCAGCCCGTGCGCAAGCTGAATCACGGTGTGCACGATGGTTTGGTCGCGGCGGTCGTTGGCGAGCCCGGCGACAAACGATTGGTCGATCTTGAGCGTGCTGATTGGGCAGCACTTCAGATGTTGCAGACAGGAATACCCCGTCCCGAAGTCATCGGCGGCGAAGCGCACACCGATCTGCCGCAAGGCGTCCAGGGCGGGGAAGATCGCCGGATCACCAAACGCGACCGATTCGGTCAGCTCGATTTCGAGATACTCGGCGGGCAACTCGGCATCAGCCAGCACGCCCTTTACCCACCCGTCGAAGTCCGGTCCCACTTGGCTCGCCGAAACATTGACGGCCAGCCGGAACGGTCGCCATGCCAGCATTCGCCAGTCACGCATCTGGCGGCAGGCTTCGCCCAGCACCCAAGCGCCGATTTCAGGCATCAGGCCGGACGATTCGACCACGGGCAGGAACTGGCCCGGTGGCAATAGTCCAAGCGTCGGATGACGCCAGCGCAACAGGGCTTCCGCGCCGACAATCCCACCACTGCGCAGATCGACGACGGGCTGGTAGTGCAGTTCAAGCTGCCCGCGCTCGACCGCTTGGGCCAGTTCCGGCGTCGTCCATCCATCCGGCCGGAAAGCGCTCATTCTCTTTCCCTGAATGCCCGCAACGCCCGCGACAGGGACAGAAGGAACAGGCCGGTCAAACCGAGCGCCGCGATGACCCAATGCTCGCCGAGGAAAGCACCGGCGGTTGTGCCGGCCAGCACGACAGCGAGGATGGGCAGGTGGCAGGGGCAAGTCAGCACAGCCAGTCCGCCCCACAGGTAGCCGGTGATCGGTTTGTGCGTCTCGGACGGCAAGCGCTCGGGGTTGTTCATGGCAGACTCTCCGCGTGCTGTGCCGGCTCGGTCGGCAGGGTGGCCAACTGCACTTCCAGATCGGCCAACGCTTCGCGCCGACGCTCGACGAACTGACGCAGCAGGGCAAGCTGCGCGGCCGCTTCGTCGCCGTCCGCCGCATCCAGCGCCCGGCACAGCCGCGCCAGCGCGTCGAGGCCGATGCCCGCCTCGAAGGCCGCCCGCACGAAGCACAGCCGTTGCAAGGCGGCGTCATCGAACAAGCCGTAGCCGCCTGGTGTGCACGCCACCGGGCGCAGCAATCCGCGCAGCAGGTAGTCGCGCACGATATGCACGCTCACCCCGGCATCAAGAGCCAGCCGGGACACCGTGTAGGCGTTCATTGAACACCTCCTTTTTCTCACCCGGCGCAGCAGGAAAGCTGCTTCACATCCTTGTTGAAGGTCTGCGCCGCGAGCTTCAACCCCTCGACCATCGTCAGGTAGGGGAACAACTGGTCGGCCAGTTCCTGCACCGTCATGCGGTTGCGAATGGCCAGAGCCGCCGTCTGGATCAGTTCACCCGCTTCCGGCGCGACCGCCTGTACGCCGATCAGCCGATGGCTGCCTTCCTCGATAACCAACTTGATGAAGCCGCGTGTGTCGAAGTTGGCGAGCGCACGCGGCACGTTGTCCAAGGTCAAGGTGCGGCTGTCGGTCTCGATCCCGTCGTGGTGGGCTTCCGCCTCGCTGTAGCCCACGGTCGCCACTTGCGGATCGGTGAACACCACGGCCGGCATTGCGGTCAGGTCGAGCGCCGCATCGCCGCCGGTCATGTTGATCGCGGCACGGGTGCCGGCCGCTGCCGCCACATAGACGAACTGCGGCTGGTCGGTGCAGTCGCCGGCCGCGTAGATGTTCGGGTTGCTCGTGCGCATGCCTTGGTCGATGACGATGGCACCTTGCGCATTGACAGTGACCCCCGCTGCGTCCAGCGCGAGGCTGCGCGTGTTCGGTGTCCGACCGGTGGCAACCAGCAGTTTGTCGGCGCGCAATTCACCGTGCGTGGTGGTCAGCACGAATTCACCGTCCATATGGGCGACCTGGCTGGCTTGCGTGTGCTCCAGCACCTCGATGCCCTCGGCACGGAAAGCGGCTGTCACCGCCTCGCCGATGGCCGGGTCTTCACGGAAGAACAAGGTATTGCGCGCCAGGACCGTGACCTTGCTGCCCAGCCGGGCAAAGGCTTGCGCCAGCTCCAGCGCCACCACCGACGAGCCGATTACGGCAAGGCGTTCGGGAATGGTGTCGCTCGCCAGGGCCTCGGTGGAAGTCCAGTAGGGTGACTCTTTCAACCCCGGAATCGGCGGGACCGCCGGGCTGGCACCCGTGGCGACCAGGCAGCGGTCGAACATCACGACGCGCTCGCCACCCTCGTTCAAACGGACGGTAAGGCTCTGGTCGTCCTTGAAGCGCGCCTCACCGTGCACAACGGTGATGGCCGGATTACCGCCCAGGATGCCTTCGTACTTGGCGTGCCGCAGTTCGTCGACGCGGGCCTGCTGCTGGGCCAGCAGCTTACTGCGGTCAATCGTAGGCACAGTTGCCGCAATACCGCCATCGAACGGGCTTTCCCGGCGCAGATGGGCGATGTGGGCGGCGCGGATCATGATCTTGGACGGCACACAGCCGACATTGACGCAGGTGCCGCCGATGGTGCCGCGCTCGATCAGCGTGACCTGCGCGCCTTGCTCGACGGCCTTCAGCGCCGCCGCCATCGCGGCTCCACCGCTGCCAATGACCGCTACCTGCACCGGGGGCTCGTTGCCACTGTGCTTTTCGGCGGCGGCCATCCATCCCCGCACCTTGTCGAGCAGTCCGACGCGGTTGTCCGCCAGTGGCGCATCGGCTAGCGTTGCCTTGTAGCCCAGTCCGGCCACGGCGGCAGTCAGCGCGTCCGGCGATGTGCCCGGCACGATGGCGAGTTGCGCTGTGCCCTTCGGATAGGACACCAGCGCCGACTGCACGCCTGGCACTTTTTCCAGCGCTTCCTTGACGTGCGCCGCGCACGAGTCGCAAGTCATGCCGGTGATTTTTAGATGGGTCATGCAACAGATCCTTTATCGTTTGTGGCGCCAGACAATGACGTCCGTTGTGCTGCGGTGCCGTTTTCAGTGACTCACTGCTTGACGCTGGACGGATAGCCCGCGTCTGCGGTTGCCTTGGTCAGCTTCTGCACGCTGGTCTTGGCATCGTCGAAGGTGACGACCGCTTGGCGTGTCTCGAAAGTCACGTCAACTTTGCTGACGCCTTCGACCTTGGAAATCGCCTTCTTGACAGTGATCGGGCAGGCGGAGCAGGTCATGCCCGGTACGGACAGCGTGACGGTCTGGGTGGCGGCCCAGACGGGGGCAACAACGGCGGCGAGGGCGAGGGAGGCAAACAGTTTCTTCATGGTGAACTCCGATCAGTAGAAAAATGGCATGACGTAGGGAAATCCGAGCGCGACCAGAACCAGCGCGGCCACGATCCAGAAAATGAGCTTGTAAGTAGCTCGCACTTGGGGAATCGCGCAGACCTCACCCGGTTTGCAGGCCGCTGCCTGCCGGTAGATGCGCCGCCAGGCGAAGAACAACGCCACCAGCGCCACGCCGATAAAGATGGGGCGATAGGGTTCCAACACCGCCAAGTTGCCGATCCAAGCGCCGCTGACCCCCAAGGCGATCAGAACCAACGGCCCGAGGCAGCAAGCCGAGGCGAGGATGGCGGCAAGCCCTCCAGTGAAGAGCGCGCCGCGCCCGGTTTTTGGTTCAGACATGCGCTTGTCCTTTCGAATTGAAATTGGATAGCGTAACCTTACTTCCGTACTCATGTACGGAGTCAAGCGATATGGAAAACAATTTGGAGAACCTGACCATTGGCGTTTTCGCCAAGGCGGCCGGGGTCAATGTGGAGACCATCCGTTTCTATCAGCGCAAGGGCTTGTTGCTGGAGCCTGACAAGCCCTATGGCAGCATCCGCCGCTATGGCGAGGCGGATGTAACGCGGGTGCGCTTCGTGAAATCAGCCCAGCGGCTGGGCTTCAGCCTGGATGAGATCGCCGAGCTGCTGCGGCTGGAGGATGGCACCCATTGCGAGGAAGCCAGCAGTCTGGCCGAGCACAAGCTCAAGGACGTGCGCGAGAAAATGGCTGACCTGGCGCGCATGGAGGCCGTGCTGTCTGAGTTGGTGTGCGCCTGCCATGCGCGAAGGGGGAACGTTTCCTGCCCGCTGATCGCGTCACTACAGGGTGGAGCAAGCTTGGCAGGTTCGGCTATGCCTTAGCGTGCTTTATTTTCCGTTTTCTGAGACGACCCCT
>JAYQUJ010000067.1:0-23938 GCA_038147895.1 Pseudomonas sp.
ACCGGCTAAAGCCGGCCCCTTAACCAAACGTTATGCACCATGAACCAAATTCGAATGAAACGTGAAATGGAAGAGAATGCGGAGACTATTCGCCGCCTTCATTCACGCATCAAAGAGACCTTTAAGGTTCGTGACCAGAGCACATTAAAAAGACGGGAATGGGAACTCGCTTGCAAAGAGTTTCACGCTCGGTATGAAACCTTGTCATTCCCCTGCAACTACTCTGAAGCGCTACAAAAAATCAAAGATGGGGATCCGTTGTTAGTTGAATCTGCTTTGTGCTTTGTGGAGCTAAGGCCATATTTTTTTCGGTCAGGCTACATGTACAGGGAGTTGATCCGAAAGCTCAAGAATGCAAATCTTGTTGGCAGCCACCGGGAGCGACGGGATGCAATTATTCACGCATACCGTCAGTGGAGAGCAAGCCAGTGCAAAGCATAACAATTGGTTCAAGTCGTTCGCTTCGCTCACTCAGGACGTCCGCAAGCTACGCTCGCGGCCGCCCCTTAACCAAACGTTAGGCAGCAAGAGCAATCAGGGAAAGTAAACGCATGGAAAGCACGCAGGCCATCTTCAAAAACGTGCAGCAAATAAGCAGCCAATTAAGTTCATGGCTGCAACCATCGCGCCGCTTGGAAGGCCATTGCGGTAAAGCAAATGCAGGGTGTTCGGCATCAGTGTCCGGCTCAGCATCGAGCCTAACAATTGCCTCAAGTCGTTCGCTCCGCTCACTGGGACGTCCGCAAGCTACGCTTGCGGCCGCCCCTTAGCCAAACGTTAGGCGCTAGGAGAAACGCTCGAATGTCCTTAGAGGGAGTAACCGAAAAACAACACGAGTGCCCATGCGGCTGTGGTAACTCCTTTCCGATCTACTCGGGTCGCCTTAACTACGGGCAGGAGCAGAGCATCCGTTTCTCCGTAGCTCACATGTTGCATTGTTCCAAGGGGGCAACTGCTTGGCTCCACTTGTGTTCAGGCTCATGGTTCGCGGATGACGATCGTAACTGCTGGGTCACAATGCAACTCTGGGCCGATAAAAATGAGGTTGCTACAACTATTAAAGACCCCCAAGAATCTCCGCTATGGCTGGCACGCGCCGCTTCAGATCGCTACCTGACCCGAGAAGAGGTCCTCGCGCAGCAAGGCGGTAAAAATTGGGCAATTGACCGTAGACTCGAAATCGAAGAGCAGCACGCTGAGACAAGGCAGTATCTTCAGGGGCCTGCTGGCGCCTAACAATGCGCTCAACTATCGCTCACTTCGTTCGCTGGACGTCCAAAAGCTACGCTTTTGGCCGCCCGTTAGCTTAATCGTTAGGGCTCACATGAAAACAAAACTGTTAGCAATACTATCGACTCTACTGCTGACTGCCTGCTCTGGAATTCCATACAACGCAAGCGAAAGCCACCCCAAAATTGCCTCCGATCTAGAAATAAAAGAACAAGACATAGAAATAATTAGCAAATGCAATTTCTACCCATTTGAATATGGCGTAAAAGTATATGCCAAAATGCATAGCTGCTTATTTATAAAGGAAAATAATAATCTAATCATTGTCGGCTACGACAGCTCTGCCGAAAAATACAATTTGGCATTCAAAGTCAGCCTTCAAGAAGTAAATTGTGCAGCAATTGCCGATCAGGAGCCAGGGAAAGGCATTATCTACCTATATACGGCAAAAAATGCATTTACAGTTGCTCTACTCCATAGCAATAACGACTTAAATCATGCGGCAGTACATAGCTTGGAAAAAGAGCTAACAAAAAAATCCATACCTATACTTGACCTCTCAATATCAGTAGCCAATCCCTTGTACAGGTATAAATCCAGCGCCCGCAGTGTGTGCCCCCTAACAATGCGCTCAACGTCGCTCACTCCGTTCGCCGGACGTCCAAAAGCTGCGCTTTTGGCCGCCCGTTAGCTTAATCGTTGGGCACTATGAATAGCATCGGTGAAACCCCACGCGGATTCCTCAAACACTCGCAAGAGTTTTTCTCTGCAGCCGATCTTGTTTTAAGCAAAGCAGAGGGCATATCACTTCCAGCATATTTTCTGCTTGGCCGATCCATTGAGTTATCGCTTAAAGCCTTTCTGCTGCACTGTGGCAAAACAATTAAAGAACTTAAGCAGCAGAGCAAATTTGGCCACAGTCTAGAAGCACTATTAGAATTAGCCATTGAAAGCGGCATCGAAAAACATTTAAGAATTTCACCAGTGGAAAACGGCATTATTCGCCTGCTTTCATATGACTACGCCGATAAGAGATTTGAGTATCGCGTAACTGGTGGTACTTACCATCTTCCGCTCATCGACGAAACATGGCATATATGTCGAAAGCTGGCATTTGAACTGGAGCCTGTAATTGATCCATCGCAATAGCGCCCAACAATGCGCTCAACTGCCGCTCACTTCGTTCGCTGGACAGTCAAAAGCTACGCTTTTGCCTGCCCGTTAGCTTAATCGTTATGCTCGCCAAGAGAAAACATGGAAAACTTAATCTTCTACATTTACGAATTTGGTTACCCTATTTTCCTTCTGTTTTTTGTCGTAGGCAGTACCATACACTTCAAAAAAGATCGCAATTTAGTTTCAGCAGGAGTCCTGGTAGGTTTCTCCCTAATGTTCGCAGGGTATCTCCTCCAAAATTATGGACCTAGCGACATAAGCTATACCGAGGATCGCACTGCCCACATTCGATACACATGGCTATTTTCAGTGGGGCACTATGCATCTATCTTGGGAATTTCCTTAGCATCAGCATGCTATCTACTTAGAGCCAAAAGAAATGCAGCGTACAAGACCGCATAACAATTGTCTCAAGTCGTTCGCTGTGCTCACTTGGACGTCCAAAAGCTGCGCTTTTGACCGCCCCTTAGCCAAACGTTATGTGTCAAATAAGGTTTGAGCATGTGCTTAATATCAGATAAAGCAATTGGGGATCTATACAATAGAGGCGCTCTGGAGCGAGAAGCCTCTATTGTTTTTTTCAACAAATCCATCACTTGCTTATTAAGAGTTCAAACTGAAAATAATCTAGAAATTTCAGAAAACCAGAGATCCGCATACATTGAGTTCTCAAAAAATGAAAAGAAAATCCTCAGCAGTGCGGAGCAGCATGTAAAGAAATACTGTTTGAACCATGAAAATTGGGAGCAACAACCACTCCAAAACCTAATAGACTCTATAACCCTAAAGGCAATTAAGGTTCTTTTCTCTGAGCCCGGCGAGCCTAGGCGAATAGGACTTATACTTGACTGGAGCTTTGACCCTGAACTAGGCATTGGCGTTTTAATTGAAAACGAGAAAGTGTCTGAAGTATCAGTTCAAGACATAGTACTGGGGTAACACATAACAATGCGCTCAACGCCGCTCACTTCGCTCGCTGGACGTCCAAAAGCTGCGCTTTTGGCCGCCCGTTAGCTTAATCGTTAGGCTCACTATGAAGCTTTCCGAAAGAATCAAAGAATCCATCGTATCCAGAGCTGCAGAAGGGCTGGCGCTGTCAGTCAGCGCCATAGTTATCTGGGCCGCAGCCCAAGTTGCACCAGTCGTCCTCCCTGCAATAGAAGAAACACCAAAAACAACTTTAGTGTCTTTGCTTTTAGCATCTCTCGCATTAAATATAATTCTGGCCGCCATTTTCTGGATTATCAATAGAAAGCCAGACATGACACTTAAATATGGAATCTACTGGGATCGAAGCAAGAATCCTCACTGCCCAAACTGTAAAATTCCAATCTCCGGCTACGGGGACTATCAAGCCGGAAAAGGCTATTACTGCAAACCCTGCAAGAAAATATTCCCCCTCTGCGATGCAAGCGGAAAAGATATTCCTCCAGAGCAAGCTATAAGTGAACTTTAAAAAGCCTAACAAACGGTTCAATGCCGTTCGCTTCGCTCACTCGGGACGCCCGCAAGCTGCGCTTACGGTCGCCTCTTAACCTGTCCGTTAGACATTCATAATGGAAAAAATATCATTCCGGGAAGTGTGGATCGAGATCCCAGACGGCCAGTCCATGTGCGCACTTATTAACGGTGAATGGGGATGGTTGATGTACCTAAGGTATAACGGGGACACGGGCTTTAGCTCACGCAACACTAATTACGAAGGGCCGGCAGAATCAACCATTGAATATCGGCTTAATAATGGCCAGCACGACGATTACCCCGCATCGTGGGCCTACCCTGTTGATATAATTGAGCGCGCATTGCATTTTTTCCAAACACAGCAAACACCACCTGCATTTATTTATTGGCACAATGATTCAGAAGACGGCGTTGAATTGGAATACAAAAATGCCAACAGTCAACTATAACTATATAGCCTAACAAGTGGTTCAAATCGCTCGCTTCGCTCACCGTGAAAAAATGCGGAAAAGGGGACAGATTTATTTATGGTGCAACTCCACTGGTCTAAAAATAAATCTGTCCCCTTTTGTTTTATGGAATCGTGGCGCTCTCTCACCCTCCAGCTAGCTATTTCTCTAGCTTATGCATCTATATTCCCTATCACCAATCTATTAGGTGGCGGCATCATGATGCTTGGGATAATTTTATCTATTCCTTTTCTACCTATTGGCTGGATAGCTGGCATGGCCTTCGTTCAAGCCTTTGGCTCCGAATCTGCATATTTACTAGGAGCTTTTATTGCGGTTGCAATTCAGGCCTTTCTGCTTATCCGTTGGCTTGCTGCCGGTAGAAAAAACGAGGCAAATACCTAACAAGCGGTTCAAACCGTTCGCTTCGCTCACTGGGACGGGCTAAAGCCCGCTCCTTAACCAAACGTTAGGCAGCTAGAGCAATCAGGAAAGTAAACGCATAGAAAAGCGCAGGCCATTTGCACACTGCAGCAATAGATAACGAGCACCCACCAAGCACCTGCAGACGCTCGCGCGCCAGGTAGCTGATGTTCTCTTGAGGATTTTGGGCTTACAGAATGGAGGCGGCCCCATCAGCCGCACCCCGGCACACGACGTTCCCGCTATGGCTGCTTCCTTCCGGACCTGACCAGGTTAACGGGTAATCGTTGCGGGGGGACCGATGGGGCCACCATAACGAAGCCCGTCGAGCGACGGGCCGCGTTATTGTACTGAAAGGGAGCAAAGTTACAACCGCTTCAAGCACTTAGCTCATACGATTGGCTCTAGACCCGAAACCGTCCTACCAGTTGTGCCAGGCCATGAGAAAGGTCGGAGAGACGAGCACTGGCCTGGGTGCTCTGCTCCGAAGTTGCCGCAGCCTCGTTGGAAAGGTCGCGAATATCGCTGATATTGCGGGCAATCTCTTCGGTCACGCTGCTTTGCTCTTCGCAGGCGGTAGCAATCTGCGCGGCCATGTCGTTGATGCGAGCGACCGAGTCGCCGGTGGCGGACAGTGCGCCATCGACGCCAGCAGCTCGCTCGACGCTGTCGCGGGCCTTGGCGCTACCGGAGTGCATGGCTTTGACGGCATTCTGCACA
The DNA here is from genome assembly GCA_038147895.1 of Pseudomonas sp. Taxonomy (GTDB): domain Bacteria; phylum Pseudomonadota; class Gammaproteobacteria; order Pseudomonadales; family Pseudomonadaceae; genus Aquipseudomonas. Next base: position 5,460 of record JAYQUJ010000067.1, read on the forward strand.
CCAACCTGCAAACGCTCGATCATCTCCTGGATGTCCTTGGTCGAATCCTGAGTACGAGCAGCCAGTGCACGTACCTCGTCTGCAACAACAGCAAAGCCCCTACCCTGCTCGCCGGCTCGCGCAGCCTCGATAGCAGCATTAAGTGCCAGCAGGTTGGTTTGCTCGGCAATACCCTTGATCACGGCCAGCACGGCACCGATGTTGGCGGTTTCCTGCTCCAGGGTCTGGATGGTGTCCGATGCGCTTTCCACCTCTTGGGCCAACTGCCGAATCGCATGGATGGTAGCCCCGACCACCTGGGCTCCCTCGCGGGATTGGGTTTCTGCATTGCGCGCGGCATCGGCTGCATTCTGGGCATTACGCGCCACTTCATGCACTGCCACGCTCATTTCGGTCGCGGCGGTGCTGACTTGATCGACTGCCGCGTGCTCGCTGCTAATCAGCCGGTCATTTGCGGCAGCCATACCAGCCAGGCTCTGAGCTGACTCGGCGACTTCGCCGGTTACCCGCCCTACTTCTTTGATGAGTGGTTGCAGCTTGTCGAGAAAGCGATTGAAGGCGTCGCTGAGTTTGCCCAGCTCGTCGCGCGATAGCACTTCCAGGCGCACACGTAGATCGCCATCGCCTTCGGCAATCTGCTCGATACGGTTGAGCAAATTATGCAGAGGCCGGGTCACCAGAATAGGGAAGCCCACTACCAGAACAGCGCAGATGAACAGACCGAAAGCGATGATGCCCCCTTGTTGCCAGCTGAGTTGATCACCTAGAGCAATCGCCTTGAGGCCTTCGGCATTGGCTTCGTTGTCTTCCATCTCACCAAGCTTGTCGATGGACTCGCGCATCACCTCGAACTGGCTTTCACTGTCACCAAAGCTCAGTGCCGAAGCAGCATCCGGATCGCTGTCGGCAAGCTCAAGCACTTTGTTGGAGGTGGCTTTCCAGCGGGCGAATCCGGCATCGAAACTTTTCACCAGAGCCAAGGCTTCAGCGCTGGGCTGCATGGCGGCGTACTTGTGCACGCGGTCGTAGGCTTGCTGCAGATTTTCCGCGTGGGATGCGCGTAATGCCTGAACGTGCTCGCCAGAGGCTTCATCGAGGATGCTGCGCTCGGCAACGAACGCCTGATAGAGGTCACGGTCTGCATTGAGCAGGACGCTAATGGCCGGCAAGTAGCGGTTGGTGAGACGGGTACTGGAGTCAGCAACCTGGTGAATACCACTCATACCCAACCCACCCATCAACACCAGCAACAACGCCAGCAGCAGAATGGGCAGAGCAATCTTCCAGCGAAAACCAAGGTCGGCAAACAAGCGCAGCATGATGGCTTCTCCCGCGCAGTAAAACGCTATTGTTCTGCCATCAGCATAGTCAGTCCTCGGGTGATCGGCACTCATCGAGGGCTGGAAAGGATGACAACTACTGCCGGGGATCAATCTGCCAGGTCAGCTCCCAGCTTAACGGCAGATGAGCGCCGGGCTTTATGGTAGCGTGCGCTGCAAACCTCACATCTGGAGCTCTCATGGCCATCACCAAGGATCAACTCATTTCCGATCTCGCCGAAGCCTGCGACCTGCAAAAGAGCAGCGTGCGCGCCCTTCTCGATCAACTTGGCGAAATCGTCGCCGATGCGCTGGAGAACGATGGCGAAATCAGCCTGCCTGGCATCGGCAAGCTGAAGGTCAGCGAGCGCCCGGCCCGTACCGGCCGCAATCCTTCGACCGGCAAAGCCATTCAGATCGCCGCCAAGAAGGCGGTCAAGCTGGTGCCGGCCAAGGCCTTGGTCGATGGCCTGAACTGAGCCAGCAAAACTGACCGGCTAGAGGGCGATACCGTAGCCGGTCAACACTGCAAGAAACTGCTGCTCATCCAGCACCCTCACTCCGAGCTCACTGGCCTTGGCCAGCTTCGAGCCAGCGCCGGGCCCAGCCACCACGCTGTGGGTCTTGGCCGATACCGAGCCCGCCACCTTGGCCCCGAGCCCTTCCAGCTTTTCCTTGGCCTGATCGCGGCTCATCACTTCCAAGGTGCCGGTCAGCACCCAGGTTTGCCCCGCCAGTGGCAAGCCCTGCACCACCTTCTTCTCGCTTGCCCAGTGCATACCGAACTCACGCAGTTGCGCTTCGATCAGCGCCGCACGCTCGGCATTGGCCGGCAGGTCGAAGTAATCACGCAGGGACTTTGCCGCCTTCTCGTTGAGACGCTCGACCTGGCGCAGATCCAGCCAGTCGGCCTTGATCACCCCTTCCAGGCTGCCGAACTTGGCTGCCAGCTTCTCAGCGCCGGTCGCGGCGATGAAGGGGATATTGAGCTTGTCGAGAAAGCCCGGGAGGGTCGCACAGGCGGAAAACTCGGGGCTGAGATCGCCCTCCTCCTGCAGCTCGACGCCACGGGACAGCAGTTCGTCGATGACCTTTAGGTTGTGGGCATCGCCAAAGAAGTTGTGAATCTCGTGGGCCACTTCCAGCCCCACATCCGGCAGGTAGGTCAGTACTTCCGGCAGGGCCTGGCGAATCCGCGCCAACGAGCCCAGAGCGCGGGCCAGCAGCTTGGCGGTTTCCTCGCCCACATCGGGAATACCCAGGGCGTAGATGAAGCGCGCCAGGGTCGGCTTGGCGCTGTCCTTGATCGCGGCCAGCAGGTTGCGCGTGGACAGGTCGGCGAAGCCTTCCAGGGCCACCACCTGCTCGTAGGTCAGGGTGAACAGATCGGCCGGCGACGCGACCAGTCCGGTATCCACCAGTTGCTCGACAATCTTGTCGCCCAGCCCCTCGATATCCAGCGCACGCCGCGAAGCGAAGTGTATGATCGCCTGTTTGAGCTGAGCACCACAGGCCAGTCGGCCGACGCAGCGGTAGACCGAGCCTTCGCTGGTGGTTTCCTTGCCCTTGCCACGCTTGATCAACTGGGTGCGCTCCACCGCTGAGCCACACACCGGGCAGCATTCGGGAATCTGCACCGGCCGTGCATCGGCGGGACGACGCTCGGCCACCACCTGCATCACCTGAGGAATCACGTCACCAGCACGACGAATGATCACGGTATCGCCGATCATCAGCCCCAGGCGCGCCACTTCGTCCATGTTGTGCAGAGTGGCGTTGGACACGGTGACACCAGCTACCTTGACCGGCTTGAGGCGTGCGACAGGAGTGACCGCACCGGTACGGCCAACCTGGAATTCGACGTCAAGCAGCTCGGTAAGCTCTTCCTGGGCCGGAAATTTGTGGGCGATGGCCCAGTGTGGGGTACGTGCACGGAAGCCCAGCTGTTGCTGGTCTTCGATGTTGTTGACCTTGAACACCACGCCATCAATGTCGTACGCCAACGCCATGCGTCGTTCGCCGATACCTCGGTAATAGGCCAGACAGGCCTCAACGCCCTTGGCCAGCTTCAGCTCCCGGCTGATCGGCACCCCCCAGGCCTTCAACTGCTCCAGCATTTTGACCTGAGTAGGCGGCAGCTCACCGCTGACCTGGCCGACGCCATAGCAGCAGAACTCCAGCGGACGGCTGGCGGTGATCCTGGGTTCCAGCTGGCGCAAGCTGCCGGCAGCAGCGTTACGCGGGTTAGCGAAGGTCTTGCCGCCGCTTTCGGCCTGTCGCGCATTGAGTTCGTCGAAGCCCGCCTTGGGCATATAGACCTCGCCACGCACTTCCAGCACGGCCGGCCAACCCTCGCCCTGGAGTTTGAGCGGCACATTGCGGATGGTGCGTACATTGGCGCTGATGTCTTCGCCGGTGCTGCCGTCACCCCGGGTAGCGCCGCGCACCAACAGGCCATCGCGGTACAGCAGGCTGACTGCCAGGCCATCGAGCTTGGGCTCGCAGCTGTATTCCACGTCAGCACCACCACCAAACAGGTCTCCGCCAGAGAGGCCCAGACCGCTTTGTACGCCTCGGTCAAAGGCGAGCAGATCCTCGTCCTCGAAGGCGTTACCGAGGCTGAGCATGGGCACTTCATGGCGTACCTCGCCAAACGCGCCCAGCGCCTCGCCACCGACGCGCTGGGTTGGCGACTCCGGTGTCACCAGCTCCGGATGTTCGGCCTCCAGCGCCTGCAGCTCACGAAACAGTCGATCGTATTCGGCATCGGGCACGCTCGGCTCGTCGAGCACGTAATAGCGATAGTTGTGCTCATCCAGTTCGGCGCGCAGTTCGAGAATGCGCTGTGGCGCGGCGACGTGTTCAGCCATGTTGCGGGAGTCCTTGAAAACGACAAGAGCAGCCTAGGCTGCTCTTGGGATTACGTGCTGGTGAAAGATCAACGCTTGCCGACGAGCTGCTTCTTGCGCTCGAATTCGACGATGCGCTGACGGTAGTGCTCGATGGTTTGCGCGGTCATCACACTACGCTGGTCATCCTTCAGCTCGCCGTTCAGCTCATGGGCCAGTTTGCGCGCTGCGGCAATCATCAGATCGAAAGCCTGCTTGGGATGACGTGGCCCTGGCAGGCCGAGGAAGAAGCTTACCGCCGGGGTGTAGAACAGGTCGAAATCATCCAGATCGAAAGTGCCCGGCTTGACGCCGTTGGCCATGGAGAACAACACCTCACCATTACCGGCCATGCTCTCGTGGCGATGGAAGATGTCCATCTCGCCAAAACGCAGACCGCTTTCCAGGATGTTCTGCAGCAGCGCGGGGCCCTTGAAGCCCTCATCGCCACGGGCGATCACATTGATCACCAGCACCTCTTCAACCGGCGCCTGTTCCTTGCTCGGCTTGAGGCTGGGCAGCTCTTCTTCGTCCTCCACCGGCGTCAGCAGAGTTGGTACAGGCTCATCGGCATCGAGATTGAGGTCACCCTGCTGCGGTTCGACGTGACGCTTGCGGCTTGGCTCAGGCTGAAGTTGAGGCACTTCAATATTGCGCCGGCGATTAAGCTCGCTGGCACTCATGGTCGGCATGTCTTCTTCTTTGAATTCCGGCTCGCGCTTACGATCCACGACACGGGACGGGCCAAGCAGGTCGGGGTCGGAATCATCGTCCGGCAGGTTGCTAAAGCTGTGGTCCAGCTTGAACTTCAGTTTGCCGCTGCCACCGCGCATGCGGCGCCAGCCATCAAACAGAATGCCGACGATAACGATTACACCAATGACGATTAGCCAATAGCGCAGCTCCATGAAACTCCCAAGCCCCTGAACGATGAATTTGTATTGAAATCAAGGGCTTCCCGCCCCTTTAAAATGCAAATAACTGTATGTTTCTACAGCCATTTTTCGTATGTAACAAAAGTGAGGCCTAAGCTAGCACGACGAACGGTAAATGTGCACCGCCGCAAGGCATTTCACCATGTTTAATGCATCCGGATCAGGCATCCACCAGCGACATGGCTTCTTCTACGTCTACTGCAACCAGGCGCGAACAACCCGGCTCATGCATGGTCACGCCCATCAACTGATCGGCCATTTCCATGGCGATCTTGTTGTGGGTGATGTAGATGAATTGCACCGTTTCCGACATCTCCTTGACCAGTCGCGCGTAGCGGCCAACGTTGGCATCGTCCAGCGGCGCATCGACCTCGTCGAGCATGCAGAACGGTGCCGGGTTGAGCTTGAAGATGGCAAATACCAGAGCCAGGGCGGTCAGCGCCTTCTCACCACCGGACAGCAGGTGGATGGTGCTGTTCTTCTTGCCCGGCGGCCGCGCCATGATCGCCACCCCGGTATCGAGTAGATCTTCGCCGGTAAGTTCCAAATAGGCATGGCCACCGCCAAACACCTTGGGAAACAGCGCCTGTAAGCCGGCATTGATCTGATCGAAGGTTTCCTTGAAGCGGTTACGGGTTTCCTTGTCGATCTTGCGGATAACGTTTTCCAGGGTATCCAGCGCCTCGACCAGGTCGGCGTCCTGGGCATCCAGGTAGCGCTTGCGCTCGGACTGCTGCTGGTATTCGTCGATAGCCGCCAGGTTGATGGCGCCCAGGCGCTGAATGCGCCCGGCCAGTTGCTCCAGCTGCTGCTCCCATGCCGCCTCGCTGGCCTCGCTGGGCAAGGTGGCGAGTACGCCATGCAGATCGTAGCCCTCCTCCTGCAGCTGATCCTGCAAGGCTTTGCGACGGATGCTTAGCCCCTGCCAGTCCATGCGCTGCTGTTCCAGCTGGCCGCGTAGCAACTGCGACTGCTGCTCGGCCTGGCTGCGACGCTTCTCGGCATCACGTAGTTCGCGGTCGGCATCTTCCAGGGCCAGACGAGCCAGTTTGAGCTCGTCCTCCACGCCCATGCGCCGCTCCAGCAGTTCTTCCAGCTTCATGCGCAGCTCTTCCAGCGGTGCCGCGCCCTCCTCCAGATTGAGGTTGAGCTGCTCACGACGCTCGATGGCGCGCTCGAACTGCATTTCCAGGCGCTCCAACGCCTGACGGGTGGATTCGTGCTGAGCCTTGATCGAGCCCAGGCGTACGGCCAGCTGATGGGCATGATCCTTATGCTGACGCGCCTCCTGACGCACCCGATCGAGACGCTCGCGCAACTGGTCACGGCTTGCCAGCAACTGCTCGCGTTGCTCGGTGTCGACGGCCATGGCGTCCAGCGCTTCCTGCAGAATCAGGCGCGATTCGCCCAGCTGCTCCTGCTCCAACTCGCGCTGCTCGGCGGCAACGCCCTGCTCTTCTTCCAAGCGGCGGCGACGCAGCGCCAGCTGCTCGGCCTTGGCCTGACCGGCGGACAGCTGCGCCTTGAGCTCGCCGAGACGGCGCGATTCGTCCTGCGCCTGGCGGCGCTGCTGCTCGCGCACCTCTTCCTGCTGACGCTGGGCGGCCTGCAGCTGCAGCAGACGTTCGTCCAGATCGGCCAGGGTCGCTTCACGCTCATCGCGCTCGCCCTGCAGACGCTCCAGCTCCTGACCGCGGGCCAGCACGCCGCTCTCGGCCTCGCTGGCGCGGCGCACGCGGAGGAAATGCCGGCCAACCCAGTAGCCATCGCGGCTGATCAGGCTCTCGCCATCGCCGAGCTGCAGACGTTGGACCAGGGCCTGATCCAGGCTCTCAACCGGGCGAACCTGGCCCAGCCAAGGCGCCAGATCGATGTTCGCTTCGACCTTGTCCAACAGACTGCCAGCGATGCGCGTACCGCCACGTTTCGGACTGATCAGGCTCAGCTCGCCCTGATCGAAACCGCCCAGGTTAAGGCCGTCGAAGTCGTCCAGCAGCACGGCCTGCAGATCGGCGCCGAGTACCGTCTCGACCGCCAGCTCCCACCCGTTTTCCACCCGCAGGCCCTCGGCCAGGCGCGGACGATCACTTAGCTGCTGCTCTCGCAGCCATTCGGCCGCGCCTTTGCCCGGGTTAAGTGCGGCCTGCTGCAAGGCCTCCAGCGAGGCAATGCGACCGCTCAGGCGCTGCAGCTCGCCTTGTGCCTGCTGCTGGGCCTGAGTGGCCTGCTGCAGCTCGCCGCGCAGCTGCTCCAGACGCTCGGATTGGCCTTCTTCACTGACATGCAGCTCTTCCAGGCGTAGTTCGCCGATGGCCAGCTGTTCGGATAATTCGAGAATCGCGGCATCTTCCGGGTCAGCGGACAGCTGGGCCAGCTCGTCAGCGAGACGGCGCTGGCGCTCGACCAGGCGTTCCAGGCTCTGCTCCAGCTGGGCGATGCGCGACTGTTGCACCTCGGACTGCCGACGTGGCTCAGCGCTGCGCTGGTTGAAGCCTTCCCACTGCTCCTGCCAGCCGTGCATGGCGCTTTCCGCTTCTTCCAGCGTCGCCGCGGACTCTTCGGCGGCAGCGCCGGTCAGCTCCTGCTCGGGTTCGAGCATGGCCAGCTCTTCGCCCAGGGTCGCCAGCAAGGTGCGGTCATGCCCCAGGTGCGACTCGGTTTCCAAACGAGCCCGCTCGGCTTCGTTGAGATCGTCCTGCAGCTGGCGCAGCCGCTGCTGACCATGCTGGATGCTCTGCTCGACGCGGGCGATATCGCCGCCGACCGAATAGAAGCGCGCCTGCACCTGATTGAAGCGTTCGGACAGCTCATGGTGCCCGTCACGCAGGCGTTCGATGCTGGCATCGGCACTGCGCTGCTCGGCCACCAGAGCCTCGAAGGCTACTTCCTGATCACCGATGACCTTTTCGCGGGCGCCAGCCTGCTCGTTCAGCGCCTGCCACTTGAGCGCCGACAGCTGCGCCTTGAGCTGACGCTCCTCGGCCTTGTATTCCTGGTATTTCTCGGCGGCCTGGGCCTGGCGGTGCAGGCGTTCGAGCTGGCGCTCCAGCTCCTCGCGCAGGTCGGTCAGGCGCGCCAGGTTTTCCTGGGTGCGGCGAATACGACTCTCGGTCTCGCGGCGGCGCTCCTTGTACTTGGAGATGCCTGCGGCTTCCTCAATGAAATTCCGTAGATCCTCGGGCTTGGCCTCGATCAGCTTGCTGATCATGCCCTGCTCGATGATCGAGTAGCTGCGCGGGCCCAGGCCGGTACCGAGGAAGATGTCGGTAATGTCGCGACGACGGCACTTGGTGCCGTTGAGGAAATAGGTGTTCTGCCCGTCGCGGGTCACGCGCCGGCGGATGGAAATCTCGGCAAAGGCCGCGTATTCGCCCACCAGCGAGTTGTCGCTGTTGTCGAAGATCAGCTCGATGCTGGCCTGGGTGACCGGCTTGCGCGTGTTGGAGCCGTTGAAGATGACGTCGGTCATCGACTCGCCACGGAGGTTCTTCGCCGAACTCTCACCCATTACCCAGCGAACGGCGTCGATGATGTTGGACTTGCCGCAGCCGTTGGGGCCGACCACTGCGGCCATGTTGCTGGGAAAACTAACGGTCGTCGGGTCGACGAAGGACTTGAAGCCGGCCAGCTTGATGCATTTCAGGCGCATCTTATGCATCCACTCCTGGCATGTGTCGTTCACGGAGGCACTGCGGGGCCTGGAAGCTCATGCTGTTCCTGTTCTTAGAGTGGGGAAATTGGGCGCGGGCGAGTTTAACACAGGCATTTGGCATGCCAATCCTGGCCCTGGCGTAGCCCATTGCAGAGCGTTTTTCACGAGCTGCTGACCTTGCAGTCAAATTTTGTTGACCCAAAAGTCAGAAAAATCTAAATTGGCTTCATCACAGCCTCGTGACAACAAATACAAAGCCTGGAGGTCGCCTTGATCCAGTTCCTACTCAACGGCGAGTTACGCAGTGAGCGCCAACTCGACCCCAACGTCACCGTTCTCAATTACTTGCGCGAACATGTCGCCAAGCCCGGCACCAAAGAGGGCTGCGGCTCCGGTGACTGCGGCGCCTGCACCGTGGTGGTCGGCGAACTGGAGGGCGAGCGCATTCGCTATCGCACACTCAACTCCTGCCTGACCTTCGTCTCTTCGCTGCACGGCAAGCAGCTGATCACCGTGGAAGACCTGCGCCACCAGGGCAAACTGCATGATGTGCAGCAGGCGATGGTCGATTGCCACGGCTCGCAGTGCGGCTTTTGCACCCCCGGTTTCGTCATGAGCCTGTTCGCCCTGCAGAAGAACAGCGACGGCTACGACAAGGGCCAGACCATGGAAGCCCTTGCCGGCAACCTGTGCCGCTGCACCGGCTACCGCCCGATCATCGATGCCGCCGAACAGTCCTGCTGCAACCGCCAGCCGGATCAGTTCGACGCCGCCGAGGCCGACACCGTGGCCAAGCTCAAGGCCATCGCCCCACGCGAAACCGCCGAGCTGAACAGCGGCGACAAACGCTGCCTGCTGCCGCTGACCGTGGCCGATCTGGCCGACATCTACGCTGCCAACCCGCAGGCGCGCCTGCTTGCCGGTGGCACCGACCTGGCCCTGGAAGTCACCCAGTTCCACCGCGAGCTGCCGGTGATGATCTATGTCGGCCATGTCGCCGAGATGAAGCGCATCGAGGTGAAACCCGACGTAATCGAGATCGGCGCAGCCACCCCGCTGTCCGACTGCTACGGCGTGCTGTCACGCGAATACCCGGACTTCGGCGAACTGCTGCACCGCTTCGCCTCGTTGCAGATCCGCAACCAGGGCACCCTCGGCGGCAACATCGGCAACGCCTCGCCGATCGGCGACGCCCCGCCCCTGCTGATCGCCCTGGGCGCCAGCATCGTGCTGCGCAAGGGCAACGACACCCGCACCCTGCCGCTGGACGAGTTCTTCATCGACTACAAGGTCACCGCCCGCCAGGAAGGCGAGTTCATCGAGCGCATCATCGTGCCGCGCGCCAAGGCCAACCAGGCGTTCCGCGCCTATAAGGTGTCCAAGCGCCTGGACGACGACATCTCCGCCGTGTGTGCAGCCATCAACTTGACCGTAAGCAACGGCGTAGTGCGCGACGCGCGCATCGCCTTCGGCGGCATGGCCGGCATTCCCAAGCGCGCCAGCGCCTGTGAGAAATCGCTGATCGGCGCCGCCTGGTATCCGGGCTGCATTGAGCGCGCCTGCGAGGCCCTGGCCGAGGACTTCACCCCGCTGTCGGACTTCCGCGCCAGCAAGGAATACCGTTTGCTGACCGCGCAGAACCTGCTGCGCCGTTTCTTCCTCGAACTGCAATCCCCTGAAGTGGAAACCCGGGTGACCGCCTATGTCTAACCATCACGTCTCCAAGTCCCAGGAAGAGCTGGCCGAGCTGTTCCGCGCCGGCATCAATACCGGCGTTGGCCGTGGCGTAAAACATGAGAGCGCGGACAAGCACGTCAGCGGCGAGGCGGTATACATCGACGACCGCCTGGAGTTTCCCAATCAGTTGCACGTCTATGCCCGCATGAGCGATCGCGCCCACGCCCGCATCACCAAGCTGGATGTCACTCCCTGCTACGCATTCCCCGGTGTGGCCATCGCCATCACCGCCAAGGATGTACCCGCCCAGCTCGACATCGGCGCCGTGGCGCCCGGTGACCCGTTGCTGGCCGACGGCAAGGTCGAATACCTCGGCCAGGTTGTACTGGCAGTAGCTGCCGATAGCCAGGAAACTGCGCGCAAGGCGGCCATGGCCGCCATCGTCGAGTACGAGGACCTGGAGCCGGTGCTCGACGTGGTCGACGCCCTGCGCAAGAAGCACTTCGTGCTCGATAGCCATCAGCACAAGATCGGCGACTCCAATGCGGCATTGGCTCGCGCCAAGAACCGCATCACCGGCACCCTGCACATCGGCGGCCAGGAGCACTTCTATCTGGAGACGCAGATTTCCTCGGTGATGCCCACCGAGGACGGCGGCATGATCGTCTACACCTCGACGCAGAACCCCACCGAGGTGCAGAAGCTGGTCGCCGAGGTGCTCGGCGTGCCGATGCACAAGATAGTCGTCGATATGCGCCGCATGGGTGGTGGCTTCGGTGGCAAGGAAACCCAGGCCGCCAGCCCGGCCTGCCTGTGCGCAGTTATCGCGCACCTGACCAAGCGCCCGACCAAGATGCGCCTGCCACGCATGGAAGACATGACCATGACCGGCAAGCGCCACCCCTTCTACGTCGAGTACGAAGTGGGCTTCGATGATGACGGCCTGCTCAGCGGCATCCAGATGGAATTGGCCGGCAACTGCGGCTACTCGCCGGACCTGTCCGGGTCCATCGTCGACCGCGCCATGTTCCACTCGGACAACGCCTACTTCCTCGGCAACGCCACCATCAACGGCCATCGCTGCAAGACCAACCTCGCCTCCAACACCGCCTACCGCGGCTTCGGCGGCCCGCAAGGCATGGTCGCCATCGAAGAAGTGATGGATGCCGTCGCCCGCCACCTCGGCAAGGACCCGCTGGAGGTGCGCAAGCACAACTACTACGGCAAGGACGAGCGCAACGTCACCCACTATCACCAGACGGTCGAGCACAACGTCATCCACGAGATGACCGCTGAGCTGGAAGAAAGCAGTGACTACGCCAAGCGCCGCGAGGAAATCCGCGCCTTCAACGCCAAGAGCCCGGTGCTGAAGAAAGGCCTGGCGATGACCCCGGTGAAATTCGGCATCAGCTTCACCGCCAGCTTCCTCAACCAGGCCGGCGCGCTGATCCACATCTACACCGACGGCTCGATCCACCTCAACCACGGCGGCACCGAGATGGGCCAGGGCCTCAACACCAAGGTCGCCCAGATCGTGGCCGAGGTGTTCCAGGTCGAGATCGAGCGCATCCAGATCACCGCCACCAACACCGACAAGGTGCCCAACACCTCGCCGACCGCAGCTTCCTCCGGCGCCGACCTCAACGGCATGGCGGCGAAGAACGCGGCGGAGACCATCAAGCAGCGCCTGGTCGACTTCCTGGTCAGCGAGTACAAGGTCACCCCGGAAGATGTGGAGTTCCGCAACAGCCAGGTGCGCGTGCGCGATCACTTCCTGTCGTTCGAGGAGTTGATCCAGAAGGCCTATTTCGGCCAGATCTCGCTGTCGTCTACCGGTTTCTACCGCACACCGAAGATCTACTACGACCGCAGCAAAGCCGCCGGCCGGCCCTTCTACTACTTCGCCTACGGCGTGGCCTGCTGCGAAGTGCTGGTCGATACCCTGACCGGCGAATACAAGATGCTGCGCAGCGACATCCTGCATGACGTCGGCGACTCGTTGAACCCGGCCATCGACATCGGTCAGGTCGAAGGCGCCTTCGTCCAGGGCATGGGCTGGCTGACCACCGAGGAGCTGGTGTGGAACGCCAAGGGCAAGCTGATGACCAACGGCCCGGCCAGCTACAAGATCCCGGCCATCGCCGACATGCCCATCGACCTACGGGTGAAGCTGGTGGAGAACCGCAAGAACCCGGAGCAGACCGTGTTCCACTCCAAGGCCGTGGGCGAGCCGCCCTTTATGCTCGGTATCGCCGCGTTCTGCGCCATCAAGGACGCGGTGGCCAGCCTGGCGGACTACAAGGTGCAGCCGCAGATCGACGCGCCGGCCACGCCCGAGCGTGTGCTGTGGGGAGTGGAGCAGCTGCGCAAGCTGAAGCAGACAAGCAAGGCCGCCAGCACCGCCGAGATCGAACCGGCCTGACGCGTAGCTCGGATGCAATCCGGGGAAAGCCCATCCCGGATTGCATCCGGGCTACGACCAGCCGCGAACAACGCACGAAACGGGTGTACAACAATGACAAGACACACCGACACAAAACACCAGGAGCAACGGCCGCTACCCACGCCGCTGTTGGAACCTTCCCCGAGCAACTGGCGCCTGCCGCGCCCGGGGCAGACCTCGCCAAGTTGGAGGCTGAGCAAATGAGCTGGATCAGCGCCCTCGCCGAACTGCAGCAACAGGGTGAGCCCTGCGTACTGGTGACCATCATCGAGGAGCAAGGCTCCACGCCGCGCAACTCCGGCTCGAAGATGGTCGTCACCGCCGAGCGCATCTTCGAGACCATCGGCGGCGGCCACCTGGAATACAAGGCCATGGAACTGGCCCGCGAGATGCTCACCAGCCGCACCCAGCAGACCCGCCTGGAACGTTTCAGCCTCGGCGCCAGCCTCGGCCAGTGCTGCGGCGGCGCCACCGTGCTACTGTTCGAACCGATGGGCCAACCGCAGGCGCATATCGCCCTGTTCGGCGCTGGCCATGTCGGCCGAGCCCTGATCCCGCTGCTCGCCAGCCTGCCGCTGAAGGTGCGCTGGATCGACTCGCGCGACGCCGAGTTTCCGGACTACATCCCGTCCAACGTGGAAAAGGTGCTCAGCGACGAAGTGGTCGATGAAGTCGACGAGATGCCCGCCGGCAGCTACTTCATCGTCATGACCCACAACCACCAACTCGACCTGGAACTGACCCAGGCCATCCTGGCACGCGATGATTTCGCCTACTACGGCCTGATCGGCTCCAGGACCAAACGCGTCAAGTTCGAGCACCGCCTACGCGAACGCGGCTTCTCCGCCGAGCAGATGCAACGCATGCGCTGCCCGATGGGCCTCCCGGAGGTCAAAGGCAAGCTGCCGGCCGAGATCGCCATCTCCATCGCCGGCGAGATCGTCGCCGAGTACAACGCCCACTTCGGCCAAGAGGTAAAAAAGGGCGAATCCAGCGTCGCCAAACTGCTGCCAGCCTCGCGCCGCGCCCACCCGTTGGTTGGGTCGGACCGCACAGGCTGAGCTTGTGAAGCCCAATACCCCGTATGACAGCTCGGCATGCTGCCTTGCCTGACTCGCGCCTCATTTCGTTGGGCTTCGCCTAGCGCAGCCCAACCTACCGTACGACCTTGAGATTTGAGCACCATGACCAGCAACATCAAAGCCTACCGCTCCGCCATCCTGCACAGTCTCGCCGACCCGGCCGAGGTCGGCATTGAGGCGTCCTATCAATATTTCGAGGACGGCATCCTGCTGGTCGAGAACGGCCAGGTGCTGGAAGTCGGCGCCGCCGCAGACCTGCTACCAAAACTACAGGGCATCGAGGTTCGCGAATACCGCAACGCCCTGATCACCCCCGGTTTCATCGACACCCACATCCACTACCCACAGACGGGCATCATCGCCTCCTACGGCGAGCAGCTGCTGGACTGGCTGAACACCTACACCTTCCCCGCCGAAGGCGCCTTCGCCGACAAGGCGCATGCCGCCGACGTGGCCGGTATCTTCCTCAAGGAACTGCTGCGCAACGGCACCACCACCGCGCTGGTGTTCGGCACCGTGCATAAGCAGTCGGTCGACGCTTTCTTCGAGGCTGCCCAGGCCCTCAACCTGCGCATGATCGCCGGCAAGGTGCTGATGGATCGCCATGCTCCGGACTTCCTCACCGACACCCCGGAAAGCGGCTACGCCGACAGCAAGGAGCTGATCGAGCGCTGGCACGGCAAGGGCCGCCTGCACTACGCGGTCACTCCGCGTTTCGCCCCGACCAGCACTGACGCGCAGCTGGAACTGGCCGGCAAGCTATTCGGCGAGTACCCAGACCTGTACATGCACACCCACCTGTCGGAGAACAAGGCCGAGATCGCCTGGGTCAAGGAGCTGTTCCCGGCGCGCAAGGGTTACCTGGACGTCTACGACCACCACAAGCTGACCGGCCCGCGCGCAGTGTTCGCCCACGGCGTGCACCTGTGCGACGACGAGTGCAAGCGCCTGGCTGAGACCGGCTCGGCGCTGTCCTTCTGCCCGACCTCCAACCTGTTCCTTGGCAGTGGCCTGTTCGACCTGGAGAAGATGGAGCAACACGGTGTGCGTGTCGGTCTGGGTACCGACGTCGGCGGCGGCACCAGCTTCAGCCAGCTGCAATCGCTCAACGAGGCGTACAAGATCATGCAGCTGCAGGGCAAGAAGCTCAGCCCGCTGAAGTCGCTGTACCTGGCCACCCTGGGCGGCGCCCGCTCGCTGTACCTGGACGACCGCATCGGCAACTTCCAGTCCGGCAAGGACGCGGACTTCATCGTGCTCGACTACAACGCCACGCCGCTGCTCAGCTACCGCATGCAGCAGGCGCGCAGCCTGGAGGAGCGCCTGTTCGCCTTGACCATCCTCGGCGACGACCGCACCGTGAAGGAAACCTTCGCCGCCGGCCGCTCGGTGCATCAGCGCGACAGCTAAACCCGAGTGGCCCGGATGCAATCCGGGAGCAAGCAGCCCCGTTCCCGGATTGCATCCGGGCTACGACTGGGTTGCGGCATAGCGACACCGTAGCTGGGTAGAGCAAGGCGAAACCCAGCCAATCCGCCACAAACAAAAAGGCCCCGCACTGCGGGGCCTTCTTCATTACAGCAGGGGTCAGGCGCTGCGCGGCACGCGCCCGGACTTCTTCTTGTCCTGCAGCAGGTGCGAGAACACCGCGTGCAGGTCGTCGGTGGCGCTGTCGTCTTCCAGATTGAGCTTGGCGTCCACGCTGTCCATGTGGCGCATCATCAGGCCGACCGCGCGCTCCACGTCACGCGCCTCGATGGCATCGATGACCTGGTCGTGCTCGTCGTCTGAGCAGTGCGTACGACTGCTGCTCTCGTACAGGGCGATGATCAGCGACGTCTGCGACACCAGGCTGCGCAGAAAGCCCACCAGGGTGTGGTTGCCACCGGCTTCGGCCAGTTTGAGGTGGAACTCGCCCGACAGGCGAATGCCCTTGGCGCGGTCGCCACGGGCGAAGCAGGCGCGCTCTTCCTGCACCATCTGGCGCAGACCGGCGATCTGAGCCGGCGTGGCGTGGGCGCAAGCCAGCTCGGTGATGGCGCGCTCAATCATGCGGCGTGCATAGAAGATCTGACGGGCCTCATCGGCACCAGGGCTGGCGACCACCGCACCGCGGTTGGGGCGCAGCGAAACCACGCCCTCGTGGGCCAGACGCGACAAGGCGCGACGGATGATGGTGCGGCTGACGCCGAAGATTTCACCGAGCGCTTCTTCGCTCAGCTTGGTGCCTGGAGCCAGGCGCTGTTCGAGGATGGCCTCGAAGATGTGTGCATAAACCACTTCGTCCTGGGTACCCGCACGGACGGCCTTGGTGGCACGCGGAGTCTTGCTCAGAGATTGCACGGCTTCGTTCATGTGGCTCACGTAGGAATAAGGAATGTCGCTGGCGCGACACTACGACGAAGAGAGGGCCGTTGGCCAGCATCTGATCACGCAGGGCGCTTGATTGCAGGCATTGTACACAAAATATCCACCATATCCACGCATCCCAAGCACCATGCGGCCTGCATCACCTGAGCAGACCACCAGAAACGATATAGAAATCTTTTTCCGGCTTTTATCGGGCCATATTTCAAAACACTAATTGACTTTTTTGTACACAAAAAGATAATCCAATCGCACACTTCTTGACCTAAAAGTCAGAAACGAGCACAGCCCCGTGAGGCAAAGCACCTCAAAGTCGACTCGCCGCGCAAGGGATCCAGGTCAACCAGCCGGACGAACGACTCACAACAACATCTGAGAGGTACCTGCTGTGGAAAGCGCTAAACAACAAGAACAACGACCGCTTGCGGAATATTCGTCAGGACGAGGGCTGCTGGAACGCCTGTTCAAGCTCACCGAGCATCGCACCACCATCAAGACCGAGATGATTGCCGGCCTCACAACCTTCGTCACCATGGCCTACATCATCTTCGTCAACCCGAACATCATCGCTGGCGCCGGCATCGATCATGGCGCCGCCTTCGTCGCGACCTGCGTCGGCGCAGCACTGGGCTGCTTCCTCATGGGGTTGTATGCCAACTGGCCAGTCGGCCTGGCGCCCGGCATGGGGCTGAACGCCTTCTTCACCTACACGGTGGTCGGCGAAATGGGCTACAGCTGGGAGATTGCGCTTGGAGCGGTATTTCTCTCCGGCGTGCTGTTCGTAATCATGAGCCTGTCGAAAATCCGCGAGTGGCTGCTCAACAGCATTCCCATGAGCTTGCGCTTTGCCATGGGCGCGGGGGTGGGCCTGTTCCTCGGCCTGATCGGTCTGAAGACCGCAGGCATCGTTGTCGACAGCCCTGCCACGCTGCTGACCCTGGGCTCTTTCGGCAAGCCTGAAACTCTGCTGGCCGCGATCTGTTTCCTGTCGATCTGCGTGCTCAGTCATCGCAACGTGTTCGGCGCCATCCTGTTCAGCATTCTTGGCGTCACTGCGATTGGCTGGGGAGTGGGCCTGGTTCATTATCAGGGCCTGGTCTCCATGCCCCCGAGCCTGGCCCCGACCTTTCTGGCCATGGACATCGCCGGGGCCTTTAACGTCAGCATGATCAGCGTGATCCTGGCGTTCCTCTTCGTGAACATGTTCGACACCGCCGGCACCCTGATGGGAGTTGCTCACCGCGCCCACCTGGTCGACGACGATGGGCGCATCCAGAACCTGTCCAAGGCACTCAAGGCCGATAGCACCTCCAGCGTGATTGGCTCCATGGTTGGTTGCCCTCCCGTGACCAGCTATGTGGAAAGCGCCGCCGGCGTAGCCGCTGGCGGCCGTACCGGCCTGACTGCCATCGTGGTCGGCCTGCTGTTCCTCGCGGCGATGTTCTTCGCCCCGCTGGCCGGCATGATTCCCGCCTACGCCACCGCTGGTGCGCTGATCTACGTCGCCATGCTGATGATGAGCGGCATGGCCCACATCGACTGGAAAGATCACACAGACACCATCCCGGCCATCGTCACCGTGGTGATGATGCCGCTGACCTTCTCCATCGCCAACGGCATCGCCCTGGGCTTCCTCACCTACGCCACGCTGAAGCTGCTGACCGGTCAGTGCGACAAGGTATCTCTCAGCCTCTACGCGCTGTGCATCATCTTCATTGCCAAGTTCGCCTTCCTCTAAAGTCGGGCAGAAGCACAAAGCCCCGGCAGCAATGTCGGGGCTTTGTGCATTCTGGAGGCAGAACGTTGCCGCCCTTGTAGGCTGGGTTAGGCCAAAGGCCGTAACCCAGCGGCCGGGCGGATACCTTGCGCTGGGTTTCGCTTCGCTCTACCCAGCCTACTTCGCGGCTCATCTGGTGTCCGACCGCCCCAGCCACAAAAAAAGCCCGCACTAGGCGGGCTACAAAGCACCAAAGGACCGGTAGAGCTCAGCTACCGCGATAAGTCGAGTAGCTGTAGGGCGAGATCAGCAGCGGTACGTGGTAGTGATCCTGCTGCTCGTTGATGCCGAAGCGCAGTACCACCACGTCAAGGAAGGCCGGCTCGGCCAGTTGTACGC
>JAYQUJ010000068.1:0-22432 GCA_038147895.1 Pseudomonas sp.
GCGCTCTACCCAGCCTACTCGCCCCTCCACCGTAGGCTGGGTAGAGCGCAGCGAAACCCAGCGAATGGCCGAGCCTCAGAGCGCGCCAAACACCTTCTTGGCCAGGCTGGTGGCGGCGCCGGCCGGGTTTTGGCGCAGGCTGGCTTCCTGTTCGGCGATGACCTTGAACAGGCCGTTCAGGGCTTGTTCGGTCACGTAATCCTCGACCTTGGCGCTTTTCGCATCGACCACGCCGAAAGCGGCGGCTTGCCCGGCGAAACTGTTGTACTGCTGCACCAGGCCGACCTTGTCGGTAGCCTGCTTGACGATGGGCAGAAACTTGGCGCGGATCGCCTCGCGGCTGCTCTTGTTCAGGTACTGGGTGGCCGAGTCGTCACCGCCGGCGAGAATGGCCTTGGCGTCGGTGACGGTCATCTTTTTCACCGAGTCCAGCAGAATCGCCTGGGCCTGTGGTACGGCCGCTTCGGCGGCCTGGTTCAGGCTGGCCTCCAGCGCTTCAACCTCGGCGCCCATACCCATCATCTTCATGGTCTTGGCCGCTTTGCCCAGCTTGCCGGGCAACTCGATACGTACTTCGTCGTTATTGCTGAAACCGCCTGGCTGACCGAGCTGTTTCACGGCGATCTGCGCGCCCTGGGTCAGGGCGTCCTTGAGGCCGCCACTGGCGTCGCTCTGGGTCAGATCGGAAAGGGACAGGGCAAAGGCGCTGGCCGACAGCAGCAGGCCGGCGGCCAGGGTGGTGAGGCGGAGCATGGGGGACTTCCTTATTGCGTGGGAGTCGGGCGAGCTTATCGAAGCCCGCCGCCCCTAACCAGCCAATCAGACGCGGAAGCTGCCGACCAGGCGGTTGAGCTCGCCGGACTGGCGATCCAGCTCGCCGCAGGCGCCCAGCGAATCGCTCTGGTTGCTACGTGCCTGCTGGTTCAGTCGCGCCATCTCGTGCACTTCCTGGCCGATCGACTCGACCACGGCGCGTTGCTGCTCGGTAGCGGCGGCTACTGACTGGTTCATGTCGTCGATCTCGCCGAGGCCGCCGAGCACCGCGGCGATGCGCGCACAGGCCTGGTCGATCATGTGCACGCTGCGTTCGCCGTGCTGGTGGCTGGCGAGCATGGCCTGCACCGATTCGCGTGCGCCCTGCTGCAGCCCTTCGATCATGTCCTGGATTTCCCGGGCTGAGTTCTGGCTGCGATGGGCCAACTGGCGCACCTCGTCGGCGACCACGGCGAAGCCGCGCCCGGCCTCGCCGGCACGGGCGGCTTCGATGGCCGCGTTGAGTGCCAATAGGTTGGTCTGCCCGGCAATGGCGTGGATCACTTCGAGGATGCGGCCGATGGCTTCGGTGCGCTCGTTGAGGCTGTCCAGACTGCTGCGCGCCTGGTCGATACGCGCGGCCAGTTCGCCGAGGGCCTCGCGACCGTCCTCCAGGCCGCGCTGGCCATCTTCGGCCTGTTCGCGGGCGCTGGCGCTGCGGGTGGAGACGCGAGCGGCGTTGCCGGCGATTTCCTGGGTGGCGGCGCCCAGTTCCTCGATGGCGGCGGCGACGCTGTCGCTGCGCTGCACCAGGTCTTCGGACTGGCGCATGTTGGCCTCGGTGAAGCCAACCACCTGGCGGGCGATGCCGTCTACCGTGTTGCTGCCCCCGGCCACCTGGGTGATGGCGCCCTGCATGCGCTCGACGAAACGGTTGAAGGCGTGGGCCAGCTCGCCCAGTTCATCGCGGCTGCGTTGCTGCAGGCGCTGGGTCAGGTCGCCTTCGCCGGCGGCGATATCGTTCATCGCGGCCGACATCCGCTTGAGCGGCTTGAGCAGGCTGCGCAGCAGCAGGCCGAGGGCCAGCAGGATCAGCGCCAGGCAGGCGAGCATCGCCAGCAGCGCGGCCTTGCTGAAGTCGGCCAGGGCGGCATAGGCCAACTCGCGATCCAGCGACAGGCCGACATACCAGTCGGCGCCGGGCAGGCCGGCTACCGGCACAAAGGTTTCCAGGCGTTCGCCACTCGCGGCCTGCACGCTCTGCAGCTTGCGGCCGATCTGCGGCGCGCCCTGTGGATAGAGCTCGGCCAGGCTGCGGCCGATCAGCGCCGGGTCCGGGTGCACCAGTACCTTGCCCTGGCTGTTGACCAGGTAGGCCAGGCCTTTGCCATCCAGGTCGATGCCGCCGATGATCTGCACCAGGGTGTCGATTGGCATGCCGGCACCGATGGCGCCGCGCAGCTCGCCCTGGCGTATGACCGGTGCGGCCACGGCCATGATGGTCTCGCCGGTGGCGGCGTTGACGTAGGGCTCGGTGACCACGCTGTCGCCGCGGCTTTCCACGGATTTGTACCAGGCACGCTCGCGGGCGTCGTAGCCGGTCGGCATGTCCTGGTCCGGGCGGATCAGGAAGCGGCCGTCGGCGCCGGCCAGGTAGATCATGTTGAAGGTGCTCTTCAGCACGTTGCGGTCGAAGGCGCTGTCGACCGCCATCTCGGAGTCGTCATCGGCCAGACCCTGGGCTAGGTTCTCGACCAGCAGCACGCGGCCGCCGAGCCAGTTCTGGATGCTGTCGGCCGCCAGGCCGCCGACTTCGTGCAGCTGGCTTTCCACCTGGCGCGCCAGGCTGCGCTGCTGCCAGAAGTAGTTGAACAGGGTGAAGGCGAGGAAGGCGCTGATCACCACCAGCGCCGCCGCCAGAAGAATCTTGTGGCTGAACTTCAAGGACATAGGGCCCCCAAGAAAAAAGGGCCGCGCAGGGAGCAACTGCGCGGCCAAAGTCCCCAACTAGTGGAGCGTGCGGGTTCGCCTCAGGCGACCCGGCCGCCCAGATACAGCTCGCTGACCTGCGGGTCGTGCATCAGCGCCTTGGCCTCGCCGGTCAGCGCCACGCTGCCCATGGACAGCACGTAGGCGCGGTCGGAGATGCGCAGCGCCTCCATGGCGTTCTGCTCGACCATGAGGATGGTTACGCCCTCCTGGGCGCGGATCTGCTCGATGGCCTCGAACACTTCCAGCAGCACCTTGGGCGACAGTCCGGCGGACGGTTCGTCGAGCAGCAGCACCTTGGGCCGAGGCATCAGCGCGCGGGCCAGGGCGAGGATCTGCCGCTCGCCACCGGACATTGAGGCGGCGGTGGCGTTGAACTTCTTGCCGAGGATCGGATAGGCCCGGCACAGCTCGTCCATGCGCTGCTGGCTGGCGGCCTTGTCCAGATAGTGACCGCCGACCTGCAGGTTTTCGCGGATGCTCAGGTTGGCGAACACGTTCTCGGTCTGCGGCACGAAGCCCAGGCTGCAGCCGCGGATTTTCTGGTGCACCGGCAGGCGCGACACGTCGCGACCTTCCAGACGCACGCTGCCGGCGCGTGGCAGCAGATAGCCGGCGATGGTCTTGAGCAGGGTGCTCTTGCCGCAACCGTTGGGGCCGAGCAGGGTGACGATCTCCCGTTCATTGGCGTGCAGGGTCATGCCGCGCAGGATGTCCACTTCCGCCGTGTAGCCGGCGACGACGTCGTTCACTTCGATCATGGCGTGTGCTCCTCAAGCTCGTGGGTCGGGCGGCGACCACCCAGGTAGGCCTGGATCACCCGTTCGTTGCTGGCCAGTTTGTCCGGCTTGCAGCTGGCGACGATCTCGCCGCGGTCGAGAACGATGCAGCGGGTGCAGACATCACGGATGAAGTGCATGTCGTGCTCGACGATCACCAGGGTCATGCCTTGGGCATTGAGGCGCTGCAGGGCGGCGACCATGTCGCGGCGCAGGTTGGGGTGCACGCCGGCGGTGGGCTCGTCGAGCAGCACCAGTTGCGGCTCACCCATCAGCGCACAGACGATGCCGAGCAGCTTCTTCTGTCCGCCAGACAGCGCCGAGGCGGGCAGGTCGCGCACCTTGCTCAGCAGCAGCTCGTCGAGCAGGCGTTCGGCCTTGTCGCGGGCTGCGGCTTCGGCCTGGCGCAACGCCGGGGTACCGAGCAGGGTGGCGAACACGCCGTGCTGGCGGGTACTGGCGGCCATCGCCACCTCGATCACCGACATCTTGGTCGGCATCGACGGCAGCTGGAAAGTGCGGGCGATGCCGCGTTCGACGATACGGTGCGCCGGCAGGCGGTCGATGCGCGAGCCGGCGAAGCTGATGCTGCCGCCGTCGACCGACTCGAAGCCGGTGATGCAGTTGAGCAGGGTGCTCTTGCCTGAGCCATTGGGGCCGAGCAGGCCGACGATCTCGCCCTGCTGGATATTGAAGCTGACGTCCTGCAGCACCCGGTTGCCGCCGAAGGCCTTGGCCACCGATAGCGCGGACAGCAGATTAGCGCTGGAGCTGGTCATGCGATCTTCCTCACTTGTTCCGGAATCAGGCCCTCGCTACGCCACAGCAGGCAGGCCAACAGGATCACGCCGATCAGGCCCAGGCGCAGGGCGCCGGCCAGGTCGGTGTCGAAGCCCAGGTAGTCCTTGGCGAACGGCACCAGGCTGTAGGCGGCCTGCACCAGCAGTACCCCCAGCAGCACACCGCGGATGTTGCCGAGGCCGCCGATCATCAACATGGTCCACAGCAGGAAGGTCTCCGAGGCCAGCAGGTAGTCGGGGCCGACAAAGCTCATGAAGTGCGCGTACAGCGAACCGGCGATGGCGGTCACTGCGGCGCCGCACATGATCGCCCGCGACTTCAGGGCGGTGAGGTCATAGCCCATGCAGGCGGCCAGTTGCGGTTCCTCGCGCAGCAGGCGCAGGGCGCGGCCGAAGCGGCCGTAGGCCAGGCGCTGGCAGAGCAGGGCGGCGCTGGCGAGCACCAGCAGCACCATGACCAGGAAGCCGACCCCATCGAACATCGATGGAATGGCGCCGATGCCCTGGGCGCCGCCGGTCAGCCAGCCTTCGTTGGTGGCCACCACCCGCAGGATCTCGGCGATGGCCAGGGTGGCGATGCCCCAGTAGTCCGAGGCCAGCTGACGACCCAGGCGGGCGATGCACCAGCCCAAGGTCATGGCCAGCAGGATGCCCAGGGCCATGCCGGCCAGCGGCGAGTAGCCGGCCTGGATGGCGATGCCGGTGGCGTAGGCGCCAAGGCCGGCGAAGGCGATGTGGCCGAAGTTGAGCAGCCCGGCATAGCCGGCCTGCAGGTTCAGACCCAGGGCCATCAGGCCGTAGAGACCGGCGAAGGTCAGGGCGGAGACAAGGAAATCAAACACGGCGCACCTCGCGGTCGAACAGGCCGTAAGGCTTGAACAGCAAAGCCAGCAGCAGGATCAGGAAGGCGGCGGCGCTGATGTAGGCCACCGGCAGGTAGCCGCCCTCGGAGCCGACCAGCCAGGCGAAGTCGAAGTTGGTCACCAGGGTTTCGGTAAGGGCGATCAGCACCGCACCGGCCACCGCGCCCATGGGGTTGCCCAGGCCGCCGAGGATGGCGGCGGCGAACACCGGCAGCAGCAGGTCATGGCCGAGGTTCAGGTGTGCCCCGGTGGACAGTGCCAGCAGGCCGCCGCCAAGGCCGGCGAGGGCGCCGCTGGCGAAGGTCACCGCCTGGGTGATGCGCGTGGCATGCAGGCCACTGGCATTGGCCAGCGCCGGGTTGCCGGCCAGCGCACGCATGGCACGGCCCATGCGGGTGTGGAACAGCGCCAGGGTGAACAGGCCGAGCAGCGCCAGGGTGGTGAGGAAGAAGTACAGCTGGGTATGGGTGATGCGCGCATCGCCCAGGCGCAGCGGCGCTTGCAGTGGCAGGTCGAACATCTTCGGGAAGCTGCCGGCGGTACCCTGGATCACCGCCACCAGCAGCATGGCCAGGGCCAGCGAGCCGATCATGGCGATGGCCGGGCCGCTTTTCAGCAGACGCTGGAACACCAGGCGCTGCAGCAACAGGGTCAGCGCGCCGACCAGCAGGGCGGCCAGCAGTAGGGCGAGGATCAGGGGCACACCCACGGCGTTGAGGCCGAAGGTCAGGTAGGCGCCCAGCATGGCGTATTGCACATGGGCGATATTGGGGAACTTGACCAACCCGTAGACCATGCTCAGGCCGAAGGCGATCAATGCCAGGTCGGTGGCCCTGAGCAGGGTATCAACCAGGAATTGCAACATAGGAAACACTCCGCAGTAGGCAGGCAGAAGCCGCCCCGCGCGCACAGGCGAGCGGGGCGGATGTCACGGGGTTAGCGTGGAACTACCTTGCCGTCGTGGTACTTGAGCTTGGCGTAGGGCGGGTCGAGGCGCTGGCGGCTGTCGTCGAAGACGATCTTGCCGGTGACGCCGTCGAAACCCTTGCCGACTTCCTTGAGCGCGGCCTGCACGGCGGCCGGCTCGGTGGAGCCCGCCTTGGTGATGGCGGCGGCGGTCATCAGCACCGCGTCATAGGCATAGCCGGTGTAGGAAGTCTTCATGCCTTCCTTGTACTTGGCGGCGAAGGCATCGGCGTAGGCCTTGCCGGTGGCGCCGACGAAGGAGCCGACTTCCATGCCCAGCTGCCCTTCGGCGATGTTCGGCGCGGTGTCCGACAGGCTCATCGACAGCAGGATGGCGTACCAGGGCTGCTCGCGCAGGCCCAGCTCGAAGGCCTCGCGGTTGAGCACCGCGGACTCCTGACCATAGGCGGTATAGATGTAGGCATCCGGCTTGCTGCGCGCCATCTGTTGCAGCTCGCGGCGGTAGGTGGACTGGCCGGCGGTGTACAGGGTCTCGTTGACGATCTTGCCGCCGAGCTTCTCGAACTCGGCGCGGAAGCCGTGGGCGACGCCCTGGCCGTAGGCGTTGTTCGGCGCGAGCATGGCGACGTTGCGGTAGCCCAGGTCCCAGACGTCCTGCGAGGAGAACTTGTTGCCCTTGTCCTCCAGGCCGATCAGGTTGAACGAGGTGGCGCCCAGGTCGCGGATCTTGATGCTGGTGCTGGCGATGTTGAGGTGGGTAACGCCTTCCTTGACCAGGTACTGGCCCATGGGAATGCTGATGCCGGACGAGTATTCACCGATCACCACCGGCACCTTGTCGACGCTGACCAGCTTGCGCGCGGCGTTGATCGCGGTGGTCGGGTTGCCGGCGGAGTCCTCGACGATGACCTTGAACGGCTTGCCGAGGACGCCGCCATCGGCGTTGACCTTTTCCTCGGCCAGGGCCACGGCGCGGCGCACGTCTTCGCCGACCGTGGCGTTGGCGCCGGTCAGCGACAGCACGGCGCCCATCTGGATGGTGTCGGCGGCATGGGCCATGGGCGCAGCCATGGCCAGAGTGAACAGCATGGAAGCGGAAGTCAGGATGGAGCGGAACTTGAATGTCATAACTTATTTCCTTGGGATGTTGGCGACGGCGGATGCCATCGGTCACTGCGCCTTGCGGCGCCCTTGTTAAGCAGGACAGAACGGTTCAAGCACTGGTGCGCGTCGCCTCGCTTGTGGCAAATCGCGGGCGCACCGCTCCCGGCCTCCCGGGGTGACGGGAAGCGCAGAGTCAAACACTTCAGGGGTAGGGCGGACTTACCAGAGCGGTAGCGAGTAAGTCAGGAACACGCGGTGGTGGTCGACATCGCCCATCACGTCACTGCGCATCCGGCCGTAGAACCAGTTCAGGCCCAGGCCCTTGGCCGCGCCGTCTTGTACGGTGTAGCTGAGCATGATGTCGCGCTCCTGCTCTTCCCGGTCGCTGCCGACGGCGGTCTTGATGTTGTCGCCCTTGAGGTAGGTGATGCTGGCATTCAGCCCCGGCACACCGGCCGCGCTGAAGTCATAGGCGTAGCGGCCCATCACGGTGCGTTCACCGGCGTAGGTGAAGCTGTTCACCAGGCTATCGGTGATCACGTAGGTGCTGGTGCCGCCGGCGCCCTCGCTGCGACCGTCGCCGTTGACCACGCCACCCTGGTTGATCTGGGTGAAGATGCTGTCATCGGAAACCTGCTGGTAGCCCAGGGTGAAGGCGTGGCCGGCCAGGCCGTAGGTGAACATGGCGCTCCACAGGTTGTTGTCGAGCTCGCCATCGTTGCCGCTGCCGTTGGTGCCCACGGTATAACCGGTTTCGAGGTCGGCGTTCTTGCCGTCGGAGCTGGTGTTGAAGTAGCGCAGGTCGGTCTTCAGCGAGCCTTCGCCCAGTGCCAGGCTGTGCTGGGCGCCGAGGAAGTGCTGGTCGTAGTAGTCCTGGAGGTTGGCTAAGTAGTACTGCAGGGTCAGGTCCTTGATGCCCTTGTAGTCGCCACCGGCGAACATGAATTTATTGCTGTCCTGGGTGCCGCCGCTGGCCGCCAGGCCGGTGAAGTTGCTCGACATACGGCCGACCACTTTCTCGAGCTGGCCGCCGACCAGGGTCAGGCCGTCGATATCGTTGCTGGTGAGCATGCCGCCCTGGAACAACTGCGGCAGCATGCGGCCGTTGTTGGCTACCAGAATCGGCAGCTTGGGCGTGAGGATGCCGTACTGGGCCACGGTCTTGCCGGCGCGCATCTTGCCGGTCAGGCCGCCACGGCTGAAGTCGTCGACCGCCGAGCCATCGCTGTCAGCCGGGAAAATCTGCCGGCCGGCGTCGTTATCGGCGTCCAGCTTGATGCCCAGGGTGTAGGTGGCGTCGACGCCGAAGCCCACACTGCCCTCGGTGAAACCGGACTGGGCGTAGAGCATGAAGGCCTGGCCCCACTCTTCGGCGGTTTTGACGTCGGCATCGCGACGATCGTACTGGGTGTAGAAGTTGCGCAGATCGACGCGTGCCGTGCTGTCTTCGATGAAGCCAGCAGCGTGCGCCATGTTCCCCAAAGCCGCACAAGCGACGGCCAGACCTAGCGTTGTTTTTTTCATGTGAAGCCACTCTCCCTTCGGGTTTATTGCTTTTTTCAGGACGAACCTTCCCTGCGGGCCTGCCCGGCAGGCTGGCCCGAGTTGAGTTCGGAGTTGCGACAGCTAAAAAAAACCGGAGCGCGAAGGCTCCGGTTCTTTTATTCAGGAGGCGTTAACGCCGCCCTGAATATCGTCATCGATGCGGCGTTTGCCGATCGACAGGATGGCGACCAGGGAAATGGCCACGGTCACCACCATATAGATGGCCACCGGTTGCCAGTTGCCTTCGTACTCGGCCAACAGCCAGGTGGCGATCAGCGGCGCGGTACCGCCGGCCAGCGCGGCGCCCAGCTGGTAGCCCAGGGTGATACCGGTGTAGCGCACGCGGGTGGAGAAGATCTCCGACGACAGGGTGCCCAGTACGGAAGTGACCGGCGCCCAGAGGATGCCGAAGCCGATCAGGGTGGCGACGGTGATACCCCAGGTCGTGTGGGTGTCCAGCAGCTTGAAGTAGGGCACCACGTACAGGGCGATGGCGATGATGCCGGCGATGTACACGCGCTTGCGGCCGATCTTGTCGGACAGCCAGCCCATCAGCGGGATCATCAGCGAAGCGACCAGGGCGCCGATCATTACCGCATGCAGCGCGGTGACCTTCTGATAGCCCAGGTTGTTCACCGCGTAGCTGACCACGAAGGTAGAGAAGATATAGAAGGGGGCGGTTTCCACGACCTTCAGGCCGGCGGCGATCAGCACTTCCTTCCAGTGGTAGCGCAGGGTTTCCACCAGCGGCATCTTGGCCACGTTGCCGCTTTCCTTGGCTTTCTTGAACTCCGGGGTCTCGTCCAGGCCGTGGCGAATCCACAGGCCGAGGAACACCAGGCCGGCGCTGAGGATGAACGGCACGCGCCAGCCCCAGGACAGGAAGGCCTCTTCCGGCAGCATGGCCATCAGGCTGATGGCCATGGTCGCGAGCAGCATGCCGATGGTGACACCCACCTGCGGCACGCTGCCGAACAGGCCCTTGCGCTCTTTGGGTGCATATTCGTAGGCCAGCAGCAGGGCGCCGCCCCACTCGCCGCCGATGCCCAGGCCCTGCACCACTCGTAAGAGAATCAGCAGGATCGGCGCCCAGATGCCAATCTGTTCATAAGTAGGCAGGCAACCGATCAGTACGGTTGCACCTCCCATCAGCGACAGGGTGATGACCAGGGTCTTCTTGCGGCCGATGCGATCACCGATATGGGCGAACAGCACGCCGCCGATCGGACGAATGAAGAAGGTCAGGGAAAACGACAGGTAGGCCAGCATCAGGCCGACCACCGGGTCGAAGTTGGGGAAGAACAGCTTGTTGAACACCAGCGCAGCCGCCGTGCCATACAAGAAGTAGTCGAACCATTCGATGGAGCTGCCAGTCAGGCTGGCGATGAGGGCACGCGTACGGGTCTGTTTCGATTGGGGCTCAGCGAGGGGGAGTGTCATCACTCTCTCCTTTATTTTGATTATGGACTGCGCCGAGGTTTCACCTTTTTGGTTATAGGTTGCACCTTCGTCGAAATGATCCTAGTCAGAGCTGGTACGGAGGTGCAACCAAATTTCGAGAGAAGGTTTCACTTTTTTCACTGGTAATAGGTGAAACTCCTGAAATGCTCCTTTTTGTAGCAAGAATTCACGGTTTTGAGTTGCGCGCACTTTTCAGGTGCAAAAAAGTAACAGCGCTTTATGCGGGTGATTCAGGGCGATGAATAAACTTGAAAAGTTGCTGGTTGCACCTGGTTGCACCTTTGCTTCGTGGAAGAGTAATCTCTCGCCACGCGTCATGACGCTCCACCAGACAGGAATAACCAGATGGCCACCACCACCCTCGGCGTGAAACTCGACGACGCCACTCGCGAACGTCTGAAACAAGCCGCCCAATCCCTGGATCGCACGCCGCATTGGCTGATCAAACAGGCGATCTTCAATTACCTGGAGCAGGTCGAGGGTGGCCTGACTCCCGCCGAGCATTCCGGCCTGGCCGCTGCGGCCGGTGAAGAGTCGCTGGACGCGCTGACCGAGCAGGGCCTGCAGGTGTTCCTCGACTTCGCCGAGAGCATCCTGCCGCAGTCGGTGCTGCGTGCCGCCATCACCTCCGCCTACCGCCGTCCGGAAACCGAGGCGCTGCCGATGCTGCTGGAGCAGGCGCGTCTGCCGAAGGAGCAGGCCGAGGCCGCCAACAAGATGGCCCTGGGCATTGCCGAAAAGCTGCGTAATCAGAAGAGCGCCGGTGGCCGTCAGGGCCTGGTGCAGGGTCTGTTGCAGGAGTTCTCCCTGTCGTCCCAGGAAGGTGTGGCGCTGATGTGCCTGGCCGAGGCGCTGCTGCGCATTCCGGACAAGGCCACCCGTGACGCCCTGATCCGCGACAAGATCGCCAATGGCAACTGGAGCCAGCACCTGGGCCAGAGCTCGTCGATGTTCGTCAACGCCGCCAGCTGGGGTCTGTTGATCACCGGCAAGCTGGTGTCCACCCATAACGAAGCCAGCCTCTCCACTTCGCTCAACCGCCTGATCGGCAAGAGCGGCGAGCCGGTGATCCGCAAGGGCGTGGACATGGCCATGCGCATGATGGGCGAGCAGTTCGTCACCGGCGAGACCATCGGCGAGGCCCTGGCCAACGCCACCAGCATGGAAGCCAAGGGCTTCCGCTACTCCTACGACATGCTCGGCGAGGCCGCGCTGACCGAGGAAGACGCCAAGCGCTACCTGGCCTCCTACGAGCAGGCCATTCACGCCATCGGCAAGGCCTCCCATGGCCGCGGCATCTACGAAGGCCCGGGCATCTCGATCAAGCTGTCCGCCCTGCACCCGCGCTACAGCCGCGCCCAGTACGACCGGGTGATGGATGAGCTGTTCCCGATCCTGCTGGGCCTGACCAAGCTGGCCAAGCAGTACGATATCGGCCTCAACATCGACGCCGAGGAAGCGGACCGCCTGGAAATCTCCCTCGACCTGCTCGAACGCCTGTGCTTTGCCCCGGAACTGGCCGGCTGGAACGGTATTGGCTTCGTCATCCAGGCCTATCAGAAGCGCTGCCCGTACGTGATCGACTACGTCATCGACCTGGCCAAGCGCAGCCGTCACCGCCTGATGATCCGCCTGGTGAAGGGCGCCTACTGGGACAGCGAGATCAAGCTGGCCCAGGTCAACGGCCTGGAAGGCTACCCGGTGTACACCCGCAAGCCGTACACCGACATTTCCTACGTTGCCTGTGCGCGCAAGCTGCTGGCCGTGCCGGAAGCCATCTACCCGCAGTTCGCCACTCACAACGCCCACTCGCTGTCGGCCATCTATCAGCTGGCCGGGCAGAACTACTACCCGGGCCAGTACGAGTTCCAGTGCCTGCACGGCATGGGCGAGCCGCTGTACGAGCAGGTGGTCGGTTCGGTGAAGGACGGCAAGTACGCCCGTCCGTGCCGCATCTACGCGCCGGTCGGCAGCCACGAAACCCTGCTGGCCTACCTGGTCCGTCGCCTGCTGGAAAACGGCGCCAACACCAGCTTCGTCAACCGCATCGCCGACCACAGCATCTCGCTGAAGGACCTGGTCCTCGACCCGGTGCAGCAGGTCGAGCAGATGGCGGCGCAGGAAGGCACCCTCGGTCTGCCGCACCCGCGCATCCCGCTGCCGCGTGACCTGTACGGCGAGGCCCGCCTGAACTCCGAAGGCATCGACCTGGCCAACGAACATCGCCTGGGCTCGCTGTCCTCGGCGCTGCTGTCGTCGACCAACAACGTCTATGTCGCCGGCCCGATTCTCGGCTGCGACACGCCGAACCCAGGCCCGGCCGAGGCGGTGCGCAACCCGGCCGATCACCGCGACGTGGTTGGCCATGTGCATGAGGCCAGCGAGGCTGACGTCAAGAGCGCCATCCTCTGCGCCCTGTCCAGCGGACAGATCTGGCAGTCGACCCAGCCGGCCGAGCGTGCCGCCGTGCTGGAACGCGCCGCCGACCAGATGGAAGCCGAGATCCAGCAACTGATGGGCCTGCTGGTGCGCGAGTCCGGCAAGACCTTTGCCAACGCCATCGCCGAAGTGCGCGAGGCGGTCGACTTCCTCCGTTACTACGCCGCCCAGGCGCGCAGCTTCGGCAACGACAGCCACCGCCCGCTAGGCCCGGTGGTGTGCATCAGCCCGTGGAACTTCCCGCTGGCGATCTTCACCGGCCAGGTTTGCGCCGCACTGGCGGCCGGTAACACCGTGCTGGCCAAGCCGGCCGAGCAGACTCCGCTGATCGCTGCGCAAGCCGTGCGCATCCTGCTGGAAGCCGGTGTGCCCGGCGGTGCCGTGCAGCTGCTGCCGGGCCGTGGCGAAACCGTTGGTGCCCGCCTGGTGGGTGACGAGCGCGTGCGTGGCGTGATGTTCACCGGTTCCACTGAAGTGGCCGGCATCCTCCAGCGCAACATCGCCGGCCGCCTGGACGCCCAGGGCCGCAGCATTCCGCTGATTGCCGAAACCGGCGGCCTCAATGCCATGATCGTCGACTCTTCGGCGCTGGCCGAGCAGGTGGTGGTCGACGTGGTCAACTCCGCCTTCGACAGCGCCGGCCAGCGTTGCTCGGCCCTGCGCGTACTGTGCGTGCAGGCCGACGTGGCCGACCGCGTGGTGGAAATGCTCAAGGGCGCCATGGCCGAATACCGCGTCGGCGCGCCGGAGCGTCTGCACACCGACATCGGCCCGGTGATCGACAGCGAAGCCAAGGACAACATCGACAACCACATCGCCAAGCTGCGCGAGAAGGGCCGCAAGGTGTTCCAGTGCGCCCGTTCCGAGGCCGACGAGATCAAGCGCGGTACCTTCGTGGTGCCGACCCTGATCGAGCTGGACAGCTTCGACGAGCTCAAGCGCGAGATCTTCGGCCCGGTGCTGCACGTGGTGCGCTACCAGCGCGCCGACCTGGGCAAGCTGCTGCAGCAGATCAACGACAGCGGTTACGGCCTGACCCTCGGCGTGCACACCCGCATCGACGAAACCATCAACCAGGTGGTCGGCAGCGCCAAGGTCGGCAACCTGTACGTCAACCGCAACGTGGTCGGCGCCGTGGTCGGCGTGCAGCCGTTCGGTGGTGAAGGCCTGTCCGGCACCGGTCCGAAGGCCGGCGGCCCGCTGTACCTGTACCGCCTGCTGTCGACCCGTCCGCAGGAAGCCGTGGCCCAGCAGCTCAAGGGTGACAACGTGCAGGCGCTGGACGTGCCGGCCGAGCTGGCCAAGGCGCGCACCGCCTTTGCCGAGTGGGCAACCAAGCAGGAGCCGGCCGTTGCCGCGCTGTTCGAGCAGTACCTGGGCCTGACCCAGAGCTACAGCAGCCACCTGCTGACCGGCCCGACCGGCGAGCGCAACAGCTACACCCTGCTGCCGCGTGAGCGCGTGCTGGGCCTGGCCGACGAGCGCAGCGACCTGCTGGCGCAACTGGCCGCCACCCTGGCCGTGGGCAGCCACGCGCTGTGGCTGGAAAGCCAGCGCGCGCTGTACGCCGAGCTGCCGAAAGAGGTGCAGAAGCGCATCGAGCTGGTCACCGACTGGAGCACGGTCGACGCCGAGTTCGACGCCATCCTGCACCACGGCGATTCCGACCAGCTGCGCGAAGTCTGCCAGCAGGCCGCACAGCGTAAGGGCGCTATCGTCAGCGTGCACGGCCTGAACAAGGGCGAGACCGACATCCCGCTGGAGCGTCTGCTGATCGAGCACGCGCTGTCGGTAAACACCGCTGCCGCCGGCGGCAACGCCAGCCTGATGACCATCGGCTGATCCATCAGGCGTCCGGCCTCAGGGCCGGGCGCCTGCCTTCTTTCCGGCGAAAGCTGGCTGAAAGCTTGTGCCGGCACACTAGCGCCCACAGGGCTAAGGACATTCATGAACGTTCTCTTCCTCGGTTACGGACGCATGGGCGGCGCCATTGGCGAAGCCTGGCTGAAAGGCGGTCTGGTCGAGCGCATCGTTGCGGTCGATCCCTACCTGCAGGCGAGTGACAGCGCCACGCTGTATCCCAGCCTGGACGCCGTGCCAGAGCAGGCTTTCGACCTGATCGTGGTGGCGACCAAGCCCGGTTACGCCTGTGAAGTACTGGCCTCGCTGCCCGATGCGCTGTGCGCCAAGGCTGTGGTGATTTCGGTGGCGGCGGGTATCACCTGCGCCAGCATGAGCCAGGCGCTGCGTGAGCGCTGCCCGGTGGTGCGGGTGATGCCCAACACCGCGGTACTGGTGGGCGCCGGCTGCACCGGCCTGTACGCCGGTGCCGATGTCAGCGAGCAACAGCGCAGCGTGATCGGTCAGCTGTTCGACGCCGTCGGCAAGGCCTGCTGGGTCGATCAGGAAGCTCAGCTGGATGCGGTAACCGCGGTATCCGGTAGCGGCCTGGCCTATTACCACCTGTTCAGCGAAGCCCTGGCCAACGCCGGTGTGGCGCTGGGCCTGCCGGTCGAGCTGGCCAGCACGCTGGCGGCGCAGACGGCACTGGGTGCTGGCGCGATGCAGATGCAGTCGGGCGCCGGTTTTGTCGAACTACGTGCTGCCGTGACTTCGCCGAATGGCACCACGGCAGCCGCAATCGACCGCTTCGAACAGGATCAGGCCCTGCGCCAACTGGTCGAAGCGGCAGCCCGGGCGGCGTATGTCCGCTCCCAGGAGCTCTCCCAGGGCGCCTGACCCGGCCAAGGGCGCAAGCCTGCGGCCACACGCTGGATACACCGCAAGGGGGCTACCCGCCCGGTATTTGGCGTTTCCTACCTCCAGCCGGTTCCACCGGCACCCGGCCAGGCCACAAGCCCAGCCACAAAAAAGCCCGGCATCTGCCGGGCTTTTGCTTTTTTGCAGAACCGCGAACAGGTAGCAACTGGCGGCCGTAAGTCGGATGTACCCCGGGAAAGCGGCAATTCCGTTCCAGGATTGCAACCGAGCTCAGGATTTCACCCATGCTCCGGTGAACCGATCCGGCCTTGCGGGGTCTGTCTGCTGTCGGTTCAGGCGGGGTAGCGGCATGGCCATTTGCCGCCTGCATGGCCGGCGCTTTGTGCCTGACCGACCTCTCGCCGTGCCCGTTGACCGGGTGTTGTGTTCCCGCCAGATGAAGATTGCCCAATGTCACGATCCAATCCTTCCCTTGTCCGTATCTCCTTCCTTACCAGCCTGCTCGGCGGTCTGCTGAGCGCCGCCAGCCCGGCCTGGGCGCAGGAAGAGGGCGGCAATAGCCGCTGGGTCAGCGACAGTCTGAATACCTATGTGCGCAGCGGCCCCACCGATGGTTATCGCATCGTCGGCACGCTCAGTTCAGGGCAGAAGGTCGAGTTGCTGCGCAGCCAGGGCGACTACAGCCAGGTACGCGGCGAAAATGGCGATGCAGTGTGGATTCCCACCCGCGACCTGCAGGAAATGCCCGGCCAGGCCGAACGCCTGCCGCAACTGCAACAGAAGGTCGCCGATCTCAGCGCCGAGCTGAAAGGCATCGACGACACCTGGAAAACCCGCGTGCAGGGCATGCAGGAGACCCTGGACTCGCGCAAGGCGCTGATCGACGAACTGCAGGCCGCGCGCAGCGACCTGGACAGCCAGCTCAACCAGTCCCAGGCCGACCTGCGCGAGGCTCGTGCCCAGTTAGGGGATGAGCGCCAGCAGGTGTTGATGACCTACATGGTCTACGGCGGCGGTATCGCCGGGGCCGGCCTGTTCGCCGGCCTGATCCTGCCGACCATGCTGCGGGTGCGGCGCAAGCGTAACGATCAGTGGTTGTGATCAGGCCGTCAGGCCTCTGCTTGCCAGTCCAGGGTCAGGGCTTCCTGCCAGGCGAAGCGCTCGAAGTGGCTGGCCACCACGTTCTGTAAGCGCTCCAGGCTTTCCTGATCCTGGGTTTCCACGCGCAGGCGCAGGCCGCCTTCCTCGGCCTGCAGCAGTGACAGGCCGCCGTCGAACTGGATGCGGCCCTGCTGCTCGTCGAAGCTGACCGGAATCTTGTGGGCGAAGTGTTTGCACAGGCGGCTGATGTAGCGGGCCGGGGTGTCGGTGGTGACGAAGGCAGAGCTGCTGTAAGTGGTCATACGTATTCCTGTTACCTGAGTGTTTAGTAGGCGAGCGTGAAACGCTGGCGGATGTATTGCGGTTGTTCGGTTTCGTCGAGCAGGGCCACGGCCAGGTCGGCCACGGAGATCTGTCCGGGGGCATTGCCGTTCATCAGCAACTGCTCGCCACCAAGGCGGAACTGGCCGGTGCGCGGGCCGGGCTGGAGCAGGGCGGCCGGGGAGAGGAAGGTCCATTCCAGTTCCTGTTCGTCGCGCAGCTGGTTCAGGGCCTGGCGTGCGCCCTCGGCACCTTCCTTGTACTCGGCGGGAAAGTCCGGCGTGTCGATCAACTGCAGGCCTGGGGCGACATACAGGCTGCCGGCACCACCGACTACCAGCAGGCGTTTGACGCCGGCCGCCTTACTCGCTGCGACTATGGCCTGCGAACCGGCGATGAACTGCTCGCGGATGTCGGCCTGTTCCCAGCCAGGGTTGAAGGCACTGAGCACGGCGTCGTGGCCACGCAGTTGCTCAGTGAGGGCGGCTGCGTCACGCACATCGGCGCGCAGCGCGCTGAGTCGTTCATGGGTCGGCAGTTTTTCCGGGTGGCGAACCAGGGCGGTGACCTGGTGGCCGCGGTTCAGGGCTTCTTCCAGCAGGGCGCTGCCGACAAAGCCGGTGGCGCCGATCAGGGCGAGTTTCATGGGAATGTCTCGGTGCGTTGTGGGTATGGACATAATTGCATCTGGATAAAGACGAGAAAAAGACGCCTAATCCGCTTTGACAATGAAGTGGAGCTTAATAATGGAGCAGCTCAAGCGCATGGCCCTGTTCGCCACTGTGGTGGACAAGGGCTCCATGGTGGCCGCCGCCGACGCCCTGGGCATGACGGCTTCGGCGGTCAGCCAGCAGATTCGCCGCCTGGAGGAGAGCACTCAGCTCAGCCTGCTGCACCGCACCACCCGGCGCCTGACCCTGACCGAGGCCGGCGCGCAGCTGTACCAGAGCTGCCGGCAGATCGTCGAGCTGGCCGAGCAGGCCGAACAGCGCCTGGCCGAATTGCGTGACGCGCCGGTCGGCGAGTTGCGCATCGCCGCGCCGGTGGGCTTTTCCGGGCATCTGGTAACCAACGCGCTGGCGCCGTTGCTGCGCGCCCATCCGCAGCTGAGCCTGCGCCTGTTCTTTCAGGACGAGCAGATCGACCTGGTCGAACAGCGCATCGACCTGGCCATCCGCGTGGGCAGCCAGGAAGACTCCAGCCTGGTCGCCCGCCATGTCGGTGACTGGCCAATGCTGCTGTGCGCAGCACCCAGCTACCTGGCGCGTTGCGCCAGCATCGACGGGCCGGAACACCTGAGCGGCCTGGACTGGCTGAGTTTGGGGCACGAACGTGGCGGCCAGCTGACCCTGCACGGCCCGGGTGGTGCCCTGCAGCGCCTGCGGGTGGAGGGGCGGGTGGTGTGCAACAACATTCTCTCGGTACGCGAGTTCACCCTGGCCGGCATGGGCGTATCCCTGCAGCCGGAGCCGGAAGTGCGCGAGCTGCTGGCGCGCGGCGAGCTGCTGGTGGTGTTGCCGCAGTGGCAGCCGAGTGGCATCGGCGTCTACCTGGTCACCCCGCGCCGTGACGCTCAGCCGGCCAAGGTGCGCTATGCCATCGAGGCGCTGCGCCGCGCATTGGGTGCTAGTTCGCTCGGATTGCCGTATAAGGGCGAAAAAACACCGATGGAGGCCCGTTCAGCTCGATGAAAACCCCGAAACGCCTGGAACCGTTGCTTGAAGATGGGTTGATCGACGAGGTGGTACGGCCGCTGATGAGCGGCAAGGAAGCCTCGGTTTACGTGGTGCGCTGCGGCAGTGAACTGCGCTGCGCCAAGGTGTACAAGGAGGCCAACAAGCGCGGCTTCCGTCAGGCCGCCGAATACCAGGAAGGGCGCAAGACCCGCAACAGCCGCGACGCCCGCGCCATGGCCAAGGGCAGCAAATACGGACGCAAGGAGCAGGAAGAAGCCTGGCAGAACGCCGAGGTGTCGGCCCTGTTCCGCCTGGCCAATGCCGGCGTACGGGTGCCCAAACCCTACGACTACCTGGACGGCGTGCTGCTGATGGAAATGGTCGACGACGGCCAGGGCGATGCCGCGCCTCGCCTCAACGATGTCGATCTGTTGCCCGAAGATGCCCGTGAATTTCACGCCTTCATGATCGGCGAGATCGTCAAGATGCTCTGTGCCGGCCTGGTGCATGGCGACCTGTCGGAATTCAACGTGCTGCTCGACCCCTACGGCCCGGTGATCATCGACTTGCCGCAGGCGGTGGATGCCGCCGCCAACAACCACGCCTTCCGCATGCTGGAGCGCGACGTACGCAACATGGCCGAGTACTTCGGCCAGTTCGCCCCGGAGCTGCTCGACACCCGCTATGCCAAGGAAATGTGGGCGTTGTTCGAGGACGGCAAGCTGACCCCGGAAACTCAGTTGACTGGCCTGTACGCCGAGCCGGAAAGCACCGCGGACGTCGATTCGGTAATGCGTGAGATCAAGGCTGCCCTGGCCGAACAGGCGCGCCGCGAAGCTGCTCGCGATGCCGAAGACGCGCCGCGCGACGAGCCACCGCCGCCGCCCTGGGAGCGCTAATAGCTGCCGAAACGAAAACGCCCGCTTGCTGCGGGCGTTTTTGCGTGGGGGGCTGGCGGGGAGCGCGAACACGCTGCGTGTAGTAGAGGTCTTTGCCGCAATCCAGGCGCTGTCATGAGCGTCGCGGCCAAGGCCCCTCCTACAGTGTGGTTTTGCCTGCGTTGATCGCGGCTGAAGCCGCTCCCACGGAAGCTCATCTGCGCCTACCTGTACTACTCCTGTGGGAGCGGCTTCAGCCGCGATTGGCTCCCACACCGAGCCACTTTCGCGCCGCAGGTGAAGTGCACCAGGCCGCCTCCTAACGCTGTGGCTAATCTTGCTCGCAGGAGCGTCGGGGCAAACGGCCTGCCACTGCGTGCTTGTGCATGGTTTTGCCGGCAAGGTGTTTCACATTGTTACTTGGCAACTGTACCGCTCCACTCCGCTGTCGTGCTGCTAGGGTGCGCAGAGTCATGCCGGAGCCTTGCCATGCCGCTGTCGCACATTCTTCTTGCCCTGCTGGTCACCCTGATCTGGGGCGTCAACTTCGTGGTGATCAAGGTCGGCCTGGAGGACTTTCCTCCGCTGCTGTTCTGCGCCCTGCGTTTCGCTCTGGCGGCGTTGCCGCTGCTGTTTTTGCGTGGGCCGCTGCCGGCGCCCTGGTGGCGCATCGTGCAGATCGGCGTGCTGCTCGGGGTGATCAAGTTCGGTCTGCTGTTCGTCGGCATGCACCTGGGCATGCCAGCAGGTCTGTCGTCGCTGGTGCTGCAGAGCCAGGTGTTCTTCACCGTACTGATCGCTGCCCTGGTGCTCGGCGAGCGTCCCACGTTGCGCGCTCTGGCCGGTCTGGCCCTGGCGGCCACGGGGCTATTGCTGATCGGCAGCGAACGCAGCCTGGGCGACAGCCTGGTCGGCTTCCTGCTGGTAGTGGCTGCGGCACTGGCCTGGGCTTTCTCCAATATCGCCACCAAGCGCTCCGGGGCCAGCGATATGTTGCGCCTGATCTGCTGGGTCAGTCTGGTGCCGGTATTGCCGCTGCTGGGGTTGTCCTATCTGTTCGAGGGGCCGCAGGCGATGGGCGCGGCTATGCAGAACCTGAGCTGGCGCGGCGTCGGCGCGTTGCTGTACATCGCCTTCCTCGCCACCACAGTCGGCTTTGCCCTGTGGAGCTTCCTGTTGCGCCGCTACCCGGCCAGTCTGGTCACGCCGTTTGCCCTGGCGGTGCCGGTATCCGGTCTGCTGTCCGGTTGGCTGTTGCTGGGCGAGGCGCTCAGCCCGCTGGGCTGGCTGGCCTGCGGCCTGGTCTTTGGCGGGCTGGCCGTTACCGTGCTGCCGGCGTCTGTTCTGCGACGTAAGGGCGTACCAGCCCAGCCAGCCAATCCATGAACACCTGCACCCGCTTCGACAGGTTGCGGCGGTGCGGGTACAGCAGAAACACCGGCATGGGCGCGGCGCGGTATTCGGATAGCACTTCGACCAAACGCCCATCGGCCAGGTAGGGCAGCACACCGACGCGCGGCACTTGGATCAGGCCAAGCCCGGCCAGGCACGCCTGGCTGTAGGCGTCGGTGCTGTTCACCGTTAGCGCTCCGGGCATGTCCAGGCTGCGGCGCTCACCTGCTTGCAGATACTCCCAGCCATCGGCACGAGCACCCAGGTTGGGCACGTAGTGCACCAGACGATGCCCGGCCAGATCCTGCAGGTTGCGCGGTGTGCCGAAGCGCTGCAGGTAGGCGGGGCTGGCGCAGTTGATCTGTTCCATCTGCCCCAGCGGGCGGGCGATTAGGCCGGGGTCGACCTGGCCGCCGACGCGCACCACGCAATCGAAACCTTCGCGGATCAGGTCGACGCGGTGGTCGGTACAGCTCAGTTCCAGCTCCAGCTGCGGATGAGCCAGGAGAAACTCGGCCAGATGCGGCAGCACCAGGTCACGGGCCACGGCCTGGTTCATGTCGACGCGCAGACGGCCACGCAACTGGCTGGCTTCCAGCTGGAACATCGCCTCGATTTCCTCGGCGTCGGTCAGCAGGTCCTTGCAGCGCTCGTAGCAGGCCTGGCCATCCTGGGTCAGGCTCACCCGGCGCGTGGTGCGGTGCAGCAGGCGCGCGCCGAGCTGGTTTTCCAGTTGTTGCACCAACAGCGAAACGCTGGCCTTGGGTTGGCCCAGGCTCTCGGCGGCGCGGGTGAAGCTGGCCAGTTCGGCGACCCGAACGAAGGCGCGCATGGCGTGGAAGCGATCCATAGCGGCTCACTGTTATTGATTTTTGGACAGTCTAACCAGGATCTGCTGATTTATCTGGATTATCTAGGTCAATAGTCTGGTTACCGTCAGCCATTCACTCCGACGAGGACAACCAGATGAACCCGACTCTCACCCTGATCACCGGCGCCAGCCGTGGCCTTGGCAAGAACGCCGCCCTGCACCTGGCCGAGAAAGGCCACGACCTGATCCTCACCTATAACAGCGGCCAGGCCGAGGCCGAGGCGCTGGTCGAGCAGATCCGCGCCCAGGGCCGCAAGGCTGTGGCGCTGCAGCTGGATGTCAGTCGTGCCGCGACTTTCGATGACTTCGCCCAGCAGGTGCGTGCGGCTCTGGCCGTGACCTTTCAGCGCGACAGTTTCGATGCCCTGGTCAACAACGCCGGTATCGGTATCCATGTGCCTTTCGCCGAGACCAGTGAGGAGCAATTCGACCAACTGGTAAACATCCATCTCAAGGGCACCTTCTTCCTTACCCAGAAGCTGCTGCCGTTGCTGGCCGATGGTGGGCGCATTCTCAACGTCTCCACCGGGCTGGCGCGTTTCTCCTTGCCGGGCTACGCCGCCTACGCAGCGATGAAGGGCGGCATCGAGGTGCTGACCCGCTATATGGCCAAGGAGCTGGGTGGCCGTGGCATTCGCGCCAACGTGATCGCCCCCGGTGCCATCGAGACCGACTTCGGTGGCGGCGTGGTGCGCGACAACGCCGATCTCAATGCGGCCATCGCGGCGCAGACTGCACTGGGCCGGGTTGGCCTGCCGGACGACATCGGCAACGCCATTGCCATGCTGCTGTCGGAGGAGGCCGGTTGGGTC
>JAYQUJ010000069.1:0-22213 GCA_038147895.1 Pseudomonas sp.
CCGAGAATGGCGCCGGATACCGAACCAAGTGTGATACCGACAGGGCCGGCGATTACGCCGAGCGCTGCGCCGGCCTTGCCGCCTGCCAGAGCAGCACTGATGCCTCGTGCGAGACCACCGACAGCGCCGATGGCCGCGCCAGCTTTCATGGCGTGATGGAAAGAAGCGACTTTGGGGGAGTGACAGCGGGGGCACTGCAATGACATGGGGCGAACCTCCTTGGTGCTGATGTCATTGCGGTAATGTGTTGCTGAGATTTTTTTGAATCGAATGGCTGCTTTTCAGCAGCGCTAACTGAGTGCGAACTGGCTGGAGTCGGCCAAAAGCAGCCATTAGCCAGCCAGACATGTAGGTGTCCGCTGATACAGAGTTGACGTATTCGTGCCCCCTATTGGTTGATGCGTCGACGGAGCGCACAAAAAAGTCACCATTCACAGGAGCTTTAGCGCTGAATCTTCAGGTGAGCCAAAAATTGAATCGGGGGAGCCCAACGCCCCTAGCGTGAGTTGGGCTGGCGCATGAGAGTATTCATACCGTACGGGAACAGCATGCTGCCCGTGGAATAAGTGTGAAGTCTCAGCGCTGTGGCATGCCCATATGCTGCTGATGCTGCATCATCTGATCCATCATCATCTGTTGCATGCCCATGTACCTGTCCATCATGTATTGATGCTGCTTCATCTGCTCAGGCGTCATCTGGGAGTAGTGGCTGCCCATTTGATCCCAGCCCATCATGTGGCCCCCACCCATCATCTTACCGTTACCCATCATGTGGCCACCGCCCATCATCTGACCGTCACCCATCATGTGACCGCCCTGCATGCCCCCTCCGCAGCACCCCATCATTCCGCCGCCACGCATTCCGTTCATCATGTGCATTCCTTGCTGCATCATGGTTTGGTGCTCTTGCATCAGTTTCTGACGCTGTGCAGGGTCGCTAGCTTTCTGAATTTGGTTCATTTGCTCCTGCATTTTCTTCAGGTTTTCTTGTGCCTTCGCCATCTCTTGATCAAATTGCTCAACGCTCATTGGCTGCTGTTGAGCCTGGCTGGTGGCACTGGAGTCCTGCTGCGCAAAGGTTAAGGCCGGAAAAAGCGCAGCCGCCAAAGCGAACGCGGCGAGTTTTGGTGCTTTCATTGCTCAGTTCCTTGCAGGTGAAAGTGGGTCGTGGGGTGAGTCACCAGTAGCCAATATAGACCTCGAAGACGGGTGTAGCCTGATGCAGGTCAAAAGTTGACCCCGTACCTGCTTCAGGTTGTATTAAAGCTGCCCCGACCACGGAGGTTGCCTGGGGGAGCGAATTTTCAGTGGCCAAGAGGTATTGCTCTCTAGGTGAGCAGCCCTGTCTGGGCATGGCGTGCTTCAGTGGCTAAAGCCTTTTGCCGCCAAAGCTGCCCAGCGGCGCTGACGGTGGGCGTAAAACAGGCGCGCAAAAAGCCACACGAACGGGGTGAGGATGCCGGCCTCGATAGTCACGCGATCTCGGTAAAGCGTTCCGCCACTCACTTCTTGAGCCGTAATGACGTGATCCCACTTGGTGATTAGCGGGCTATAGCCGTTGTCTCTGAGCATGAAGGTCTGAGCGTTTTCCGTCTGCGGGTAGGTAATCACAATCGCCTGACGGCCAATGGGCAGTACGCCGAATAGCTTCAGCTTGACCCAGTAG
This sequence comes from Pseudomonas sp., assembly GCA_038147895.1. Taxonomy (GTDB): domain Bacteria; phylum Pseudomonadota; class Gammaproteobacteria; order Pseudomonadales; family Pseudomonadaceae; genus Aquipseudomonas. Next base: position 1,667 of record JAYQUJ010000069.1, read on the forward strand.
GTGCCCTCGCTCCAGGTATCAGGAAACTCAGCCGGAGCCAGCGGGCTGAAACTCAATAAGGGTGAAGCAACCTGACGCAGCAGGCGTGGTGTGCGCACCTGGGCGATCACCTCTGCAAGTGTGCACGGCAGCTGGGTGGCGAGATCGACTTGCATGGACACAATCACCGACTGGATGGGTTTTGCTCATCGCTCGCAAGCAAGGCCTGGAGTTCTTCAGGAACCGGCATGGGCTTGAACGCGCTGACTCTGGAGCGGCCTGTATTGCCGAGGGGCACCCAGATTTTGGAGAACAACAAGGCCGCGAAAATGCGCGGTATTTGCCCGGCCACCTCGCGATAATCGCCAATCTGCCAACCGAGCGTGAGCATCAGCCAGTGTGACCTAGCGTGCAGCAAGGGCTGGCGTTGAGTCAGGATGTGTGCGCGCTCCAGCCATTCAAAGGCATCGGTATTACGTCTCTCCTGCATGGCGTGCTCGGCCTGTTGAAAGGCTTGTTCAATTGCCAGTTGCAATGCTGCTTTCATCTTCAATCCTCCGTTCCTACTTTTTAAGCAGGCGCAGGCCGTTGAACACCACCAGCAGGCTGACGCCCATGTCGGCAAAGACGGCCATCCACATCGTCGCCTGCCCCGTTAGGGTAATGGCGAGAAACAGGGCCTTGATCCCTAACGCCAGCACGATGTTCTGCTTGAGGATGACGGCGGTCTGTTGAGACAGGCGGATGAAGGCCGGGATCTTGCGCAGGTCGTCATCCATCAAGGCCACATCCGCAGTTTCGATGGCCGTGTCCGTGCCGGCGGCGGCCATGGCGAAGCCGATTTCGGACTTCGCCAGCGCAGGCGCATCGTTGATGCCGTCGCCCACCATCCCAACAACGTAGCCGCGCGCCTGCAATGCTTCAACGGCCTGCAATTTGTCGACTGGCAGGAGATTGCCGCGTGCTTCGTCGATGCCCACCTGCTGTGCGATGGCTTCTGCGGTGTACGGGTTATCGCCAGTCAGCATCGTGGTCTTCACACCCAGCGCATGAAGCTCCTCGATTGCCTGGCGGCTGGAGTCCTTGACGGTATCGGCAACGGCGAACAGGGCAATGGCACGCTGCGGATTGCACAACACCACCACTGTTTTGCCTTGGCGTTCGAGACGTTCCAGCGTCGTTTCCAGCTCGGGTGAGCAGAGGCCAAGCTCTTCCACCAGACGGTGGTTACCCAGGTGGAAATCCATGCCTTCAATGGTGCCCCGTACACCTCGACCCGGCAGGGCTTCGAATCCCTCAACGGTAGCGAACATCAGGCCATTCTCAGTGGCGTGCTTGGCTATCGCTTGCGAAACCGGGTGATCAGAGCGACTGGCGAGGCTGGCAGCATGAGTGCGACAGAGTTCTGAGTCCTGTTCAACCAGTGGCATGTAATCGGTTTGCACGGGTTTGCCATGGGTAATGGTTCCGGTCTTGTCGAGGGCCAGGAAGCCAAGCTTGCCGCCAGTTTCCAGATAAACGCCGCCTTTGATCAGGATGCCTTTGCGTGCAGCCGCAGCTAAACCACTGACAATGGTGACAGGTGTCGAGATGACCAAGGCGCAAGGGCAGGCAACCACCAGCAGTACCAGGGCACGGTAGATCCAGTCGTACCAGGGCTCGGCCATGAAGAGTGGCGGCACAATGGCGATAGCCAGGGCGAATAGGAATACGACAGGGGTGTATACCTTGGCGAATTGATCGACAAAGCGCTGGGTCGGCGCGCGTGAACCCTGCGCCTCTTCGACCGCGTGAATGATACGTGCCAGCGTGGTGTTGGCTGCGGCGGCCAGGACTCGGTATTCCAGGGAGCCGGCTTCATTGATGGTTCCCGCAAAAACCGGATCGCCGATGGTTTTCTCTACGGGCAGGCTTTCCCCCGTGATGGGCGCTTGGTTGATGGTGGAGTTGCCGGCAGTAACTTCGCCATCGAGACCGATTCGTTCGCCCGGTCGAACCCTGACCAATGCGCCTACGGCGATGGTTTTAACGTCAACTTCCAGCCATGTGCCATCGACCTGCTGCACCGTGGCGCGCTCTGGCGTCAGATCCATCAGGCCACGGATGGCATTGCGAGCCCGATCCAGCGACTTCGCTTCGATCAACTCGGCGACAGAAAAGAGGAACATGACCATGGCCGCTTCTGGCCATTGCCCAATCAGCACCGCACCGGTCACAGCGATACTCATCAACGCATTGATATTCAGGTTGCGGTTCTTCAGCGCGATCCAGCCCTTTTTATAGGTCGTCAGGCCGCACAGCAGAATGGCGAGCAGCGCCACGCCAGCCACAGCCCAATCTGGCGCAAGCTCGGCAAAGTGGATCACTTCCGCCGATAAGGCGGCCACCCCCGAGAGCGCCAAGGGCCACCAGGCTTTCTTGTGAGGGGTGCCTTGCTCTTCTTCACGTGCTGTTGCTGAACCCTCAACCACTGGCGTGAAACCAAGCTCGCGAATCGCTGCCAGTGCTGCTGGCAGCGCTTCTGCTGTGTGGCTGAGCGTCAGTACACGTTGAACCAGGTTGAACTCCAATGCACTGATACCGGGTAGCGAGGTCAGCTTGTCGCGGATCAGCTTTTCTTCAGTTGGGCAGTCCATCTGTTCGATTTTGATGCGGGCTTGCCCTTCAGCAGATAGCGGTTCTGCCTGCATTCCCAGGGACGAGATCGCCGCTTCGATAGGCGCGGTCGACGGCAAGCTGTGCCATACCCCAAGAATCCGATTGATCAGGTTGAAGTCGAGCTTATCTATGCCTGCGAGCTTGCTCAGTTTGTCCTGAATCAGCGTCTGCTCGGTAGGGCAGTCCATTTGCGCAATGCGGAAGCTGCTGAGCCTGGAGCCGGTTACGGCATTTACTGCTGTCGCCGCTGTGGCAGAGCACTTGCTTGCTTCGTTGGCGTCACAGCAGACATCCTTTGAAACCGCTTCAGGTTTGTATTCGTCACCGCAGCAGCCAGCCATGAAGGTATCCTCGTTGAACAGTTGTGTAGAGTGAACACCCTAAAGCCACTACAGGGTCAAGCGTTTGCTGAAGAGGTAATTCATGAAGATTGGAGAGCTGGCCAAGCTTGCCGATTGCCAGGTTGAAACGGTTCGCTATTACGAGCGCGAGGGGCTGTTGCCGGCTCCGGCCCGTAGCGAGGGTAATTACCGCCTTTACAGCAGTGAGCACCTTGAGCGGCTTACGTTCATTCGCAACTGCCGAACGCTAGACATGACCCTGGACGAGATCAGAAGCCTGCTGGCGCTGATGGATCGGCCAGAGGGGAACTGTGAGGGTGTGAATAGCTTAGTGGATGAGCACATTGAGCATGTGCAAGCGCGCGTGACCAGTCTGCTGGCCCTGCAACAACAGCTGATTGAGTTACGACACCGCTGTTCCTCTGAGCGCGGCGTAGATGAGTGTGGAATCCTCCAGCGCCTGAATACCACTGGCGGTGTCAGTGCGCTTCCGGATGATGGCCACACCCATGTTGGGAAAAGCCACCGCCACTAAACATGCGCCACCACCTGCCATGCGAGGCACGCTACATGGCAGGTGGTGAGTCTGGCTCAGCTGTATGCAGACGGTTAGCGCTTATTTGCTTTGTTCGACTTCAGCTTTGACCAGATCATTCAGTGGCTGCGCGCCGAAACTCAATAGCGGCTTGCCATTCACAAAGAACGTAGGTGTCTGGCGCACACCAGCCGCCTGGGCATCCTGAGAGTCCCTTTTCAGCGTCTCGGTGATATCGGCAGCCATCATCTCTGCACGGGCCTTCTCCACATCCAAGCCTGCCGCTTCAGCAGCCTCCCAGGCCTTCAGCACCTGTGGGTCACTGTGCCATTGCGGTTGCGCCACCATGAGTGCTTCCAGAACAGGCTCGAAGACCCCCTGCTTGCGTGCAGTTTCGAGGATTCTTGCTGCTGTTTCAGAGCCTTCATGGAAGAGGACGTAACGCAGCACCAGGCGCACATCGTTCGGGTTCTCAGCCAGGATCTGTTTCACTACTGGAAAGAAGGCGCGGCAGGCCTCGCAGGACGGATCGAAGAACTCAACGATGGTTACGGGCGCATTGGCGGTGCCGATAACGGGCGAATGGAAGCGCACCAATGAGCTAGCGACTGGAGCAACTGGCGGAGTCTCTTCACTGGCCGAATATCGATCATAAAAGAACGCCGCAGCAGCGAAGCCGAGCGCAGTAAGAATGCTGATCACGAGGACGATTGCACGTCTGCTCATAGGGAAGACCTCCGACGGATGAGAACAAGAAGAACAGCGATAAGGGTGAATGCGACCAGCGAAAGCAGTGGCAGAGGGACGCTGCCGAAAATCGTCATGTCAGCGCTGGAGCAGGACGGGCCTGCCCCACAGGGCTTGATGCTCTCTGGTATGGCCCCGAAGTAGAGCAGGCTGTGGTAGAGCGCGATGAGCCCGCCCACGACGGTAACCGGCAACGCATAACGCCAGACGCCGAAATCCGAGGTGTAGCAACCAACGGCCAGAATCACGACCAGTGGAAACATGAATGCGCGCTGGAACCAGCAGAGCACGCAGGGCGTTTTGCCCATGACCTCGCCGATGAACAAGGCGGCTAAGGTCGAAACCAACGCAATACCCCAGGCCATAAGCAACAGGCTCCAGGGGCTGGGAAAGCGAGTGTTTGTCTCTGTTTCCATCATGGTTGATATCTACCCTCTACAGAGGTGGGTGGCACGGGAACTACCGCCGACGCGATATCGTTCGTGGTGACGTCTTGAGCCAGTGCATCTGCCATGCCCACGAGCATCAGCACGATAGCGAGCAGTAATAAGCGCATCGGGCGGCGCAGGTGCGCAAACAACGCCCCAGGCTCGCGCGGAGAAAGCGATTGCATAAGTTGATCCTGGATTGCAGTGGTCTTTAGCCGCAGTGCGGCTTTGTTTAGATCACGCGGCTGGATCGCGGAGGGCGCTCAATCAAGTAGACCGGGCGAGTTGGTGCGGCTTGATCCGGCAGGGTAGCCAGGATGTTGCTTTCTGCCTGGGCTGGCAGGATAAGCAGCGGCCCAAGGTAAGGGGTCTCGTGCACATGGTCGGCAGTCATCGGCGAGTGCCGGTGACCTGCACAAAAGACGCAAGAGGGGGCTGCCTCTGTCAGCAAGCTGCTGTGCGTTGACTCGCTCTTGAATCCCGCTTGCGGCTCTGCACCAACCAACAGGGAAGACATATGCCAACCCATGACCAGCAGCAATGCCATGCTCAGTGTAAGCACTACTTGGATTGTGACCTTACGCCTGGGCATCGGGATGATGTCGATATGTATAGTGGTGGGAGGTATTTGCTCCGACCCTCATTGGTATGAAGATACGGTTGCCGTACGAATTGCTCCGCAATGAGACCATTCTCGGGGAGTAGGCACAAGCACCATGGCGATACCTGTGCGGCTTAGGTGGGGCGGGCTAGGATGCATGCTGGAAAAATCAGTGCTTCCGTTTTTGGCCAATGATCGAATTTTCAGGGTGCCCAGTTTGGGTCGACCTTGCCCTTTTTGACCTGCAAGTACAGGCCTGAAGCAGCCATTGATGAATGACCATTGGCCGTTAGCGCTGCTTGCCTTATCCCTAGCTAACCATCCTTGTCCTCCCTAACGCGGAGAGCAAACCATGACTTTGAGTGAACCATGACAAGAGATGCACTAGAGCAGAACCAAGTACCGATCTACTTCGTAGCAGTGATTGTCGCGGCGATTGGCGGCTTGCTGGCTCCGAACACCGCCCAGGGATTGTCGGTCTTGGTCACGCCCACCATCGCTGTTCTGATGTATGCGATGTTTCTTCAGATTCCGTTCCTGAACCTTAAAGATGGCATGCGCAACAAGCCCTTCATGGCTGCGCTCCTAGTCGCCAATTTTGTTTTGATTCCTCTCCTGGTTTGGGGGCTGACCCGCTTCTTGGATGGACATCCCGCCATCCTGATTGGCGTGCTATTGGTGTTACTGACGCCCTGCATCGATTACGTGGTTGTGTTCACCCACATTGGCCGGGGTGACTCACGCCTGATCCTTTCGGCGACGCCGATTTTGCTGTTACTTCAGCTTGCTCTTTTACCCCTCTACCTGGGGCTTATGCTGAGTGATACTTCGGGGGTGGTCGTGTCGATAGGCCCCTTTGTCGAAGCCTTTCTGGCACTCATCATGGCCCCGCTGATCCTGGCACTGCTGACAGAAGCATTGGTAAAGCGCTCCGCAGCGGTGAAGACATGGGCTGATGCTTGGGCCTGGTTACCTGTGCCGGCCATGGCGGCGGTGCTCATAGCCGTGGTCGGCTCGCAGATTGCTCCCGTAGTGAATGAGATCGGCAGGCTTGCTCCCGTACTGCCGATCTACATCGCCTTTGCCTTCTTGGCTCCCGTAATCGGTGCACTGGTCTCCAAGGTGTGCAAGCTGCCTGTGCGGTCGGCAAGGGCTGTGATCTTCAGCAGCTCGACGCGCAACTCACTGGTGGTGCTGCCCCTTGCATTAGCGCTGCCTGAACAGCTGCGGGGGCTCGCCGCCGCTGCGGTGATTACCCAGACCCTTGTCGAGCTGGTTGCTGAACTGGTCTATGTCCGGGCTGTGCCAGCGTTTCTTTGCCGTGATCGTGCCGAGACTAGCGAACCGCTCAACGGCTGAACCTGCTCCGGGTTGGTCACGTGACATCGATAGCGGACGTAGGACAACATCTTGTTGCGGATGTCTGCTTTTGGCCGGTTTCTGTCTGTTGTTACCGGCTGCTTTGGGCTTGCTGTGGGTCACTTCTTGCTCGTGCAGAACTTGGCCCATTCCGCCATCAGTGCCCTGCGCTTCTCCAGAAGGTCGGAGCGCGAATAGGCCGCCTCGGTCTGGTCGCGTTCATCATGGGCAAGCGCAAGCTCGCATACCTCTCGCGGGTAGTTGGTGCATTCGTTTGCCCAGTCCCGGAAGGTCGATCGAAAGCCATGTCTCGTGATGTCTGCATACCCCAGCTTGTGCAGCAGGTTGCGTATGGCGTTGCCATGCATGACACCATTCTTCCCTTGCCCAGGGAAAAGATATATTGAATGAGTCGTATTCATGATATTCAGCATCTCGACTACCGGGGGCGATAGAGGAATGACGAAAGGTTTTCGCATCTTCATGCGCTCAGCCGGCAGTGCCCAAGTGCCAGTTTCGAGGTCAAACTCAGACCATTGAGCATGTTGGATCATGTGGTAACGAGCACCGGTTAGAATCAGTAATCTGGTTGCGATGGCGTCACGTGTATCGATGTTGGCCAGGGTGGATATCAGCTTCGGAGTGTCTTTCCACTGCAGTGCTGGGAAGTGCTGGCGCTGTCTGGCCTTCTTCTTCTCTGCCTTGCTCAGCAAATTGTCCAGGTGTCCGCGCCAGCGGGCAGGATTGTCCCCCTCGCGTAAGCGCCGAGCCTTGGCTGCATCTAGTATTTGCTCGATCTGGCCCCTGATTTCATCAGCAGTCCGGGTCTTGGTTACCCAGATGGGTTGCAATGCAGCAAGCACATGCTCGGTGCTGATGATGTCAGCCGACAACTTGCCCATGGTCGGGAAGGCGTAGAGCTCCAGTTTGCGCAGCCAGCCTTTCCGCCACTTCTCAGACCAACTACCGCCGTGTGCTTGTTGGTATTCGCGAGCGAGATCTTCGAACGTCGTGCGACGTGCTGCAGCCTGGCGTTCGGCTTCGCGCTTGGCTTCCTTTGCCGCATCGCGGGTTGCCAGTGGGTCGCTTCCGGACGCTAGAAGCTTGCGTTGATCGGCGGCTAACTGCCGGGCTTGGCTGAGTGTGACGGCCGGAAAGGGGCCTAGCCCCATTTCGCGGCTGCGGCCATCCAGCTTGTAGCGAAAGATCCAGCTGGTTCCGCCGCTCTTGGATACCTGGAAGTACAGGCCATCGCCATCATTGGTTTTTCCTGGCGTTGCAGCCTTGGCTATCGACTCCACGGTCTTGCTGGTCAGCTTGCCCATTACTCGCTCCTACTCCAACCCACACCCCTCGACCCACACTTTGACCCACACCTTGGTCGCGGATTTTATGGATGGTTACTGGATGTCTTAGGACGAATGCTAAGCTGCAGGGCCTGTATTTGCTAGTGCTGTAGGATCTTGTCGGATTTCTTCGGGCAATAAAAAAGCCGGCTTGTGGCCGGCCTTCAGTGGGAGGTATTGGCTTATTTTTGGTAAGCCGCAACCGCCTTCAAAATTGCTGCGCGGGCTTCGTCGGCGTTACCCCAGCCTTCGACCTTGACCCACTTGCCCTTCTCCAGATCCTTGTAGTTCTCGAAGAAGTGCTTGATCTGCTCCAGCAGCAGGGCCGGCAGGTCGGTGTATTCCTTAACGTCCACGTACAGCTGAGACAGCTTGTCGTGCGGTACGGCGATCAGCTTGGCGTCACCGCCGGCTTCGTCGGTCATGTTCAGCACGCCAACCGGACGGCAGCGGATAACCGAGCCCGGAGCGACCGGATAAGGGGTCACAACCAGCACGTCGAGGGGGTCACCGTCGTCAGCCAGGGTGTGCGGGATGAAACCGTAGTTGGCCGGGTAGAACATCGGGGTGGCCATGAAGCGATCGACGAACAGGCAGTCGGTGTCGTGATCGATCTCGTATTTGATCGGCGCGTGGTTGGCCGGGATCTCGATGGCGACGTAGATGTCGTTCGGCACGTCTTTGCCGGCCGGAACTTTGCTGTAGCTCATGGGCGACTCCCCAGGGTGGGCCTAAAAAAGTGCGCGGATTATAGGCACATTCCCGTGGCGATACCACGGGCGCTTGTTCATCCGTTGGTCGTGTCGCGATAGTGCGGATGGCTTAGTTGCAGTCTGCGCAGGCGTTCGAGCGGGTCCTGGCGGTAGAACAGGCCTAGCTGGCGGTAGACCTCGGGCATGGCCTCGGCAAGCAGATCGGGGGCGCTGAAGAAGTACTCGCTGGTGACGGCGAAGAACTCCGCCGGGTTTTCCGCCGCGTACGGGTCGATTTCGGTGTGTGCTTCGGGATTGGCGTCGAGAACCGCATTCAGCTGCTCGTATGCCGCCTGCATGGCCGCGGCCCAGGCCTCGATATACATGTTGCGATGCAGCGGTGGCAGGCCGTTGGCGTCGCCGTTGAGCATGTCCAGCTTGTGCGCCAGCTCGTGGATCACCAGGTTGTAGGCATCCCAGCCGCCGCTGCTCTGCACGCCGGGCCAGGCGAGGATCACCGGGCCCTGCAACCAGGCCTCGCCGCTGTGTTCGGCGTCCCATTCGTGCTCGATGCCGGCGGCATCGCGGTGACGCTGCGGGCTGACGAAGTCGTCGGGGTACAGCACGATCTCGTGGAAACCTTGGTACCAGTCCAGGTCCGCCAGGTGCAGCAGTGGCAGTTCGGCCATGGCGGCCAGGGTCAGGCGATCCAGTTCATCCAGCTCGACGCCGGGCAGAGCGGTCAGGCGCTTGTGATGGAGGAACAGGATGGCGCGCTGGAACAGGCGCTGTTCTTCCGCCTCGCTCAAGCCATCGAGGATGGGCAAGCGCCCGCGCACCTCATGCCAGTGGCGTGTGGTGTAGGGCGAGCGGGAGACGATGCGCCGGCGGCGCCAGGCGCGGAATGACCACATGGGGCGGTGCTCTGCGGGGAGTCTTGCCCCTTGATGGTGCGGCGACGGTCAGTCGCCGAGTTCCAGGGTGTAGTTCTTGAAGCGTTCGTCGACGCGGAAACCGATGGACTCGTAGGTCTTCTGCGCCACTTCGTTGTCCACACTGGTAGCTACGCGCATGCGCACGGCCTGGGTTTCCTTGGCCATCTGCTTGGCGGTCTGCAGCAGGCGGTCGGCGACCAGCATGCGGCGGGCGTCTTCGGCCACGTAGATGTCGTTGAGGATCCACACGCGCTTGAGCGACAGCGAGGAGTAGCTGGGGTAGAGCTGGCAGTAGCCGAGCAGCTTGTCTTCGTCGTCGGCCAGGGCCAGGTAGATGATCGATTCCTTGCGCTTGAGGCGGGTTTCGAGGAACTTGCGCGAGGAGTCGGGGAAGGGCAGTTCGCCGTAGAACTCGCGGTATTTGATGAACAGAGGGGTCAGCAGGTCCAGATGATCGAGCGTGGCTTGGACAATGCGCATGGCAGGCCTCGGTGTCTGTGGACATGAATGGCTGGCGCTGCAGATGCTGTGCCAACGGTCAGGCCGATGCTGCCCAAAGATGCTGGAAAGCGCAATCCAAGCGAGCGTTTGATCTGAGCTTCAGTCGAGCAGGAAGTTGCGTGGCCCTTCCAGGCCGGAGGCGAGGCTGGGCACCTGGGCTTCGTCCTTGAGGTTGACCCCGGATAGCTGGCGGCGGCAGGCCTCGCTCATCAGGTACAGCAGCTTGTGCGCGGCCACGCCGTAGCTGAGGCCTTCCAGGCGCACGTTGGAGATGCAGTTGCGATAGGCGTCGGTCAGGCCGACCTTGGGTGCGTAGGTAAAGTACAGGCCGAGGCTGTCCGGTGAGCTGAGGCCAGGACGTTCGCCGATCAGAATCACCACCATGCGCGCGCCGAGCAGCTCGGCTACTTCGTCGGCCACCGCGACCCGGCCCTGTTCGACCAGGGCCACGGGCGACAGGCTCCAGCCCTCGGCGCAGGCCAGCTCTTCCATGCGCTGCAGAAAGGGCAGGGCATGGCGATGCACGGCCAGGGCCGAGAGGCCGTCGGCGATGACGATGGCCAGGTCATAACCCTGCGGCTGCTGGCGCAGCAGTTCGGCGGAGTCCGGGTGCAGGCGGCGGCCCAGGTCCGGGCGTTGCAGATAGGTGTTGCGATCGGCTGCGGCGCTGCGCAGGAGCAGGCTGGGGCGGCCGCGCTCAGCCAGGCCGGCGGCCAGGCTGGCGTAATCGAAGGCCAGGTGCACGGCGTCACGGGCCTGGGCGTGGGCGTGCTGGAAGTCCAGCTGGGCGGCGGTGGGCAGGCTGGTGCCGGCCCGGCCCAGGGCGATCCGCGCAGGGGTCAGGTTGCGCAGCGCCTGCCAGGGGTTGGCGATGACGGTTTCATCGCGCTCCAGGCAGGTTTCGCTGGCGGCCTGCAGTTCGCCGCTGCTGATATCGAAGGCGCTCATGCCAGTTGCTCCAGGGCCTTGCGGAAGGGTTCCGGCAGTTGCCGGCCAAGTTCCAGGCGGCCGCCGGACTGGCGCAGGATGTCCATGCGCAGCAGCCAGTCCTCGAATTCCGGTGCCGGTTTCAGGCCCATGGTCTGGCGGGCATAGAGCGCATCGTGGAACGAGGTGGTCTGGTAGTTGAGCATCACGTCGTCGGAGCCGGGGATACCCATGATGAAGTTGATGCCGGCTACGCCGAACAGGGTCAACAGGGTGTCCATGTCGTCCTGGTCGGCCTCGGCGTGGTTGGTGTAGCAGATGTCACAGCCCATCGGCAGGCCCAGCAGCTTGCCGCAGAAGTGGTCTTCCAGGCCGGCGCGGATGATCTGCTTGCCGTTGTACAGGTACTCGGGGCCGATGAAGCCGACCACGGTGTTGACCAGGAATGGCTTGAAGTGGCGGGCCACCGCATAGGCGCGGGTTTCGCAGGTCTGCTGGTCGACGCCGTGGTGGGCGTTGGCCGACAGCGCGCTGCCCTGGCCGGTCTCGAAGTACATCAGGTTGTTGCCGAGGCTGCCTCGGCCCTGCGACAGGCCGGCCTCGTAGCCTTCCTGAAGAATGCCCAGGTTGATGCCGAAGCTGGCGTTGGCTGCCTCGGTGCCGGCGATGGACTGGAACACCAGATCCAGCGGCACGCCGCGGTTGATCGCCTCGATCGAGGTGGTGACGTGAGTCAGCACGCAGGCCTGGGTGGGAATTTCGTAGCGCTGGATGATGCCGTCGAGCATGCGCAGCATCTCACCGATGGCGCTGAGGCTGTCGCTGGCCGGGTTGATGCCGAGCATGGCGTCGCCGTTGCCGTAGAGCAGGCCGTCGAGAATGCTGGCGGCGATGCCGGCCGGCTCGTCGGTGGGATGGTTCGGCTGCAGACGGGTGGACATGCGCCCGCGCAGGCCCTGGGTGTTGCGAAAGCGAGTGACCACGCGAATCTTCTGCGCCACCAGCACCAGGTCCTGTACGCGCATGATCTTCGACACGGCGGCGGCCATCTCTGGCGTCAGGCCAGGGGCCAGGGCGCGCAGGCTGCTTTCGGTGGCGGCATCGCCGAGCAACCAGTCGCGAAAGCCGCCGACGGTCAGGTGGCTGACCGGGGCGAAGGCGGCGCGGTCGTGGCTGTCGATGATCAGGCGGGTGACTTCGTCGGTTTCGTAGGGAATCAGCGCCTCGTCGAGAAAGCGCTTGAGCGGGATCTCGGCCAGGCACATCTGCGCGGCCACTCGCTCGACATCGCTGCCCGCGGCAACGCCGGCGAGGTAGTCGCCGGAGCGGGCCGGACTGGCCTTGGTCATGACCTCACGCAGGCTGTCGAAACGCCAGGTGTGTCCGCCGACTGTGTGGGAGTAGCTGCTCATGCCGTGATTCCTGCAATGAACGTGCCCCGCCGGCGTTGGCCGGCGGGGCTGGGCGGGTTTGCCTCAGGCCTGGCTGAGCAGGGCGTCGGTCGGCGCGTTGGCGCGGTGGTGGGCGGTGAACTGGAAGTAGAGGAAGCCGGCGGCCATGAAGCCGAGGAAGATCGCGGCGATCAGGGTATTGAACCAGACCATCGCCACCAGGCAGACCAGCGCCAGGATCAGGGCAATGGCCGGCACCACCGGGTAGCCCGGGGCCTTGAAGGCGCGCTCCAGATTCGGCTCGCTGCGACGCAGCTTGAACAGGCTGAGCATGCTGATGATGTACATGACGATGGCGCCGAACACGCTCATGGTGATCATCGCCGCGGTTAGGCTCATGCCCTGCAGGTTGATCAGGCCGTCGCTGTAGATCGCCGCGATGCCGATCACACCGCCGGCGAGGATGGCGCGATGCGGGGTCTGGAAGCGCGACAGCTTGGCCAGGCTGGCCGGCAGGTAACCGGCGCGGGCCAGGGCGAAGAACTGCCGGGAGTAGCCGAGGATGATGCCGTGGAAGCTGGCCACTAGGCCGAACAGGCCGATCCACACCAGCATGTGCATCCAGGTGGAGTTGTCACCGACCACGGCTTTCATCGCCTGCGGCAGCGGGTCGTTGATGTTCGACAGCTCGCGCCAGTCGCCGACGCCACCGGCCATGATCATCACGCCCAGGGCGAGGAACACCAGGGTCAGGATGCCGGCGATATAGGCGCGCGGAATGGTGCGTTTCGGGTCCCTGGCTTCCTCGGCGGCCATGGCCGCGCCCTCGATGGCGAGGAAGAACCAGATGGCGAAGGGAATGGCGGCGAAGATGCCGCTGATTGCCGGCAGGCCGAAGCTGTCGCTGCCGGCCCAACCGCCTACCACGAAGTTGCTGAAGCTGAAGCCCGGTGCGACCACGCCCATGAACACCAGCAGCTCGGCCACCGCCAGCACCGTGACCACCAGCTCGAAGGTGGCGGCGATACTGACGCCGAGGATGTTCAGGGTCATGAAAATCAGGTAGGCGCCGACCGCGGCATGCCGTGGGTCCAGTTCGGGGAACTGCACGTTGAGGTAGGCGCCGATGGCCATGGCGATGGCCGGTGGGGCGAAGACGAACTCGATCAGCGTGGCCATGCCGGCGATCAACCCGCCGCGTTCGCCGAAGGCCCGGCGGCTATAGGCGAAGGGGCCGCCAGCGTGGGGAATGGCGGTGGTCAGTTCGGTGAAGCTGAAGATGAAACAGGTGTACATGGCCGCGACCATCAGCGCGGTGATGAGGAAGCCCAGGGTACCGGCGGTACCCCAGCCGTAGCTCCAGCCGAAGTATTCGCCGGAAATTACCAGGCCCACGGCGAGGCCCCACAGGTGCAAGGTTCCCAGTGTCGGTTTCAGTTGCGTCGTCATTTTTCTCATTCCTCTGCCCAAGGGGCATGCACGGTTGACTGATACCGATGGTAGGGCGTGGGGTGCGGTGGAACTTGACCCTGGCCGACCTTGTCGGTCGCCTGCGGTCAAATCTGTGCGCGCCGAGGCGGGGCGCGGCCTGGGCGTTTTGCCCTGCTTCGGGGCAATTCGTACTCGGTGCTTTTGCCGAGCTGTCGTGGGGCGAAGGCATGGCATTTGCTTGAATGTTGCAAATCTTTACCAGCGCAGTCGCACACATGAGCCAATCCCTGTTCGCCAGTGCCAGTCTCAACCCCGCCAGCAATGTCGGTGTGCTGTCGGCCGCCGCCAGCGGCCTGGAGGGTTTCATCACTGGCCAGGGCGGCGACCTCGACCGGGTGTTCGGTCGTGCCGGCATCGATCCGGAGCAGCTGCGCCATCCCACCCTCAGCCTGCCGTTGACCAGCTACTGCCAGGTGTTGGAAGAGGCGGCGCGGCAGTCCGGTTGCGACAATTTCGGCCTGCGCTACGGCCAGCAATTTCAACCCAGGGCCCTGGGCCTGCTGGGCTATGTCGGCCTGTGTTCGGAGACCCTGGAAGAGGCTCTGCGCAACTTCGCCGCGGCCTTCCCCTACCACCAGCACAGCAGCCTGATCCGCCTGGTCGACTGCGGCGAGTGTTACCGCTTCGACTATCAGGTACAGCACGACGCGATTCTCGACCGCCGCCAGGACGCCGAGCTGACCATGGGCATGGTCGCCAACCTGCTGCGTCATGTGCTGGGTGAAGACTGGGCACCACGCGCGGTGACTTTCGAGCACCGCCGCCCGGAGCAGTGGCAGGAGCATGTCGAGGTATTCGGTGCGCCGGTGCAGTTCGCCCGGCCGTGCAACTCGCTGCTGGTATCCAAGGGCGACCTGCAGGGCCGGCTGATGCCCGAGCGTGACGCCAACCTGCTGTTTTTGGTGCAGGACGTGATCCGTCGCCTGGGCGAGCAGGATGCCGGGCCAAGCCTGGTCGAGGATGCCAGTACGCAGATTCGTCTGGCGCTGGTGCGTGGCGAACCTGGCCTGGAGCTGATTGCCGAGCAACTCGGGATGACTGCCCTGGGTCTGCAGCGGCGCCTGCGCGATGCCGGCCTGAGTTTCACCCAACTGGTCGAGCAGACTCGCCGCGAATTGGCGGTGCATTACCTGCGCCAACGCCGGCCAATCTCCGAGCTGGCGCCGTTGCTCGGCTATTCGGAAACCAGCGCCTTCTCGCGGGCCTTCCGTCGCTGGTTCGGGGTCAGTCCACGGCAGTGGCGCGACGCTTGACCGGGTCCAGCCTACGCTCTGAGCCTCGCGCAAACGAAAGCGCCGCCCTAAGGCGGCGCTGTCTAGCTCAGAGGATTTAGAAGAAGCCGAGCGGATTGATGTCGTAGCTCACCAGCAGGTTCTTGGTCTGCTGGTAGTGGTCGAGCATCATCTTGTGGGTCTCGCGGCCGACGCCGGACTTCTTGTAGCCCCCGAAGGCGGCGTGCGCCGGGTACAGGTGGTAGCAGTTGGTCCACACACGACCGGCCTTGATGCCACGGCCCACGCGGTAGGCGCGGTTGATGTCGCGGGTCCACAGGCCGGCGCCGAGGCCGAACTCGGTGTCGTTGGCGATGGCCAGGGCTTCCGCCTCGTCCTTGAAGGTGGTGACGCCGACCACCGGGCCGAAGATTTCCTCCTGGAACACGCGCATCTTGTTGTGGCCCTTGAGCAGGGTCGGCTGCACGTAATAACCGCTGGCCAGATCGCCGCTGAGCTGCTCCACACCACCGCCGGTGAGCACCTCGGCGCCTTCCTGCTTGGCGATCTCCAGGTAGCTGAGGATCTTGTCGAACTGCTGCTCGGACGCCTGGGCGCCGACCATGGTCTCGGTGTCCAGCGGGTTGCCGCGCTTGATCGCCGCGACCTTCTTCATCACTTCGGCCATGAACGCCGGGTAGATGGATTCCTGTACCAGCGCGCGCGACGGGCAGGTGCACACCTCGCCCTGGTTGAAGAAGGCCAGCACCAGGCCTTCGGCGGCCTTCTCGATGAAGGCCGGCTCGGCCTGCATGATGTCCTCGAAGTAGATGTTCGGGCTCTTGCCGCCCAGTTCCACGGTGCTGGGGATGATGTTTTCCGCCGCGCATTTGAGAATGTGCGAGCCCACCGGCGTGGAGCCGGTGAAGGCGATCTTGGCGATGCGCTTGCTGGTGGCCAGGGCCTCGCCGGCCTCCTTGCCGAAGCCGTGTACCACGTTGAGTACGCCGGCCGGCAGCAGGTCGCCGATCAGCTCCATCAGCACGCTAATTCCCAGCGGGGTCTGCTCGGCCGGCTTGAGCACGATGCAGTTGCCGGCGGCCAGGGCCGGGGCCAGCTTCCATGCGGCCATCAGCAGCGGGAAGTTCCACGGGATGATCTGCCCGACCACGCCCAGCGGCTCGTGGATGTGATAGGCCACAGTGCCAGCGTCGATCTCGGCGGCCCCGCCTTCCTGGGCGCGGATGCAGCCGGCGAAGTAGCGGAAGTGGTCGGCGGCCAGCGGAATGTCGGCATTCAGCGTCTCGCGCACGGCCTTGCCGTTGTCCCAGGTCTCGGTGACGGCCAGCAGTTCCAGGTTGGCTTCGATGCGGTCGGCGATCTTCAGCAGGATGTTGGAGCGCTCCTGCACGCTGGTGCGGCCCCAGGCATCGGCGGCGGCATGGGCGGCGTCCAGCGCCTTGTCGATGTCGACGGCGCTGGAGCGGGGGAATTCGGCAATCGGCTGGCCGTTGACCGGCGAGGTATTGGTGAAGTGCTGGCCGGCGACCGGGGCGACGAACTCGCCGCCGATGTAGTTGCCGTAGCGCGCCTTGAAGGAAACGACGGCGCCGGGGGTGCCGGGTTGGGCATAGATCATGGGGAATTCTCCTGGCTCTTGTGCTTGTTCGGGAGTGCGTCGAGACGCTACGGGGAGCAGAGCAAGCGCTGGGCCAGAGGGCTGCAGGCAAGGCGCAGCGGGGCTTGCAAGGCATTCGCTGGATGCCGGGTGAAGGCTCTGTGTCAGGCTTGGGGCGGGGTGGGGTGACACTTTGTCCCGGAAACGGGACAGTCTCCGACTCACCGGTCATTTTGCCGTTGCATTGCCCAGGGGCCTGGAGGATGCTGCCGGAACGCGGGTGCAGGTTGCCTCCCGAATTCCCGCGGCGGAGAACAATAACAATGCGCACTCAACAGAACCGTCACGTGCAGCGTGTGCTGAACGTGGCGCAGGGCGGGGCGGCGCTGACCGGCCCCGCGGCAGATCCGTCGGTGGCCCGCTCCTGGCTGCGTTGCCTGGAACAGCACCACCTCGACCCGGCCCAGGCCATGGCCCCGGCAGTGCTGGAGCACGCGCGCATGCTCGAATGCCGCGAGCGCTCGCGCCAGGTGCTGGAGATCGCCAGCGGCGAGATGAACAACCTGCATCGACAGCTGGCCGGTTCAGGCAACGCTGTGCTGCTCACCGATGCGCGTGGGGTGATCCTCAATTGCGTGACCCAGCAGGCCGAGCAGCGCACCTTCGAGCGTGCCGGGCTGTGGTTGGGCGCCGACTGGAGCGAGGCCTGCGAGGGCACCAACGGCATCGGCACCTGCCTGGTCGAGCGGCAGGCGCTGACCATCCATCAGGACGAACACTTCCGCTCGCGTCACACCGGCCTGACCTGCTCGGCCAGCCCGGTGTTCGACCCGCATGGCGACCTGCTGGCGGTGCTCGACGTGTCCTCGGCGCGTCGCGATGTGTCGCGGCAGAGCCAGTTCCACACCATGGCGCTGGTCAATCTGTCGGCCAAGGCCATCGAGGGCTGTTACTTCCTGCGCAGCTACGAGAACGACTGGCTGCTGCGCTTCCATGCCCAGGCCGAGTACATCGGCCTGTTCAGCGAGGGTCTGCTGGCCTTCGGCGGCGACGGCCGGGTACGCGCGGCCAACCAGAGTGCGCTGAACCTGCTTGGCATGGCCCGCGCCGAATTGCTCGGGCGCTCGCTGGAAACCCTGTTCGATGTGCCGCTGGATGAACTGTTCGCCCGCGCCTCGCCGCAGCCCGGCGCTGCCTGGCCGCTACGCACCCATGACGGTCAGTTGCTGCATGCCATGCTGCGCGGTCAACGACGCAGCACGCCGGCGGCGCTGGCGCCGCGCGCCCCCGAAGTCCAGGTGCCGGGCCTGTGTCTGCAGGATGCCCAGCTTGCCGAGGCGTTCCGTCGTGGCCTCAAGGTCTACGAGCGTGATGTGCCGCTGCTGATCGGCGGCGAGACCGGCTCGGGCAAGGAGGCCTTCGCCCGCGCCCTGCACCAGTCCTGCTCGCGACGCGGCAAGCCGTTCGTGGCGATCAACTGTGCGGCGATTCCCGAGGCGCTGATCGAGAGCGAGCTGTTCGGCTACCGCGGCGGCAGCTTCACCGGCGCGCGCAAGGAGGGCATGCGCGGCAAGCTGCAGCAGGCCGATGGCGGCACCCTGTTTCTCGACGAGATCGGCGATATGCCGCTGGCCATGCAGACCCGCCTGCTGCGGGTGCTGGAGGAGCGCGCGGTGGTGCCGGTCGGCGCCTTGGAGGCGCAGCCGGTGGATCTGGGCCTGATCAGCGCCAGCCACCGCGACCTCGGCGCTCTGGTGGCCGCCGGGCAGTTCCGCGAGGACCTGTTCTATCGCCTCAACGGCCTGCAACTGCGCCTGCCGCCACTGCGCGAACGCGAAGACCGCGAGGCCCTGCTGGAGCAGCTGCTGGCCGAGGAGGCCCGAGGGCAGCCGGTGCGCCTGGATGGCGCGGCGCGCCAGGCCCTGCTGGATTACGCCTGGCCGGGCAATGTGCGCCAGCTGCGCAGCGTGCTGCGCACCCTGTTGGCGCTGTGCGAAGACGATAGGATCGGTCTGGATGACCTGCCCGAGGAGTTACGAGTGGCACCTTCGGCGCAGGCTGCTGCGGAGATGTCCGAAGGTCCCCTGGCCCAGGCCGAGCGCGACACGCTGCTGCGCCTGCTCGATGCTCAGCGCTGGCATGTGAGCCGGGTGGCGGCCGAACTCGGCATCAGCCGCAACACCCTGTATCGCAAGTTGCAGCGCCACGGTATTCGCCGCCACGCCTGAGTGACCCAGTTACCCCCAGTTGGGGTGGATGAAGCTGTGGATAAGCTGTCGGCAGCTGGCGCCTGGCCAACAGGCTCAAGGGGTTCCGGTCGCTGGTTGAATTTCGAGCTCATTCAGTGACTTAGCTCTCATCTTAGACACAGTAACTGTGTGTCAGTCTGTGGGTAAGTTGTGTGTAGTCGGCTCGTGGCCAGACGTGGCGTGGCTTGTCGGCAATTGCCTGATTTTCAGCCAGTAACTTGTCCACAGACACCTTTCCACAGTTGCCCACAGAAGCCTTGGGTAACACTGTGGACAAGCTGTTTGGTATGTACCGACAGGTGCGCCAGGCCTGGGATGAGCCGGCCTGGCGGTTTTTCGCTCAGCGGCTAGAGCCGGCCGTGCAGGGCGTCGTCGAACAGCTTGGCGCAGTGGGCTTCGGTCAGTTCACGTGGGTTGCCGCCGGCAGAGGGGTCAACCACCGCCATCTGCGCCACCAGAGCGGCGTGCTCGTCGGTCACGTTCATCTCGGTCAGGCTGTGCGGTACGCCGCTGTCGCGGCGCAGTTGCATGACCAGTTCGAGGAAGCTGTCGAAGCCGGGGTTGGCCAGGCCCAGCCAGGCGGCCAGGCGGGTGATGCGCTCTTCGATCACGCCGCGGTTGAACGTCAGCACGTAGGGCATCAGCACGGCGTTGGTCATGCCGTGATGGCTGTCGTACAGCGCGCCGATGGGGTGGGCCAGCGCGTGCATGCCGCCCAGGCCCTTCTGGAACGCGGTGGCGCCCATCGCGGCGGCCGCCAGCATGTCGGCGCGGGCATCGAGGTCGTCCGGGGTCTGCACCGCGCGCACCAGGGCACCCTGCACCAGGCGCATGCCTTCCACGGCGATGCCTTCGGCCATGGGGTGGAAGCCCGGCGCGCAGTAAGCCTCCAGGCAGTGGGAGAAGGCGTCCATGCCGGTGCCGGCGGTGATGAAGGCGGGCATGCCGACGGTCAGTGCCGGATCGCTGATGACGATCTTCGGCAGCATCAGCGGATGGAAAATGATGCGTTTGGTATGGGTGCGCTCGTCGGTGAGGATGCCGGCGCGGCCAACCTCCGAGCCGGTGCCGGCGGTGGTCGGTACGGCGATCACCGGAGCAATGCCGCGCGGGTCGGCGCGGGTCCACCAGTCGTCGACATCTTCGAAGTCCCATACCGGGCGGGCCTGGCCACTCATGAAGGCTATCAGCTTGCCCATGTCCAGGCCGCTGCCGCCGCCGAAGGCGACCACGCCGTCATGCTTGCCGGCGTGATAGGCGGCCAGACCGGCTTCCAGGTTGGCGCCGACCGGGTTGGGTTTTAGGTCGCTGAATAGCGCCGCTCCGAGACCGGCAGCCTTGAGTGAGTCCAATGCAGCAGTGGTGATCGGCGCGCTGGCCAGGCCGCGATCGGTCACCAGCAGCGGGCGTTGCATGCCGACGCTTTTGCACAGGTCGGGCAGCTCCTGGATGCGACCGACGCCAAAGCGCACCGAGGTGGGATAGTTCCAGTTGGCGGTTTTGCTCATGACACACTCCTTGTTCGGGTTGGGTAGCCC
>JAYQUJ010000070.1:0-21800 GCA_038147895.1 Pseudomonas sp.
CCTTCCTTGAGGACTTCCTTGATGTTGTCGCGTCCGCCTTCAGGGGACTTGGAGAAGTATTCGCGGGAAATTTCTTTCAGCGGCAGGAAGCCGTGACGTTCGGCGCCGAAATCGACGAAGGCAGCTTCGAGGCTGGGCTCGACGCGGGTGATGCGGCCTTTGTAGATGTTGGCCTTTTTCTGCTCGCGGGCACCGGACTCGATGTCCAGATCATAGAGCTTCTGGCCATCTACCAGGGCTACACGCAACTCTTCGGGTTGAGTTGCGTTGATCAGCATTCTTTTCATGTTGTACCAATGGTTTCCGTGGCTAACGGAAACGGCGTTTGGCACACACGACTCCTACGGTCGGTGTCAGGGGGCGCGCCGGAGTGGTCGTAAATCACTCCGGTGTCTAGCGGTCAGGCCAGTGGGGCCGGTACCGCGACTACGCTCCTGTTTGCTGTGGTGACAGAAGCACTCAGTCAGGGGAGGAATCAACCGTTCGCTGCGGACGAATATGACGCGTCTTGGTAAAGCCTGTAGCTACGCAGTTCGACGGTTGTGCATCTCCACCCTACACGTATCGCTGAAATCGGGTGCCGCTCGCAGAATCCGCAGCGGGTTTGCATTATCGCAGGCTAGGCCTGCGCGTCTGTCGAGCCTGGTTGGCGATCTCGCGGCAGGCTCGTTGGCTCAAGGCTTTGTTTCCGGCATTCAGCACGCTCTGTGCGGCGAGAATTCCGTCGGACGGCCTTACGTCCAGAAAGGGTTGCGCTCGGCAGGGATGGCATGGATGTCGATCACCCGCTAACCGGGCCGCTTTTGGCGGCGTTCGCGACTATATCAGCAATGATTAAGTGCTTCAATTCCATAAAAAATTGTTATGATCGCCGCCATGACTACAGACAATTCTCCAACCTCCGGCGTCCAGCTGCTTGAGGTTGCGCCGGATCATGCCGGTCAGCGTATCGATAATTTCCTCCTCGCCCGCCTCAAAGGTGTGCCGAAAACCTTGATCTACCGCATCCTGCGCAAGGGTGAAGTGCGGGTGAACAAGGGGCGGATCAAACCCGAGTACAAGCTTCAGGCTGGCGATATCGTACGGGTTCCGCCGCTGCGTCTGGCCGAGCGCGATGAGCCCATACCTCTGGCGCAAAGCTTGCTGGAGCGTCTCGAGGCGGCGGTCGTTTATGAAGACAAGGCGCTGATTGTGCTGAACAAGCCGGCCGGTATCGCCGTGCATGGTGGTAGCGGCCTGAATTACGGCGTGATCGAGGCCTTTCGCCAGCTGCGCCCGGATGCCAAGGATATTGAGCTGGTTCATCGCCTGGATCGCGATACCTCGGGGCTGCTGATGATCGCCAAGAAGCGCAGCATGCTGCGCCATCTGCATGAGGCGTTGCGTGGTGACGGTGTGGATAAGCGCTACATGGCGCTGGTGCGTGGTAGTTGGCCAGCTTCTAAGAAGAAGGTGGCGGCGCCGCTGCTGAAGAACAATCTGCGCTCGGGGGAGCGCATGGTCGAGGTCAATCCCGAGGGCAAGGAGGCGCTTACCGAGTTTCGTGTGCTGCGCCGCTTTGGCGAATTCGCCACTCTGGTCGAGGCGAGCCCGATCACTGGGCGCACCCACCAGATCCGCGTGCATGCCAAGCATGCTGGGCACTCGATTGCCGGTGACTCCAAATATGGCGATGAGGAATTTACTCGCGAGATTCGCGAGTTGGGCGGCAAGCGCCTGTTCCTGCATGCCTATCAGTTGAGGATTGAACTGCCGGATGGTCAACGCCTGGAGCTTGAGGCGGCAGTCGACGATATGTGGGAAGTGACCCTGGAGCGTCTCGGTGCCTGACTACCAGCTGCTGGTCTTCGATTGGGATGGCACGTTGGTCGACTCCATTGGTCGAATCGTCGAGTCCATGCACCGTGCCGTAGATGACTGCGGGCTGCCGGTGCTGAGCGATGCGCAGGTCAAGGGCATCATCGGTCTTGGCCTGCCTGAGGCGGTGCGGGTGCTGTACCCACAATTGCATGACCCGGCCATGATCGCCCGGCTCTGCGAGGGCTATGGTGGGCACTATCTGCAGCTTGAGCGTGAACCTTCACCACTTTTTGCGGGGGTTGAGGAGTCTCTGGAGTCTTTCCGTCAGCAGGGCTATCGCCTGGCTGTGGCCACAGGTAAAACCCGCCGCGGCCTGCAGCGAGTGCTGGAGGGGCGTGGCTGGCTTGATTATTTCGATATCACCCGTTGCGCCGATGAGACGGCCAGCAAGCCACATCCGCGCATGCTGCATGAAATTCTCGATCATTGTCGGTTGCCTGCTTCACAGGCATTGATGGTTGGCGACTCGGTGTTCGATCTGCAGATGGCGCGTAATGCCGGGATGGATTCGGTGGCGGTGGGCTTTGGTGCGCAGTCGCTGGAGGGGCTTCTGGCTCATGGGCCGCGTCTGGCGATCAATGAATTTTGCGAACTTCATGCCTGGCTGAGTGGGCGTGTCTCTGTTGGATCTGTTGAGGTGGCTGAGCATGTCGGATGAGTTGAAGTCGTCGGCTGGCGACGAGAAAGCTTGGAAATTGCTGGAAAAAACCCTGCAGGCAGGGGTTGTCGAGCAGCGGCGAGCGCGGCGCTGGGGCATCTTTTTCAAGTTGCTGGCGTTCATCTATCTATTCGGTGCGCTGGCGCTGTTCAGTCCAGCGTTGAAGTTGGGCAAGTCGGCGGGTGTTGCGGAGAGCCACACTGCGCTGATCGAGGTGCGCGGCATGATCATGGCTGACGAGGAGGCGAGTGCCGACAATATCGTCAGTGGCCTGCGCGCTGCGTTCGAGGATGAGAAGACCAAAGGCATCATCCTGCGCATCAATAGTCCGGGTGGCAGTCCGGTGCAGTCTGGTTACATCTATGACGAGATCAAGCGTCTGCGCGGTGAACATCCGGATATCAAGGTCTACGCGGTGATCAGCGATCTGGGGGCTTCCGGTGCCTACTACATCGCCAGTGCGGCTGACGAGATCTATGCGGATAAGGCCAGTCTGGTGGGCTCCATTGGCGTCACTGCCGCCACTTTTGGTTTTGTTGGCGCGATGGATAAGCTCGGCGTGGATCGTCGTGTCTACACCTCCGGTGAGCACAAGGCTTTCCTTGATCCCTTCCAGCCGCAGAAAGAAGAGGAAACCCAGTTTTGGCAGGGTGTGCTGAAAACCACTCATCAACAATTCATCGATAGCGTCAAGAAGGGGCGTGGTGATCGGCTAAAGGTGCAAGATCACCCAGAGCTGTTTTCCGGTCTGATCTGGTCGGGCGAGCAGGCCTTGGAGCTTGGTCTGGTGGATGCGCTGGGTAGCAGTAGCTATGTGGCGCGTGAGGTGATCGGGGCCAAGACGATCGTCGACTACACGCGAGAAGAAAGTCCGTTGGATCGCTTCACCAAAAAACTGGGTGCCAGCGTGGCTGAGCGCTTGGCCATGTGGATGGGCTTTCAGGGGCCGGCTCTGCGCTGATCTGCTGTGTGTGGAGGAGCCCGGCCAAGTGCCGGGCTTTTCATTTATATAGCTGCTCAGGGAATGGCGATGCCGGAGTCATTCAGCATGCTGGTCAGGCGGATCAGGGGGAGGCCGATCAGGCTGGTGCTGTCCTCTCCCTCGGTGGCGCGGAAGAGGCTGATGCCGAGCCCTTCGGCCTTGAAGCTGCCAGCGCAGTCATAAGGCTGTTCTGCTTCGAGATAGCGCCAGATCTGTTCTTCGCTGAGTGAGCGGAAATGCACGGTGAAGGGTATTGCGTCCACCAGGCAGCGCCCGCTGGCACTGTCGAGAAGAGCGAGTCCGGTGAGAAATGTCACGCGAGTGCCGCTGGCGGACAGCAGCTGTTCGCGGGCGCGGTCGAAGTTATGGGGTTTGCCGAGAATCTGCTCGCCCAGAAGGGCGACCTGGTCCGAGCCGATAATCAGGTGGTTTGGGTATCGCTCGCTAAGGGCGCGGGCCTTGGTTTCTGCCAGGCGCCGGACCAGGGCTTCGGCTTTTTCACCTTGTAGCGGGGTTTCGTCAATGTCAGGGCTTGCCCACTCGAAGGGCTGGCGCAGGCGGGTAAGTAACTCTCGACGGTAAGGCGAGCTTGAGGCGAGTACCAGAGGGGGCATGAGGATCTCCTGGGTGGGCGGGTGATTTTAGTGTTCATGCCTCCCGACGGACAGGCTGGAAATTTCTTTGACAGCGGAGGGGGGCATCCCTAGAATGTCGCGCCTATGTCAAATGGGCCGATTCCACCTCACGTTGATCCACGCAAGCTTGCTGATCGCGGTGTCACCCTCCAGGGGGAGATGCAGCTAGCCAGTTTTGCGAGATTATGCGATCCGCTGGCTGATAATGCTGGTCTGGTTCACGCGAAGCTTGTCTTCGAACGTGGCGAGCGTCGTGCTGTGAGTATTCACAGCGAGCTTGAGGTTGAGGTCAAGATGGTTTGCCAGCGTTGTCTGGAACTGGTCGCCCTGCCGATCCGCAGCGAGTGTCATTACGCGGTGGTAAAGGAAGGTGCGGATACCCAGTCGCTGCCCAAGGGCTATGACGTGCTGGAAGTGGGTGAGGATCCTCTGGATCTGATGACGCTGGTCGAAGATGAGCTTTTGCTCGCTCTGCCCATTGTTCCGGCCCATGCCCCTGAGGAATGCCAGCAGCCGGTCGGTGCCGATGAGCCCGAGTCGAGCGAGGACGAGGTATCGCGGTCCAACCCGTTCAGTGTTTTGGCGCAGTTAAAGCGTGACCCAAACGTTTAGGAGTTATTGAGTTATGGCTGTTCAGCAGAACAAAAAATCCCGCTCTGCCCGCGACATGCGCCGTTCGCACGACGCGCTCGAGGCCAACGCCCTGTCCGTCGAGAAGAGCACCGGTGAAGTTCACCTGCGTCACCACGTGTCCCCGGAAGGTTTCTACCGTGGCCGTAAAGTGATCGACAAGGGCGCTGACGAGTAATCCTTGTCCGCTCCGCAGATCGCGATTGATGCAATGGGTGGGGACTTCGGTCCCCACTGCATTGTTCCAGCCTGTATTGCCAGCCTGGACGAATTCCCCTCGTTACATCTGACCCTTGTCGGTCAAGCCCCCCTCATTGAAAAACTCATCTCCCGGCATTCCGGTGTTGATCGTGCGCGCCTGCGCGTCGAGCACGCTAGCGAAGTGATCGGCATGGATGAGCGGCCTACCCATGCTCTGCGCGGTAAGCCCGATGCTTCCATGCGCGTCATGCTTGAGTTGGTTCGCAATGGTCGCGCCAGCGCAGCTGTAAGTGCCGGCAATAGCGGGGCGCTGATGGCGCTTTCTCTCTATGTGCTCAAGCCGCTGGCGGGTATCGATCGACCGGCGATGGTGACGGCTGTGCCCACGGCCAAGGGCGTATGTCAGGTGCTCGATCTTGGTGCCAATGTCGACTGCAGTGCCGAGCAGCTCTATCAGTTCGCGGTAATGGGGTCGGTGGTTGCCGAGGCGCAGGGGCAGACCCGTCCGCGGGTCGCGTTGCTCAATGTGGGCACCGAGAGCATCAAGGGTAATCAGCAGGTCAAGCTGGCTGCCAGCCTATTGCGCCAGGCGGAAGGTCTGAACTACATAGGCTTCGTCGAGGGCGATGGCCTGTATCGTGGCGAGGCGGATGTAGTGGTGTGCGACGGTTTCGTTGGCAATATCCTGCTGAAATCCAGCGAGGGGCTGGTGTCGATGATCACTTCGCGCATCGAGGCCCTGTTCAGTGAAAGTCTGGTTTCTCGCATGGCCGGCGCAGTGGCTATGCCGCTGCTCAAGCGTTTGAAAGATGAACTGGCGCCGGCACAGCACAATGGCGCCAGTCTGCTGGGTCTGCAGGGTATCGTTGTGAAGAGTCATGGTGGCGCCGATGCCGAGGCGTTTCAGAGTGCCATTCGCCGGGCTGTCATCGAGGTGCGCGAGAATCTGCCGCAGCGCCTGCATGGTCGTCTGGAGGACTTGTTGCTGTAGATCTCGGCAGTTCGCAGCCCTTGCCGGCAGATCTTCGCGCAATTGGTTGTGACTGCGGCGGCGGGGGCTTCATCCAATCTGCAATTGTCGGCTCGGTCGCTCTGGGCTGCCTCTTCTACCTGGAATCACAAAAGGGCACATTTAATGTCAGCCTCTCTCGCATTCGTTTTTCCCGGCCAGGGTTCCCAATCGCTCGGCATGCTTGCTGATCTTGGCGCTCAGCAGGCGCTGATCCGGGACACCTTTAATGAAGCCTCTGATGCCCTCGGCTACGACCTATGGGCGCTGACCCAGCAGGGTCCGGAAGAGCGCCTTAACGAAACTGACAAGACCCAGCCTGCAATCCTTACGGCTTCTATCGCCCTGTGGCGTCTGTGGCTGGCTGAAGGTGGTGCGCGCCCGGCTTTTGTTGCCGGGCATAGCCTTGGTGAATACTCCGCGCTGGTCGCTGCTGGTGCTATCGAGTTCTCGGCTGCGGTGAAGCTGGTCGAGCTGCGCGGTCAGCTGATGCAGCAGGCGGTCCCAGCCGGGAAGGGCGGCATGGCAGCCATCCTCGGTCTGGAAGATGCCGATGTATTGGCTGCCTGTGCTGAAGCGGCTCAGGGCGAGGTCGTCAGTGCCGTCAACTTCAATGCCCCGGGGCAAGTGGTGATCGCCGGTGCGGCAGCTGCCGTAGAGCGGGCTATCGAGGCTTGCAAGGCGCGTGGCGCCAAGCGGGCCATGCCGCTGCCGGTCAGTGTGCCATCGCATTGCGCGCTGATGCGTCCGGCGGCCGAGAAGTTCGCCGATGCCGTCAATGCGCTGGCCTGGCAGTCGCCGCAGATTGCCCTGGTACAGAACGTCAGTGCTGCGGTCGCGGGTGATCTCGATACCCTCAAGCGCGACCTGCTAGCCCAGCTCTACAGCCCTGTTCGCTGGGTCGAGAGCGTGCAGCTGCTGGCCGAAAAAGGTGTTGGTGAATTGGTCGAGTGCGGGCCCGGCAAAGTGCTGGCTGGTCTCAATAAGCGTTGCGTCAAGGGCGTAAACACCCACAACCTGGAAACCCCGGATTCTTTCGCCGCTGCACGTGCGGCGCTGGTTTGAGATACAAGGAGAACATTATGAGTCTGCAAGGCAAGGTTGCTCTGGTTACTGGCGCCAGCCGCGGTATCGGTCAGGCCATTGCGTTTGAGCTGGGCCGCCAGGGCGCGGTGGTCATCGGTACTGCCACCAGCGAGGCTGGTGCCGCACGTATCGGTGAGGCGCTCAAGGGGCAAGGCATCCAGGGTGCCGGCATGATGCTGGACGTGGCCGACAGTGCATCGGTCGATGCTGTTCTGGAGCAGATCCAGAAGGATTTCGGCGCAGTGACCATTCTGGTCAATAACGCCGGCATCACCCGTGACAACCTGATGCTGCGGATGAAGGATGAGGAGTGGTTCGATGTCATCAACACCAACCTCAACAGCCTGTTCCGCCTGTCCAAGGCCGTGCTGCGCGGCATGACCAAGGCCCGTTGGGGGCGCATCATCAACATTGGCTCGGTCGTCGGAGCCATGGGCAATGCCGGACAGTCCAACTATGCGGCCGCCAAGGCTGGTCTGGAAGGTTTTGGTCGTGCTTTGGCGCGTGAAGTCGGCTCTCGTGCAATCACTGTCAACTCGGTAGCGCCCGGCTTCATCGATACCGATATGACCCGCGAGCTGCCGGAAGCTCAGCGTGAGGCGCTGCTGACGCAGATTCCGCTGGGGCGCCTTGGGCAGGCGGAGGAGATTGCCAAGGTGGTTGGCTTCCTCGCCTCTGACGGCGCGGCCTATGTAACCGGCGCCACGGTGCCAGTGAATGGCGGTATGTACATGAGATGAATGTGACTCACCTCTGCGAGCAACTGTCATAAAAGCCGTCTAAAGTCCGTTACAAAAGTGCGACCGGCAGAAGGCGACAGTTTGCGGGGGCCTGGCATTCAGCTTGAAAGTTAGAAAACCCTTTCTATACACTGCAGCCCAGCTGCACGGATCTTTTTCCATAGGAGTGAAAACAAGACATGAGCACCATCGAAGAACGCGTCAAGAAAATCGTTGCCGAGCAACTGGGCGTGAAAGAAGACGAAGTGACCAACAGCGCCTCTTTCGTTGAAGACCTCGGTGCCGACTCCCTTGATACCGTTGAGCTGGTAATGGCTCTGGAAGAGGAATTCGAGACCGAGATCCCGGACGAGCAGGCTGAGAAGATCACCACCGTTCAGGAAGCCATCGATTACGTTACCGCGCACGCTTAAGCGCTCGTAATCGCCGGTTTTCGGCCCAGAAAAGCCGCACTGCCCGAAAAGGCGTGCGGTTTTTCTTTATCAGGCCAGGTTCAATAAGAAAGAGGGTTGTGCAGTGTCGCGTAGACGCGTCGTAGTTACCGGTATGGGCATGCTGTCGCCGCTGGGCACCGATGTGGCCAGCAGCTGGCAGGGCGTTGTGGCAGGCCGCAGTGGTATCGGCCTGATCGAACATATGGATCTTTCCGCCTTCGGCACCCGTTTCGGTGGTTCGGTGAAGGGCTTCAACGTCGAGGAGTATCTGTCGGCCAAGGAAGCACGCAAGATCGACCTGTTCATCCAGTACGGTCTGGCGGCCAGCTTTCAGGCGATCCGCGATGCCGGGCTGGAAGTCACCGATGCCAACCGCGAGCGTATTGGCGTGGCTATGGGCTCCGGTATCGGCGGCCTGACCAATATCGAAACCAACTGCAAATCCCTGTTCGAGCAAGGCCCGCGGCGCATCTCACCGTTCTTTGTGCCCGGTTCGATCATCAACATGATTTCCGGCTTCCTGTCGATCCATCTGGGGCTGCAGGGGCCGAACTACGCCATTGCCACTGCCTGTACCACGGGCACCCACTGCATCGGCATGGCGGCACGCAATATCGCCTATGGCGAAGTTGACGTGATGATTGCCGGTGGCGCCGAAATGGCCACCTGTGGTCTGGGCATGGGCGGTTTCGGCGCGGCGCGCGCGTTGTCTACTCGCAACGAAGAGCCAGCACGTGCCAGCCGCCCATGGGACAAGGACCGTGATGGTTTCGTACTGTCCGATGGTGCCGGTGCCCTGGTGCTGGAAGAGCTGGAACACGCCAAGGCGCGTGGCGCGACCATCTATGCCGAACTGGTGGGTTTCGGTATGAGTGGTGACGCTTTCCACATGACGTCGCCGCCCGAGGATGGTGCCGGTGCTGCGCGCTGCATGAGCAATGCCCTGCGCGATGCCGGTCTCAATGCCGATCAGGTGCAGTACATCAATGCCCACGGTACTTCCACGCCGGCCGGCGACAAGGCTGAGGTCTGTGCGGTGAAGTCGGTTTTTGGCGATCATGCCTACAAACTGTCGGTCAGCTCGACCAAGTCCATGACCGGTCACTTGCTGGGCGCCGCGGGGGCGGTCGAGGCGATCTTCAGCGTGCTGGCCCTGCGCGACCAGGTCGCGCCGCCCACCATCAACCTGGAACAGCCGGATGAGGGCTGTGACCTCGACTTCGTGGCCAATCAGGCCAAGCCGCTGGCAATCGACGCTGTGCTGTCCAACTCCTTTGGCTTCGGTGGCACCAACGGCTCGCTGGTGTTCCGTCGCTTCCAGGGTTGATGCTCACTTGGGTTGATGGTCGCCCGGCTGCGCAACTGCCTGTGGCAGACCGCGGCCTGGCATACGGCGATGGCCTGTTCGAGACCATTGCCGTGCACAACGGCCAGGCGCCCCTCTTCTCGCGGCACTTGCAGCGCCTGGGTGAAGGTTGTCAGCGCTTGGCTATCGAGCTCGATCACTCGCTGCTGAAGTCCGAGCTGCTGGCTTTCTTTACCGAGCTGGGTGACGGCGTTGCCAAGCTGCTGATCACCCGTGGCGATGGTCTGCGAGGCTACGCTGCGCCGCAGCCCGCCCAGCCACGTCGTATTCTTCTCGGTAATCCGTTGCCGACCTATCCCGCCGTCAACGCCGAGCTGGGCGTGCGGCTTTTCCCTTGCGTGACCCGGTTGGCCGAGCAGCCACTGCTGGCCGGGTTGAAGCACCTCAACCGTCTGGAACAGGTGCTGGCGCGCAATGAGTGGAGCGATCCTGCCTTCGCCGAAGGTTTGATGCGCGATGTTTCTGGGCGGGTCATCGAGGGCGTATTCAGCAACCTGTTTCTGCTGCGCGATGGCGTGCTGATAACGGCCGAGCTATCGCGCTGCGGCGTGGCCGGGGTGATGCGTGCAGAGGTTCTGGCCCAGGCCGAGCGCGCGGGTTTTGCCGTGCAGGTGCGGGACGTCAGCTATGACGAGCTGCTTGGCGCGGACGAAGTGTTCCTGTGCAACAGCCTCTATGGCATCTGGCCGGTGCGTGAGCTGGCTGACAGCGTCTGGCCCGTTGGCCCGCTCACCCGTAAACTGCAGGGCCTTGTTCGCAGCCATCTGGACACCTGATTCGTGATTCGCAAGTTAATACAGCTGATGGTCGTAGCTCTTCTGGCTGCGATACTGGTGCTCGCTGTAGCTGGTTGGCAGCTGAAGAGTGCGCTCGATCAAACGCTACAGCTGGAGTCCGAGCGTCTTTTGGAGGTGGTGCCGGGCGATACGCCGGGTGGCCTGCTCAATCGCCTGGAAACAGAGGGCGTACTGGATGGCGCGTTCTGGTTGCGCTTGTATTGGCGTTTCAACCTGCCGAACCAGGCGCTGCACAGTGGTGAATATCGCCTACTGCCCGAGCAGCGTGCACGTGACCTGCTGGGCTTGTGGCAGCGCGCAGAAGTCGTGCAGTACAGCCTGACCCTGGTGGAGGGCTGGAGCTTTCGTCAGGTGCGCGCGGCGCTGGCGCGCCAGGATGCCCTTGAGCAGAAACTTGTCGAACTGAGCGACAAGGCTCTGATGGACCACCTGGGCATGCCGGGCATCAGTCCGGAAGGTCGCTTTTTTCCTGATACCTATCGCTATGTGCGTGGCATGAGTGATCTTGATCTGCTCAAGCAGGCCAGTACCCGTCTGGATCAGGTGCTGGACGAGGAGTGGGGCAGGCGCGCCGAGGGGCTGCCCTACAGCAAGCCTTACGATGCATTGATCATGGCCTCGATGGTGGAGAAGGAGACCGGCGTGGCTGAGGAGCGCGGGCAGATCGCGGGTGTGTTTGTCCGCCGTCTGGGTTTGGGCATGCGCCTGCAGACCGACCCGACCGTGATCTTCGGTCTCGGTGAGCGCTACAACGGCAATCTGACTCGCGCCCATCTGCAGGCTCCGACGCCTTACAACACCTATGTGATCAACGGTATGCCGCCCACCCCGATAGCCCTGGCCGGGCGCGAGGCGATTCATGCCGCGCTGCATCCGGTGGCCGGGCGCAGTTTGTACTTTGTCGCCCGTGGCGATGGCAGCCATGTTTTTTCGGACAACCTGGAACAGCACAATCGGGCCGTGCGCGAGTATCAGCTCAAGCGCCGCGCCGACTACCGTTCCAGCCCCGCGCCCAAATAAGGAATTTCCGTGAGCGGTCTGTTCATTACCCTTGAGGGGCCCGAAGGGGCCGGCAAAAGTACCAATCGCGAGTACCTCGCCGCGCTTCTGCGCGAGCAAGGCCTCGAAGTAGTGCTTAGTCGTGAGCCTGGCGGTACGCCCTTGGCCGAGCGCATTCGTGAGCTGTTGCTGACGCCCAGCGATGAGCTTATGCACAGCGATACCGAGCTGCTGCTGGTCTTTGCGGCGCGCGCTCAACATCTGGCCGAAGTGATTCGCCCGGCGCTGCAGCGTGGCGCCGTAGTGCTCTGTGACCGTTTTACTGATGCAACCTATGCCTATCAGGGCGGCGGACGTGGCCTGAACGAGGCGCGTATCGCCGAGTTGGAACGGTTCGTACAGGGCGACCTGCGCCCGAATCTGACTCTGGTGTTCGACCTGCCGGTTGAGGTTGGCCTTGCTCGGGCAGCGGCTCGTGGCCGTCTGGACCGTTTCGAGCAGGAAGGGCAGGGCTTCTTCGAGGCGGTTCGTCAGGCCTATTTGCAGCGTGCGCAGAAGGCTCCCGAGCGTTATCGCGTGCTGGATGCCGCGCAGACGCTGGAGCAGGTGCAACGTGACATCGACGCTGTGCTGCCGCTGATCCTGGAGCGTTGCCGTGGCTGAAGCCTACCCCTGGCAGGCGCAGCTCTGGCAGCAACTCGCCAGTCGCCCGCAGCATGCTCATGCCTATCTGCTGCATGGTCCGGCGGGTATTGGCAAACGCGATCTGGCTGAACGGCTGATGGCTCTGCTGTTGTGCCAAAGCCCCTCTGTTCAGGGCGCTTGCGGGCAGTGCAAGGCTTGTCATCTGCTGGCGGCAGGTACGCACCCGGATGCCTTTGTGCTTGAGCCCGAGGAGGCCGACAAAGCGATTCGTGTCGATCAGGTGCGCGAGTTGGTCAGCTTTGTCGTGCAGACCGCTCAGCTCGGCGGGCGCAAGGTGGTACTGCTGGAACCCGTGGAGGCGATGAACATCAACGCCGCCAACGCCCTGTTGAAGAGCCTTGAAGAGCCTGCCGGTAACACTGTATTGCTGCTGGTCAGCCACCAGCCCAGTCGTCTGTTGCCGACGGTGAAGAGCCGCTGTGTGCAGCAGGCCTGCCCGCTGCCGAGTCAGTCGGCCAGCCTGGCCTGGCTGGCTCAGGCGTTGCCGGAGTGCGTTGAGGAGCAGCGCGCCGAGCTGTTGGCCCTGGCAGCAGGGTCGCCGCTGTTGGCGCGTCGTCTGCATGGTCAGGGTGTGCTGGAGCAGCGTGCGCTGGTGGTGGAGGGGGTGAAGAAGCTGCTCAAGCAGCAGGCGAATCCCAGTCAACTGGCCGAGGCGTGGAAAAGCCTGCCGATGCTCATGCTGTTCGACTGGTTCTGCGACTGGTCGCAACTGATGCTGCGTTATCAGCTGAGTCGCGACGAAGAGGGTCTGGGCGCCGCCGATATGCGCAAGGTGGTTCAGTACCTGGCCGACAAGACTCCGCAACACAAGGTGATGGCCATGCAGGACTGGCTACTGCAACAACGGCAGAAAGTGCTGGGCAAGGCCAACCTGAACGGTGCTCTGCTTCTCGAAGCCCTGCTGGTGCAGTGGGCAAGCTTGCCCGGGCCGGGCTAGAATCGGCAAATTGGATTAAGTTGCCAGGATTAGTGCATGAGTTTGCCTCCGAATCTGGGACCGCGTAACGGGATTCTGTCCCTGACCATCAAGGACAAGTCGGTTCTGTACGCCGCCTACATGCCGTTCATCAGAAACGGCGGGCTGTTCATTCCCACCAGCAAGAGCTACAAGCTGGGCGATGAGGTGTTCATGCTGCTCAACCTGATGGACGAGCCGGAGAAGATTCCGGTGGCCGGCAAGGTGGTCTGGATCACTCCCAAGGGAGCCCAGGGCAACCGTGCTGCGGGTGTTGGCGTACAGTTCAACGACGGCGACAACACGGCGCGCAACAAGATCGAGACCTATCTGGCGGGTGCCCTGAAGTCGGATCGCCCGACCCACACCATGTAGGCAGATCGGCTAACCGTTCAACCGCAAGCGCCCGAACCGGGCGCTTCGTCATTTAAGAGATTGAGAATTCCATGCTGGTCGACTCGCACTGCCACCTTGATCGCCTTGATCTGGCCGCCCACGACGGTTCCCTGGATGCTGCGCTGGATGCGGCCAGAGCTCGCGGCGTGCAGCACTTCCTGTGCATTGGTGTGAGTACTGCCAATGCTGACGCAGTCAAGGGGCTGGCTGAGCGATACAGCGACGTGGACTGCTCGGTGGGCGTGCATCCGCTGGATCTAGAAAAGGGCGAGGCCCCAGCGCTGGACTGGCTGCTCGATGAGTTGAATCACCCCCATGTGGTGGCGATCGGCGAGACTGGCCTGGACTACCACTACGAGCCCGAGGCGGCTGAGTTGCAGCAGCAGTCCTTCCGTCTGCACTTGCAAGCCGCGCAGGCCACTGGCAAACCGGTGATCGTGCATACCCGCGAGGCGCGTGCCGACACTTTGGCCCTGCTGCGCGAGGCTGCGCTGCCCCAGGCCGGCGTACTGCACTGCTTTACCGAAGACTGGGAGATGGCCAAGGCGGCGCTGGATATCGGCTTCTACATCTCGCTGTCCGGCATCGTCACTTTCCGCAATGCCGATGCGTTGCGCGAAGTGGCGCGCAAGGTACCGGCCGACCGCCTGTTGGTGGAAACCGACTCGCCCTACCTTGCGCCCATTCCGCACCGTGGCAAGCCCAATTTGCCGCAGTACGTGCGAGAGGTCGCCGAGTTTCTTGCCATGGTCCGTGGTGAGTCCTTCGAGGACCTGGCTCAGCAGACCACGGCGAATTTCAAGCGACTGTTTCCGTCGGCGAGAGTGGCCTGAGCGGGTCTGCATTGTGTCAGCCTGATGCGAGGGCAGAGGGGGGCTAGTCGCGTGGCCCGCCCCATACCAGCACGGGCCTGATTACTTCATCTACCTGGCTCATTGGCACAGTGCCGAAATAACGTCCGTCGAATGAGTAGCGGTTGTAGTCGGACAGTAGTAGAGCTTCGCCGGCAGCTAACTGAAACTGATTGGCTTCAGGGTGCGGCATGCGCCGACCGCTAGGGTCCAACTTCAAAGATTGGCTACGCGCTTGCAATTGACCATTCACATTGATGCCTTCCGGCACGATAAGTATTTCATCTCCAGCGATTGCCGCTAAGCGTTTGAGCATTCGCATATAACCACCAGGACAAGTACCGCTCGGCAGGTAACCGCGGTCGTGCGCCAAATCAAATACGTCACGCCGAGGTGGGCAAAAGAGTACGAGGTCCCCTCGCTCCGGCACTTTGTCGACTACCCAGTAAACCCCCGGTGGAAAGCTACTGGTGACGTTGACTCGTGCGCCGGCCAGCAAAAATAGGGGGAGGGCGCAGAACATTAGAACGGCAAGCGCTGCGGCCAGACTAAGAGGGCGTCTCATCCGCCAGCTACCGCGCTAGTGATACTGATCGTCCGGTCGCTTTCCCGAGGTGCTGGCACTTTGGCTCTCGCTAGAAATACCGAGTCCTGAAAGTACAGGGGTTGCTTGCCATAGAAGGCTGGATATCCGGCGCAGTAAATAACCATGTCCCCAGCTTCTTCAATATTGCCCTGGCTATCCTTGCGTGGTCCCGGCATGCGTAGCGCTTCATCTGTCGTAAGAAGCGGCCGCTGAACCTCTTGGATAGTACGCGATACCTGACCTAGCAAAGCGCTGGAGCGTCGCCCGCTGGTAGTGATTTGCTCCTTGACGATAGTTGTCTGGCCGGTGAGCTTAGACAGGTGCTCGGCCGTCTCCACCCGGTTTGGTGGGTAAGCGTTCTGGATATGGCAGTTGGAGGTGATGCTCTCGTTTTGGCCATAGAACTCTTGAAGCTGCGACAGGTCCTGTACGATCAGGTAGCACTTGATCCCATAGCCAGCTACGAAAGCGAGTGATTCCTGCATAATGTCGAGCTTTCCGAGGCTGGGGAACTCATCAAGCATCATCAGCAGTCGATGCTTGTAGTGGGCCTTAGGACGGCCATCCTCGAAGTCCATTTTGTCAGCCAGCAGACGCACGATCATATTCACCAAAATACGTACAAGCGGGCGTAGGCGTGCTTTGTCATTGGGCTGAGTGATGATGTAGAGGCTCAGCGGGTCGTCATGATTCATCAGGTCGCGGATCTTGAACTCCGAACGGCTGACATTGCGCGCCACAATGGGGTCGCGAAATAGCGACAGATAGGATTTGGCCGTAGACAGCACCGAGCCGGCTTCTTCGGCTGGTCGATCTAGCATGTCGCGTGCAGCGGATCCCACCAATGGATGGTTCTCGCCATTGAGATGACCGTAGTGGGTCATCTCCTGCCAGAGTTCGTCGATTGGTCGAGACGGATCTGCCAGCATGGCATCCAGCGCCGGCAGACTGGCCACGCCACCTTCGTCCTGTGATCGATAGCAAAGATGCAGAATGCAGCCGACTAGCATGGCCTGGGAGGTCTTTTGCCAGTGATCGTTCAAACCCTTTCCGTCTGGATCGACGATCAGTGTCGCCAGGTTCTGCACATCACCAACTTCGAACTCCGTTCCCAGACGGATTTCCTCCAAGGGGTTCCAGCCCACGCAGCCTTGGGCCGTGGCCGGCTCGAAGCGCAGCACCCGGTTGCCCGCGTGTTTTTGCCGCCAGCCAGCTGTCAGTGCCCAGAGTTCACCCTTGAGGTCAGTGATTACGGCGCTGCTCTTCCACGACAGCAGCGTCGGAATTACCAGACCCACACCTTTACCGCTGCGGGTCGGGGCAAATGTCAGAATATGCTCAGGGCCATTGTGGCGTAGGTAATGAATCTTGTTGCGCTTGTCCATCCACGCCCCGACGTAAACGCCTTCGTCCGCCAGAAGGCCTGCACTCTCGATATCCTTACGCTCCCCCCATCGTGCTGAACCATGTAGGAAGGCATTTGCCGAAGCTGTGTTGCGCTGGATCAATCGCACGATAACCAGGGTCATCATCCCTGCTGCAGTTACCAGTACACCGAGTGAACCGGCGCGAACTAGCGTGTCCTGGTATTGGTCAGTCCATTTCGCAGCCCAGACCAAGATCATCCAAGGCGCATACACACCACCTAGATTGCTCCCTAGTGCCGAATGCTGGCCGTATAGGTAGGCAAAATACTGCGTGGCCGTTGCAAGCCCCGCCAAGAGAAAAAATATCGCCAGCAGGGCCTGCCAGGAGCTGGCGCTACTGCGTGTGCCTCCTCGAATCTGGGGGCCGACGGCGTTGTTATGTTTCATGGGAGTTCACTCCGTGAACGAAAATAGATGGACTCAGGTGTAAGTGCTGCGCGTACGGCCTGTTTCGTTCCCCTGGCCGCGCCGTTGCGACTCCGTCAGTGCGCGCTCGGCCTGTCTATGCAGGCTCCATTGGTCTGCCAGCTCTGGCTGTTCAGCGCGCAATCGGCGCACAGCCAGTTCCTCTATGCGAGGGCTGTAAAGTCCCATTCCATGGCGCAGTTCCTGCACACGTTCTAGGCGGGATTGAAGTTCTAGCAGGCGTGCTTGGCAGCGCTCGGTTTGGTGATGCCACGCAGCACGGGCAGAGGGCGTGGCCAACCAACCTGGTCGAGCCGACAGGCTCTGCTGTAGTTGCAATTGCTGTCGCTCCACCATGGCTCCCAGGCGCTGTTCCAAGGCTTCGGCTTGCTCGTTCTTCTGCTCGACATACTCGCCTAATGCCTGGTTGTAGCGGGTCTGAAGTGGGCTGCTTTCGAGCAGTGCGGTCTGCTCGAAAGCCAGAGTCTGCGCCTGGGCCGCCAGTGCCTCCCCGCAATCGACAATTGGTGCCTTTGACTTAAGTCGGTCGTCCATAAATTCAAGCTTCATATCAGGAAGAGGTAGCCAGCCTTGGCCATCGGAATGCGGATCAGCCAGAGCGTCAGCAGATGTAGCGGGTAGTAGGCGTAGAACAGCCAGCGCCAACGAGGTAGTGCTGGCGCTATCCAAGTAGCGAGCAGCACCAGTGGCACGGCGGCGAACGCCCAGGCGTTGCCATTGAGCGGGTACAGCGCCACAAGTGATAGAAAAATACCTGCTGCAGCCAACAAACTAGGACGTCTTACGTACCACCCGACGCTTAAACCGAGCAGTACAGCCGGCCACCAGAACTCGACAAAGGCTCCGCCTAGGAGCACCGTCAACGCCGCGACCAACCAGTAAAGTGGGTGCCCGTTCGTAGCTTTCTCGCAGGCCGCGGTCGCCAGGGTTACCGCCAGCAGCGTGAAGAGAATGTTCAACGGATACCATCCATTTAGCAGCCCACCCAGCGCTAAGAATGGTGGCGTCGCTAGTACTCCGAACAGGGCCAGGCGTAACGCGGTTCGACGGTAGGCCCCTGACTTTGCCGTGTCCGGTCGCGCCAGATTGTAGGCAAGTACGACCACGAACAGCGGCATGGCCATGCGCCCGGCCTCAAACAGTAGCGGCAGTGTTTCGTTGAACAGGTATTTGTTTACATGATCGCCAGTCATCAGTGCCAGCCCCAGCCACTTCAGTACTTCGAGTGCCCCGTCAGTGAGCTGCAGATGCGGCAGGCGCCGCTGGGCAAGCATGTCTGGCCGAACAGGGGGGGGGGCGACGCTAATCCCAGTCACCGACGCATCGCCTTGCTCAGGCCTGCATCCTGCTCCAGTTTTGGAGCCAGGTTACGCGCTAGGTCCTCGATACCTTTCTCATGGACGATCGCAGTGCTCTTGCCGACCTGGTAGGTGCGTTTCGGATCGCAATCGCGGCGGTCATGAATGACGAACTCATTGGTTTGACCGATCTTTTGCAGGATGTGGTGGTCGTCCATGTCGACCACCATTCCGCTGAATGCCTTGCGTCCACTCTGTGACGCCTCACCGACACTGGCCGCCGGATTGAGCGAACGAGCTTTGTCCTCCATGGACTTGAAAGAGTCGGTGCGTTGCTGGGCCTGGAGAGCAGGCTGCTGATCCTGCCTCGCATACTGGGGTAGCGGCACAGCCTGAAGGTTGAGATCTTCGATGTAGGAGGCATTAGGGCGGGATGACTGCAGTTCACCTGACAGAGTCGCACTCTGAGCCTGGGAAGTCTGGGCGAGTTCGGCTCGGTATTGCTGCAAAACACCAATATCTTTCTCGACTGCTTGATCGCGAGTTTCCAATCCAACGAAGCGGGCCGTGGCTGATAGGGCTTTCTGGCTCAACTCGCCGAGCTTATTGGAGAAGTTTTCGAAGCTCCGTTGAAGGCCAGTTTTGCTGAGCGAAGCGTCATTCTCAAAGATGACACCGCGCCCGTTGGCCTCATGCTCGAAGGGGCGGCTCTGACGGTCGAAGATATTGACTGTGCCTCGTTCCATCGGAAACGGTGTGTTGTTGACCGTCTGCAACGAACCATCTGCGCCTCGGGTGAAAGCCTCGTTGCCTGCTTTCAGGCGTGAATCGATCAGCGCCTCCTGAACCTTATCTGGGCTTTTGATTACCTCGTTGTATTGTTCGATGCGCTGCACGTCTTCTTGCTGCATCGGCTGCATTTCGATACCCGCCGATTGCAAGCGGTCGTACATCACTGCCAGCGGCCCGGCTGCGAGCACGTCATTGCGATAGCCTCCGCCCACCTGCGAGTGTGCACCAGCAAACTTAAGTTCTTCGATGCGCGAATTATCATCGTTGCGCAGGGCACTGGTCAGGCGGAAGGTATCGCGGTACTCGTTCATCGCCACCAGGTGGGTGGTCGAATCGACGTTCTTGCCAATTTCCAGATTTTTGCCCCAATGGGTATCGGACATCGCGTTACCATAGGAGGCCACGGTGTCGAAAATGCCCAGTTTGTTCACATGGGCTTGGCCTGGCGGAATCAGGAAATCACCGGTGGGTAGGCCCTGGCCATCGAGCTTCGGCACGCCGCGCTCGATGAACTCATTGGCCAGCGCGCGTGACTGCGCCGCGCCACGGCTGAAGCCGACGATGTTTACGTCGACCTTCTGGTCCGGGTACTTATTGTGGAAGGCTACGATGGCGTCGTAGGCTTGGTCGATACGCTCTTGCCCGCCTAGTCCAGTGCCGCCCTCTAAAACGGAACGTGCCGAAATGCTGGCCTGGCTGCCAACTCCGTCGAAATAGACCTTCTCCGACTGCCCGGAGCACTCATGAATATCGTACTGCTCGGGTGCATGCCCTGAATTACGTGCCAGGTTGGTGCCCTTGGCGGTATCCAGTTCGTAGAGGCGGGCCACATTGGTGTGGGTGCCCTCGGGGGTATTCAGGTCTTTGTTATTGCCGGTTCCGTCGAAATACACCGTGAAGCGCAATGCATCACTCATGTCACATCCTTGTGAATCGTTATCCAAGTCAGTCAGAGATCATGCGTACTGCACGATCTCCTATAGGGCCACTTCAGGCACCGGGAGTATTTAGGGTCGCAATCAGGTCATGGATGCCATCACCGGCAGCAGTGATGTAGCTACGCAAGAAGTCATCATTTTTGTGTAGAAGAGGGGAGCCCTTGAGGGAGTCTGTAGCCGCGTGCACAGCCAGGGCACCAAAACTCTCTGCCATCGCGGTGACGCTCTCGATGCGACCGACAGACGTGTCGTAGGGTTTCTGGTACCAGGTTGCAATCTGATATTCCACATTTTGTGACTCAAGCACCTGATTCAGCTGATCGGCCAAAGCAATCAGAGACTCACGAGCTAGGGTCGAATCAACGTTGCTAGCTTTCATCAAAGCTTCAACACGCTGGCACGCCGCGGCAATCAAGTCTGCATGGGTATACCCCGGCATTGGCGGAAACACACCTTCGGGCAACTCCATGCCAGGGGTATAGGGTTGGTACTGACTTTGATCGTTTTTCATGGATAACTCCTTGGCGTGAAGCGGAGAAGCGGTGACAGGTAAAAGTATGCAGAGCCCGAGCAATAGGGGGGGGAGCGAGCTTAGGCGTGGTCGCACGATGCTCTTGAGGTAGCGAGGAGTCGTTTGCGTAAAAAATGCGCTGGCACCGGCGCTTGGTCTTTTCAATCGAACATTCCTTGTGGTCGTTTCCGGGCTAATCCCAATCCGTTGTGTTCCCTTGCGAGCGTTTCCGGCGTTGGGCTCCGTGTAGTGTCACTCGACTCTAATTGCTCCCCGCCAGGAGGCGCCGGGGCACATAAGCGGATGCCTCTGCCGCCCCCGGAGTGGCATCCCGCTGTGCGGGAGGGTGCTGCACCAATGGCTTTACCTCGGTAGTAGTGACAGTGGTTGCAACGGGTGCGGCAGAGAATACCGAGTGTTGCTCGACCTGTTGTGTGGCGAAACGCTCATCTAGCCAATCGGCCCAGTAGGTCGCGCGGCGCATGATGAGCTGGCGGTAGCGCGCATTGATTGTGGGCGTACGCGAGTGGTAGTTGGCCACACGCGTCCAGAGGTCGCCACTGTCGTTGCGCACATGGCCGCGGATACGCCAGGCGGCCAGGTCATAGGAGTAGCAGCCGCCTTTCGCCACATCCTCGGGAGTGATGCCATAGCGCGACAACTCTCGCAGATAGGTCGTGTTGAACTGCATGGGGCCCACGTCGTAGGTCCCGTTGCGGTTGCGTACCCACTGGCCAGGCTTGCCGCTCTCCTGCGCGGAAACGGCCAGCACGATGTTCACCGGCAACTCGTACTTCACGGCTGCCATGATCGAGCAGGTAACCGGTTCGCTCAGGGTAGGTGGTGGAACGTCGGCAACGAACGGCATCGCAGCGGGCCTCAGATGAGCTCGGAGAAGAATTCGCCGATTGTTGATTGGAGTTCACGACGTATGTCGGCGAGCACCGTGGCGTCTGCGTAGCAGCCCGCTTCATGGAAATAGCTCACCGGCGCACCGCCTTGCTCAGGCCTGCATCCTGTTCCAGTTTGGGAGCCAGGTTACGCGCTAGGTCCTCTATACCTTTCTCATGGACGATCGCGGTGCTCTTGCCGATCTGGTAGGTGCGGTTCGGATCGCAATCACGGCGGTCATGAATAACGAACTCATTGGTTTGGCCGATCTTCTGCAGGATGTGGTGGTCGTCCATGTCGACCACCATTCCGCTGAATGCCTTGCGTCCACTCTGTGACGCCTCACCGACACTGGCCGACGGATTGAGCGAGTGCGCCTTGTTCTCCATGGACTTGAAAGAGTCGGTGCGTTGCTGGGCCTGGGAATCGGGCTGCGCTGGGGAGGCTCGATTGGGTAAGGGCACTTCTTGTAGTCCCAATCCCTGAATATATTCCTTGTCCGGTCTCGAACTGGACAGAGACGAGGTCAGCGCCGATACCTGTACCCGCGACTCACGCTGCAGCTTCTCCATTTCCGCTTCGAAGCCGCCCAACTTACGCTCTCTGCTTTCCTGCTTAGTCTTCGTG
>JAYQUJ010000071.1:0-21639 GCA_038147895.1 Pseudomonas sp.
GGGTAGGGGTTGATCCAGATGAGCTTCTTGTACTTGTCCATGAAGCGCTTCATCCAGATGTAACCGGCTTCCTCGTTCCAGTGCTCGACGCTGCCGCCGGCCTGGGTGATCTCGTAGGGCGCCATGGCCGCGTCGCCGACGAACACCACTTTCCAGTCCGGGCCGTACTTGTGCAGCAGGTCGTTGGTGGAGAAGCGTTCGCTGGTGCGGCGCAGATTGTTCTTCCACACGCTCTCGTAGATGAAGTTGTGGAAGTAGAAGTACTCCAGGTGCTTGAACTCGGTCTTGCACGCCGAGAACAGCTCCTCGCAGACCTTCACATGCGCATCCATCGAGCCGCCGATGTCGAACAGGATCAGCAGTTTCACGGTGTTCCGGCGTTCCGGACGCATCTGGATATTGAGCAGGCCACCGTCCTTGGCCGTGTGGTCGATGGTGCCGCCGAGGTCGAACTCTTCCGCCGCGCCTTCGCGGGCGAACTTGCGCAGGCGGCGCAGGGCCACCTTGATGTTGCGCGTGCCCAGTTCGACCTGATCGTCGAGGTTCTTGTACTCGCGCTGGTCCCACACCTTGGCGGCCTTGCCCTGGCGCTTGCCGGCGTCGCCGACGCGGATGCCCTCGGGGTTGTAACCGCCGGAGCCGAACGGGCTGGTGCCGCCGGTGCCGATCCACTTGTTGCCGCCTTCGTGGCGCTCCTTCTGCTCTTCGAGGCGTTTCTTGAACTCCTCGATCAGCTTGTCCAGGCCGCCGAGGGACTGGATCTGCGCGCGTTCCTCGTCGGTCAGGTGGCGCTCGAATTCCTTGCGCAGCCAGTCCTCGGGGATCAGGGCCTCGATGTGCTCGTTGAGGTTTTCCAGGCCCTTGAAGTAGGCGCCGAAGGCCCGGTCGAACTTGTCGAAGTGACGCTCGTCCTTGACCAGAATGGCCCGCGACAGGAAGTAGAACTCGTCCATGTCGGCGAACACGACGTTGTGCTTGAGCGCGTTGATCAGGTCGAGCAGCTCGCGCACCGACACCGGCACCTTGGCCGCGCGCATTTCATTGAACAGGTTGAGCAGCATGGCTGCGGACCTCTCGGGATGTACGGACAATCCCCTCTCCCCTTGGAGCGGGGCGCGTAGCCAGGGTTAGGGAGAGGGGGCTTTAGGCAACTCGCAGCGGCCCGCTGATCCCTCACCCCCGGCCCCTCTCCCGGTAGGAGAGGGGAGATAAGCCTCAGCGCCCGGCGCGGCGGGCCATGAAGGCCAGGCGTTCGAGCAGCTGCACGTCCTGCTCGTTCTTCACCAGGGCTCCGGCCAGTGGCGGGATGGCCTTGGTCGGATCGCGTTCGCGCAGCACGGCTTCGCCGATG
This sequence comes from Pseudomonas sp., assembly GCA_038147895.1. Lineage (GTDB taxonomy): Bacteria > Pseudomonadota > Gammaproteobacteria > Pseudomonadales > Pseudomonadaceae > Aquipseudomonas. The sequence goes on from JAYQUJ010000071.1 coordinate 1,352, forward strand.
TTGTCGGCCATCAGCAGCTTCAGCCAGTCGACCAGCTCGCTGGTGGACGGCTTCTTCTTCAGGCCCGGCACCTTGCGCACGTCGAAGAACACGTCCAGCGCCTCGGCCACCAGCTCGCCGCTGATGTTCGGGTAGTGCACGTCGACGATCTTCTTCAGGGTGTCGCGGTCGGGGAAGGCTATGTAATGGAAGAAGCAGCGGCGCAGGAAGGCGTCCGGCAGTTCTTTCTCGTTGTTCGAGGTGATGATGATGATCGGGCGCTGCTTGGCCTTGATCGTCTCGTCGGTCTCGTAAACGTAGAACTCCATCTTGTCGAGTTCTTGCAGCAGGTCGTTGGGGAACTCGATGTCGGCCTTGTCGATCTCGTCGATCAGCAGGATTACCCGCTCCTCGGCCTCGAAGGCCTCCCACAGCTTGCCCTTCTTGATGTAGTTGCGAACGTCGTGAACCTTCTCCGAGTTCAGCTGCGAATCACGCAGGCGGCTGACCGCGTCGTACTCGTACAGGCCCTGGTGGGCCTTGGTGGTGGACTTGATGTGCCAGGTGATCAGGCGGGCGCCGAAGGCTTCCGAGAGCTGCTCGGCGAGCATGGTCTTGCCGGTGCCTGGCTCGCCTTTGACCAGCAGCGGGCGCTGCAGGGTGATGGCGGCGTTGACCGCGAGCTTGAGGTCGTCGGTGGCGACGTAGGACTGAGTGCCTTCGAACTTCATCTTGTGTTCCTCGAACGGTAACGCGCGGGCTGCGCCCGGCACGGCGAAAACGGAAAGCCCGACTATACCCCGCACCCTGGCGGACTGTGAACGAATACGCGGCATTCAGTCACTGAATGGCGGGTCACGCTGACGCAGGTTGCAGAAGGCTTGCAAGTGACAAGCATGCTTTACATTGCGCGAGGGCAAGTGTTAAGTTTGCTTTACATTGATTCTGGAGTCCGCCATGAATGCTGCCGCCCGCCGTTACGTGATTTCCTGTTCCATTCTGATGACGGTGTATGCCGTGCTGGTGTGCATGATCAGCTGGGGCATCGACCTGCAGCGGCTGCCCTATGCATTGCGCGTACTGGCCGCCGCATCGCCGGCGCTGCCCTTGCTGGCGATGCTCTATGTGTTCGACCGCTACCTGCGCAGCGAGCCGGACGAGTTCCTGCGTTTTCTCATGTCGCGTGCGGCGATGCTGGCCGGCGGGCTGGTGGTGGGCCTGCTCAGTGCCTGGGGCTTTCTCGAACAGTACGCCGGCTGGCCGCGCTTCCCGGTGATTCTCGCCTTCCCGGCGTTCTGGGCCGCTTATGCGCCAATCGTGGCGCTGCTGCGTCGGCAGTACGCCTGAGGAGGCGCCATGCACAATTGTCTGCGCGAGTTGCGCGCCGAGCGTGGCTGGAGCCAGCAGGATCTGGCCACGCAGCTGGGGGTTTCGCGGCAGAGCGTGAACGCCATCGAGACCGGCAAATACGACCCCAGCCTACCTCTGGCCTTTCGCATCGCCCGCCTGTTCGGCCAGCCCATCGAGGCCATCTTCAGCGACGAAGTCACGAGCTAGGCGGATCGTTCTCGTAGCGGGCGTTGAAGGCCTGCACAAAGCCGTTGCGCAGGATGGCGATAAAGGCCTGGAACGGGCTGACATCCTGGTCGCGCACGCTGCCGGACAGCTCCACGCGGGTAGCGAACTGGTTCTTCTGCTGGTTCTTCAGCACCGTTTCGCTGCCGCCGACCAATGCTTCCCAGATCGAGCGGAAGAAGCCCTTGTCCTCGTCCTCCACGTCCTGCTGCCAGTTGAATACGTCGACATCGCGCAGCAGCGGTTTGATGTAGCCGCTGAGCTGGCCTTCCTCGGCGCTGGCTTCGATCACCACATCACCGTGGCCGGCATTGAAGTCGAACTTGCCGTAGGCCCCGGAGAAGTCATTGAGCTGGCGTAGCTGGATGTCGGTGGCGCGCACGCGGAATTCGAAGTCCTCGAAGTTTTCGAACGGGTCGAATACCGCCGTGGCTTCCAGCGGCGCATGGCCCAGCAACCGCGCCTGGCCTTCGAAGCGCGCCACGCGCTGGCCATTGTCATCGGCAACGTTGGTCAGGTTGTACAGGCTGGCGTTGACGTTATCGGCCTGCAGGTTCACTGGCGGCTGCGAAGTGAAGTTGCGGAAGCTGACCTGGCCGTCCACCACTCGCACTTCGTTGAGGGTAATGGGCAGCAGCTTTTCCAACTGCTCGCGCCAGTCCACGCCGGCACCGGTCTGGCTGTCTTCGCTGCGTTCGCCACCGTCGACGAAGTTCAGTTCGGGGCGCTCGAAGATCACCCGCGCCACTACGCCGTGGTCGTCCCACAGCGAGCGCCAGCTCACCGCAAGGTCGATGCCGGGGGCGTCGAGCAGCGGTACCGGTACCTCGCCATCGGCCTTTTCGATGAGCAGGCCGTTGATGCGATACGCGCCGCGCCACCAGGCCAGGTCCACGTCGACGGCATGGCCGCGGTAATCGCCCATGTCGGCAAGCTTCTCGTTGAGGTAGTCGCGAATCAGATAGGGCAGCCACAGGTGCAGCGCGACCAGCAATACCACCAGGCCGAGCAGGATTGCCAAGGGGGTGCTGTAGCGGCGTTTCATCCGGCGCTCCATTGATGGGCTCGTCTGAGCTGGGACTGCGCGGCGCCGCGTGGAGTTCGATCTGTGTGCGCTGGACGATCCCGTCAGGCGGATTTAGGCTGTCTGGCCCGGGTATCGACAAGGACAAGGATCATGAGCCGTATTTATTCCGACAACGCCCAGTCCATCGGCAACACGCCGCTGGTGCAGATCAATCGTTTGGGGCCGAAGGGTGTCACCATCCTGGCCAAGATCGAGGGCAGAAACCCGGGCTATTCGGTCAAGTGCCGCATCGGCGCCAACATGATCTGGGACGCCGAGTCGCGCGGCGTGCTCAAGGCGGGCATGACCCTGGTCGAGCCGACTTCCGGTAACACCGGTATCGGTCTGGCCTTCGTCGCCGCCGCCCGTGGCTACAAGCTGTTGCTGACCATGCCGGCCTCGATGAGCCTGGAGCGGCGCAAGGTGCTCAAGGCCCTGGGCGCCGAACTGGTGCTGACCGAGCCGGCCAAGGGCATGAAGGGTGCCATCGAGAAGGCCGGCGAGATCGCCGCTTCCGACCCGAGCAAATATTTCATGCCGGCGCAGTTCGACAACCCGGCCAACCCGGCCATTCATGAAAAGACCACCGGCCCGGAAATCTGGAATGACACAGATGGCGCTATCGATGTGCTGGTGGCAGGCGTCGGCACCGGCGGTACCATCACTGGTGTGTCGCGCTATATCAAAAACAGCCGGCACAAGCCGATTCTCTCGGTGGCTGTCGAGCCGGTGTCGTCGCCAGTGATCAGCCAGGCCCTGGCCGGAGAAGAGATCAAGCCCAGCCCGCACAAGATCCAGGGCATTGGAGCCGGCTTCGTGCCGAAGAACCTCGACCTGTCCGTGGTCGACCGCGTCGAGCAGGTCACCGATGAAGAGTCCAAGGCCATGGCCCTGCGCCTGATGCAGGAAGAGGGCATCCTCTGCGGCATTTCCTGCGGAGCGGCGATGGCCGCCGCCGTGCGCCTGGCCGAGAAGCCGGACATGCAGGGCAAGACCATAGTCGTGGTGCTGCCGGACTCGGGTGAACGCTACCTATCGAGCATGTTGTTCAGCGACCTGTTCACCGAGCAGGAGCTGCAGCAGTAATTCCCGATACGGGCAAGTTCGACGACCTCGGGCGCTATACTCGCGCTCCCTGCGCAGTGCGGTAATTCCGATGTCCGTCGACCTGGCCCGTACCTTTCTCGAAATCGTCCGCTGCGGCAGCTTCGTGGGTGCGGCGGAGCGCCTGCACCTGACCCAGACCGCCGTCACCGCGCGTATCCAGAGCCTGGAAAGTCAGCTCAACTGCAGCCTGTTCGTACGCAATCGCTCCGGCGCCAAGCTGACGCCCAATGGCGAAGCCTTCGTCGATTTCGCCAATCGCATGGTGCTGGCCTGGGACGCCGCGCAGCAGGAGCTGCCGCTGCCGGAAGACTGCGCCGAGATCCTGCATATCGGCGCCGAGCCGAGCCTGTGTAATCCGCTGATGCTCAAGTGGGTCTGCGAAGTGCGCCAGGCCATGAACGCTCCCGCGGTACACAGCCATATCGGCGATGGCGGCGACCTGCTGCGGCGCCTGGAGCAAGGCGGGCTGGACGCGATTCTGGTGTACCAGCCGCTGTACTGGCCGGGGCTGCAGGTGGAGTTGCTGATGGAGGAGCGGCTGGTGCAGGTACGCAATCCGCGCCAGCCAACCCCCTATGTGTTCGTCGACTGGGGTGAGGATTTCCGCCAGAGGCACCACGCGGCATTGCCTGGCCATGCCCGGGCGACGGTGAGTTTCAACCTTGGCCCGCTGGCCCTGCAGTACATCCTCGATGTGGGCGGCAGCGGCTACTTCCGTCGCCGTGTGGTGCAGAGCTACCTGGATCACGGTCTGCTGGAGCTGGTGGAGCAGGCCCCGGAGTTCATCTACCCGGTCTACCTGGTGTACGCCCGCGAGCGGGTATCACCCGCGCTGCTGCAGGCGTTCGACGGCCTGCGCCGGGTGGCCAGCGCCGACAGCGACTGGTCGCAGCGCTGGGACCCCATCCTTTAGAGGCGCTCCAGCACCTCGCGCTGCAGGGCGGCGATCAGGTCGGTCTGGGTGATGATGCCGACCAGCTTGCCTTGCTCCAGCACCGGCAGGCAGTGCAGGCCCTGGCTGGATAGCAGGGGGATCAGCTCGACCACATGCGCCTGGCCGTCGACATGACGCACCGGGCTGCTCATCCGTTGCGCCACCGTCACGCTGCGCTCCCGTCGCCATACTCGCCAGCGTGGGCGGTGCGCCGGCCCGATCAGATCCACCAGGCTGACGAGGCCGACCAGCTGCTGTTGCGTGTCGAGCACCGGCAGGCTGCGCAGACGGTGCTGGTGCAGCAGCTCCAGGGCCTGCTCGCGGGTGGTCTGCGGCGTTACCCAGCGCAGGTCGCGGGACATGATCTGCGCGGCACGCAGGTTTCCCATGTTGCGCTTGAGGGCATGACGCTCGGTGGCATGGATCAGTTGGGCCAGATCATCGCGGGTGATGTCGACGAACTCGCCGAAATCTTCCAGGGCATGGTCGAGGTCGACCTCGGCGATACCTACCCGGTAGTCCGGCAATGGGTCGCGGGTGTGATGCAGGTCCGCACGTTCGGCACGCTTGGGATAGCGCACACCGGTGAGGTTGTTGTAGATCAGCGCGCACACCAGCAGGCAGGTGACCGTGCCGAGGATCGGCAACAGCAAGAGGAAACCCTGCTGGCGGATGAGCTCATCGCTCAGCAGTACGCACAGCGACAGGGCGCCGGCTGGCGGATGCAGGCAGCGCAGCACACTCATGGTCAGCGCACTCAAACCCAGGGTCAGGCCGCAGGCCAGCAGCGAATAGCCCAGCTGCTGCTGCACGGCAATCGCCAGTGCCGACACGCTGAGGTAGCTGACCAGTACCGACCAGGGCTGCGCCAAGGCGCCTGACGGCACTGCGAACAGCAGCACAGCGGTGGCGGCCAGTGGCCCCAGCAGGTGGATAAGGGTCTGTTCCGGAAACAATTGCAGGCTGAGCAGTAGGCTGAGGGAAAGCCCCGACGCGACGCCGAGGGTGATGCGCAGCCACTCGCGGGGGCGAGTTGGTGCTACGGCCGGGGCGAGGCCCGCAAGCCGGTTGAGCAGGGACAGCGGGGTAGTCATGGTCGATCAACATTGCGCGAGTCTGGGCTGCTGCACGAAATCGGGCGGCAGGCATGCAATTGCACTTGGTTGGTGCGCCTTGCTGGCTGGCGTAGTGTGTTCGGCAGGCTTTGTTAAGACAAACTAATAATATTGCGCACTTGAATCATAAAAATTGCACTTAAAAAGCCATGCATGACCTCAGGCGGTGCGGCTGCTGGCCTGGATACGCGGCTGTCGTACCACCAGCCACAGTGCCAGACCGATCAGCACGCAGCCCGGCAGGTAGTCCCAGGACAGCGGTTCGCCCAGCAGCAGGGCGCCCCATAGCACGCCGAAGGGCGGGATCAGGAAGGTGGTGGTGCTGGCCTTGATCGGGCCGATGTCGGCCAGCAGGCGGAAGTACAGGACGTAGGCGAAGGCGGTGCAGACCAGGCCGAGCCCGGTCAGCGACAGCCAGAGCGCCGGCCCGCCCCAGCTGGCCGGCGGTTGCCAGGCCAGGCTGCCGGCGAACAGCGGCAACTGGAACAGGCTGGCGCCGAGCAGGCTGGCGAGGGCCACCAGGCGGTTGTCCAGGCCCAGCGGGCCGATCCAGTTGCGGGTGAGAAAGCCGGCGAAACCGTAGCAGGTGGTAGCCACCAGGCAGGCGGCCGCGCCGAGCAGCAGGGGCAGGTCGAAAGCCACTGGGCCGGTGCGGGTCAGTACGGCCACGCCGAACAGGCCGATGGCGACCCCGGCGGCCTTGCTGGTGGTCATTCTTTCGCTGAAGAACAGCGCGCCGATCAACACGCCCATCAGCGGTGTGGTGGCATTGAAGATCGACGAATAACCCGCCGGCAGCACCAGCGCAGCCAGGCAGTACATCACCGAGGGCAGGCCGGCGTTGATCACCCCCAGCAGCAGGCAGGCGCGGAACTTGCCCCGGTAGTTCCACACCGGGCGCAACAATAAAAGGAAGGCCAGCAGGCCGAGGGCGCCGAGGCTGGCACGGAAGAAGGCGGTGGGCAGGCTGCCCAGCACCGGCACGGCGATGCGCATGAACAGGAAACTGGCGCCCCAGATGGCAGCAAGCAGCAACAGGCGAAACAGGTCGGCGGGTCTCATCAACGGCTCCAGGCAGGAGCCGCCAGATTACGCCGCCAGGCGGGCGGCGCAATCCGCAGATGGCTTTCAAATCGCCCATACAGTTGTGCGAGGGCAGGCCAGTACAGTGGCCCGCCAATCCTCAGAAGGATTTGCTCACGCTGGCCACCACGGTGGCGGTGCAGACATCGGTGAAGCCGTAGTTGCTCATGCACTCGTTCTCCGAGAGATCGGTGTCGACATAGCTCAGGCCCCAGGTCACGCCGGCGAAGTCGCGGGTCAGCTTGGCTTCCCACTCACGGTAGGACTCGCGGGAGTGGCCGCTGCCGGACCAGAAGATCGGGTCTTTCAGGTCCATGCGCCCATAACGCAGATCCAGGCCAATCTCCAGCGGCAGCTGGGTTTCGTAGCCGATCCAGGTGTAGAGGCTGTCCTGGTCTTCACCGACGAAGTTGCCCAGGTCGTTGGAGTAGTAGGCCGCGGCCTTGAAGCCGTAGGCGTTGAGGATGGCGTAGGCCTCGCTCTGGTTGAACTGGCTCTCCTTGGGGTAGGCGTACTTGATGTAGCCGAGGTCGAGGCTGACTTCTTCGGTCGCTTGCCAGTACCAGCCGGCGTAGTAGTCCACTTCCTGACGGGTCTTGAGGCCGTAGCCGAAGTCGACGTTGGAGGTCCACATGCCGGCGTACAGGCCGCTGCTGTGGGCCAGGGTGGCGCCGGCCTGGGCGGCGGGGTCGCCCTGGGTTTGCGAGATGCCGCGGGTGCGGTAGTCGCTGGCCAGGTTGAGGTCGATGGCGACGAAGAAGTCGTCGTTGAGCGGCACGGCCTGGCTGCTCAGGGGTGTCAAGGCCAGGGTGGCGAGGAGGAGGGTGGTCGAACGTTGCATGTGTGCTTCTCTGTGTTGTGGTTGTTGTGGCAGATAGGCGGCAAGGCTTCGCCAACCTCGGCAGAACCGAGGGTTGGCACAGCGGTGGAGCTGGTTGTTATTGCGCGGGGGCGTAGATTTGGCGGCCGGCGAACCAGGTCTCCAGCACCTGGGTGTCGCCCAGGGCTTTGTCGTCGACGCTGAACACATCGCGGTCGAGCACCACGAAGTCGGCCTGTTTGCCGGTTTCCAGCGAGCCGATGCTCTGTTCCAGGCCGATGGTGCGTGCGGCGTTGAGGGTGTAGGCGTAGAACATGGTCTCGCGGTCCAGGCGTTCGCCGGCGTTGAGCACGCCCTTGTCGCCCTCGCGGGTCGACGCCTGGGCGATGGCCAGCCAGGGGTTGGGCGTGGACACCGGCCAGTCGCTGGCGCCGGCGATGGTCGCGCCATTGGCCAGCAGCGAGTGCGCCGGGTACTGGTAACGGAAGGCGAAGGCGCTGACGTAGGGCTTGACCAGGTCCAGGGTGTATTCGTCACCGGCGGCCCACAGCAGTTGCATCGAGGCAATCACGTTGAGCGGTTTGAAGCGCGCGAATTCCTTGGGGTTGACCAGCTGCAGGTGGGTGATCGAGTGGCTGATGCCGCTCTGCCGGTCCTTGCGCGCCTGCTCGAAACCATTGAGCGATTCGCGCACGGCGCGGTCGCCGATGGCGTGAACATGCACCAGCCAGCCACGGGCATCGGCGGCGCTGACCAGCTCGCCGAAGTGCGCCGGATCGATCAGCAGCTCGCCCTGCTTGTGCGAGTTGGTGTACGGGTCGATCAGCGCCGCGCTCTGCGCCGGGAATTCCAGTACACCGTCGGCGAAGATCTTGATGCCCGGCAGGCTCAGGTTGGGCACGTTGGCGAACTGCTGGCGCACCTTGTCCAGTACGTCCAGATCGGCCGGGCGGCTTTTCGGGTTGGCCACCAGCAGGGCGGCGACGTGGGCATTCAGGCCGCCTTTCTCGGCCAGGGCCTTGTAGGCCGGTAGCACGCCGACGCTTTTCTCGGTGGGCTTGAGGTCGAACACCGCCTCGCCCGGCGCGGCGTTGGACGCCGGGTCCATCCAGGCGGTGATGCCCAGACTGTTGTTCAGCTGTACCGCTGCTTCTGCGCCGCGCAGCAGTTCTTCCGGGCTGACCGCCGGCAGCACGCTGGCGACCCGGTCCCAGCCGGCGTCGACCAGAAATCCATTGGGTTCGCCGTTCGGCAGCAGGCCGATGGTGTCGCGCTCGCCCTTGGGCAGGCTGGCCACCAGTGCCTTGTCGATGCCGGCGCGCTTGAGCATGGCGTTATTGGCCCAGGCGGTGTGGTGGTCGCTGCCGACGAAGACGACAGGCAGCTGTTGCCACTCACCCTGGTTGAAGCGCTGGCCCATGGCTTCGGCCTGGGCCCAGGCGCCGGAGTTCATGCCGCCGACCTGCAGCACGTCGCCGTGCACCGCGCGGCCATCGGCCTGCCAGCCGCGCAGGCGTTGTTCCAGCTCGGCGACGCTGACCAGTTCGTCTTCCATATTGGCTGCGGCCAGCTCCAGGCCGCCGAACACGGCGTGCGAGTGGGTGTCGATCAGGCCTGGCAGCATGGCTTTGCCCGCCAGGTCGACCAGCTGGGTGTCGCTATCTGCCAGGGCCTTGATAGTGGCGTCGCTGCCCACTTGGAGGATCTTGCCGTTTTCCACGGCGATGGCTTGCACCATCGGCTGCTTGGGGTTGGCGGTAAATACCTTGCCGTTGAACAGCACCAGATCGGCGGCGGCCATGGCTTCCATCGAGGAAAAAGCCAGCGCACTCGCAAGCAATACTCTTTTCACTGCAGACCCCTTGTTTTTCTTGAGTTGGCAGGGAGACTAACGAGCGTGGCGAGCGGGCAGAACGGCCTGTTCGAGCAAAATTCTTTTGCCTGTCAGGAAAAACTCCATGGACAAGTTCAGCGCTCTCGGCATGTTCGTCGCCTCGGCGGAGCAGGGCAGTTTCAGTCGTGCGGCGGAGCTGCTGGGCAAGACGCCCTCGGCGCTGACCAAGGCCGTCGGCCACCTGGAGCGGGAGCTGGGCGCCGCATTGTTCGAGCGCAGCACCCGGCGCATCGTGCTGACCGAGGCCGGGCGCCTGTATCTGGAAACTGCCCGCCAGGTGCTGCAACGCCTGCATGAGGCCGGCGAGGAAATCGGCCAGTTGCAGCACGGCCTGCAGGGCAGTTTGCGTATCACCGCGCCGCTGGCCTTTGGCCGGGCCTTTCTCGACCGGGTGTGCGCCGGGTTTCTGGTCGAATATCCGCAGATCCGCCTGCGCGTGGACCTGAGCGACGATTTCGTCGATCTGGTCGAGGCCGGCTACGACCTGGCCCTGCGTGAGGGCCCCAGTGATCTGCCAGGCCTGATTGCCCGGATGGTCGGGCAGAACCGCATCGCCCTTTGTGCCAGCCCGGCTTATGTGCAGCGGTCGCTGCCGGCCCTGACCCCGGATAACGTCGACGAACACGACTGGTTGATGTACCAGCATCCGGCCCTGGACAAGAGCACCTGGTACGTGGAACGCGATGGCCTGCGCATCAGCCTGGCTCATCCGCGCGACCCGCGTCTGCAGAGCGACAATTACGACCTGCTGCTGGCCAGCGCCCTGGCCGGCTGTGGGGTGTTGCACACACCATTGTGGAGCGCGGCGCCGTACCTGGCCGATGGGCGCCTGGTGCAGCTGATGAGCGACTATGTGATCGACCCGGACGCTTTTGGCCCGCAGATTCTGGCGGTCTATCCGAGCCACCGGCGGGCCACCGGCAAGGTGCTGGCCTTTATCGACTTTCTCCAGGCCTTTCTCCATCGCGAAGGCATTGCCTGATGGCCGATTGGGTCAATGGCGCCGAGCGCAAGGGTCATTGAGCGCGGGCGAAGCTCGGGGCTAACCTGCCGCAGACGCATTGCACTGGAAGCTGACGATGAAAGGCCCGCTGTCCTCGCTGAAAGTCCTGGATTTCTCCACCCTGTTGCCGGGGCCGTTCGCCTCGCTGTTGCTGGCCGACATGGGCGCCGAGGTGCTACGCATCGAATCGCCCAGTCGAGTCGATCTGGTGCGGGTGCTGCCGCCCCATGTGGAGGGTGTTTCCGCCAGCCACGCCTATCTCAATCGCAACAAGCGCTGCCTGGCCCTGGACCTGAAAAAGCCCGAGGCGCTGGAGGTGGTCAGGCGTCTGGTGGCCGAGTACGACATCGTCCTGGAACAGTTCCGCCCAGGGGTGATGGACAAGCTGGGGCTTGGCTATGAGGCGCTCAAGGCGATCAACCCTCGGCTGATCTACGTTTCCATCACCGGCTACGGGCAGACCGGGCCGTACAAGGATCGCGCCGGTCATGACCTCAACTACCTGGCCCTGAGCGGCCTGGCCAGCTACACCGGACGCCGCGACAGCGGCCCGTTGCCGCTTGGCGTGCAGGTGGCGGATATCGCCGGCGGCTCGCTGCATGGGGTGATCGGCCTGCTCGCTGCAGTGATTGCCCGGCAAAGCACGGGGCAGGGCCAGCAGGTGGACATCAGCATGACCGACTGCGCGTTCAGCCTTAACGCCATGGCCGGGGCCGGATTCCTGGCCACAGGGGTGGAGCCGGACATGCAGAACCAGGTGCTCAATGGTGGCAGTTTCTACGACTACTACCGCACCCGCGACGGCCGCTGGCTGTCGGTGGGCAGTCTGGAACCTCAGTTCATGCAGCAGTTCTGTGCCGCGCTTGGTCGTCCGGAGCTGGCTGCCCTCGGGCTTTCGCCCAAGGATCAGGAACGGCTGAAGAACGAGATCGCCATCGAAGTGGAGAAGCATGACCTGGCCGAATGGCAGCAGCGCTTTGCCGAGGTGGACGCCTGTGTCGAGCCGGTACTCAAGCTGTCCGAGGCGGTCGAACATCCCCAACTCAGGGCACGCGGCGTGGTCACCGAAGTGCCGCGCGAGGGCAAGCCGGCGCAGCAGCAGATCGCCTGCCCGATCCGCTTCTCGGACGGGCTGCAGCCACCACGACATATCGGTGCTGCTGTGGGAGAACACAACGATGAAGTGTTGCGTGAGCTGGGTTACGACGCGGAGCAGGTCGCCGCGCTCAAGGCCAGCAAGGTGCTCGGCTAGCCCAGGTGAAATCCGCGAAAGATGCGGCCTGCCTCCCGGATTGCATCCGGGCTACGGTTCTGGCTATTCCACCCGCTGCTCGCCGCTGAACACCAGGGTCGCCCGACAGCGCCGGCAGAAGTAGCGGCGGCCCTTGTGCACCAGGTTGTGGCGCTGGGCGGAGAAGGGGAATTCGCCGTCCGGGCACTGGCACAGGTAGAGGTAGCGGGTGACCTTGCGCCTGCCGACGTCGTAGCTGTGGCAGCGATCCGGCGGCAGCTCGTAGACCCCGCGCATGATCAGCTGCCATTCCTCGCCATGGGGCTGGATACGTCCGCCGAACAGCTGGTGTGCCACCAGGTGGGCCACTTCGTGGGCCACGGTCTGTTTGAGGAAGTGCTCGCGATTTTCCGCGTATAGCTTGGGGTTGAAGCGCAGCAGGTTCTCGTGCAAATGCGCGACGCCGGCCTTCTGCCCGCGCAGCTTGAAGCTGACCTCGGGGCGAGGGAAGGTGCGTTTGAAGAAGTCCTCGGCCAGCTGGTAGCAGGCTTCGACACGGGCATGGAGCAATTCGGGCATGGGGCGATTATGCCGGGGCTCGGCAGCCGATAAAACACGAAGCCGCCCGAAGGCGGCTCCATGTGGCGGCAGGCCGGGTTTCCAAACAGTTGCCTCAACTGGTGTAGACAGGCCCCACGCCGAAGCCCCAGAGGATGACCGAGCAGGCAATCATCGCCACCAGCACCACCAGTCCCACGGCCAGCACCGAACTGGAGAACATGAAGCCTTCGTCGGCCGGAATGTTCATGAAGGTCGGAATGCCTGCATACAGCAGATAGACCGTGTAGCAGATCGCTGCCGTGCCGATGAACATGCCCAGCCACAGGCTTGGATACAGAGCCGCGACGCCGCCGACGAACAGCGGGGTGGCACAGTAGGCGGCAAATACCACGCACTGGGTCAGGCTCGGGTTGGAGTCGTAGGTGCGCGCCATCCAGTGGATGAAGGCGCCCATCACGGCCACGCCGGCGAGCATTGCCAGGTAGGACATGATGGTCATCTGTAGCGCACTGGCTGAGGTGAGCTTGACTGCGGCCCCGTCACCAATGCGCCATCCCACTTCGGTTGTACCGAAGAAGGCACATAGCGCGGGAATGGCAGCGAGTATCAGGACATGGGTCAGGTACATGTGGCTGATGGATTCTTCTTCTCCACGAATCTCCTGCCACTCTTGGTCGGGATGGGTGAAGAGCCCCCAAACATGGTGGATCATGCAGACACCTCCTCTTTTTATTGTCGATCGCCCCGCGGTAGCGCCCGGTGTGCGTGAGCAGCGTCGCCGGGTGCGGGCCGAATTAAGTGCGACCGTATGCCGCAGTATAGGAGAAGGCTGAAGGCCGCGTGAGCCGTGGCTTTAGAGTGAATTGCTCTCTGCAGATCAACCGTAATAACGCTGAAGTATTTCCATCGCCAGGTTTATCGATTGCAGGCGGCTGGTGCTACCGCCACGGTCCGGGTGGTGTTGGCTTACCAGTTGCCGGTAGCGCTGCTTGATAGTTGCGAGCTTGAGCGGTTGTCCGTCGTTCAGTTCGAACAGTTCCAGTGCCGCGCGTTTCTCGTCGCCGCCCTGCATGCGCGTCCAGAAACTGGCCAGCAGCTTTTCCACGTCGTCTTCTGTGGTGCCGTACAGGTTGTCCAGATTGAGATAGTAGTCACGCAGTGGGTCGTGTTCGGCCAATCCCTGGCAGCCGGGGTGCCAGGGCTGGAGCTGTACGCATAATGGGCTGATCTGCAGGTGGGCCGCCTGGCTTTGCCACAAGCGCTCGCGCAGCCGGTAGAGGGCGTTGAACAGCAGGAAGTGGGTGCGGAACAGCACCAGCTTGTCGTCCAGGCCCAGATGAGGGATGTGCGTAGAGTGGTGGGCCTTGAGTCGCTGAATCAGCTGGAATTCGCTGAGGCCAGCCGGCTCGCTGCACAGCAGTTGATGGAGTTGTTCGGCGAGGTCGAGGGCGGGGTCGAGGTCGTTGTTCATCGGCTGAGCCTAACACGGGCTGTCGCGGCCCGCCTTTGTGCGTAAAATAGCCAGCTTTTCGCCTTCGTCCCCCGGATTTCCCCGCACCATGCCCAGCACCCTCTCGGTCAACCAGAACAAACTGCAGAAGCGCCTGCGTCGCCAGGTCGGCGAAGCCATCGCCGATTTCAACATGATCGAGGACGGTGACAAGGTCATGGTCTGCCTGTCCGGCGGCAAGGACAGCTACACCATGCTCGACATCCTGCTGTATCTACAGAAGGTGGCGCCGATCAAGTTCGAGATCGTTGCGGTGAACATGGACCAGAAACAGCCGGGCTTCCCCGAGCATGTGCTGCCGGCGTATCTGGAATCCATCGGCGTGCAGTACCACATCATCGAGAAGGACACCTACTCGGTGGTGAAGGAGAAGATCCCGGAAGGCAGGACCACCTGCTCGCTGTGCTCGCGCCTGCGCCGCGGCACTCTGTACACCTACGCCGACGAGATCGGCGCGACCAAGATGGCCCTCGGGCACCACCGCGACGACATCCTGGAAACCTTCTTCCTCAACATGTTCTACGGCGGCACGCTGAAGGCCATGCCGCCCAAGTTGCTGTCCGACGATGGCCGTAACGTGGTGATCCGCCCGCTGGCCTACTGCCAGGAGAGGGACATCGAGGCCTACTCGGTGATGAAGGAGTTCCCGATCATCCCGTGCAACCTGTGCGGCTCGCAGGAGAACCTGCAGCGCCAGGTGGTCAAGGAGATGCTGGTGGACTGGGAGCGCAAGAGCCCCGGCCGCACCGAGATCATGTTCCGCGCCCTGCAGAACGTGGTGCCGTCGCAGCTGGCCGACCGCAACCTGTTCGATTTCCAGAGCCTGAAGATCGACGACAGCGCCACACCGCGCTTCCTCGACGTGATGAGCCTCTGATACCTGCCTTCAAGGACGAAACATGCGCGATTACCAGTGGATCCACGAGTACTGCCTGAACCGCTTCGGTTCGGCCGCGGCCCTGGACGCGCGCATGCCGCAGCCGAAGTCGGATGCCGAGTTGCGGGCGATCAGCGATGACCGTTACCTGTCACTGATCTCCCAGCGCATCTTCCGCGCCGGTCTCAAGCACAGCCTGGTGGATGCCAAGTGGCCGGCGTTCGAACAGGCCTTCTTCGGTTTCGATCCGGAAAAGGTGGTGCTGATGGGCGCCGAGCATTTGGAGCGGCTGATGCAGGACGAGCGCCTGATTCGCCACCTGGGCAAGCTCAAGAGCGTGCCGCGCAACGCCCAGTTCGTCCTCGACGTGCAGAAGGAGAAGGGCAGCTTTGGTGCGCTGATCGCCGACTGGCCTGTGAGCGATATCGTCGGGCTGTGGAAATACCTGGCCAAGCACGGCAGTCAGCTCGGCGGGCAGTCGGCGCCGCGCCTGCTGCGCATGGCCGGCAAGGACACCTTTATCGCCACCGAGGACATGGTCGCCGCGCTCAAGGCTCAGCAGATCATCGACAAGGCGCCGACCAGCCAGAAGGACCTGGCCGCGGTGCAGGCCGCGTTCAATCATTGGCAGGAGCAGAGCGGCAGGCCGCTGTGCCAGCTGTCGATGATGCTGGCCTACACGGTCAATCACTGACGAGGCTATTGCGCAGGACGTAGGCTGGGTAGAGGCGCCTTGCGCCGAAACCCTGCGCGGGCCAAGCGTATTGCGCTGGGTTTCGCTGCGCTCTACCTAGCCTACGCATCACGTCAGTTCGTGGAAGCGCCCGCAGGGCTTTCCACCGTTCAAGCAGAAGCCGCAATGCGGGAGGGAGAGCCATGCAGCAGGACATCATCCGCGTCGCCCAGGCCATCCAGCGCGCCGAGCGCATTCTGATCATTACCGGCGCCGGGCTTTCCGCCGATTCCGGCCTGCCGACCTACCGTGGCCTCGGCGGCCTGTACAACGGCCTGACCGAGGAGGGGCTGCCAATCGAGGCGGCTTTGTCCGGCCCCATGCTGCAGCGCGACCCTGCCCTGTGTTGGAAGTACCTGGCCCAGCTCGGCGTCGCCTGCCTCAATGCCAGCCCCAACGCCGGCCATGCGGCGATTGCCGCGCTGCAGCGGATCAAACCCGAGTGCTGGGTGCTGACCCAGAATATCGACGGCTATCACCGCGCCGCCGGCTCGCCGGCCGAGCGGCTGATCGAGATCCATGGCGAGCTGGCACCGCTGTTCTGTCAGTCCTGCGGGGCCGAAGCCCCGGAGCTGGCGGCGCACCTGCAGAGGCCGTTACCCCCGCGCTGCGCCCAATGTGGGGGCGTGTTGCGCCCGCCGGTGGTGCTGTTCGAGGAAATGCTGCCGGAAGATGCCATTGGTCGGCTTTATGACCAGGTGCGCCAGGGCTTCGATGTGGTGCTGGCCGTGGGCACTACAGCGAGCTTCCCCTACATAGTCGAGCCCCTGGTGGAAGCCAGCAGGAATGGGGGTTTCACGGTAGAAGTGAACCCGCAGAGCACCGAAATAAGTCGTTGGGTTGACGCCCGACTATTGGCGAGAGCCTCAGACGTTTTGCCAGAACTATTGAGTCACATTTCTGGGCATTGAATTTGCAATTCATCGAAGCAGACGGCATATTCCCCGGCCATTAAATAACTATTCGCCACGGTCGTGCCCATGCTCAAGCGCTTCGCACCCCTCGTGCCCATTGCACTCACAGTCCTGCTGGCCGCTTGCGCCAGCCAGGCGCCGCAGCCACAAGTCAGCGTGGTCGCGCCACAACCTGAGGTCGAGTTCCTGTCCGATGAGGACATGGCCGAACTGACCGATGACAAGCCCTATGAAATGCCACAGCTGGCGGACAGCATCCTCAGCGAAGGTCTGTCCCTGGTCGGCACCCGCTATCGTTTTGGCGGCACCTCGATCAAGACCGGCTTCGATTGCAGCGGTTTCATCGGCTATCTGTTCAAGGAAGAGGCTGGCATGAAGCTGCCGCGCTCGACCCGCGAAATGATCAACATGGATGCACCGCTGGTTGATCGTGACGAGCTGGAACCGGGCGACGTGATCTTCTTCAACAACCGCGGCCGTGGCCGTGTCAGCCACGCCGGCATCTACCTGGGCGATGACCAGTTCATCCACTCCAGCAGCAGCCGCAGCGGCGGAGTGCGGGTGGACAGCCTGGAAGACAGCTACTGGAAGCGCAGCTACATGGAAGCCAAACGCGTTCTGGCCCTGGCGCCGGAGCAGAGCGTAGCCACCACTCAGTCCCGCTGAAACCCTCGCGGGCTTGCGCCCGCGCCAGCGAGCCGGCAGAGTAGGGCGCATCCCGGCCAGGACGCCCGCCCATGCACTTCACGGCTCGCCTCACCCTGCTTGCCCTCGCCGCGCTGCTCACCGCTTGCGCCGGTAACCCTCCCTCCGAACAAAACTACACGCCTTTTCCCGTGGTCGACGCCAGCGCCGACGATGTGCTGATCAGCGCCATCGGTCTGGTCGGCACACCTTATCGCTATGGCGGCAACACCCCGGACAGCGGCTTCGACTGCAGTGGCCTGATCGGCTATGTCTACCGCAACACCGCCGGCATCAGTCTGCCGCGTTCGACTCGCGAGCTGATCCAGTTGCGCGTGCCCAGTGTGGGGCGCGATCAGCTGCAGAGCGGCGACCTGGTGTTCTTCGCCACCAGTGGCGGTGGCCAGGTCAGTCATGCCGGTATCTATGTCGGCGAGGGTCGCTTTGTGCATGCTCCATCCAGTGGTGGCACGGTGCGCCTGGATTACCTCAGCCAGGCCTACTGGCAGAAGAGCTACCTGGGCGCCAAACGGGTTCTGGCGCCGAGTCACCTGGCCCAGCAGCCGTGACCAACCGCACCATCAACCTCGACGACGCGCTCTACCAGTATCTGCTGGATGTCTCCCTGCGCGAGTCGCCACTGCTCAAGCGGCTGCGCGAGGAAACCGCGCTGCTGCCCATGGCGCGCTGGCAGGTGGCGCCCGAACAGGGCCAGTTCATGGCGCTGCTGGTGCAGATCAGCGGGGCGCGCAAGATTCTCGAAGTCGGCACCTTCACCGGCTACAGCGCCCTGTGCATGGCCCAGGCCATGCCGGCCGATGGCCGTCTGATCTGCTGCGACCTGCCTGGCGAGTACAACGCCATTGCCGAGCGCTACTGGTACGAGGGTGTGGTCAGCGAGCGCATCGAGCTGCGTCTGGCGCCGGCGCTGGAGACCCTGAATGCGCTGGAGCGCGGCGGCCAGGGTGAGAGCTTCGATCTGATCTTCATCGACGCCGACAAGGCCAATTACCCGGTGTACCTGGAGCATGCCCTGGTGCTGGCACGCCAGGGGGGCTTGATCCTGTTCGACAACACCCTGTGGAGCGGGCGAGTGCTGGAGCAGAGCCCGGACAGCCAGGACACCCGCGCCATCCAGTCGCTCAACCGGGCGCTCAAGCGCGACAGCCGCGTCGATCTCAGCCTGTTGCCGCTGGGCGATGGTCTGAGCCTCTGTCGCAAGCGCTGAAGGTGATCCGCCTTCCTCCCCAGCCGGATGTCTGCGAACTGTGCCAAAGAGCGCTGCCGCTGACCCGTCACCACCTGATCCCCAAGGCGCTGCACGACAAGCCCTATGTGCAGAAGCGCTACGCCAAGAGCGAGCGTATCACCGCCACCCTGTGGGTCTGCCGCGCCTGTCACAACCAGATCCACAAGCTGTTCAGTGAGAAGGAGCTGGCGCTGACCTACAACAGTCGCGAGGCGCTGCTGGGCGATGAGCGCCTGCGCACTTTCGTCGACTGGCTGGCCAGCAAGCCCGCAGGCTTTACCCCACGGCATTGAGCCGATTTGACCACGCAAGGCTCGGCCACTAAGCTGCGCGCCTGCTTCAGGTGCCCCCGCCGCATGCGGTCGAGGGGTGAAACAGGGAAGCCGGTGCGTGCTGCGTAGATCGCAACACCATTCCGGCGCTGCCCCCGCAACGGTAGGTGAGTCAAAGGTCGCATCCCGCCACTGTGCTTCGGCATGGGAAGGCGCGGCCCGCAAGCCGCATGGCTTGACTCACGAGCCCGGAGACCGGCCTGTCGCAATCCACGGCATTGCGGAGGGCGGCGCCGGGCGCGGCTGCCGCGTTCCCGTTCGTTCTCCAAAGGCCATTTCCCGCAGTGTCGCGCGGGTGGCGCGACGGAGAACGACGACTTGAGCAAGCCCGATTTGCGGCTGGCGGCTTCCGTGCTGCTGAGCCTTTCCCCTTTTGCCGTGCAGGCGAACTCTCTCAACCTTGATCAACAGGTGGTCACCGCCACCCGTACCGCGACCCCGCTGGTGGCGATTGCCTCCAGTAGCGTGATCACCCGCGAAGACATCGAACGTAGCCAGGCGCAGTCGCTGCCGGACATGCTGCGCGGCCTGGCCGGCGTGCAGATCGTCAGCAACGGTGGGCGCGGCAAGAGCACCTCGCTGTACCTGCGCGGCAGCACCGAGAAGCAGGTGCTGGTGCTGATCGACGGTATCAAGATCGGCTCGGCCACCTCCGGTACCGCGGCGCTGCAGGACATCCCGCTGGCGCTGGTCGAGCGTATCGAGGTGGTGCGCGGGCCGCGCTCCAGCCTGTATGGCTCCGAGGCCTTGGGTGGGGTGATTCAGGTGTTCACCCGGCGCGCTACCGGGCAGGGCTTCAAGCCCTATCTTTCGCTGGGCGTCGGTAGCCGCTCCAGCTACAACGGCAGCGCCGGCCTGGCTGGCGCTGGCGACAACGGCTGGTTCAACCTGGGCGTCAGCAGCGAGGATACCGACGGCATCAACGCTCGCGCCTATCGTCCCAGTGCGCCCAAGGCCTATGAGGCCGATGCCGATGGCTATCGCAACCTGTCTGGTTCGCTACGTGGCGGCTACCGCTTCGCCAGTGGCCTGGAGCTGGATGGCAGCTGGCTGCAGTCGAGCATCCACAGCGACCAGGACCTGCGCACCAGCTCCGGCAAGACTGGGCACTACGGTTATGCCGATGGCGAGCAGCAGGTGCTCGGCGGGCGCGCCCGTTTCTCACCTCTGGAACCCTGGGCCGTCACCCTGCAGGCCGGGCACAGCGAAGAGCGCAGCGACAACTTCCGCGATGATGACTTCTACTCGCGCTTCGATACCGAGCGCGACACCCTGGGTTGGCAGAATGACCTGCGCCTGAGCGAAGAGCAGCTGCTGACCCTGGGCTACGACTACCAGCAGGACCGTATCGACACCTCGGATGACTACGCCGAGGACTCGCGCGACAACCACGGCTACTACGCCCAGTACCATTTGCGCATCGGTCGCCACGGCCTGAGTGCCGGCCTGCGCCGCGACGACAATCAGCAGTTCGGCGAGCACGACACCGGTAACCTCGGCTGGAGTTACGACCTGTCCGACAGCCTGACCCTCAGCGCCGCCTATGGCACGGCGTTCCGTGCGCCGACGTTCAACGACCTGTACTACCTGGAGCGCGCGGCGATGTTCCAGGTCCACGCCA
>JAYQUJ010000072.1:0-21424 GCA_038147895.1 Pseudomonas sp.
CGCAAGCCCAGGCAAACTGAAGTTAGGTCCTACGGAGGACAATCACCATGGCTTTGACCGTCAATACCAACGTTGCGTCCCTCAACACCCAGCGCAACCTGAATAACTCGTCCAAGGCCCTGGACGTATCCCTGCAGCGCCTGTCCACTGGTTCGCGCATCAACAGCGCCAAGGACGATGCTGCCGGCCTGCAGATCGCCAACCGTCTGACCAGTCAGGTTAACGGCCTGAACGTTGCGGTGAAGAACTCCAACGACGGCATCTCCATGGCTCAGACCGCTGAAGGTGCTCTGCAGCAGTCCACCTCCATTCTGCAGCGTATGCGTGACTTGGCCCTGCAGGCCTCCAACGGCTCCAACAGTGACTCTGAGCGTAAGGCTCTGAACTCGGAAGTGACCGAGTTGAAGAAGGAACTGAACCGTATCGCCAACACCACCAGCTTCGGTGGTAAGAAGCTGCTCGACGGCTCGTTCGAAACTACTACCTTCCAGGTAGGTAGCTCGGCTAACGAAACCATCAGCGTCAGCATCGACGAGATGAGCACCAAGAGCATGGAGGCCAAGTACTACGAAGGCACCATCTCTGCTGCCACCGGCCCTGCCAGTGCTTCCGGTACCATCACCGTGTCCGGCACCGTCAACGGTACTGACTTCTCGGTTGATGTCGAGGTTGCCAGCGGTGCGACTGCTGCGCAGATGTCTCAGGCCGTTGCGACTGCGATCAACGATGCCAACGTCGGTGTGGGTGCTTTCGTTCAGGACGATGGCAGCATCAACGTTCTCTCCCAGCTGGCCAGCGATGATTCGGGTGATAATGCCCTGTCTGCCCTGTCAATTGATGTGACTGGCGTGACTGGCGCAGGTGGTGCTGCTTACACGGCTGCAACTGCTGTCACGAACACCAGCATCAGTGATGTCGATGTCTCTGATGTGCAGAGTGCTCAGGAAGCGATCATTGCGATCGACCAGGCAATCGAGAAGATTGACTCGCAGCGTGCGGATCTCGGTGCGGTGCAGAACCGCTTCGAGAACACTATCGGTAACCTGCAGAACATCGCAGAGAACGTTTCCGCCGCTCGTGGCCGCATCCAGGACACCGACTTTGCTGCCGAAACTGCTAATCTGACCAAGAACCAGATTCTGCAACAGGCTGGTACTGCGATCCTGGCCCAGGCCAACCAGCTGCCGCAGGCTGTGCTCAGCCTGCTCCAGTAAGGTCCGCGGGATAGGAAGTGGGGGGGGAAGGTGACTTCTCCCCCTTTTCCTCGTGAGGAGGCGTCATGGACATTAGCAATATTTCTGATTGGTCAAAGCCGCTGCTGACTGCAAGCCAGGCGCCAGCGCGCTCTGCTGACAAGTCCGAGAGTACTCCCAGCGCTGAGCAGGAGAGTAAGGCTACTGAACAGCAGGCAACTAGCGCTCCAGCTTCCCGTGAAGATATTGAGGCTGCAGTTGGCAATATTCAGGAGTTTGTCCAATCAGTCCGGCGGAATATCAACTTTTCGCTGGATGACAGTACCGAGCGTGTTGTGGTCAAGGTGACCGATGCTCTTTCTGGCGAGGTCATTCGGCAAATTCCTTCCGAGGAAGCACTGAAACTGGCTGAAAGCCTTTCCGAAGCGCGGAGTTTATTGTTTACCGCTCAGGTCTGAATTCGTCGGCATGATTCTTGACTGGTGTATTCCAGAATGATCAAAGCGTCGACTTTCTGACGAGGCACACGATATGGCAGGCATCACAGGACTGGGCTCGGGCATAGATATCGATTCTATTGTCTCCGCGCTCGTTAGCGCCGAAAAGGCGCCCAAGACGGCGCAGTTGGATCGTCTGGAGAAGGCAACGACAGCAAAGGTGTCCTCTCTGGGGTCGCTCAAAAGCGCCTTGAGCACCTTTAGCACTGCGTTGAGTGATCTTAATGATCTCTCCCTCTTCAATAAGCGCACCGCTACTTCCTCTGACAGCTCGCGTATCACTGCCAGTGCAGACAAGACGGCTCTGGCGGGCAAGTACTCCATTGAGGTCACCTCGCTGGCAAGCTCCAGCAAGATTGCCTCGGGAACGGTCTCGGGTACTTCTTCTGCGTCCTTTGCAACTGGCGGCTCTCTGACCGTTGGCCTGGGCAGCGATAGCTTCAATATCCAGGTGGCCGATGGCGCGTCGCTGAAGGATGTTCGCGATGCCATTAATACCCAGCTCGGTGAAAAGGGCATTACGGCAAATATCGTCACGGATCCTGTGGCCAATACCTCGCAACTGGTGTTGTCGTCCTCCAAGCAGGGGACAGGCAACGATCTGACTCTATCGGTGGCCGATGCCGGTAGTGATCTTCAGCAGCTGGTAACCAATATGCCGGCCGCTATCAGTACTGCAGCCAACGCAGTTTTCAAGGTGGATGGGCTGGAGATTCAGAGCGAAAGCAACGAGGTCAGTGGCGTGATCGAGGGGGTGACCTTCAACCTGCTCACTGCTGAGGCGGGTAAGACCACCACGCTGACCATCGGCGACAATACTTCCGCAGTCAAAACGAGTCTCAAGACTTTTGTTGATGCTTATAACAAGCTCATATCAACGACTACCAGTTTGACCAGCGTGGTCGCGGTGGGCGACGGTGAGGAGCCGGTTACGGGTGACTTGGTTGGTGATGCGACCGTTCGTAGCCTTCTGAGTGGCTTGCGTAAGGAGTTTGGTACTACGGTCAGTGGTGACATTCGGGCGCTGAGTGACCTTGGTATTACAACCGACAAGAGTGGCAAACTGGTCATCGATGAAACCAAGCTCGATGAGGTGCTTGAAAGTAATTATGACGCTGTCGGCGAGTTCTTGGCAGGCGATAGTGGCTTGTTGACCCGCCTCGATACCAGTATCGAAGGGTATATCAAGACGGGAGGCATTCTTGAGCAGCGTGTTTCGGGGTTGCAGAGCACCCTGAAGAATGTCGATGACCAGCGCGAGGCTCTGGACTTGCGTATCAGCAAAATCCAGACACGTCTGTATGCCCAATACAACGCAATGGACGCCTTGGTGGCGCAGTTGAGTTCGACCAGCGAATCGCTGGCTAGCGCCCTTGAGAGTCTTCCCGGTGTTGTCAAAAAGAGCAGCTAACGCATGAAAACGCCTATCGATACTTACCGCAAAGTTAAGACCAGCCAGGAAGTCAGTCGTTATCGGGCGGTCCAGATGCTGCTGGAAGGGGCCCTTGAGCGAGTAGCCATTGCCCGCCTTGCTCAGCAGCAAGGAGATCCAGAAGGGAAGGGCGTGGCCGTAGGTACCACGCTTAGCATCATCAACATTTTGCAGGCTAGCCTCGATCATCAGCAGGGTGGCGGCATTGCAGAAAATCTCGATGGCCTTTATAGCTACATGACGCAGCGTCTTGCCATGGTGCCCTTGGAGGCTGACTCGAAGAGCCTGGATGAGGTCGAGGCCTTGCTGCGCCAGATCAAGGAAGGCTGGGATGGCATCGCTGAGGATGAGGCTGCCGCTGGCTAAAGTTTTTCCTTCTACTGTCGATACTTAAGGTATCAACGAGTAGTTGGAGTCTCTCATGTACGCAATGTCCGCCCTCAAGCAATACCAGCAGGTCAACACCACTTCTCAGATTGCGGACGCCAGCCCTCATCGCTTGATCCAGATGCTGATGGAGGGAGGGCTCTCGCGAATTGCCCAGGCACGTGGTGCTCTAAGTCGCAATCAGCTATCACTCAAGGGTGAGCTGATTGGCAAGACTATTGCCATTGTCGGCGGATTGCGTGAAAGCCTTGATACCCAGAAAGGTGGCGAGATCGCAGAGAACCTGGATCGCCTGTACCAGTACATGATTGCCCGTCTGGTCGAAGCGAACGTGCGTAATGAGGAAGCACCTTTACTGGAGGTTGCTGACCTGCTCCGAAATGTAAAAGAAAGCTGGGATGCCATAGCCCCGGCCGCGTGAGGAAACAGCATGAATGCATCCATACAGCGACTGGAAACCACCGGTGAGGCATTGCGCAGCGCTCTTTTAAACAAAGACTGGGCAAGAGTCGGGGAGTTGGATTTGCAGTGCCGTCAGGCGGTCGAAGAGGCAATGGTGGAGCCTCTTGCCGACGAAACGCTTTTACGCGAGCGGATGACGGAGTTGCTAGAGCTTTATCGCCAGCTCGTTGAGACATGCCGCAGCGAGCAGTCTCGCATTGCCGGTGAGTTGCTTCAGTTGAATCAGTCAAAGCAGGGTGCCAAGGTTTATCAGCTATTTGGCTGAGGATGCTGTTTGCCTTGTTGGGCTAAATTTGTCACGCCATAAAATTGACTCTTGTCTGATTTTTGACTTTACTAGTGGCCAATTGCCGTTGCCGCTTGACGGATTTCTTCCCTGCCTGAGAGCCAGACCAGAACAAGATGTGGCGCGAAACCAAGATTCTTCTGATTGACGATAACGCCGAGCGTCGCCGCGATTTGTCGGTGATTCTCGGTTTCCTCGGTGAAGATCACCTTTCCTGTGCCAGTGGCGAATGGCAGTCGACAGTCGACAAGCTTGAGTCCAGCCGTGAAGTGCTCAATGTGCTTCTGGGGGATGTGACGAGCAAGGGCGGCGCCCTGGAGTTGATCAAGCAGATCGGCGCCTGGGACGAAAACCTGCCGCTGCTGCTAATTGGCGAACCTGTTCCGGTCGACTGGGCCGAAGATGTGCGCCGCCGCGTGCTGGCCAGCCTGGAAATGCCGCCCAGCTACAACAAGTTGCTTGACTCCCTGCACCGTGCCCAGGTCTACCGTGAGATGTATGACCAGGCCCGTGAACGGGGTCGTCAGCGCGAACCCAATCTGTTCCGCAGCCTGGTAGGCACCAGTCGCGCTATCCACCAGGTTCGTCAGATGATGCAGCAGGTGGCCGATACCGAGGCCAGCGTGCTGATTCTTGGCGAGTCTGGTACCGGCAAGGAGGTGGTGGCGCGCAACCTGCACTATCACTCCAAGCGTCGCGAGGCGCCGTTCGTGCCGGTCAACTGTGGCGCCATTCCCGCAGAGCTTCTGGAAAGCGAGTTGTTCGGTCATGAGAAGGGCGCATTCACTGGCGCCATCACCAGCCGGGCAGGGCGCTTTGAGCTGGCCAATGGCGGCACGCTGTTTCTCGATGAGATCGGTGACATGCCGCTGCCGATGCAGGTCAAGCTGCTGCGTGTACTGCAAGAACGCACTTTCGAACGTGTTGGCAGCAACAAGACACAGAGTGTGGACGTGCGCATCATCGCCGCTACCCACAAAAATCTGGAGAAGATGATCGAGGACGGCTCCTTCCGCGAGGATCTCTATTATCGGCTCAATGTTTTCCCCATCGAAATGGCGCCTCTGCGTGAGCGTGTTGAAGACATCCCGCTGCTGATGAACGAGTTGATCTCGCGTATGGAGTTCGAGAAGCGCGGCTCCATTCGTTTCAACTCGGCAGCCATCATGTCGCTGTGCCGCCACGACTGGCCAGGCAACGTTCGTGAGCTGGCCAACCTGGTCGAGCGCATGGCGATCATGCATCCGTACGGGGTGATCGGTGTAGGCGAGTTGCCGAAGAAGTTTCGCCACGTCGATGATGAGGACGAGCAGCTGGCAATTAGCTTGCGCGAGGAGCTGGACGAGCGGGCAGCCATAGGCGCCAGCGTGCCAGGCCTCACTAACTCCGCGATGCTGCCGCCGGAGGGGCTGGATCTGAAAGATTATCTGGGCAACCTTGAGCAAGGTCTCATCCAGCAGGCGCTGGATGATGCCAATGGGGTGGTGGCGCGTGCCGCAGAGCGCTTGCGAATTCGGCGTACGACTCTGGTCGAGAAGATGCGCAAGTACGGCATGAGCCGTCGTGACGATGAGGCCTCGGACGAGGACTGATCGCGCTTGGCGCTGTACAAATAAAGCCAGGGCTTTGACGCGAGCTCCGGCTTTGTTTTTTAAGCTATTGAATTTCAATGGTTATTTTTTAGGCACGACGATTGCTATGTCTCTTGTAACCGACCGTTTGCTGACGGTTCGACAGGCGAGAGAAGAGCATGAACCCAGTAGCCCCCCAGCAGCACGAGATTCCTGAAGCCAGCACTACCGCTCCGGTCGAGCAGGCTAGTCGTGCCAGCCTGGAGCAGGCCTTTGCCCTGTTCAATCAGATGTCCAGCCAATTGAGCAGCTCCTACAGCATGCTTGAGGCGCGGGTGAGTGAGCTCAAGGGGCAGCTGGCTCTGGTCAGCGCCCAGCGCATGCAGGAGTTGGCCGAGAAGGAGCGTCTGGCTCAGCGTCTGCAGAGCTTGCTGGACCTGCTGCCTGGCGGGGTGATCGTTATTGATGGTCAGGGTGTGGTGCGTGAGGCCAACCCGGTGGCGCGCGGCCTGCTCGGGCGCCCCCTGGTCGGTATGCTCTGGCGTGAGGTGATCGCGCGCAACTTCGCCCCGCGTGAAGACGACGGCCACGAAATTTCTCTGAAGGATGGGCGCCGCCTGTCCATTGCCACCCGCTCGCTGCAGGGCGAGCCGGGGCAGTTGGTGCTGCTGACCGACCTGACGGAAACCCGTCGCCTACAGGATCAGCTGGCTCGCCATGAGCGCCTTTCTGCACTGGGGCGAATGGTTGCTTCGCTAGCCCACCAGATTCGTACGCCCCTGTCTGCTGCTTTGCTCTATGCCAGTCACCTTAGTGAGCAGGAGCTGCCGTTCGAGCAACAACAGCGCTTTGCCGGGCGAATCAAGGAACGTCTGCATGAGTTGGAGCATCAGGTGCGCGACATGCTGATCTTCGCTCGTGGCGAGTTGCCGCTGCCCGATCACATCACTCCTGCGGCCCTGTTCAGCGCGTTGCGCAGTGCCGCCGAGCCGCATGTGCAGGGCATGAATGTGCGCTGGCAGTGCGATGCGCGATTGGGGGGGGTGCTGTGCAACCGCGACACGCTGGTCGGCACGGTGCTCAATCTGATCGAGAATGCCATCCAGGCCGGCGGTCGGGAGGCGGGCCTTAAAATTCATCTGTATGGCCGTGATCACAGCCTGTTCCTCTGCGTCAGCGACAACGGGCCGGGCATCGACAAGGCAACGTTGGCGCGCCTTGGCGAGCCATTCTTTACCACCAAAACAACGGGTACCGGCCTTGGTCTGGCAGTGGTGCAGGCCGTGGTCCGGGCGCATCAGGGCGAGTTGCGTCTGCGCTCGCGACCGGGGCGTGGTACCTGCGCCATTCTCGTATTGCCGCTGATTCAGGCGCGGCAGGCACTTGCTTCAGGAGTACACCGATGACTGCCAAAGTTCTGCTGGTCGAAGATGACCGCGCCCTGCGCGAGGCCTTGTCCGACACGCTGCTGCTCGGCGGCCATGAGTTTCGGGCGGTGGCTTGTGCCGAGGATGCCGTTGCGGCGTTGGGCGAGGAGGTCTTCAGCCTGGTGATCAGCGATGTCAACATGCCGGGCATGGACGGCCATCAACTGCTCGCGCTGATCCGCTCCCGTTACCCGCAGCTACCGGTTTTGCTGATGACTGCCTATGGCGCCGTAGAGCGCGCGGTAGAAGCCATGCGCCAGGGCGCGGCGGACTATCTGGTCAAACCTTTCGAGCCGCGCACCTTGCTGGAGTTGGTCGCAAAGCATGCGCTGGGGCGCATTGCTGCCGCCGAGGGCGAAGGGCCGGTGGCCTGCGAGCCGGCCAGCCAGCAACTGCTTGAGTTGGCTGCACGGGTCGCTCGTAGCGACTCCACCGTGCTGATCTCTGGTGAATCTGGTACCGGTAAGGAAGTCCTGGCGCGTTATATCCATCAACAGTCGAGTCGCGTCAGTGGCCCGTTCATTGCCATCAACTGCGCGGCGATTCCGGACAATATGCTGGAGGCGACTCTGTTTGGTCATGAGAAGGGCGCGTTTACCGGAGCTATTGCCGCTCAGCCAGGCAAGTTCGAGTTGGCCGATGGCGGCACCATTCTGCTCGACGAGATTTCCGAGATGCCGCTGGGGCTGCAGGCCAAGCTGCTGCGTGTGCTGCAGGAGCGCGAGGTGGAGCGGGTAGGGGCGCGCAAGCCGATCAATCTGGATATTCGTGTGCTGGCCACTACCAACCGCGATTTGGCCGGAGAGGTGGCAGCTGGGCGCTTCCGTGAAGACCTGTACTATCGGCTTTCGGTTTTCCCGCTGGCCTGGCGGGCGTTGCGCGAGCGGCCTGCCGATATTCTGCCGCTGGCCGAGCGCCTGCTGAGCAAGCACGTCAAAAAAATGAACCACAGCCCTGTGCAGCTATCTGCGCAGGCGCGGGCTGCCCTGGTGGCGCACGCCTGGCCGGGTAATGTGCGGGAACTGGATAACGCCATTCAGCGTGCCTTGATCCTGCAGCAGGGCGGCTTGATCCAGCCCCATGACCTGTGCCTGACGGCGCCGATCGGTATGGCGCTGCCGGTCGCGGCAGCCCCTGTGACCTTGATGCCGAGCGCTCCTGCGCCACGCGAAGAGCCTGCTGTAACGAGTGAGGCAGGTGGCGCGCTCGGCGAAGATATGCGTCGCCATGAGTTTCAGATGATCATCGATACCCTGCGCGCCGAGCGTGGCCGACGCAAAGAGGCAGCGGAACGTCTCGGCATCAGTCCGCGCACTTTGCGCTACAAGCTGGCCCAGATGCGTGATGCCGGTATGGACGTCGAGGCTTACCTCTACGCCAGTTGATCGGCCGCGCATAGCGATACCCCTCGAACCCTCTTTTGGCCCGCCTTGTGCGGGCCTTCTTTTTTGGCACTGTGCTTGCAGATACCCAGGAAAAGCCGCGTAGCGTCAAAAAACCGCGGCAGCTGGAGGAAAGAACATGAGCCAGGGTGTCGAATTCAATCGCCTGATGTTGGAAATGCGCTCTATGCAGATGGAGGCCATGGCCAAGCAGAAGCCTGTGGTCGAGGCTCCGCAGCCGGGAGCGCCGAGCTTCTCGGATATGCTCGGCCAGGCCGTGAACAAGGTGCACGAGACCCAGCAGGCTTCGACCCAGTTGGCGACCGCCTTCGAGATCGGTCAGCAGGGCGTCGATATCACGGATGTGATGATTGCTTCGCAGAAAGCCAGCGTTTCCTTCCAGGCCATGACCCAGGTGCGTAACAAGCTGGTTCAGGCCTACCAAGACATCATGCAGATGCCGGTTTAACAGGGCGGATTTGAAACATGGCTGAAGCAGTCGCAGCAAACGTACCCGCCACCACGGGCACCCAGGAGGAGAGGAAGCCGCTGTTCGGGCTGTCTTTCCTCGAGAACCTGTCCGACATGTCCATGCTGCGGCAGATCGGTCTGCTGGTCGGTCTGGCTGCGAGCGTGGCCATCGGTTTTGCCGTGGTGCTGTGGTCGCAGCAGCCGGACTACAAGCCTCTGCTGGGTAATCTGGCTGGCATGGACGGCAATCAGGTGATGGAAGTGCTCAATGCCGCCGACATCACCTACACCGTGGAACCGAACTCTGGCGCTTTGTTGGTCAAGTCCGAAGACTTGGGGCGTGCCCGTATGAAGCTGGCCGCTGCAGGGGTGGCGCCGAGCGATGGCAATGTCGGTTTCGAGATTCTCGACCAGGAACAGAGCCTGGGTACCAGCCAGTTCATGGAGGCGACTCGCTATCGTCGCGGCCTGGAGGGCGAGCTGGCGCGTACTGTTTCCAGTCTGAACAACGTCAAGGCCGCTCGCGTGCATCTGGCGATTCCGAAGAGCTCGGTGTTCGTGCGCGACGAGCGTAAGCCCACTGCCTCGGTACTGGTTGAGCTGTATCCGGGGCGCGCCCTGGAACCGAGCCAGGTGATGGCCATCGTCAACCTGGTGGCCACCTCGGTGCCGGAATTGACCAAGTCGCAGGTCACCGTGGTCGACCAGAAGGGCAACCTGCTCTCCGACCAGCAGGAGCTCTCCGAGCTGACCATGGCGGGCAAGCAGTTCGACTACACCCGGCGCATGGAAAGCCTGTTCACTCAGCGAGTGCACAACATCCTGCAACCGGTGCTGGGTAATGGCCGTTACAAGGCGGAGGTCTCCGCTGACGTCGATTTCAGCGCGGTGGAATCCACCTCCGAAATGTTCAACCCAGATCAGCCGGCCCTGCGCAGCGAGCAACAGGTCAACGAACAGCGCTCCAGCAGCCTGCCGCCGCAAGGCGTTCCGGGCGCGCTGAGCAACCAGCCGCCGGGTGCCGCCAATGCTCCCGAGCAGGCCAATGCGCAAGCTGCGCCACCCGGCCCGGTACAGCCTGGCCAGCCACTGTTGGATGCCAATGGCGCGCAGGTCATGGATCCGGTCACGGGGCAGCCGATGCTGGCACCGTACCCAGCGGACAAGCGTGAACAAGCCACCCGTAACTTCGAGCTGGATCGTTCCATCAGCTACACCAAGCAGCAGCAGGGGCGTCTCAAGCGTCTGTCGGTCGCAGTGGTGCTGGATGACAAGGTCAACATCAATGCCGAAACCGGCGAGGTCACCCGCAGCCCCTGGGGGGCAGAGGATCTGGCGCGTTTCACTCGTCTGGTGCAGGACTCCGTGGGCTTCGATGCCAGCCGTGGCGATAGCGTCAGCGTGATCAACGCGCCGTTTTCTAGCGAGACCGACGTAGTCGCAGACTTGCCTTGGTACCAGAGTGAGCTGTTCTTGATGGCGATGGGTGGGCTCAAGCAGCTACTGCCAGCGTTGATGATCTTTATTTTGGTGTGGTTCGTTTTGCGCCCGGTGATGAAAAACATTGCCAATCCGAGTCGGTCAGGCGGAGAGACTGACGGTGATGTCGAACTGGGCGACATGGGTGGCCTGGAAGGTGAGCTCTCCGCTGATCGCGTGAGCCTGGGTGGCCCGCAGAGCATCCTGCTGCCGAGTCCCTCCGAGGGGTATGATGCACAACTGAATGCCATCAAGAGTCTGGTGGCGGAAGATCCGGGTCGTGTGGCCCAGGTAGTCAAAGAGTGGATCAACGCCGATGAGTGACAATCGCCCCGTTGCCAAAATGAACAAGGTCGAGAAGGCCGCCATTCTCCTGCTGTCTCTCGGCGAGACCGACGCAGCGCAGGTACTGCGTCACCTCGGGCCGAAGGAAGTGCAGCGGGTTGGCGTGGCCATGGCCAGCATGCGTAATGTGCAGCGCGAGCAGGTCGAGCAGGTGATGGGCGAGTTCGTCGAAATCGTCGGCGACCAGACCAGCCTGGGCGTGGGCTCCGATGCCTATATCCGCAAGATGCTCACCGCGGCGCTGGGTGAGGACAAGGCCGGCAACCTGATCGACCGTATTCTGCTCGGTGGCAGCACCAGTGGCCTGGACAGCCTGAAGTGGATGGAGCCGCGCGCCGTGGCCGACGTGATTCGCTACGAACACCCGCAGATCCAGGCCATCGTGGTGGCTTACCTGGATCCGGACCAAGCCGGCGAGGTGCTGAGCCATTTCGACCACAAGGTGCGCTTGGACATCATCCTGCGTGTGTCTTCGCTCAACACCGTGCAGCCGGCCGCATTGAAAGAGCTCAACCAGATTCTTGAGAAGCAGTTCTCCGGCAGCTCCAACACCACTCGTGCCAACCTGGGCGGGGTGAAGCGCGCGGCGGACATCATGAACTTCCTCGACAGTTCGGTGGAGGGCCAGCTGATGGACTCCATCCGCGAAGTGGACGAAGACCTGTCCAGCCAGATCGAAGACCTGATGTTCGTCTTCGACAACCTGGCCGATGTCGACGACCGCGGTATCCAGGCGCTGATGCGTGAAGTTTCCTCCGACGTGCTGGTACTGGCGTTGAAAGGCGCCGACGACGGCATCAAGGAAAAAGTCTTCAAGAACATGTCCAAGCGTGCCGCCGAGCTGCTGCGCGACGATCTGGAGGCCAAGGGGCCGGTGCGCGTCAGCGAAGTGGAGACGGCGCAGAAGGAAATCCTCACCATCGCCCGGCGTATGGCCGAGTCCGGCGAAATCGTCCTCGGCGGTGCCGGTGGCGAGGCGATGATCTAAGAGGCGCGCAGGCATGGTTCCCAAGGAGGCTTCCAGCGAGCTGATTCGCGCCAAGGACATCAGCGGCTTCGATCGCTGGGCGTTGCCCAGCTTTGACCCGCAGGTGGAGCTACCTGTCGAACCGGAGCCCGAGCCGGAAGCTGCACCTGAGGAGGCGCAGGCCCAGGTCGAGGAAGTGGCCGTCGAAGACGTCAAGCCGCTGACGCTGGACGAGCTCGAAGCGATTCGCCAGGACGCCTACAACGAAGGCTTCGCCACTGGCGAGAAGGATGGCTTTCGAGCCGGCCAGCTCAAGGCCAAGCAGGAGGCCGACGCTGCTCTGGCGGACAAGCTTGCTGCGCTGGAGCAGCTGATGGGCCATTTGCTGGAGCCCATTGCCGAGCAGGATCAGGCTCTGGAACAGGGCATGGTCAATCTGGTCAGTCAGGTGGCGCGACAGGTCATTCAACGCGAACTGACCAGTGACTCCACGCAAATCCGTCATGTGCTGCGTGAAGCGCTCAAGCTGCTGCCGATGGGTGCCAGCAATGTGCGCATACACGTCAATCCGCAAGACTTCGAAGTCATCAAGGCACTACGTGAACGGCATGAAGAGAGCTGGCGGATTCTCGAAGACGATTCGCTGCTGCCTGGCGGTTGCCGGGTGGAAAGTGAGAACAGTCGTATCGACGCCACTATCGAGACGCGCATGGCGCAGGCCCTGAAGCAACTCTTCGAGCAACAGAGGGCGCAGGCAACCAATCCTCCGGAGGCCGATATGCAGGTCGACCTGGGGGGCGGCGATGCGTCTTGAACGCACCAGCTTCGCCAAGCGCCTGAGTGGCTATGCCGAGGCGATTGATCTTCCCGCTCAGCCCATAGTGGAGGGGCGCCTGTTGCGCATGGTCGGTCTGACCCTGGAGGCAGAGGGCCTGCGTGCGGCATTGGGCAGCCGCTGCCTGGTGATCAACGACGACAGTTATCATCCGGTGCAGGTGGAGGCCGAGGTGATGGGCTTCTCCGCCGGCAAGATCTACCTGATGCCGGTTGGCAGCCTGGCCGGTATCGCGCCGGGCGCCCGGGTGGTGCCGCTACCGGATACCGGGCGCCTGCCCATGGGCATGTCCATGCTCGGTCGGGTGTTGGACGGCGCCGGTCGTGCGCTGGATGGCAAGGGCGGAATGAAGGCCGAGGACTGGGTGCCGATGGATGGCCCCACCATCAACCCGCTCAATCGTGACCCCATCAGCGTGCCGCTGGACGTGGGTATCCGCTCCATCAATGGCCTGCTAACCGTCGGTCGCGGCCAGCGCCTGGGCCTGTTTGCTGGTACCGGCGTGGGCAAATCGGTGCTGCTGGGAATGATGACCCGCTTCACCGAGGCCGACATCATCGTGGTCGGTCTGATCGGTGAGCGGGGTCGCGAGGTGAAGGAGTTCATCGACGAGATCCTCGGTGAAGAGGGCATCAAGCGCTCGGTGGTCGTCGCCTCGCCAGCGGACGATGCGCCGCTGATGCGCCTGCGTGCCGCCCAGTACTGTACGCGCATCGCCGAATACTTCCGCGACAAGGGCAAGAACGTCCTGCTGCTGATGGATTCGCTGACCCGCTTCGCCCAGGCTCAGCGCGAGATCGCTCTGGCCATCGGCGAGCCGCCAGCGACCAAGGGCTATCCACCGTCGGTGTTCGCCAAACTGCCCAAGCTGGTGGAGCGCGCCGGTAATGCCGAGGCTGGCGGTGGCTCGATTACCGCCTTCTACACCGTGCTTTCGGAAGGCGACGACCAGCAGGACCCCATCGCCGATGCAGCCCGTGGTGTGCTCGACGGCCATTTCGTGCTGTCGCGCCGGCTGGCCGAGGAGGGGCATTATCCGGCCATCGATATCGAGGCTTCGATCAGCCGGGTCATGCCGCAGGTGGTCAGCCCCGAGCACCTCAAGCAGGCGCAGCGCTTCAAGCAGCTGTGGTCGCGCTATCAGCAAAGCCGCGACCTGATCAGCGTGGGCGCCTATGTGCCGGGCGGCGACGCTGATACTGACCTGGCGATTGCCCGGCAGCCAAACATGATGCGCTATCTGCGCCAGGGGCTGAGCGACAGCGAACCTATGGCGGATAGCGTCAATCAGCTGGCACAGGTGTTCAACCCGCCGGCGCAGGCCTGATAGATGGCGGACAGCCGTGCGAAGCGCCTGGCGCCGGTCATCGAAATGGCCGAGCGCGCCGAGCGTGAAGCTGCGCGCCAGATGGCGCACATGCAGGGGCTGTTGGCCAAGGCCGAGGTTCAGCTGGGGGATCTGGAGCGCTATCGCGGCGATTACCAGCAGCAGTGGATTACCGAGGGCAGCAAAGGCGTTTCCGGCCAGTGGCTGATGAACTACCAACGCTTTCTCAGCCAGCTGGAAACTGCCATCGGCCAGCAGCTGCAGACCGTCACCTGGCATCGGCAGAATCTGGAAAAGTCCAAGGCCGCCTGGCAGCAGCGTTATGCCCGGGTCGAGGGCCTGCGCAAGCTGGTACAGCGCTATCGCGACGAGGCGCGTGCGGCGGAGGACAAGCGCGAGCAGAAGCTGCTTGACGAGCTGGCGCAGCGCCCGACGATGCGTGATCCGTATTAGCTTCAACTGCCCTTTTGTCGTGAGTCGCCTTGCATGGGCAAGCGACGATGGTTGCCGCGACCATCTGTCGGTGCTAAATCTTTCCCTGCACAAGAACATACAAGGAGTGCCACATGGCTATCACCGCGCTGCCATCGAGCGACGGACAGGAGCTGACTATCCATATTCAGGGGCGCTTCGATTTTTCGGCGCATCAGGAGTTTCGTGATGCCTACGAGCGGGTGAGTGCCACGCCCAAACGCTACGTGGTGGATCTCAAGGGGGCCACCTATCTGGACAGCTCGGCGCTGGGCATGCTTCTGCTGCTGCGTGACCATGCCGGCGGCGATCATGCGCGCATCAGCCTGATCAACTGCAATCCGGATGTGCGCAAGATCCTCTCCATTTCCAACTTCGAACAATTGTTCCAGATCGGCTGATCGCCATGCCGGGCCGCCTGTCCATCCTGATCGTCGAGGACAGTGCGGCCGATCGCCTGCTGCTCTCCACCATTGTCACTCGCCAGGGGCACCGCGTTCTTACTGCCGAGAATGGCTTGGAGGCGGTGCAGCAATTCGAGCGGGAAAGGCCGCAACTGGTGTTGATGGACGCCATGATGCCGGTGATGGACGGCTTCGAGGCGGCCCGCCGGATCAAGGCGCTGGCTGGCGAGGCCTTGGTGCCGATCATCTTCCTGACCTCCCTGACCGAGAGCGAGGCTCTGGTGCGTTGCCTGGAGGTGGGTGATGACTTCCTGGCCAAGCCTTACAACCAGGTCATTCTCGACGCCAAGATCCGCGCCATGGATCGATTGCGGCGCCTGCAGGACACGGTTCGCCGCCAGCGCGACCTGATTGCCAAGCACAACGAGCATCTGGTCAACGAACAGCGTGTAGCCAAGGCCGTGTTCGACAAGGTGGCGCACTCCGGCTGTCTGGGGGCGGCCAACATCCGCTACCTGCAGTCGCCTTTCGCCCTGTTCAACGGTGATCTGTTGCTGGCGGCGTTCAAACCCAGTGGCGACATGCATGTGCTGCTCGGGGATTTCACCGGTCACGGCCTGCCGGCGGCAATAGGTGCCATGCCACTGGCCGAAGTGTTCTACGGCATGAGCGCCAAGGGCTTTTCCATGGCGGAAATCCTGCGAGAGATGAATGCCAAGCTCAAACGCATCCTGCCGGTTGGGGTGTTCTGCTGCGCGACCATGCTCAATCTGAGCTTCCAGCGACGGATCGTAGAGGTGTGGAACGGCGGCCTTCCGGATGGCCATTTGCTGCGAATAGCCAGTGGCGAGCGGGTACCGCTGGTGTCCCGTCATCTGCCGCTTGGCGTGCTGGATGCGGCGAGCTTCAACGAGTCCTATGAGGTGCATGCCCTGGAGCCGGGGGATCGTATCTTCCTGCTCTCCGATGGCGTACTGGAAACCCGCGATGCCTCCGGTCAGCTGTTTGGCGAGGAGCGCCTGCTGCAGGTGCTGGATGGCGGCGCGCCGGGTGAGGCGCTGTTCGATGAGATCAAGCGCTCCCTGGCTGCCTTCCGCGGAGAAGCCCAGGACGATGTCAGCATGATCGAGCTGAGCATGCTTGAGGATGGCGCGCTGCAGCGCCCGCCGCTGGTTTTCACCGACAGCGGGCAGAACAGCCCACTGGATTGGTCGGCCAGCTTCGAGTTTCGTGCCGAAACGCTCAAACGCTTCAATCCGCTGCCGTTTCTGCTCCAGTTGCTGATGGAGGTGCAGGGCCTCCGTCCGCAGGCAGGCGCGCTCTATACCGTACTGGCTGAACTCTATTCCAATGCCTTGGAGCATGGTGTGCTGGGCCTGGATTCTCGGCTCAAGGCCGACGCAGAGGGTTTCGCCCGCTATTACCAGGAGCGCAGTCAGCGTTTGCAGGTGCTGCAGGATGGTTTCGTGCGTTTCGACCTGGAGCTACTCCCTGTGGCGGGCGGAGGCAGCTTGCGCATCGATGTGCAGGACAGTGGGGCGGGCTTCGATGTGGGCGGCATTCTGGCGCTACAGCCTGCCGCGGGGTGTCTGAGCGGTCGTGGCTTGCGCCTGGTTCGGCAGTTGGCTCACGAGTGCCGGTGGACGGCGGACGGCTGTGGCGTCAGCGTGGAGTTTCGCTGGAATGCTCAGGCATAATCGGCGCTTCCCGATCACGGAGTGAGCCGGTGTCCGAATCCCATCTCGATCAGAATGTGTTGGCCTCCTTGCTGGACGTCATGGGCGAGGAATACCCCGTGCTGTTGGATACCTTCGTGCTCGACTCCGACGAGCGCCTGCGCTGCATCAACGAGGCTCTGGCCGCTGCCGATGCCCAGGCGCTGCGCCTGGCAGCCCATAGTTTCAAGGGCAGTTGCAGCAACATGGGGATGCCACTCCTGGCCGGTCTGTGCAAGGAGCTGGAGGAGGAGGCGCGACGCGAGCGCCTGGAAGTAGCGCCTGAGCTGGTCGAACAGATCGAGCGCGAGTTCGCCATCGTGCGCATCCTCCTCAAGTCCGAGCGCCAGCGTTATCGCTAGTCTGTTTGCGACCTTCTTGTTTGTCTTGGCCAAGTTGGCCCGCCCTTTGCTCTAGCTTCGGTACGATCCACCCCTGACGGAGAGTACCCATGTCCGTTGCACCCGATTTTCTGCTTCAGTCCGCGCCCGAAGTGCGGCCCAAGGCAGCATCTGCCAAACCCGCGGCCAACGAGTCGGAGCCCAGCAGGAGCAAGGACTCCAGCTTTGCCGAGGTCTATGCCAAGGAGCGCCAGGCCAAGGCTGCCGAGCGCAAGGAGACCAGCGCCAAGGCCGGCCAGGAGAAGAGTGAGGAGACTCAACCAAGCGAGGCCTCGACTGCCGAGGCTGCAAGCGAAGAGCCAGTCGTTGCCGATAGCGGCAATTCCTTGCCGGACGATGACCCTGACAAGCTGGGTGAGGCGATTGACCCATTACTGCTGCTGGGGCTGGGCAGTCAGCAGCCCGCTGAGGAAGGCTTGGGCGACGCGGAAGCGGATCTGGCGCTTACTGCTGATGCGCTGGCTGAACCTTTGGTGGCGGTGCCTGCGGCGGCCAGTGCTGCACCTGCAACCATGACCGAAGCTAGCCACGATCCCGAGTTGGACATGCTCAACAGTCTGGCGGGGGTCAAGCTGGCGCTGGAGATAGGTGAGCAGGCCCAGAAGGCCGCGCAGAAGCTGAGCCCGGGGGCCGTGGCTGCAGAACGCTCGAATACGCCAGGCTTTGCCAATGCTCTGGCAGCGCTCAGCGGTGAGGCGATGCCCAGTGAGGAGCCAACAACCGAAGGGCTTGAAGTCGAGCTTTTAGGGGAGGGGCTGGAGAGCCTGCCTGAAGCTCGTGAGGCGAAGTCCGAGGCGAGGGCCGATGCGTTTGCCAGCAAGTTGAGTGCTCTCAGCCAGGCGATTGGCCAGCAGAATGCGGCAGCCCAGCGTTTGCCCTTGGTGCCTGGCCAGCCCTTGCAGATGGCCCATGCGGGGATGAGCGAGGGCGTGGTCGATCGCGTGATGTGGCTATCCAGTCAAAATCTCAAATCGGCAGAGATCCAGCTCGATCCGGCCGAACTGGGGCGTCTGGAGGTGCGCATTGAGCTGAACAAGGATCAGGCGGCTCAGGTGACCTTTGTCAGTCCTAACGCCAACGTGCGCGATCAGCTCGAAGGACAGGCTCATCGCCTGCGTGAAATGTTCGCCCAGCAGGGCATGAGCCAGGTCGACGTCAATGTGTCCGACCAGTCCATGGCGCGCAATTCTCATGGCGGTGCTGAGGAAGGGCGTCGGCAGGCCGGCGGACGTGGCTTGAGCGACGCCGGCAGCGATGAGCTGATCGTGGGTGCAAGCGAGATACGCAGCCCGTCGGCTGCCGCCCCGCGGGGGTTGGTCGACTACTACGCCTGATTTTCGCTTGTTGAAACCTGACAACGCCCGGTGCAGCAAAACACCGGGCGTTGCCGTTTTCGGGTGACAGACGGTCACCGCCTTGGTATACGGGCAGCCTGTGTCGGGCGGCGCAGAAGCAACTACCTTGTTTACAAGGTGGCATAACACTTGCTCCTAAGCCCTTGACGGAAGAAAAAATACTGTTTGGTGACGGATTTTTGGCATGGCAAAGAAAGAAGCTCCCAACCCGGCTGCGGCCGAAGGCGCTGGCGACAAGCCAGGCAAGGGCAAGCTCAAACTCATCATCCTGATTGTGGTGGGCTTGCTGCTGGCGATCGGTATATCGGTCGGAGCGACGCTGTTCTTCCTCGGCAAGGACAAGGGGGCTGAAGAAGAGCACGCAGCTGAAGATCAGGCGCATGAGGCTGCGCCGGTCAAGCAGCCGGCCATCTACGAGAGCATTGCTCCGGCGTTCGTCGTCAACTTCAAGCAGCAGGGACGTCAGCGCTACATGCAGGTCAGCGTCGCCCTGATGGCGCGTAGCGAAGCCGATCTCGAGGCGCTAAAAGTGCATATGCCGCTGCTGCGCAACCGGCTGGTGATGTTGTTTTCCGGTCAGGATTTCGAAACCCTGATGACGCCAGTGGGCAAAGAACTGCTGCGCCAGCAAGCCACCACCGCGGTGCAGGAGCTGGCGCAGAAGGAAACCGGCAAAACCGTGGTTGAACAGGTGCTGTTCACCAATATCGTGCTGCAGTAGGCGGGAGACACCATGGCCGTACAAGACCTGCTGTCACAGGATGAGATCGATGCGCTGCTGCATGGCGTCGACGATGGTCTGGTCGAGACCGATGACGATGCCGACCCCGGCAGTGTCAAAAGCTATGACCTGACCAGCCAGGATCGCATCGTCCGTGGACGCATGCCGACCCTGGAGATGATCAACGAGCGTTTTGCTCGTTACACCCGTATCAGCATGTTCAACCTGCTGCGCCGCTCGGCGGATGTTGCCGTGGGCGGTGTCCAGGTGATGAAGTTCGGCGAGTACGTGCATTCGTTGTACGTGCCCACCAGTCTTAACCTCGTAAAGATGAAGCCGCTGCGCGGCACGGCACTGTTCATTCTCGACGCCAAACTGGTGTTCAAGCTGGTCGACAACTTCTTCGGTGGCGACGGTCGTCACGCCAAGATCGAAGGGCGTGAGTTCACCCCAACCGAATTGCGGGTGGTGCGCATGGTCATCGACCAGGCTTTCGTCGATCTCAAGGAGGCCTGGCACGCGGTGATGGATGTCAACTTCGAGTACATCAACTCGGAAGTGAACCCGGCCCTGGCCAATATCGTCAGCCCCAGCGAAGTGGTGGTGGTGTCCACTTTCCATATCGAACTGGATGGCGGCGGTGGCGATCTGCACGTGACCATGCCGTATTCGATGATCGAGCCGATCCGCGAAATGCTCGACGCCGGCTTCCAGTCCGATGTGGACGATCAGGACGAGCGCTGGATCAAGGCTCTGCGCGAAGACATCCTCGACGTCAATGTGCCGCTGGGTGCCACGCTGGCGCGCCGCGAGCTCAAACTTCGCGACATCCTGCATATGCAGCCAGGTGATGTGATCCCAGTGGAGCTGCCGGAGCAGATGATCATGCGCGCCAATGGCGTGCCGGCCTTCAAGGTCAAACTGGGTGCGCACAAGGGCAATCTGGCCCTGCAGGTTCTCGAACCCGTGGAGCGCATGCGCTAACCGCGGGAATTAATACGATCAGGCGG
The DNA here is from genome assembly GCA_038147895.1 of Pseudomonas sp. Classification (GTDB taxonomy): domain Bacteria; phylum Pseudomonadota; class Gammaproteobacteria; order Pseudomonadales; family Pseudomonadaceae; genus Aquipseudomonas. The sequence continues at coordinate 20,139 of JAYQUJ010000072.1, forward strand.
GCCAGACTGTCTGATCAGCATGCTGACAGCCAGCCGAGGTAGAGCGATGGCAGACGAAAACGAAGGCACCAGCCCAGAAGAACAGGCCCTGGCAGATGAGTGGGCCGCGGCCCTGGCCGAAGCCGGTGATGATGCCGCCGGGCAGGACGATATCGATGCGCTGATGAGCCAGGGGGCGCCAGCCGCTCCGTCGGCACCGCGCATGGAGATGGAGGAGTTCGGTGCTGCGCCCAAGCCGGGCAGCGGTCCGGTGAGCCTGGATGGCCCGAACCTGGATGTGATCCTCGATATTCCTGTGTCCATTTCCATGGAAGTGGGCAGTACCGAGATCAGTATCCGCAACCTGCTGCAGCTCAATCAGGGATCGGTGGTGGAACTCGATCGCCTGGCCGGCGAGCCGCTCGACGTGCTAGTCAACGGCACCCTGATCGCCCATGGCGAGGTGGTGGTGGTGAACGAGAAGTTCGGCATTCGCCTGACCGACGTGATCAGCCCCAGCGAACGTATCAAGAAGCTGCGCTGAAGCCATGAATCGACTTTTGTCGGCGCTATTTCTGGCGCCTTTGACCCTGCTGGCCGCAGAACCGCCCGCGCCGGCGGTAACTACACCCCTGGCGAGCACGGATGTCGGTGGCCAATTGGTGCAGTTGATGCTCGGCCTGTTGGTGGTGGTGGGGCTGATTTTCGCCCTGGCCTGGCTGCTGCGCCGGGTGCAGCAGATCGGGCCGCGCGGCAATCAGGTGATCAAGCTGGTGGCCAGCCAGGCGCTGGGGCCGCGTGACCGGCTGTTATTGGTCCAGGTCGGCGAGGAGCAGATTCTGCTCGGTATCAGCGCCGGGCGTATCAGCCCCTTGCATGTACTCAAGGAGCCGGTGCAGGTTCCCGGCGCAGAGCCCGCCACGCCCGAATTTGCCCAGCGGCTCATGGAGTTGCTCGGCAAGGACCAGAAGGACAAATCCTGATGCTGCGTTTGTTGCTGGTTCTGGTTCTCGGTCTGGGCGCCTCGCTGGCGTTTGCCGCCGATCCGCCGACAGGTAGCTCGCTGATTCAGCAGGGCGGCAATCCGCTGTCGATTCCCGCCATCACGCTGAGCACCAATGCCGAAGGGCAGCAGGAGTATTCGGTCAGCCTGCAGATCCTGCTGATCATGACGGCGCTGAGCTTCATCCCGGCGTTCGTCATGCTGATGACCAGCTTCACCCGGATCATCATCGTGTTCTCCATCCTGCGTCAGGCGCTGGGGCTGCAGCAGACGCCGTCGAACCAGATCCTGATCGGCCTGGCCC
>JAYQUJ010000073.1:0-21351 GCA_038147895.1 Pseudomonas sp.
GCTGGGCGAAGCTTAACGCCCTATCGGGGTGTCCAGAATCATTGAGCCACAACAAACACTTAGCTCAGCGAATAGCGCCTACTCAGCTTTCAGGATGAAGCCCGAGAGCCCCATGGCTTGCGCAGGCCCTTGCGACCTAGCAACCACAAATTGGCCAACAACGCAGTCAGCGCACCAAATCCAAAGGCAATGGCCAGAAAGATAGAGAACGGTAAGACGGGCGTAGTCCAGTAAAGGAAGTGAAACTGAGCATTCTGAGGGTTCTGCAGAATCAGCAGAAGAACGCCCGCCCCCAAGACCAAGAGCAAAAGAGTCAACAAGATACGCTTGATGCCGCTCAACATACGCCAATCCCTGCATGCTTTATCAAGAATCACTCCTCCTCATTGACCCGGTCACGCAACTCCTTGCCTGGCTTGAAATGCGGTACAAATTTGCCATCCAGGCGTACCGACTCGCCGGTTTTAGGGTTACGCCCAACACGAGGAGCACGATAGTGCAGGGAAAAGCTACCAAAGCCACGTATCTCGATACGATCACCTGTCGCCAGAGCCTGGGACATCTGCTCCAGCATGGTCTTGATCGCCAGCTCCACGTCCTTGGATGACAGCAGCCCCTGGTGAGTGACAATGCGCTCGATCAACTCCGACTTGGTCATGGTTTTCCCTTCTTTTTCAAGCGGCTAGATCATCTAGTAGGATGTTTTTAGCATGCCTACAGTTGTTTGGGTAGCCTAAATGTCAAGAGGGAATCAGAGCGGGCGAACGAGAAAGGCAGAAACGAAAAAGGGCGACCGAAGTCGCCCTTTTCACAGACTAACCCGAACTTAGTTCTGGTTCATCTGCGCACGGATCAGATCACCGATGGTGGTCGGACCAGTGGTTTCAGCTTCCTGCTTGTTACGCAGCTCTTTCATCGCATCCTTTTCGTCTTCGACGTCTTTGGACTTGATGGACAGGCTGATAACGCGGGACTTGCGGTCGATGCTGATGATCTTGGCTTCGACTTCGTCGCCTTCCTTCAGCACGTTGCGCGCGTCTTCAACGCGGTCACGGCTGATTTCGGAAGCCTTCAGAACGCCTTCGATCTCGCCGCCCAGGCTGATAACAGCGCCCTTGGCGTCTACTTCCTTGACGGTACCGCGCACGATGGTGCCTTTCTCGTTCAGGGAGGCGTAGTTGGAGAACGGATCGTCTTCCATCTGCTTGATGCCCAGGGAGATGCGCTCGCGCTCCGGATCAACGGAGAGGATGACGGTTTCCAGCTCGTCGCCCTTCTTGAAGCGACGAACAGCTTCTTCGCCTACTTCGTTCCAGGAGATGTCGGACAGGTGAACCAGACCGTCGATGCCACCATCCAGACCAATGAAGATACCGAAATCGGTGATCGACTTGATGGTGCCGGAGATCTTGTCGCCCTTGTTGAACTGGCCAGAGAAGTCTTCCCATGGGTTGGACTTGCACTGCTTGATGCCCAGGGAGATACGACGACGCTCTTCGTCGATGTCCAGAACCTGAACTTCCACTTCGTCGCCGACGTTAACGACTTTGGACGGGTGGATGTTCTTGTTGGTCCAATCCATCTCGGACACGTGCACCAGGCCTTCCACGCCTTCTTCCAGCTCGGCGAAGCAGCCGTAGTCGGTCAGGTTGGTGACCTTGGCGGTCACACGGGTGCCTTCCGGGTAACGAGCCTTGATAGCAACCCATGGGTCTTCGCCCAGCTGCTTCAGGCCCAGGGATACGCGGTTGCGCTCGCGGTCGTACTTCAGAACCTTGACATCGATCTCGTCGCCAACGTTGACGATCTCGGACGGGTGCTTGATGCGCTTCCAGGCCATGTCGGTGATGTGCAGCAGACCATCGACGCCGCCCAAGTCAACGAACGCACCGTAGTCGGTGAGATTCTTGACGATACCTTTGACCTGCTGGCCTTCCTGCAGGGATTCCAGCAGAGCTTCGCGCTCGGCGCTGTTCTCGGCTTCCAGCACGCTGCGACGGGAAACGACAACGTTGTTGCGCTTCTGGTCCAGCTTGATGACCTTGAACTCCAGCTCTTTGCCTTCCAGGTGAGTGGTATCACGCACCGGACGAACGTCAACCAGGGAGCCCGGCAGGAACGCGCGGATGCCGTTGACGTCAACGGTGAAGCCGCCTTTGACCTTACCGTTGATGACGCCCTTGACCACTTCCTCAGCGTTGAACGCAGCTTCCAGAACCAGCCAGGATTCAGCGCGCTTGGCTTTTTCGCGGGACAGCTTGGTTTCACCGAAGCCATCTTCAACCGCGTCCAGAGCAACGTGGACTTCGTCACCGACCTTGATGGTCAGCTCGCCTTGTTCGTTAAAGAACTGGTCAAGCGGGATGACGCCCTCGGACTTCAGACCGGCATGTACGGTAACCCAGTCACCGTCGATGTCGACCACGATACCGGTGATGATGGCACCCGGCTGCATGTCAAGGGATTTCAGGCTTTCTTCAAATAGTTCTGCAAAGCTTTCGCTCATGTTGATTCCTGTCGATCAAGGGCAGGGAAACTGCCCAAACCACACTCCAGACAATGTGGGTTCGTTCATGTAAAAAGAGGCCTGCGGGACTATGACTGGTCTCCCGCCTGCCTCCTTGTCGGCCGCAACATTGCGGCCTGGCTTACCCGGCGAGGTCACGACTGGCGACCTCGCTGAGAATTCTTTCCAAGACTTGTTCGATGCTGAGCTCCGTGGAATCCAGCTGGATAGCGTCGGCCGCAGGCTTCAGAGGAGCCACCGCACGCTGCATATCACGCTCGTCACGAGCACGAATCTCGTCTAGGAGACTCGGCAGGCTAACACCATCGACTTTTCCTTTCAACTGCAGATAGCGGCGACGGGCTCGCTCCTCAGCACTGGCGGTGAGGTAGATCTTCAGTGGCGCATCAGGAAACACCACGGTTCCCATATCACGACCATCCGCCACCAGACCAGGCAACTCCAGGAAAGCGCGCTGACGCTGCAGCAGCGCCTCACGTACTGCCGGCAGGGACGCCACCATCGAAGCACCGGCACCTACCTGCTCGTTGCGAATGGCATCGGTGACCTCCTCACCTTCGAGGATGATGCGCTTGTCGATGAACTGCACATCCAGATGCGCAGCAAGGGTTTTCAGTGCCTCTTCATTGGTCAAGTCGATGCCATGGTTACCGGCGGCAAAGGCCAGCAGACGATACAGGGCACCGGAGTCCAGCAGATTCCAGCCCAGCTTGCTGGCCAGCAGGCCGGCGATGGTGCCCTTGCCCGAACCGCTAGGCCCGTCGATGGTGATCACCACGGCGCTCATGAGTTGCCCTCTTCCGCCACGCGGATACCAGTCTGGGCAGCCAGGCCAAGGAAGTTGGGGAAGGAGGTGGCAACGTTGGCGCAATCATGAATGCGAATCGGCGCCGTAGCACGCAATGAGGCCACGCTGAAGGACATGGCTATACGGTGGTCGCCGTGGCTCCACACTTCTCCACCTCCGATGGCCCCACCCTCGATAATGATGCCATCCGGCGTCGGCTCGGCTTTTACACCCAGAGCGATCAGGCCGTCCGCCATCACCTGAATACGGTCGGACTCTTTCACTCGCAGCTCTTCGGCACCACGCAGCACGGTACGCCCCTCGGCACAGGCAGCCGCGACGAACAGCACCGGGAACTCGTCGATGGCCAACGGCACCAGATCCTCGGGAATGTCGATGCCTTTGAGCTTGGCGGCACGCACACGAATATCCGCTACCGGCTCACCACCCACTTCGCGCTGATTCTCCAGGGAGATATCGGCCCCCATCAGCTTGAGAATGTCGATCACGCCGGTACGGGTCGGGTTGATGCCGACATGTTCCAGCACCAGCTCGGAACCCTCGGCGATGCTGGCCGCCACCAGGAAGAATGCAGCGGAAGAAATATCCGCCGGCACTTCGATATGGGTGGCACTCAGCTTGTGGCCGGAGGCGACCGTAGCGGCATTACCATCGACCGTGACCGGATAACCGAAGCCCTGCAGCATGCGCTCGGTGTGATCACGAGTCGGTGCTGGCTCGATCACAGTGGTGGAACCGGCGGCATAGAGTCCCGCCAGCAACAGACAGGACTTCACCTGGGCACTGGCCATTGGCATCTCGTAGGTCATGCCACCCAGGCGGCGACCACCACGAATAGTCAGCGGAGGACGGCCTTCCGGCGCAGTCTCGATCAGCGCACCCATCTCCCGCAGCGGCTTGGCCACGCGGTTCATAGGACGCTTGGACAGCGAGGCATCGCCAGTCAGCACGGTATCGAACGGCTGCGCGGCCAACAGACCGGAGAGCAGACGCATGGACGTGCCGGAGTTGCCCAGGTACAGCGGGCCGGGCGGCGGCTTGAGGCCATTGAGGCCGACACCATGAATGGTCACCTTGCCGTGATGCGGGCCTTCGATAACCACGCCCATGTTGCGGAAGGCCTGCAGAGTGGCCAGGGCGTCTTCGCCCTCGAGAAAGCCTTCGACCTGAGTCACGCCTTCGGCCAGCGAGCCGAGCATGATCGAACGGTGCGAGATGGACTTGTCGCCCGGTACGCGGATGCGGCCGGAGAGAGAACCACCAGGATTGGCGAGGTAGATCAGGTCGTTCGAGTGCATAGCGTCCACATAGGCCCTGCGGGCCAGAATTTTGCTGAAATGCTCGCGGGCATGCCGGGCGCGCGTGAACACGCCCAGTAGCTGATGCCCGTCCCCTGCGTCGACCGCTTCGCGCAAGGCGTCGAGGTCATCGCGAAATGCGTCAAGCGTGCGCAGCACGGCCTCGCGATTGGCGAGGAAGATGTCGTGCCACATCACCGGGTCGCTGCCGGCAATCCGCGTAAAATCACGGAAACCACCAGCGGCGTAACGGAAGATTTCCAGGTTCTCGCTGCGCTTGGCCAGCGAATCAACCAGAGTAAAGGCCAGCAGGTGCGGCAGGTGACTGGTGGCAGCCAACACCTGATCGTGGTGCTCCACCTCCATATGTTCCACATCGGCACCCAGCGCTCGCCACAGGCCATCGACCAGCGCCAGCGCATTGGCATCAGTGGAGGCCTGCGGCGTCAGAATCACTTTATGGCGACGAAACAGCTCGGCATTGGCCGCCTCCACCCCACTCTGTTCGGAGCCGGCGATGGGATGGCCCGGCACGAAGCGCGCGACCTTGCCATCGAAGGCCAGGCGTGCAGCACGCAATACATTACCTTTGGCACTCCCCACGTCGGTGAGCACTGCATTGCCCAGATCACATCGCGCCAGCTGACCCAGCACCTTTTCCATGGCCAGGATAGGCACCGCCAGCTGGATAACCGTAGCCCCCTGACAGGCGGCGGCCAGCTCGGTCTCACAGCGGTCGACCACGCCCAGCTCTACAGCCAGGCGGCGCGATTCCGCATCCAGATCGACGCCCACCACTTCAGCGAACAGCCCCTTTGCGCGCATGCCCTTGGCGAAAGAGCCGCCAATCAGGCCAAGCCCCACCACCACCAGGCGGCCGAGCTTGCCCGACACATGTTGCAACGGCATTGCATCAGCCACGGAGAATCTGCTCCAGCGCCTCAAGGAAGCGCGCGTTCTCCGCCTCAGTGCCGATGGAAACGCGCAGGAAGGTCGGCATGCCATAACCGGCCACCGGCCGCACGATCACACCAGCCTTGAGCAGTGCCTGATTGACCGGCGCGGCATCGCGACCGAAGTCGACAGCTATAAAGTTGCCCTTGCTGGGAATCCAGCCGAGGCCCAGCTGGCGCAAACCAGCCTCCAGCTGCGCCATTCCGGCATCATTGGCGCGACGACTGGTCGACAGGTAGTCGGCATCGTCCAGCGCCGCACAGGCGGCGGCCAGAGCCAGGCTGTTGACGTTGAACGGTGCGCGCACGCGGTTGAGCACGTCGGCCACCTGCGGCGAGCTCAGTGCGTAACCGACACGCAGCGAGGCCAGGCCATAGGCCTTGGAGAAAGTGCGCGAGACCAGCAGGTTCGGGTAACGCGCCAGGTAGTCAAGGCCATCCGGCAGCTCGTCACCCTCGGCGTACTCGATATAAGCCTCGTCCAGCACTACCAGCACGTGTTCCGGCACGCGCGCCAGGAAAGACTCCAGCGCGTCCGGACCGAACCAGGTGCCGGTCGGGTTGTTCGGGTTGGCGACGAACACCACGCGAGTATTGGCGTCGATGGCGGCCAGCATGGCCTCCAGGTCGTGACCATGCTCCTTGGCCGGCACCACCTTGCCCTGGGCACCGACCGCCTGGGTGGCAATCGGATACACGGCAAAGGCGTACTGACTGAACACGGCATTCAGTCCCGGCGCCAGCCAGGCGCGGGCGACCAGATCGAGAATGTCGTTGGAGCCATTGCCCAGAGTAACCTGGGCCGCGGTCACACCACAGCGCGCAGCCAGCTTGGACTTCAGCTCGAAGCCATTGCCGTCCGGATAGCGAGTCAACTCAGCCAATTCGGCGCGAATCGCCTCCAGCGCTTTGGGCGACGGCCCCAGCGGGTTCTCGTTGCTGGCCAGCTTGACGATACCGGCTGGGTCGAGACTCAGCTCGCGAGCCAGTTCATCGACTGGCTTGCCCGGTACGTAGGGCGAAAGCTTCTGCACGCCCGGCACTGCCTGGGCGAGGAAATCGCAACTCATGAGTTCTCCTCAGACACTCACTCGGCTCAGAGAACCGCTTTCGGGTAGGAACCCAGCACTTTCAGGGCAACGGCCTCGCCATTGATCTTTTCCAGCACATCTTTGATCAGCGGATCACGGTGATGGCCGACAAAGTCGATGAAGAACACGTAGGTCCACTTGCCGCTGCGCGACGGGCGGGTCTCGATGCGAGTCAAATCGATGCCGTTGGTGTGGAACGGCACCAGCAGCTCGTGCAGGGCGCCCGGCTTGTTGCGCATGGAGACGATGACCGAGGTCTTGTCGTCGCCAGTCGGCGGCACTTCCTGGCTGCCGATGATGAGGAAGCGCGTGGAGTTGTCCGGGCGATCCTCGATCTTCTCCTGCAACTTGGTCAATCCATACAGGTTGGCCGCCATATCACCGGCGATCGCCGCCGAGTTCCACTCGCTCTTCACCCGTTTGGCGGCATCGGCATTGCTGGAGACAGCGATGCGTTCGACGTTCGGATAGTGCGCATCCAGCCACTTACGGCACTGGGCCAGGGACTGGGCGTGGGAGTAGATACGGGTGATCTTGTCGGGCTTGGTGGTATCGCCGACCAGCAGGTGGTGGTGGATGCGCAGCTCCACCTCGCCACAGATGACCATGTCGTGTTCGAGGAAGCTGTCCAGGGTGTGGTTGATCGCACCCTCGGTGGAGTTTTCCACCGGCACCACGCCGAAGTTGACCGCGCCGGCGGCCACTTCGCGAAACACTTCGTCGATCGCGGCCATTGGCACGCTGATCACCGAGTGGCCGAAATGCTTCATCGCCGCAGCCTGACTGAAAGTACCTTCCGGGCCGAGATAAGCGACCTTGAGCGGTTGTTCCAGGGCCAGGCAGGAGGACATGATCTCGCGGAACAGCCGCGCGATTTCCTCGTTGTCCAGCGGGCCTTTATTCAGCTCCATGATGTGCTTGAGCACCCAAGCTTCACGCTCGGGACGGTAAAATACTGGTTTCTCGCCTTCCGGCAGAGAAGCCATCTTCACCCGCGCCACGTCCTGTGCACAGCGGGCACGCTCGCTGATCAGTTCGAGGATCCTCTCGTCGAGGCTGTCGATACGAACTCGCAGCGCCTTCAGCTGATCGGCGTCGCTCATCAGCCGTGCTCCTTCTCGAACTCGGCCATATAGGCCACCAGGGCCTCTACGGCATCCAGACCGGTGGCGTTGTAGATGGAGGCACGCATGCCGCCCACCGAACGATGGCCTTTCAGATTAAGCAGACCGCGTGCGTCGGCACCTGCCAGGAAAGCCTTGTCGAGCTTCTCGTCGGCCAGGCGGAACGGCACGTTCATCCACGAGCGAGCGTTGTGCGCGATCGGGTTGGTGTAGAAATCACTGCCATCGATGGCCTTGTACAGCAGGTCCTTCTTGGCCTTGTTGCGTTGCTCCATCGCAGCAACACCGCCCTGCTCCTTCAGCCACTCGAAGACCAGGCCGGAGAGGTACCAGGAATAGGTTGCCGGGGTGTTGTACATGGAGCCGTTATCGGCGGCGATCTTGTAATTGAGCATGGTCGGGCAGGCACTGCGGGCGCGACCCAGCAGGTCTTCACGCACGACGGCGACCACTAGGCCACTCGGGCCGATGTTCTTCTGCGCGCCGGCATAGATCAGGCCGAACTTGGACACGTCGATCTCGCGAGAAAGAATGTCCGAGGACATATCCACCACCAGCGGGGTATCGCCCACCTCGGGAATCCAGTCGAACTGCAGGCCGCCGATGGTTTCGTTGCTGGCATAGTGTACGTAGGCAGCATCTTTCGACAGCTGCCATTCGTTCTGCCCGGGAATGGCGAAGTAGTCGTAGCCCTTGGCGCTGGCGGCAACATTGATATTGCCGTAGCGACGTGCCTCTTCGATGGCCTTTTTCGACCAGATGCCGGTCTCGATGTAGTCGGCCACACCGTCTTCCGGCAGCAGGTTGAGCGGAATCTCGGCGAACTGCTGGCTGGCGCCGCCCTGCAGGAACAGCACCTTGTAATCCGACGGAACGCCAAGCAGATCGCGCAGATCCTGCTCGGCCTTCTCGGCGATGGCCACGTACTCGTCGCTGCGGTGACTCATCTCCATCACGGAGAGGCCCTTGCCCTGCCAGTCGAGCATCTCGGCTTGAGCTCGCTCAAGCACAGCAGTCGGCAGCGCGGCCGGGCCGGCGCAGAAGTTATGGGCGCGTTTGCTCACTTCGACTCTCTCACTCTTCGCTGTTGCCGGTTTCCGCGCCTTCATCGGCGATGGCTACCGCTTCTTCATTCAGCTCGCCGGCTTCGCCTTCCAGCGCTTCCAGCTCGTCTTCGTCGCCGCCGGACGGCTCCTGTACACGCTCCAGGCCGACCAGGGTCTCGTCGTCGGCCAGCTTGATCAGGATCACGCCCTGGGTGTTACGACCGGCGCCGCGAACTTCATCGACGCGGGTACGCACCAGGGTGCCCTGGTCGGAAATCAGCATGATTTCCTCGCCATCCAGCACCTGCACGGCGCCGACCAGCTTGCCGTTACGCTCGTTGATCACCATGGCGATCACGCCCTGGCCACCACGACCGCGACGCGGGTAGTCGGCCAGCGGAGTGCGCTTGCCGTAGCCGCGCTCGGAGGCGGACAGGATCTGCGCGCCTGCCTCCGGAATCAGCATGGAAATGATGCGCTGCTCGTCGGCCAGACGCATGCCGCGCACGCCGCGAGCGATACGGCTCATGGCGCGCACCTTGCTTTCCTTGAAGCGGATCACCTTGCCGGCGTCGGAGAACATCATCACGTCCTTCGAGCCATCGGTGATGGCGGCGGCGATCAGCGAGTCACCCTCTTCCAGCTTCAGGGCGATCAAACCGTTGGAGCGTGGTTTGGTGAACTGGATCAGCGGGGTCTTCTTCACGGTGCCGTAGGCGGTCGCCATAAAGATGTAGGCACCGGTCGGTTCGTCCTGGCTGAAGTCGGAGTCATCACCCTCTTCAGCTTCCTCCACCTCGACCACTTCGGCGACCTGCTCGGCAACCACGTCGTCGTCATCGTTCTCTTCGTCGGCGAAGCGTGCACGCACCGCCTCCAGGTCGATCTGCAGCATGGCGGTGATGCGCTCACCCTCGTCCAGCGGCAGCAGGTTGACCAGCGGACGGCCACGCGCGGTGCGCGAGGCTTCCGGAATCTCGAAGGTGCGCAGCCAGTAGACCTTGCCCTTGCTGGAGAACAGCAGCAGGGTCGCATGGCTGTTGGCGACCAGCAGGTGCTCGATGTAGTCCTCGTCCTTCACCCCGGTGGCCGACTTGCCCTTGCCGCCACGACGCTGCGCCTGATAGGAGGCCAGCGGCTGGGACTTGGCGTAGCCGCCATGGGAGATGGTGACGACGCGCTCTTCCTCGGTGATCAGGTCGGCGATGGTCAGATCCATCTGCGAGGCCATGATCTCGGTACGGCGGGCGTCGCCGAACTCGGCTTTGACTTTCTCCAGCTCCTCGCGGATGACTTCCATCAGGCGCTCGGGGCTGGTGAGGATGCGGATCAGCTCGCCGATCTGCACCAGAATTTCCTGGTACTCGGCCAGCAGCTTCTCATGCTCCAGACCGGTCAGGCGGTGCAGGCGCAGCTCGAGAATGGCTTGGGCCTGTTCGGGCGACAGGTAGTATTTGCCGTCACGCAGACCGTATTGCGGATCCAGGTCTTCCGGGCGGCAGGAGTCGGCACCGGCGCGCTCGACCATGGCCTCCACGGCACTGGAAGCCCAGGCGGTGGCGATCAGGCGCTCCTTGGCCTCGGCCGGGGTCGGCGAGGATTTGATCAGCTCGATCACCGGATCGATATTCGACAGGGCGACGGCCTGGCCTTCGAGGATATGGCCACGCTCACGCGCCTTGCGCAGCTCGTAGACGGTCCGGCGGGTCACCACTTCACGGCGGTGACGGACGAACACTTCGAGCATGTCTTTCAGGTTCAGCGTACGCGGCTGGCCATCGACCAGAGCCACGACGTTGATGCCGAACACGCTCTGCATCTGGGTCTGGGCGTAGAGGTTGTTCAGCACCACCTCGCCGACTTCACCACGACGCAGCTCGATGACCACGCGCATACCGTCCTTGTCGGACTCGTCGCGCAGCTCGGTGATGCCTTCGATCTTCTTCTCTTTGACCAGCTCGGCGATCTTCTCGATCAGACGCGCCTTGTTCAGCTGGTACGGCAGCTCGGTGACGATGATCTGCTGGCGGCCGCCGCCCTTCTCCATATCCTCAACGGTGGCGCGGGCACGCATATAGATGCGACCACGGCCGGTGCGGTAAGCCTCGATGATGCCTGCGCGGCCGTTGATGATGCCCGCAGTCGGAAAGTCCGGCCCCGGGATGTACTGCATCAGCTCGTCGACCGTCAGCTCCGAGTTATCGATCAGCGCCAGGCAGCCGTCGATGACCTCGGTGAGGTTGTGTGGCGGGATGTTGGTCGCCATACCCACGGCGATACCGCTGGAACCGTTGACCAACAGGTTGGGGATCTTGGTCGGCATGACCGCCGGGATCTGCTCGGTGCCGTCGTAGTTGGGCACCCAGTCGACGGTTTCCTTGTCCAGATCGGCCAGCAGCTCATGGGCCAGCTTGGCCATGCGCACTTCGGTGTATCGCATGGCCGCAGCGTTGTCGCCGTCCACCGAACCGAAGTTGCCCTGGCCGTCGACCAACATGTAGCGCAGGGAGAAAGGCTGAGCCATACGCACGATGGTGTCGTAGACAGCCGTATCGCCGTGCGGGTGGTACTTACCGATCACGTCACCGACCACACGGGCGGACTTCTTGTACGGCTTGTTCCAGTCGTTGCCCAGCTCGCTCATCGCATAGAGCACGCGGCGATGCACGGGCTTGAGGCCATCGCGCGCATCCGGCAAGGCACGCCCGACGATTACGCTCATGGCGTAGTCGAGGTAGGACTGTTTCAGCTCGTCTTCGATATTGACCGGGAGGATTTCTTTGGCCAGTTCGCCCATGAGAAGCCAGGTTCCTTATTCTGGTGAAACCCCGCCCTGCCCTTCCTGGGCGGTAGCGGAGTCCGCCGCGACCGCAGCATCAGGCAGCGATCCACAGCAAATCAACGAGTTAAGCCAACAATTCGTGCTAGTGAGACGACCCGCGCAGGGCCGCCGAAAAACTGCCGGAGCTTATCACAGCACACGCCCGGCACCTACCCCGCCCGGCAGCGATGCAGCAACCTCAGTGCAGGCGCTTGCGGCACATGAGCTGCGCCATTTTCGCCGCGTCCGGCCGTTCTACCACACCCTTTTCGGTGACGATTGCGTCGATCAGGTCGGCCGGCGTCACATCGAACACCGGATTGAGCGCATCGACATCCGCAGCAACGCGCTGGCCAGCCACTTCCAGCAATTCGCGACTGTCACGCTCCTCGATAGGGATGTCCTCGCCCTCCTCCAGACTCATGTCGATGGTCGAACTGGGGGCCACCACCATGAAGCGCACGCCATGGTGCATGGCGTTGACCGCCAACTGGTAGGTACCGATCTTGTTGGCTACGTCGCCGTTGGCGGTGATGCGATCAGCGCCGACTATGACCCAGGTGATATCCCCGGCTTTCATCAGGTGCGCCGCAGCCGAATCCACATTCAGACTGACCGGCACGCCATCACCGGCCAACTCCCAGGCCGTCAGGCGTGAGCCTTGCAGCCAGGGGCGCGTCTCGTTGGCATAGACCCGATCGACCAACCCGGCGACATGAGCAGCGCGAATCACCCCCAGCGCCGTACCGAAACCACCGGTAGCCAGTGCGCCGGCATTGCAGTGGGTCATCAAGCGCTGCGGAGCGCCCTGATGCTTGCGAATCAGCTCCATGCCCAACTGAGCCATGGTCAGATTGGCCTCGCGGTCGCTTTCCAGAATGCCTAGCGCTTCGGCTTCCAGCGCTGCCAGCACCTCTCCATCATCCTTTACACGCTGTACACGTTCACGCATGCGCTCCAGCGCCCAGAACAGGTTGACCGCAGTCGGCCTTGAGCCGGCCAGCACCTTGAAGTCCTCCTCCAGCGCCGCCCGCCAGTCGCCACCCGCCGCCAAACGCACCCGCGCGCCCAGCACCAGGCCGAAAGCCGCAGAGATACCGATTGCCGGCGCGCCGCGCACCACCATGCTGCGAATGGCGCCAGCCACGCCAGCCGCCGAGTCATAGCTCAGCCAGGTCTCCTCGCGCGGCAGCACACGCTGATCCAGCAACCACAAAGTGCCGTCGCGCCACTCGATGGCCTTTACCTTCTCCGCCGCCAACAGTTCGTCGCGCATGACTTCCCCAACAAGGTGAAACAAAAAGCCGCGGATTATAGCGACCCAACACTGTGCCAGCGCGACCAAACGCCCCAAACTCAGTAAACGGCGTAATAGCGACAAATGCGCACAAGCAGCACAGCGGACGGATCGCTGATAGGTTCTCAGTTATACTGCCGCCACTTTTTATTTGCCCGGATAAATGCCATGCCCGAACCGCACCAGCCGCTCGACCTGTTGCTCCTGCCAACCTGGCTGGTGCCGGTCGAGCCTGCCGGCGTGGTACTCCGGGATCATGGCCTAGGCATCCGCGACGGGCGCATCGCCCTCATCGCCCCGCGCGCCGAAGCGCTGCGCCATCCAGCTACAGAAGTGCGCGAGCTGCCGGATCATCTGCTCACCCCCGGCCTAGTCAACGCCCATGGCCATGCGGCCATGACCCTGTTTCGCGGCCTGGCCGACGACCTGCCGTTGATGAGCTGGCTGCAGGAGCATATCTGGCCGGCCGAAGCCAAATGGGTCGATGAGCGCTTCGTGCGCGATGGCACCGAGCTGGCCATCGCCGAGCAGCTCAAGGGCGGCATCAGCTGCTTCTCCGATATGTACTTCTTCCCGGAAGTGGCCAGTGGACTGGTACACGCCAGCGGCATTCGCGCCCAGCTGACCATTCCCGTGCTGGACTTCCCCACGCCCGGCGCGCGCGATGCCGAGGAAGCCCAGCGCAAGGGTCTGAGCCTGTTCGACGACCTCAGGCTGCACCCGCGCATCAAGATTGCCTTCGGCCCTCACGCGCCCTACTCGGTGAGTGACGACAAACTGAAGAACGTGCTGATGCTGGCCGAGGAGCTGGACGCCGGTATCCACATGCACGTGCACGAGACGGCCTTCGAGGTACAGCAAAGCCTGGAGCTGCACGGCATGCGCCCGTTGCAGCGCCTGGCCAATCTTGGCCTGCTCGGCCCGCACTTCCAGGCCGTGCATATGACGCAGATAGATCAGGCCGACATCGAGCTGCTGGTGGAGAGCAACAGCAGCGTGATCCACTGCCCCGAGTCCAACCTCAAGCTGGCCAGCGGCTTCTGCCCGGTGGAAAAACTCTGGCAGGCCGGCGTCAACGTCGCCATCGGCACCGACGGCGCCGCCAGCAACAACGATCTGGATCTGCTTGGCGAAACTCGCACCGCCGCCCTGCTGGCCAAGGCGGTGGCCGGTAACGCCACCGCCCTGAACGCCCACGCCGCCCTGCGCATGGCTACCCTCAACGGCGCCCGCGCCCTGGGTCTGGAGGGCGACATCGGCTCTCTGGAGGCCGGAAAACTGGCCGATCTGGCCGCTTTCGACCTCTCCGGCCTGGCCCAACAACCGGTGTATGACCCGGTATCGCAGCTGATCTATGCCGGCGGCCGGCAGTGTGTGAAACACCTCTGGGTCGGCGGCAAACAGCTGCTCGACGAGGGCCGCCTGACCCGCCTGGATGAACACAGAATTACCGCCACCGCGCGCGCCTGGGGCGAGCGCATTGCCGCCAAGAATTCGCTTTGAAGAGAATCACGCCATGAGCAACGTCGACCACGCCGAAATCGCCAAATTCGAGGCCCTCGCCCACCGCTGGTGGGATCGCGAGAGCGAATTCAAACCGCTGCATGACATCAACCCGCTGCGGGTCAACTGGATCGACGAGCGTGTCGGCCTAGCCGGCAAGAAGGTGCTGGACGTCGGCTGCGGCGGCGGCATCCTCAGCGAATCCATGGCCCAGCGCGGCGCGACCGTAACCGGCATCGACATGGGCGAGGCACCGCTGGCCGTGGCCCAGCTGCACCAGCTGGAGTCCGGCGTGGCCGTGGAGTACCGGCAGATCACCGCCGAAGCCCTGGCCGAGGAAATGCCCGGCCAGTTCGACGTGGTTACCTGCCTGGAGATGCTCGAACACGTACCCGATCCCTCCTCGGTAATCCGCGCCTGCTACAAGATGGTCAAGCCTGGCGGCCAGGTGTTCTTCTCCACCATCAATCGCAACCCCAAGGCCTACCTGTTCGCCATCGTCGGCGCCGAGTACGTGATGCGCCTGCTGCCGCGCGGCACCCACGACTTCAAGAAGTTCATCCGCCCCTCCGAGCTGGGCGCCTGGAGTCGCGCTGCCGGCCTGCAGGTCAAGGACATCATCGGCCTGACCTACAACCCACTGACCAAGCACTACAAGCTGGCTGCGGACGTGGACGTCAACTACATGATCCAGACCCTGCGCGAGGAGTAAGGCGCATGGCCCTGCGAGCAGTTCTATTCGACATGGACGGCACCCTGCTGGATACCGCACCAGACTTCGTTGCCGTGAGCCAGGCCATGCGCAGCGCGCGTGAACTGCCTCCGGCAGATGAGCAACGCATCCGCGACGTGGTCTCCGGCGGCGCCCGCGCCATGGTGTCCGCGACCTTCGATCTGGAAGTCGGGGCCGAGGGCTTCGAGGCCCTGCGCCTGGAGTTCCTCGAACGTTACCGGGATCACTGCGCCGTGCTGAGCAAACCGTTCGACGGCATGCTGGAGCTGCTCGGCGACATCGAAGCCTCGCACCTGATCTGGGGCGTTGCCACCAACAAACCGGTGATCTTCGCCGAGCCGATCATGCAGCAACTGGCTCTGGCCGAGCGCTCCTCCGTGCTGGTCTGCCCGGACCATGTGCCACGCAGCAAACCGGCCCCGGATATGCTCCTGCTGGCCTGCGAGAAGATCGGCGTAGCACCACAGGACACCCTCTTCGTCGGTGATGACGCCCGCGATATCGAGGCAGGCCGCGCCGCCGGCTGCAAGACTGCCGCTGTCACTTATGGCTATATCCACCCCGAAGACAATCCGCGCCACTGGGGCGCCGACGTGGTGGTCGATCACCCCCTGGAGCTGCGCGCCGCACTGGCTCGCGCACTGTGCAGCTGCTGAAGGCCCGCGCCCAAAAGCCGCGACAGCAGACATATGACCATTGATTCGCTGGGCCTCGCTGCGCTCAACCTGCGCGGCCCGACCCAACCTACGCATGACGAGATAGCAAGCATGTTCGATTACCAAGCCCGCCCCGACCTGCTCAAAGACCGAGTGATCCTGGTCACCGGCGCCGGCCGCGGCATCGGCGCCGCCGCCGCCAAGGCCTACGCCGCCCATGGCGCCACCGTGCTGCTATTGGGCAAGACCGAGGCAAACCTCAATCAGGTCTACGACGAGATCGAGGCCGCCGGCCATCCGCAGCCTGTGGTGATCCCGTTCAATCTGGAAACCGCCCTGCCGCACCAGTACGACGAGCTGGCCGCTACCGTGGAGGCCGAATTCGGCCGCCTCGACGGCCTGCTGCACAATGCTTCGATCATCGGCCCGCGCACGCCTCTGGAACAGCTGTCCGGCGACAACTTCATGCGCGTCATGCAGATCAACGTCAACGCCATGTTCATGCTCACCAGCACCATGCTGCCGCTGCTCAAGCTGTCGCAGGACGCCTCGGTGGTATTCACCTCCAGCAGCGTCGGACGCAAGGGCCGAGCCTACTGGGGTGCCTATGGCGTGTCCAAGTTCGCCACCGAAGGCCTGATGCAGACCCTGGCCGACGAAGTCGAGGGCATCGCCAACGTACGCGCCAACAGCATCAACCCCGGCGCCACCCGCACCGGCATGCGCGCCCAGGCTTACCCCGGAGAGAACCCGGCAAACAATCCGCTGCCGGAAGCCATCATGCCGGCCTACCTGTACCTGATGGGCCCGGACAGCCAGGGTACCAACGGCCAGGCACTCAACGCCCAGTGAGCCCGCAGGCGCCGGCTTTCCGGCGCCCTGCAGCAAGGCGGCATCACTTTGCCAGCATCACCGCCAAACAACCGGCAACCCGCTGCCGCTGGCAACTACAAAAAACATCATAAGCCAATGATTTAAATGAACATTTTACCGTTGGCACAAAAATAGCTTTACCTCTGGCGTCACAGCGCTTTGCGCCAGAGGTTCAGCTCCATGGTCCCGCACAATCAGTCCAACACCATCGATTTCGATGCCGCCAAGCTGCAGCGCCTGGGTTACTCCCGCCGCGCCCAGCAGGCAGCCAAGCCCGCCAGCCTGGCGCAACTGCGCCAGCAACTCGGCCTGCAGCTGCAAACCTCGCTGGAAGTGGATCGCATCCTGGGCCTGTTCTTTCAGGAAGTGCAGCGCCTGGTACCTCTGGACGCCCTGAGCTATCAACAGCCGGCTACCGATATGCGCCTGGAACTGGGCGAGCGCGCCAGCCACTCCGCCGGCTACCGCCTAACTCACGAAGGCGAGTACCTGGGCGAGCTGATCTTCCGTCGCAACCAGCGTTTCGACGAAGAAGAACTCGGCCAACTGGAGTCGTTGCTGGCCAGCCTGCTTTTCCCCCTGCGCAACGCACTGCTCTATCGATCCGCCGTACAAAGCGCCCTGCGCGACCCGCTGACGGATACTGGCAACCGCATTGCCATGAATCAGGCGCTGCAGCGCGAAGTCGACCTGGCCTGTCGCAGCCTGCAGCCCTTGTCAGTGCTGATGCTGGATATCGACCATTTCAAATCGATCAACGACCGCTTCGGCCATGGCACTGGCGACCATGTACTCAAAGCCGTCGCGGCAGCCCTGAAAGACAGCCTGCGCAACATCGACATGGTGTTTCGCTATGGTGGCGAGGAATTTCTGGTGCTGCTCTCCAACACCAGCCGCGAAGCCGCGCAGATGGTGGGCGAACGCCTGCGCCTGGCTGTACTGGGCCTGCAGTACCTGGTCGAGGGCGAGCCTCTGGAGCTGTCCATCAGCCTCGGTTGCGCCACCCTACTGCCGGGTGAGTCGACCGACAGCCTGCAGCGTCGTGCCGACAACGCGCTCTACGTCTCCAAGCGCGAAGGCCGCAACCGCCTGTCCATGGCCGGCTGAAGCAGGTCTCAGACCTGCAACAAGCGGTCACGCAGCTTCTGTATCTCGTCGCGTAGCTGCGCGGCGGCCTCGAACTCCAGGTCGCGCGCCAACTGATACATCTTCTCCTCCAACTGGCGGATGCGCTTGCTGATCTCGCTCGGCGAGCGCAGCTCGGCCTCGTACCGCGCACTCTCCTCTGCCGCCTTCGCCGCCGCCTTGCGCTTGTTGCTGCGCCCACCCGGCACCACGGCGCCTTCGAGGATGTCCTTGATGTCCTTGACCACACCTTTCGGCACGATGCCATTAGCCTCGTTGAAGGCAACCTGCTTGTTGCGCCGGCGCTCGGTCTCACCAATGGCACGCTCCATCGAGCCGGTCATATTGTCGGCATAGAGGATCGCCTTGCCGTGCAGGTTGCGCGCAGCCCGGCCGATGGTCTGGATCAGCGAGCGCTCGCTGCGCAGGAAGCCCTCCTTGTCCGCATCGAGGATCGCCACCAGCGACACCTCGGGCATATCCAGGCCCTCGCGCAGCAGGTTGATGCCCACCAGCACATCGAAGGCGCCGGTACGCAGGTCGCGGATGATCTCCACCCGCTCGACCGTGTCGATGTCCGAGTGCAGGTAGCGCACCTTGACGTCGTGGTCGGCCAGGTAGTCGGTCAGATCCTCGGCCATGCGCTTGGTCAGGGTGGTCACCAGCACACGCTGCTCGACCGCCACGCGCTTGCGGATCTCCGAGAGCAGATCGTCGACCTGGGTGCGCGCTGGCCGCACCTCCACCTCGGGATCGACCAGTCCGGTGGGCCGCACCACCTGCTCGACCACCCGCCCGGCGTGCTCACCTTCGTAGGGACCAGGCGTGGCGGAAACGAAGATGGTCTGCGGACTGGCCGCCTCCCACTCCTCGAAGCGCATGGGTCGGTTATCCAGCGCCGAAGGCAGGCGGAAACCGTACTCCACCAGGGTTTCCTTGCGTGAGCGGTCGCCCTTGTACATCGCGCCAACCTGCGGCACCGAGACGTGGGACTCGTCGATCACCAGCAGCGCCTGATCTGGCAGGTAGTCGTACAGGGTCGGCGGCGGCTCGCCCGGGCCGCGGCCGGACAGGTAGCGCGAGTAGTTCTCGATGCCGTTGCAATAGCCCAGTTCGAGGATCATCTCCAGATCGAAGCGGGTACGCTGTTCCAGGCGTTGCGCCTCTACCAGCTTGTTGGCCCCACGCAGGTAATCGAGGCGCTCCTTGAGCTCGACCTTGATCTTCTCCACCGCCTCCAGCAGCGTCTCGCGCGGCGTCACGTAGTGACTCTTGGGGTAGAAGGTGAAGCGCGGCAGCTTCTTGATCACCTCGCCGGTCAGCGGATCGAAGGCCGAAATGCTTTCCACTTCGTCGTCGAACAGCTCGACACGAATGGCTTCCAGCTCGGATTCGGCGGGAAAGATATCGATCACATCGCCACGCACGCGGAAGGTGGCCCGAGCGAAGTCCATGTCGTTGCGCGTGTACTGCAGCTCGGCCAGGCGACGCAGCAGATCGCGCTGATCCATTTTGTCGCCCCGGTCGAGGTGCAGCACCATCTTCAGGTACTCCTCGGGGCTGCCCAGGCCGTAGATGCAGGACACCGTGGTAACCACGATGGCATCCGGCCGCTCGATCAGCGCCTTGGTCGCCGACAGGCGCATCTGCTCGATATGGTCGTTGATCGAAGCATCCTTCTCGATGAAGGTGTCCGACGACGGCACATAGGCTTCCGGCTGGTAGTAGTCGTAATAAGAGACGAAATACTCGACCGCATTGTTCGGGAAGAAGCTCTTGAACTCGCCATACAGCTGGGCTGCAAGGGTCTTGTTCGGCGCTAGCACCAGGGTCGGGCGCTGCACCTGGGCGATCACGTTAGCGATACTGAAGGTCTTGCCCGAACCGGTCACACCCAGCAGAGTCTGGTGCGACAGGCCGGCTTCCAGGCCCTCAACCATCTGGCGAATGGCCTCCGGCTGATCGCCGGCGGGTTTGAAGCGGGTGACGAGCTGAAAATCCGACATGAACGGCCCCTCTGTGACGCACCGCCGTGACCGGCGTCAAAGCATTGAATTGCGCACCCGCGCTGTCGCGGCGCGCAGACTAGGCCGCTATAATACCGGCCCGATTATGCAACTCCCTAGTTCCGCTTTTGACTGGGTGTTGCCGGTTCCCACCTCCCTCTCCGAGCTCTCGCAAAAAATGAGTCTGTTCTCTGCCGTCGAAATGGCACCGCGCGACCCCATCCTGGGCCTGAACGAAGCTTTCAACGCCGATACCCGCAGCACCAAGGTCAACCTGGGTGTAGGCGTGTACTTCACCGAAGAAGGTCGAATTCCCCTGCTACGTGCTGTCGCCGAAGCCGAGCGCGCACGTATCGAGGCTCACGCCCCGCGCGGCTACCTGCCCATCGAAGGCATTGCCGCCTATGACAGTGCAGTACAGAAACTGTTGCTCGGCGCAGACTCCGCCCTGCTCGCCGAAGGCCGCGTGGTCACCACCCAGGCCGTGGGCGGCACCGGTGCACTGAAGACTGGCGCCGACTTCCTCAAGCGCCTGCTGCCGGACGCAGTCGTCGCCATCAGCGACCCGAGCTGGGAGAACCACCGCGCCCTGTTCGAATCCGCCGGTTTCCCGGTGCAGAACTACCGCTACTACGATGCCGCCAGCAATGGCGTGAACCGTAGCGGCATGCTGGAAGACCTTAAGGCCCTGCCGCCTCGCTCCATCGTCGTACTGCACGCTTGCTGCCACAACCCGACCGGCGTCGACCTGACCCTGGACGACTGGAAGGCCGTGCTGGAAGTGCTGCGCGAGCGCGAGCACGTACCATTCCTCGACATCGCCTACCAGGGCTTCGGTGAAGGCATCGAGCAGGACGCCTTCGCCGTGCGCCTGTTCGCCGAGTCGGGCCTGCAGTTCCTGGTGTCCAGCTCCTTCTCCAAGTCCTTCTCGCTGTACGGCGAGCGCGTCGGCGCGCTGTCCATCGTCACCAGCAGCAAGGAAGAAGCCGGCCGCGTACTTTCTCAGGTCAAGCGCGTGATCCGCACCAACTACTCCAACCCACCAACCCACGGTGCCACCGTGGTCGCCAGCGTGCTGGGCAGCAGCGAGCTACGCGCCCTGTGGGAAGAAGAACTGGGCGAAATGCGCCAGCGCATCCACAGCATGCGCCTGGCCATGGTCGAGCAGCTGGCCGCCCTCGGCGCCAAGCGCGACTTCAGCTTCGTGGCCCGTCAGCGCGGCATGTTCTCCTACTCCGGCCTGACCGCCGAACAGGTAGATCGCCTGCGCAACGAGTTCGGCATCTACGCCGTCAGCACCGGCCGCATCTGTGTCGCCGCGCTGAATCACAACAACCTGCCGGCCGTGACCCAAGGGATCGCCCAGGTACTCTGAAAAGAGATCGAGAAGTCAGCCCTAAAGTGTTGACTTCTCTTTTTTAATCAGTAGGATACGCACCGCAGTTCCGCGATAGCTCAGTCGGTAGAGCAAATGACTGTTAATCATTGGG
>JAYQUJ010000074.1:0-21166 GCA_038147895.1 Pseudomonas sp.
CATCGCCACAGTGGGGCTGAGCGAAGAGCAGGCCCGGGAAGAGGGCTATCAGGTCAAGGTGTTCGAGAGCCGCTTCAGGCCCATGAAGCTGACTCTGACCGAGCAACAGGAACGGACGCTAATGAAGCTGGTGGTGGATGCCCAAAGCGACCGCGTCCTCGGTTGCCATATGGTGGGTCCCGAGTCTGGCGAAATTGTTCAGGGGCTGGCCGTGGCGATCAAGGCAGGGGCTACCAAACAGGTATTCGACGAGACACTGGGGATACATCCGACGGCCGCAGAGGAGTTTGTTACCATGCGCGCCCCCGTCGCCAACTGAAGGCATCATGCAGCAACTCTTCTACCTTTCTGACCTGTTCGGCGTCGCCGTTTTTGCCATCACAGGCGCCCTGATGGCCGGGCGCAAGTCCATGGATCTCTTTGGTGTTCTGGTCATTGCCATCATCACGGCTCTCGGTGGAGGTACGCTGCGTGACCTGATACTGGACAACCACCCGGTCAGTTGGATTCGTAACGACACCTACATTCTCGTAGCCTCCGCAGCCGCGGTCGGCACCGTGCTCTGGGTTCGGTTGACTCAGCCCATCCATGAGCGCGGGCTGCTGATCGCAGATGCCTTCGGCCTGGCCGTGTTCACCGTGATCGGTACTGAAGTGGCGTTGCAGCACAACGTACCGTACAGCACGGCGCTGATCATGGGAGTGATGACGGGGGTCGCCGGTGGTGTGATGCGCGACGTGATCTGCAATGAGATCCCATTGATCTTCCAGAAGGAGATATACGCCACGGCCTGCCTGCTGGGTTCCCTGGTGTTCATTGCCTTGCGCGAACTGCAGACGCCGCACTGGCTGGATACCGGGATTGCCATGCTGGTCGTGCTGTTGACTCGGCTTGCGGCGATTCGCTGGCACCTGTCGCTGCCGCGCTTCCACCTGCTCGACCGCGACTGATACGCTGGCCGACGGAGTATCTATAGTTGTCTGCGTCAGCCAAGCAGCGAGGTCAGTGATGGAGCGAGACGAGTCAGCACAGGCATTGCCGCCGCTGGATCAGTTGATTGCCTGCCACGAATGCGATCTGCTGATCCATCACCCGCATCTGGACGAGGAGCAGAAAGCGCACTGCCCGCGTTGCGGCTACGAACTGGTGGTACATCGCTCGCACATGCGTCGGCGTTGTCTTGCCCTGGTGCTGACAGCGCTGATCCTGTTCATCCCGGCTAATTTCCTGCCGATCATCAAGCTCAATATTCTTGGGCAGAATGCCGCAGACACCGTGTGGAGCGGGGTAGTGGGGCTGTACCACTCCGGCATGCAGGGTGTCGCCGTAGTGGTTTTTCTCTGCAGCATGCTGGTGCCATTGCTCAAGCTGCTATGCCAGCTGTTCGTCCTACTCAGCCTTGATCGGCCGAGCTGGCAGCCCCCGGCCATTGGTTGCTATCGCATCTACCACCACATGCGCGAGTGGGGAATGCTTGAGGTTTACCTGTTCGGGATCATCGTTTCCATCGTCAAGCTGATCGACATGGCGGAGCTGCACCTGGGCGTAGGCCTGGCCTGTTTTATTGCACTCATGCTGACGCAGGTCTGGCTGGAAGTGAGCATGTCACCGCACCAGGTCTGGGAAGAGTTGGATGGGGAGGGTGGCCATGCGCGCGCTTGATGCCGGCATAATCGTTTGTGACGAGTGCCATAAGCTTGAATATCTGCGCGAGGATGAAATCCAGCACTGTTGCCGCTGTGGTTCCCGGCTTCATGCCCGGAGACCAAACAGCATCGTGCGCACCTGGGCGTTACTGATCACGGCGGCGATTCTGTACATACCGGCCAATCTTCTGCCGATCATGACCATCAGCTCGCTGGGCAGAGGCATGCCATCGACCATCATGGGTGGCGTGCTGGAGCTGATTCATGCCGAAATGCTGCCTGTGGCCATGGTGGTATTTGTTGCCAGTATTCTGGTGCCCACGTTCAAACTGGTTGGCATCGCCATTCTGCTGTATTCAGTGCAGCGACATCAGCCGATGTCTGCACAGCAGCGCATCCTGATGTATCGCTTCATCGAATGGATCGGGCGCTGGTCGATGCTCGACATATTCGTCATCGCCATTCTGGTTTCGCTGATCAACTTCGGCAATCTGGCGACAATCTCGGCCGGCCCTGGAGCGGCGGCGTTTGCCAGCGTAGTGATCCTGACCATGTTCGCCGCAGTGACGTTCGATCCGCGGCTGATCTGGGATAACACCTTTGATAAGCAGGATGCTGATGTAGAGGAAGAAGAGATCGCGGAAGCGGTAGAGCCGCAGTGAGGCTCTATGCGCCTCATATGTAATTTAACATAATATACATTATGCGAATCTATAGGTGGCTAGGTACAGTGCTCTGGTCGTACTTCGCATAATGGATCTTCTGTTAAATATGCATATGCCAAGGATCAATGAGTTGCATTTGCAGTGAGCTGGCGTTTTTGGGTACAGTCGCCGCCTTCGCGCAACGGCCTCTCAAGGATCTGTGATGTTCCGACTCGACGCGGTCAGCTTCAGCTTGGCAGAACGCACACTGCTGCACCCTCTGACGCTGGAAATACCTCAGGGACAGATGGTCGGTCTGATCGGCCACAACGGTTCGGGCAAATCCACACTGTTGAAGATGCTCGCTCGCCAGCAACCTGCCAGCGCAGGTCGTGTGTTGCTCGATGACAAGGCGCTAGGCGAATGGAAGGATCGCGATTTCGCCCGCCAGGTTGCCTACCTGCCGCAACAATTGCCGCCTGCCGACAGCCTCAGCGTGCGCGAGTTGGTCGGTTTCGGTCGCTACCCCTGGCATGGTCTGCTTGGACGCTTCTCCGCCGAAGATCACGCCAAGGTGCGCGAAGCCCTGGAGCTGACCGACACCGAGCGTTTCGCCGAACGCATGGTCGATAGCCTCTCCGGTGGCGAGCGTCAGCGCGTCTGGCTGGCCATGCTGCTGGCACAGAACAGCCGCTACCTGTTGCTGGATGAGCCGACTTCGGCCCTGGATATCGCCCACCAGGTCGATGTGCTCGGCCTGGTACACCGGCTAAGCCAGCAGCTGGGGCTGAGCGTGATTGTCGTGTTGCATGACATCAACATGGCGGCCCGTTACTGCGATCGCCTGATCGCCCTGCACAGCGGACGTCTGCTGCTGGATGGCAGCCCCGTCGAACTGATGACAGAGGCCAATCTGCAAGCCATCTACGGCCTGCCCATGCAGGTGCTCAGCCATCCGCAGGGCCAGCAGCCCATCGCCGTGGTGGTCTGATGCGCTGGCTACTGTGCATGTTCGTTCTGCTGGCGGGACTGACCCAGGCTGCCGATCACTCGCCACGCATCGCGGTGATCGATTGGGGCCTGACCGAAACCCTGCTAGGCCTGGGCGTAACGCCCCTGGCCGTGGCCCAGACCGAAGGCTACCGGCGCTGGGTGCAGGCGCCGGAGTTGCCCGCCGAGGTGATCGACCTGGGTCTGCGCATCGAGCCCAATCTGGAGCTGCTCAGCCAGCTCAAGCCGGACATGATCCTGATCACTCCGCAGTTCGCCGCCAGCCGCGCCCAACTGGAGCGCATCGCGCCGGTGCACAGCCTGGCCATCTACACCCCTGAAGCCGAAGCCTATGTTGGGGCTCAGCGTGTCACCCGCGAGCTGGCCGAGCTGCTGGAGCGCCAGGCCGAAGGTGAGGCGATGATCGCCCGCATCGACGCTACCATGACGCGGGTCGGGCAGCGTCTGAGCGCGCGCAATCTGCCGCCGTTCTACGTGATGACCTTTCTCGACCAGCGCCATGTGCGCCTGTTCGGCAAGCAGAGCATCTACCAGGGCGTGCTGGATCGGGTTGGCCTGCGCAACGCCTGGAACGGCCCAACCAACTATTGGGGCTTCACCCAGCAAGGCATCGACAGCCTGGCTGGCGAACCGAGCGCCGCCCTGCTCTATCTCGAACCCCTCCCCCCTGGCACCGCAGATGGCCTGGCTCGCAGCGAACTGTGGAAACACCTGCCGGCAGTGCGCGAACAGCGCCTGTACGCCCTGCCGCCGGTGTGGAGTTTCAACGGCCTGATGGCGGCCGAACGCTTCGCCAACCTGCTGGAGGCTCGCCTGGCCCCGGAGACCGCTCCATGACCGACATGCTGGCCCAGGGGCCTCTGCGCGTGCGCCAACGGCGTGGATTCTCCAGTCACCCGGCCTGGCTGTGTGGCCTGCTTTTGGCTCTGGCGCTATTGCTGATCGGCATCGACTTGAATACACGCCTGCCCGCTGCCCAATGGCTGCCGGCCGCGCTGACACCGGACATGGCCGACATGCGCCAGCTGATCCTGCATTTCAGCTGGCTGCCGCGCTTGTGCATGGCCCTGCTCTGTGGTGCGGTGCTAGCCCTGGCCGGTGTGCTGATGCAGCAGGTGTTGCGTAATCCCCTGGCGTCGCCAACCACCCTGGGCGTGGCCAGTGGCGCGCAACTCGGTCTGCTGATCGCCACTCTCTGGGCTCCCTGGGCACTGGAACTCGGTCGCGAGTGGGTCGCACTGGCCGGTGGCGGCCTGGCCACCCTGCTGGTATTCGCCTTGGCCTGGCGCAGAGGGCTGGCGCCGCTGACGCTGATCCTCGCCGGCCTGGTGGTGACCCTCTACCTCAGCGCTCTGAATATCGCCCTGATGCTGGTGCAGCAGCAGGATCTCAACGCCGTGTTCATCTGGGGCTCCGGCTCACTCAGCCAGAACAGCTGGAGCGGTATTCAACTGCTGTTGCCGCGACTGGCCGCGGGAATCCTGCTGATCCTGCCGTTGCTGCGCCCGCTGGCGCTGCTGGAGCTGGACGACAGCGGCGTGAAGAGCCTGGGCGTGCCCTTGCGCTTCCTGCGTTTCAGCACCTTGCTGCTGGCGGTGTACCTGACGGCCTGCACGGTGAGCGTGGTCGGTGTGATCGGCTTCATTGGCCTGGCCGCGCCTGCGTTGGTGCGATTGCTCGGGGCCCGCACACTGGGCCGGAGGCTGATCTGGGCTCCGCTGCTAGGTGGTTTGTTGCTCTGCGTCACTGACTTGGCCATCCAGCGCCTGGCCGGTTCACTGGCCGAACTGGTGCCCACCGGCGCCGCCACCGCCCTGCTCGGCGCGCCCCTGCTGCTCTGGCTGCTGCCGCGCCTACGCCTGGCGGGTGGTCAACCACAAGGAGGCGACAGCCATGTCTTCAGCCGTCACCCTTTGCCTTTCCAGCGCTTGCTGCCGCTGGGCCTGTTGCTGATTGGCGCCGTTCTGATCGGTCTCGGCCTTGGTCAAGGCACCGAGGGATGGCAATGGAGTTTGAGTGACAGCAGCCTGCTGGAATGGCGCTGGCCCCGAGTGATGGCCGCAGCTAGCGCCGGATGCATGCTGGCCCTGGCTGGCTGCCTGATTCAGCGTCTGACCGGCAACCCGATGTCTAGCCCCGAGGTGCTTGGCATCAGCGCCGGGGCTGCCCTGGGCCTGATCGCCCTGCTCTTTCTGCTGCCCTATTCCGGCCCGCTGGCCCAGCTGGCCCTGGGAGGTCTGGGCGCCGGCCTGACACTGCTGCTGTTGCTGGGTCTGTCGCGCCGCTCCGGCTTCGCGCCCGAGCGCGTCTTGCTGATCGGGATCAGCATCACCGCGTTGTTCGATGCCCTGCAGGTGATTCTCCTGGCCGGTGGCGACCCGCGCGGGCAAAACCTGCTGGGCTGGATGTCCGGCTCCACCTACTTCGTCGGCCCGCAGATGGCGTTGTGGGTGTTGGCGTGCAGTGTGCTGTTGCTGCTTGCCGCCCTGCCCCTCGGTCGCTGGCTGGAGTTGCTGCCGCTGGGCGATGGTACGCCAAAGGCCCTTGGCGTGCCGCTGGGCCGCAGTCGTTTCGCCCTGTTGCTATTGGCTGCCCTATTGACCGCCGGCGCGACTCTGATCGTCGGCCCGCTCAGTTTCATCGGCCTGCTGGCCCCTCACCTGGCGCGCTTGCTGGGCTTGGCACGGGCCGTACCACAACTGCTAGGTGCGGCTTTGCTGGGTGCCCTGGTGATGGTGGCTGCGGATTGGCTGGGACGTAACCTGCTGTTCCCAGCGCAATTGCCGGCCGGCCTGCTGGCTTCGCTGCTGGGCGGGGCCTATTTCATGCTCTGTCTGTACCGACGCTGATCTGGGTAGGAGCGAATTTATTCGCGATTCGGGCCGGCTCTGAGTGGCCTGTTTATCGCGGATAAATCCGCTCCCACAAAAGCTCGATGACGGACGCTGTCTTGTAGCCCGGATGCAATCCGGGGACGGAGTCGCCTGTTTCCCGGATTTCATCCGGGCTACGGTTTTGCAAGCGCCATCAATCCAGCACGGCCACACCGTCCGCCGGTGCCTCTTCCAGCAACGGGCAGTTGTCACACATCTCCATGCCCAGCTCGTTGCGTATGCAGCACAGCTTGCGCTGGCGCCAGGGCGCGCAGCCTTCGCCCTGCGGCACGTAGTGCACCGGCTCGAACAGCGGATTGCGTGAGCCATCCAGGCGCTGCTTGCTCTCCAGCACCTCGAAGCCCTGGGCCAACATCGGCTTGGGGAGCGGTAGGCCGCCGAGCGTCGACATGAACCACTCGAAGTAGTTGCCAGCGTTGCTCCACAGCACCCGTGCGGCAATCTTGCGGTGCGCGCGCAGCGCATCGATGAAAGGCAGCAGGTTATCGTCGAGCAACCCCTCGAAACGCTCGAAACCATTGGCTGGCGTAGTGATCCAGCGCTCGCCCGCATGGGGCAGCTTGAAGGCCTCGGGCAGGCCATCGGCGCCGACCACCACCTCGATCTCGTCGAAATCCAGCGGCAGGCGCCAGTTGAGGATCAACCCCGCCGCCAGCACCGGCGGGATCAGGCGCAGGAAGTAGTACTTCGACCACAGCGACATCAGCGCCCGGCGATCGCCCTCGGCATGCTCCGGAGCGAAGCGCAGCATCTGCTCTTCAAGGCGCGCGGAGCTGACGAACTCACGCCCGGACAATGCCGGGCGTGGGTCATCCGCAAGGGTGAGGACATCGCGGTAATGGGCAAATCCCCCCTGAAACAGGGGGGCGATGGCTGGAATCATCGATTCCCTGCCTGGATCAAGCGCATGCGCTGGCGACTCCTGCCGACTGACGATTGCGGCGACTATCCAACAAGGCATTGACCACTTCCTGGGAACGTATCGCCAGTACCGACAATAGCGTATCGCTCAGGCCATGGCTGGCTTCGCAACAGCCCTGCAGGTAGATGCCGGCGCTCATCTGCGGCTGGCAGCTCAGCCGATAGTCGCGCTCGACGCCTTCGCCCAGGTGTTCCTGCAGACCTTCCAGCAGGCGCTTGTAGCCATCGCGGCGGTAGCCGGTGGCCAATACCACGGCGTCGAACAGGCGGTCTTCACGACCCTCGGGGCCGAGCATGGCCAGGCGAATGCCCTGCGCGCCCGCTTCTACCGCTTCGATCCGCCGCTGTGGCAACAGGTTGTGCGGCGCATGGCCGCAGACCTTCTGCAGGTACAGGCGGTGGTAGATGCTCTCGATCAGATCCAGGTTGACCACCGAGTAGTTGGTCTGGGCATTGGCCTGGATAAAGGCCTCGCGTGTTTCCTGCGGCTGACCATAGATCACGTCGGTGTAGGACGGGTCGAAGATCTCGTTGACGAAGGGGCTGTCATCGGCCGGGCGCAGAGCCTGGCTGCGCATGACCATGGACACCTCGGCATTGGGATAGCGGCCGCACAGATCATTGAAGATTTCCGCCGCGCTCTGCCCGGAGCCGATCACCGCCAGGCGGCGTGGCTCGTTACAGGCCTGAATACGCTCCAGGTAGCCCGAGGAGTGCATCACCCGGCTATCCCCCCTGAGCGGGCGGAACACTTCAGGCACCACCGGCTCACCGCCGATGCTGACTACCAGATTGCGGGTGATACGGGCGCGGGTACGCCCATCGGCCAGACGCGAAACGACTTTCACCCGACTGATCTCGCTACCGTCGAGTACCGTCTCTACCGCGATGACTTCCTCGCCATAGTGCACCCGGTCGTTGAAGTGCCCGGCAGCCCAGCCCAGGTAATCGTTGTACTCCATGCGCGAGGGCGTGAAGGTGCTGATATTGATGAAGGCTTCCAGGCGCTGCTTCTGGTGCAGGTAGTTGACGAAGGTGTAGCGGCTGGCCGGGTTGCGCAGGGTGGCCAGATCCTTGAGGAAGGAAATCTGCATGCGGCTGTCGTCCAGCAACATGCCACCGTGCCACTCGAACGCGGGTTTCTTTTCCAGGAAGCAGTAGCGCAGGCCGTGCTCACGCACGCGGCGATCCTCTTCCAGTGCCACCGCGATGGCCAGGTTGGCCGGGCCGAAGCCCAGGCCGATAACGTCGTATTCCAGTGTTTCTATGCTCATGTCAGGCCCCGATCCTCGGCGGATGGTTTGTGTAAAGGCCAAGTCAGCCCCTGGAGGCACTCGCCTCGCCCAACCTCATCAGTTCACGGCCACGCTCGGGCGCGGCTCTGTTGTTGTGTGTCGCCATACAGAGTGGCGAGAAACGGATGCCTTAACTGCAGGCTCCCGACAGCCCGGCTCAGGCCAGGTTGCAGCGGTCGAAGAACACCTCGCGCGATTGCACCATCAGAGCGGCGCGTTTGTGCGGGAAATCGAATTCCTTGAGCTTGTGGTAACCCTGCGCCTGCATATGACCGATCATCCGGGCATTGTCGGCGCGAGGCTCGGCGACCACGCGCTGGGTGCGCGGATCGTCGAGAAACAGGTAGTGGGTCAACGCATTCAGCCAGCTGGCCACCTTGTGCGGGCCGCGATGGCTTTCCTCGCCGACCAGCATATGGATGCCGCGATCGTAGTCCTCCACCTCGTAGAAGGGAGCGATACGGTCTTCCCTGGCCCAGTAGGCCTCGTAATAGGCGAATGGCTCGTCGTCGAAGCAACCGATCAGGGTAAGTACACGAGGATCGGCGACCAGCTCTTCCAGATAGCGGCGATGCTTGGCCAGGTCGCCCTCCTCCTGCCAGAACGCCGCCACCCGGGCACTGTTCTGCCAGCGATTGAAGCGTTCCAGATCACTGTCGATGTCCAGGGTACGCAGGGAAATCCAGGCGCCCAGCTGCGCATCGAAACGGCGGTAGACCTCGCCCACCGGCTTGGGCGCGCGCCGAGGATGGCGGCGGCCACTGCTGTGCATGACCATCTGCTGCGGGTAGCCGGCGCTGCCGCTGTTGCGCAGGAAGTCGGCAGACAGCTGCCAGAACAGCGAGCGCTCGATGCGCAGGCTGTCGCCCTCGCCCACCAGCAGGCCGTTGGAGTACAGGGTCGAGTCGACCGAATCCAGCTGCAGGCGCACGGCCTGCAGCTGCGGGTCATTGGCGAAACACCAGTAGGCCAAAGCCCACAGAGCCTCGGCCTGGTGCTCTTTGGCCAGCTCCAGCGGCACCAGTACCTCGCCCCGGCGAAGAACGCGCAGCAGCGCGCGCTCGTCCAGGTGCAGGGCCAGGCTGGCGCCATCATCGCGACCAACCAGCCGCTGCCCGGAAGGCAGCGGCAGTTGTTGCAGCACGTTAGAACTCATAGCTGACACTGGCGATGACATTGCGGCGATTGCCGTACCAGCAGTAGTAGTCGCAAGTCGCCACGTACTCCTTGTCGGCCAGATTGTTAGCGTTGAGTTGGAGCGTTACATCCTGCAGCTTGTAGCTGATCATGGCGTCATAGATGGTGTACGACGGGACACGTAGGCTGTCGGTTTCGCGGTTGTCACCATAGGTCTCGCCTGTGTAGCGAGCACCTGCCCCGATGGCAAAACCATTCAGCACACCCTCATTGAAGCGATAGGTCGCCCATAGGGAAGCCAGGCGATCTGCCACTTGCGAAGGTGTCTTGCCTTTCTCGGCTTCGGCTGCGTTGCTGGTCTTGGTGGTTTCCGCATCCAGGAAAGTCACTGCACCGACCAGACTCAGGTTACTGGTGACATCCGCGCTGGCCTCGAACTCGATGCCGCGGCTACGTACCTCACCCAGTTGGGTGCGGATATTTCCTGTCGCTGTTTTGCGTACGTTCTGCTGGGTGATCTCGAACAGGGCCACATTGAATGCACCTGTGAAACCCGCGGGCTGATATTTCAGACCAATCTCTTTCTGGTCGCCGGTTTCCGGCTCGTAGGGATCCCCTGTGCTGGGGTTCAGATCGGCGACCGGTAGGAAGAATTCGGAGTAGCTGACATAGGGAGTCAGGCCATTGTCGGCAACATAGGCAGCACCTGCGGTCCAGGTGAACTCCTCGTCGCGGATGTTCTTGTGAACATCGGTAGTATGGTTGTCGATATCCGAGCGAGCTTTATCGTAGCGGCCACCCAACAGGAAGCCCCAGTGGTCAGCGACCTTGAGCTGCTCCTGCATATAGAGGCCGAGCTGATCGGCCCGGGTACGCTTGTCTTGCAGGTCAGCCTCAGTAACCGGAGCCAATGTTGAGGCGTTCACCAGACTTACGTTGCCATAGCTTGGGTCGTAGACATTCAGAGGCTGACGAATCAGCGGGTCACTGGCAAAGGACTTCTCGTCGATATTCAGTTGCTGGTAGTCGACACCCACGAGGAAAGTGCTTTCCAGCCCATCACCGCTCCAGTAGTTAACCAGACGATTGTCCAGCGAGACGTTGTCCGCCTGGCCATCCGTATAGCTGAGGCCGCGAATCACTTTCTGTCTGCTCGGATCATTCAGGTCTGGATAGGCCGCGCTGACACCGGCAAAGGCGAAATTGAACGCCGGGCCACTGGTTGCGCCACCGACCAAAGCCGAAGCGGCACTGCGCAGAAGATCGATGGAGTGTCCTGCGTAATACAGCTGCTGCAGCTCTACATCCATGTGGCCGTAGCGGAAATTCTGTTGGAAGTCCCAGGCATCGCTCAAACGGTGGTTCAACTCGTAACCCAAGGTGTACTGGGTACGATCAAACTTCTCGTAGCTGGGGTCGCCGATGGCTGTATCGGTATCGATATAGCCATTACCGCTGTTGTAAAGCGTGCCTTCCGCCGGCAGAAACTGCAGCTGCGGGTCGGAATTATCTTTCTGCACGCTGGCCAGCAAGGTCAGCGAAGTTTCGTCGTTGAAGTTTAAGGTCATGGACGGAGCTAACAGCAGACGCTCGGCATCAACGTCGTCGACCTGAGTACCGGTATCGCGACTCAACGCGACCACGCGATAAAGTACGTTGCCCTCCTCATCCAGCTTTCCACCAACATCTAGATTCATCTGCTTGCGATCGAAACTGCCGTACTGCACGCCGACTTCGTTCTGCGCATCCACCGTTGGGCGCTTGCTCTGCAGGTTGATGACGCCCCCTGGAGTGGACTGGCCATAAAGTACCGAGGAGGCCCCTTTCAGAACCTCGACTCTCTCGAGCATATAGGGGTCGACCTGCCAGCTATAGAAACCGCTGGAGTAAACCCGTACGCCGTCCTGGAAAAGACCGTTATTGGCCTGTTTGAAGCCGCGCAGAATGAACCAGTCCTGCTTGTTGTCGTCACCGAAATATCCCGCCTGGACACCTGCCGAATAGCGCAGGGCATCACTGATGGTCTGGACGTTGCGATCCTTCATTTGTTGCTCGGTTACAACCGATACCGAACGAGGGGTTTCATGTAGTGGTGTGTTGGTCTTGGTGGCGCTGCGGCTGTTCTTGGCCACGTAGCCCTGATCTTCGCCAACCGGGCTGTCCAGTTCGCCACTGATATTGGTGGCTTCCAACTGGAGTGCCTCTTCAGCGTGCAGCCCCATGCTGAAAGCACCCAGGGCGCAGGCCATTGCCAGCGGCAGGCGAGCCTTGGCGAAAGGCGCTCTTGGTTGGTATCTCGACAGCTGTTCCATCAACCACTCCCCAGTAAAAATCAAATCAGAAGGATTCGCATTTGTGTGTCGTGCATCTACTAGACGTATCGCTTCTGAAAAAATTTACTGATTGCTGACATTTCTCAGTTATCAAGAAGAGCAGTTAGCTCGGCTATTACCTGCGGATGGCGCACGATGCCCTGATGATCGGTCTCCACCAGACGGTTGCTGGCCACCCTGCCCTGCACCTGCTCCAGTTCGTTCTCCAGCAAGCCCGCGCGCCCGGGCGGTTGCGCTGCCCACCAGCAGTGCGGGCGCACCTTTACCTTTGGCAGCGCGTAACCGGCGCACAGGCGGCGCATGTGTTGCTCAACCGCCCAGGCGAACAACAGCTCCTCCAGGCTCTGGCGGGTCATGGCTTCCAGGCCCTGACCGGCGAACCAGGCGCTGGCGGCCTGTGGCCGATCCAGTGGCTCCAGATGCAGCAGGGATTCGAACAGGCCATCCCAGGCCGCGGCCGGCAGCTCCGGGGCCAGCAGCTGTAGGTGCTCGCCGAGCTTGGCACGGGCCTGCGGATGGCGCGCATCGTCGCCGGCGATCTCGGTGCCCGGCACGTAGCAGTCGAGCAGGCCGAGAAAGGCTACCTCGTGACCACGGGACTCCAGGCGCGCGGCCAGCTCCAGGGCCAGGCTGCCGCCCAGGGACCAGCCGACCAGGCGATACGGGCCCTGCGGCTGTTGCTTGAGCAGTGCGGCCAGGTAGGCATCGGCCATATCGCCCAGCGAGGCGTCGCGCCAACTCGGGTCTAGGAAGCTGCGGCACTGCAGGCCGAAGACCTCGCGCATGCCATCCAGACGCGCCGCCAATGGCTGGTAGCCGGTGACCCGGCCGGTGACCGGGTGCGGGCAGAACAGCGGCGCGGCCTGGGCCGGCTGGCGGCTCAGGCGTAGCAGCGGCGACGGGCCCTGATCGGCCTGGCCGCTGGCCAGCTCCAGCAGCGCCAGCAGCTCCTGGCGATAGGCCTGGGCCAGCGCCGCTATGGTCTGCTCGCGGTACTGGCCGACGGCGTACTCCCAGGACAGTTGCAGCTGGCCTTCGAACACCTGGCCGTTGACGCTCAGACGGCTGGCCAGAGGATTGTTCGGCGCCACAGCCGTGCCGCCACCGCTGGCTGGGCGGAACCAGTCCGCCGCGGCTCCGGCCTGGTACTGGCCGAGATAGTTGAAGGTGACTTCCGCGGCCGGTAGCTCTGCCAGCACGTTTCGCGCTGTATCGCCGCCCAGCCAGCGCAGCACGCCATAGCCCTGGCCGCCATGGGCGATCTGCTCCAGCTGCGCCTGGATGCGCTGCAACTGGATCTGCAGATCGTCCAGCTGCGGCAACTGCAGCGGATACAGGCTGGTGAACCAGCCGACCGTGCGCGACAGGTCCAGCTCGCCGGCCAGCGCCTCGCGGCCGTGGCCTTCCAGATTGACCCGCAGCCCGGCCTGGCCGCTCCAGCGGCACAGGGTGCGGGTCAGCGCGGTGAGCAGCAGCGCGTCGATGCGTACGCCCAAGCGTGCCGGAGCCTGCAGCAGGCGCTTGGTCTCGGCAACCTCCAGGCTCAGGCGCACTTCGCGCTTGTCGCCATGGTTGGCCGACTGGCCATCCAGCTCGCGCGGCAGCTGCAGTTCATCGCCTGCCAGGCGCTTTTGCCAGGCCGCCAGTTCGCTCTGCGCTGCGGCGCCCTGGGTCCAGTCGCGCAGCGCCTCGGTCCAGCGCTTGTAGGAGACGCTCTTGCCCTGCAGGCGCACCGCTTGCCCAGCTTCCATCTGGCGATAGGCGGCCAACAGGTCCTCCAGCAGGATGCGCCAGGACACCCCATCCACCACCAGATGATGGATAGCCAGCAGCAGGCGGTCGGCCTTGCCGGCCTGACGCAGGTGCAGACCGCGCAGCAACGGCCCACGGCTCAGATCCAGGCTGCGCTGCGCCTCGTCGCACAGGGCTTCTGCCTCGGCATCGTCGGCGGCCTCGCGCTGCCAGAGCAGCTGCTGCTCGGCTTGTGCCTCGGCGTAGTGCTGGGCCCAAAGACCATCACGCTGCTCGAAGCGCAGGCGCAGGCCGTCGTGGTGCTCTACCAGGGCCTGCAGCGCCTGTTCCAGCAGTACCGGATCGAGCGGGCGCTGCAGTTCCAGATTGAGCGCCTGGTTCCAGTGTGCCGGCTCGGCCTGGCCCATGGCGAAGAAGTGCGCCTGGATCGGCGCCAGCGGCAGCGGGCCTGTCACCGGTTCCTGCGCCACTTCCTCGCCGGCGACGCGGGCGGCCTTGGCCAGCTCGGCCAGACGGGGAAACTGGAACAGCTCGCGCGGTGCCAGTTGCAGACCCTGCAGGCGCACGCGACTGACCACCTGCAGGGCGACGATGGAGTCGCCACCCAGCTCGAAGAAGTGATCCTGGCGCCCTACTCGCTCCACACCCAGCACCTCGGCCCAGATGGCGGCGAGGATGTGTTCGTTGTCGCTCTGTGGCGCCTCGTAGGAGAGGCTCTGCCAGGTCGGCTCCGGTAGGGCGGCGCGATCCAGCTTGCCGGCCGGAGTCAGCGGCAGCTTGTCCAGGGCGATGATCTGCGCGGGGAGCATATAATCCGGCAGAGTCTTGGCCAGCTCGGATCTCAACTCCCTCTCCCCTTGGGAGAGGGCCGGGGTGAGGGGCTCGGCGTGCGACACGGACTCAGCGTGCAGCTCGGTGGCACCCTCACCCCCTGCCCCTCTCCCAGAGGGAGAGGGGTGTGAGTTGTTCTTGGCCACGACGTAGCCCACCAGCTGCTTGCCGCTCGGCGTCTCGCGGGCGATCACCGCCGCCTCCTGCACTCCCTCCAGAGCCAGCAACTGGCTCTCGATCTCGCCCAACTCGATGCGGAAGCCGCGGATCTTCACCTGATGGTCGACCCGACCCAGATAGTCCAGAGTGCCATCGGCACGCCAGCGCACCAGGTCGCCGGTGCGGTACATGCGCTCGCCGGCGGCACCGAACGGATCGGGCAGGAAGCGTTCGGCGGTCAGCTCGGAGCGTTGGAAGTAGCCACGGGCCAGCCCCACTTCGCCACCGATATACAGCTCACCGACCACGCCGATGGGCAGCAGATTGAGCTCGGCATCCAGCACATAGAGGCTGCGCGGGCCGACCGGGTTGCCGATGGGGGCGTAGGCCGCCTCGAAGCTGTCGCCCGGATAGGCTTCCCAGATCAGCGGTGTAACGACAGTTTCAGTCGGGCCATAGCCATTGATGATGCGCTTGGGCTGCAGGACTTTCTGCAGACGTTCGTAGGTCTCGCGGGTGAAGGCTTCGCCGCCCAGGGTCCAGGAGCGGACCGGCAGTTGCAGGCCTTGCGATTCGACCCAATCCAGCAGTTGCTGGGCATAGCTCGGCGGCAGGCAGGAGATCGTCACGCCTTCTTCGTCGATCACCTGGCAGGTCTTCTCCGCGCTCCACAGTTCCTGGTCGCGGATCACCAGGCGGCTGCCGAAGGCCAGCGGCACGGTCCAGCGCTCCAGGGCGCCGTCGAAACTGATCGAGGCGAAGTGCAGCTCCACATCGTCCGGGGTCATGCTGTAGCGCTGGCCGATGGTCTGCACATGCATGCTCAGGCCGAGGTGGTTGACCGCCACACCCTTGGGCTGGCCGGTGGAGCCGGAGGTGTAGATCAGGTAGGCCAGATTCAGTGGATGCAGTTGCACCGCAGGCGTCGAGGCTTCGAAAGCGGACAGGTCCAGACGATCCAGATAGAGCGGCTCGACGCCCTCGCTCAGCGGCAGGCGCGCAGCCAGATCGGAAGAAGTGATCAGCCACTTCAGCCCCGAGTCCTCGACCATGTAGGACAGGCGCTCGCGCGGGTAATCCGGGTCCAGCGGCACGAAGGCGCCGCCGGACTTCAGCACCGCCAGCATGGCGACGATCATCGCGTTGCCACGCTCCAGCGAGACGCCAACGCGCGATTCCGGCTGCACGCCACGGGTCACCAGCAGCTGGGCCAGGCGATTGGCGCGAGTTTCCAGTTCAAAGAACGATATACGTTCGGCACCGTGCACCAGGGCAATGGCCTCGGGACGCAGGCACGCCTGCTTGGCGATCAGCTCGGGCAGCAGACGCGCAGCATCGAAGCCCTGACGCGGGGTATTCCATTCGGCCAGGCGAGCCTGGTCCTTGGCATTCAGCAGATCCAGGCGAACCAAGGACCGATCCGGCGCGGCGCTGACCTGCTCCAGCAGGCCCAGCAGGTGTGCGGTCATCTGCTGCATTTGCGCGTCGTCCAGCCGCTCGCGGGCCCAGGTCAGGGTCAGGCGCAGTTTGCCGGCGCTGTCTTCCAGGCTGTCCAGGGCCAGGTCGAACAGCGCGTGCGGCACGCCCTGGGCCAGGGGCTCCAGGCGCAGACCGGGTAGCTGCAGGGCGCCGAGGTCGCGCTTCTGGTGGTTGAACAGCACCTGGAACAGCGGCGTCTGGCCCAGGCTGCGCTCGGGCGCCAGGGCTTCCACTAGCTGGTCGAACGGCAGGTCCTGCTGGTCCTGAGCGTCCAGCGCGTGACGGCGCACCTCGGCCAGCAGCTGGCGGAAGCTCAGGCCGGCGTCGAACTCGGCACGCAGCACCTGGGTATTGACGAAGAAGCCCACCAGCGGCGCGGTCTCGGCGCGCTGACGGTTGGCCACCGGCACGCCGACACGGATGTCGTGCTGGTTACTGTAGCGCGCCAGCAGCAGCTGGAAGGCGGCCAGCAACAGCATGAACAGGGTCGCGCCCTCGCCCTGGGCCAGTTGGCGCAGGCGTTCGGCCAGGGCCGGCGGCACCTCGACGGCCTGTCGCTGGGCATGGAGCTGGCCGCTGGCGTCCAGCTTGTAGGGCAAGGCCAGCACCGGCTGCTCGCTACCCAGGCGCTCGCACCAGTAGTCGAGCTGGCGCTCGCGTTCACCGGCTTCCAGCCAGGCACGCTGCCACAGGGCGTAGTCGGCGTACTGGATCGGCAGTTCGGCCAGCTGCGGCTCCTGCTGCAGACGCAGGGCGGCATAGGCGCGGCCCAGTTCCTCGGCGAACACGCCGATGGACCAGCCGTCGGAGACGATGTGGTGGCAGACGATCTGCAGGCGCCAGCGCTGCTCCTCCAGGCGCAGCAGCTGCACGCGCAGCAGCGGCCCCGCGATCAGGTCGAAGGCGCGCGCCGCATGGGCATCGGCCAGGGCCTGGCCGCTCTGCGGCTCGCCGCGCAGATCACGCTCCTCCAGGGCCATCGGGCCCGGCGGGTCGATGCGCTGGCACAGCTGGCCTGCGTGCTCGTAGAAACGGGTGCGCAGCGCCTCGTGGCGCTCGACTATCAGCTCCAGCGCGGCCAGCAGCGCGGCGCGATCCAGTTCGCCCTCCAGGGCGAAGGCGCCGACCATATGGTAGGCGCTGCTGTCCGGCTCCAGCTGGGCCACCAGCCACAGGCGCTGTTGGGCATGCGAAGCGGTCAGGTGCTCGCCGCGCGGCGCCGGCACCAGGGGCAGGCGGTCGAAGCGGATGCCCTTGGTCGCCAGCAGTTCGAGAAAGCGCTTCTGCTCTGCGGGGCCTAAGGCGAGGAAACGGCGCGCCAGGGCGGCCTTGTCGATGGGCGCGGTCACAGGGCCTCCAGTTCGTCGAGCAGCGCGGCCATGTCGCGCAGGTCTTGGTCTTCTTCCTCGGCGGCGGCCGAGGCCTGGCCATCGAGGGCGGCGGCCAGGGCCGCCAGGTTTTCCGCCTCGAAGAAGGCGCGCAGCGGCAGCTCCAGGCCCAGGCGCTGGCGCAGCAGCGCCACAGCCTGGGTGGCCAGCAGCGAATGGCCGCCCAGCTCGAAGAAGTTGTCGTCGAGGCCGACCTGGGCCACTTCCAGCACTTCCTGCCAGATGCCTGCCAGGGCGATCTCCCGCTCGCTCTGCGGCGCGCGATAGACGCGGGCCTGCCACACCGGCTCGGGCAGCGCACGGCGTTCCAGCTTGCCGTTGGGCGACAGCGGCATACGGTCGAGGCGCATCAGGATCGACGGCACCATATGCTCGGGCAGCTCGGCCTTGAGCGCGGTCTTGATACCGGCCAGCCACTCAGCTTCGTCGGCCGGCAGCGGATCGGCCACCAGATAGCCGACCAGCTGCTTGCCGATCTGGCTGTCGCGGGCCACCACCACGGCCTCGGCGACGCCCGGCTGGGCGCCGAGCTGAGCCTCGATCTCGCCCAGTTCGACGCGGAAGCCGCGAATCTTCACCTGGTGGTCAATGCGGCCCAGATAGTCGATGGCGCCGTCGGCACGCCAGCGCACCAGGTCGCCGGTGCGGTACATGCGGCCGCCGGCCGTGTCGAACGGATCGGGCAGGAAGCGCTCGGCGGTCAGCTCCGGACGGCGGTGGTAGCCGCGCGCCAGGCCGATGCCGGCGATATACAGCTCGCCGGGCACGCCCTGCGGCACCGGGTTGAGCTGGGTGTCGAGGATATACAGGCGCAGGTTGGCGATCGGCCGGCCGATCGGCACGGCGTGGCGCCCCTCCTCCACGCAGGTCCAGTGGCTGACGTCGATGGCCGCCTCGGTCGGGCCATACAGGTTGTACAGACCGGCCTGCGGCAGGCGCTGGAAGCTACGTACCTGCAGCTCGGCCGGCAGCGCCTCGCCACTGCAGATGACCCGCGCCAGGCTGACGCACTGCTCCACATCCGGATGCAGCAGGAAGGCCTGCAGCATGGACGGCACGAAATGCAGCGTGGTGACGCGGTGGCGCTGGATCAGCTCGACCAGCTTCTGCGGGTCTCGATGGTCGCCCGGCGCGGCCACGGCCAGGCAGGCGCCGGTGATCAGCGGCCAGAAGAACTCCCATACCGAGACGTCGAAGCTGAACGGGGTCTTCTGCAGCACCACGTCGCCGGCCCCCAGCTGGTAGGCCTCCTGCATCCACAGGATGCGATTGGCCAGGGCCTCGTGGCTGTTGCCGGCGCCCTTGGGTTTGCCGGTGGAGCCGGAGGTGTAGATCAGGTAGGCCAGGTCGTTGCCCTGCAGGGTGACGGCCGGCGGCGTGACGCTCTCGCTGGAGCAGTCCTCTCGGTCCAGGCTGAGCGCCTTGAGGCCGGCCGGCAGCGGCAGGCGCTCCAGCAGCGCGCTGTGCGACAGCAGCAGGTCGACGCCGGAATCCTCCAGCAGGTAGGC
Source organism: Pseudomonas sp. (assembly GCA_038147895.1). Taxonomy (GTDB): domain Bacteria; phylum Pseudomonadota; class Gammaproteobacteria; order Pseudomonadales; family Pseudomonadaceae; genus Aquipseudomonas. Next base: position 18,999 of record JAYQUJ010000074.1, read on the forward strand.
CAGGCGCTCCAGCGGGTATTCCGGATCGAGCGGCACATAGGCGCCACCGGCGCGGACGATGGCGTGCAGGCCGACCACCAGCTCGACCGAGCGCTCCAGGCTGATGCCAACCAGGCTGCCACGGTTTACGCCCATGCCACGCAGGCGATGGGCCAGGCGGTTGATCCGTGCCTCCAGCTCGGCGTAGCTCAGCACCTGCTCACCGAAGGCCAGGGCCGGCGCCAGCGGGGTGCGCGCCGCCTGCAGGCTGATGCGCTCGCTGAGGTTGACCAGCGGGCCGTAGTCCTTGGCGGTGTCGTTCCAGGCGGCGAGCTGGGTCTGCTCGTCCTCTTCCAGCAGCGGCAGCAGGCCAATGGGCTGCGCCGGGTTCGCGCAGATGCCTTCCAGCAGGCGCACGAAGTGGCGGGCCAAGCGGGCGATGGTGCGCGCCTCGAACAGTTCGGCGGCGTAGCTGACGAAGCCGCTGAGGCTGCCGTCGGCGGCTTCCTCGGTGTCCAGCGCCAGGTCGAACTGGGCACCGGCGGCGCCCGGGTCATGGGGCTGCACGCGCAGGCCCGGCAGGTTGCCGAGGGCGCCGAAGTCCACCTGCTGGTGGTTGAACGCCACCTGGAACAGCGGGTGGTGGCTGAGGCTGCGGCTCGGCTGCAGGGCTTCCACCAGTTGGTCAAACGGCAGTTCCTGGTTGGCCAGGGCGTCGCGGCTGGCCTGGGCCAGCTCGCCGAGCAGGCTGCGGAACGGCTTGAGCCCGCTGGGCTCGCCACGCAGCACCAGGGTGTTGATAAAGCAGCCGAGCACGCCGTCCATCTCGGCCAGGCTGCGGCCGGCCACCGGTACGCCGACGCGGATGTCTTCCTGGCCGCTGTAGCGGTGCAGCAGGCTCTGCCAGGCGCTCAGCAGCAGGCTGAACAGGGTGCTGCCCTCGCGCTGGGCCAGGGCGCGCAGCTGCGCGGTAAGCGCATCGCTCAGCTCGAAACGCCAGCGCATGCCCTGGCGCGCACCCTGGGCCGGACGCGGATGATCCAGCGGCAGTTCCAGCAACGGCTGGTGTTCGCCCAGCCGGGCTTTCCAGTAATCCAGCTGGCGGGTGGCCTCGCTGGACTTCAGCCAGTCACGCTGCCACTGGGCATAGTCGGCGTACTGCAGCGGCAGCGGCGCGAACTGCGCGGTGCGGCCCTCGGCGAAGGCCGCGTAGGCGGCGGAGAACTCGCCGATAAAGCGCTGCATGGACCAGCCGTCCGAGACGATGTGGTGCTGGATCAGCAGCAGGCGGTATTCCTGATCGCCCAGGCGCAGCACGGCCACACGCAGCAGCGGCTCGCCGGCCAGGTTGAACGGGCGCTTGAGCAGCTTCTCGGCGTATGCCCTCGCCTCGGTCTCGCGCTCGTTGGCGGGCAGCTCGCGCAGGTCCTGCCAGTCGATGCGTTGGCCCTGGACCGGCAGGATGCGCTGGCGCGCCTCGCCGTTGACCTCGACGAAGCGGGTGCGCAGCGCCTCGTGGCGCGCCTCCAGCTGGTCGAAGGCGGCCTGCAGCGCCTGGCGATCCAGGCGGCCCTGCAGGTCGAGGCCGGCCGGCATATGGTAGGCACCGTTGCTCGGATCGAGACGATTGAGGAACCACAGGCGCTGCTGGGCATGCGACAGCGGCAGATCACCGCCACGCGGCAGCGCACGCAGCACAGGTGCATCGGCGGCCTCGCGCTGCAGCGCGACGGCACAATCAGCCAGGCGGCTCTGCTCGAACAGCGCCTTGAGCGGCAGCTGCAGACCCTGCTGACGAATGCGGCTGACCACCTTGAGCGCGACGATGGAGTCGCCGCCCAGCTCGAAGAAATGATCCTGGCGCCCTACCCGCTCCACACCCAGCACTTCGGCCCAGATGGCGGCCAAGATACGTTCGTTGTCCGTCTGCGGCGCCTCGTACTCCTGGCTCTGCCAGGTCGGCTCCGGCAGCGTGGAGCGATCCAGCTTGCCGGCCGGGGTCAGCGGCAGTTTGTCCAGGGCGATGATCTGCGCCGGGACCATATAGTCCGGCAGGATCTTGGCCAGCTCGGATCTCAACTCCCTCTCCCCTCGGGAGAGGGCCGGGGTGAGGGGCTCGGCGTGCGACTCGGACGCGGGGGGGGGGGGGGGGGGGCGGGGGGGGGGGGGGGGGGGGGGGGGGGGGGGGG
>JAYQUJ010000075.1:0-21078 GCA_038147895.1 Pseudomonas sp.
GTCGCACATCCTCTTTGACCAAGCCGCCCTGGCCGCCGGCGACAGCCTGAAGGACCCGGCTGCCTATGTTCAGCGCCTGAACAAGCTACTGGTCGAGCTGTCTGCCTGATCCGCAGTGTTGTGCAAGAGCCCGCTTTGGCGGGCTTTTTCATGCCCCAATAAAAAGGGCATCCCGTGGGATGCCCTTTGTCGTGCTGCGAGCTCTGTTTAAACGATCACGCCCTGGCTACGCAGGTAGTCGTCGTAGCTACCGCTGAAGTCAGTCACGCCGTTGTCCGACAGCTCGATGATGCGAGTGGCCAGGGAGCCGACGAACTCGCGGTCATGGCTGACGAAGATCAGCGTGCCCGGGTAGTTCTCCAGTGCCAGGTTGAGTGCCTCGATGGATTCCATGTCGAGGTGGTTGGTCGGCTCGTCCATCACCAGCACGTTGGGCTTTTGCAGGATCAGCTTGCCGAACAGCATGCGGCCCTGTTCACCACCGGAAATCACCTTGACCGACTTCTGGATCTCGTCGTTGCTGAACAGCATGCGTCCTAGGGTGCCGCGGATGACCTGCTCGCCGGTGGTCCACTGGCCCATCCAGTCGAACAGGCTGAGGTCTTCCTCGAAGTCGTGAGCGTGATCCTGGGCGTAGTAGCCGACCTCGGCGCTTTCGGTCCACTTTACCTCGCCGGCATCCGGCGCCATCTCGCCGATCAGGGTGCGCAGCAGGGTGGTCTTGCCGATGCCGTTGGGGCCGATGATGGCCACGCGTTCGCCGGCTTCGATCTGGAAGCTGAAGTTCTTGAACAGCACCTTGTCGTCGAAAGCCTTGGACACCTTCTCGATGGTCACGGCCTGGCGGTGCAGCTTCTTGGTCTGGTCGAAGCGGATGAACGGGCTGACACGGCTGGACGGCTTGACTTCGGCCAGCTGGATCTTGTCGATCTGCTTGGCACGGCTGGTGGCCTGCTTGGCCTTGGAGGCGTTGGCCGAGAAGCGGCTGACGAAGGTCTGCAGCTCGGCGATCTGCGCCTTCTTCTTGGCGTTGTCGGCCAGCAACTGCTCGCGCGACTGGGTCGCGGCGGTCATGTATTCGTCGTAGTTGCCTGGGAACAGGCGCAGCTCGCCGTAATCCAGGTCGGCCATGTGGGTGCAGACCGAGTTCAGGAAGTGACGGTCGTGGGAAATGATGATCATGGTGCTGTTGCGCTGCACCAGGATGTTTTCCAGCCAGCGGATGGTGTTGATATCCAGGTGGTTGGTTGGCTCGTCGAGCAGCAGCACTTCAGGGTCGGAGAACAGCGCCTGGGCCAGCAATACGCGCAGCTTCCAGCCCGGCGCCACTTCGCTCATCGGGCCAAAGTGCTGTTCCAGCGGAATGCCCAGGCCCAGCAGCAGCTCACCGGCGCGGGATTCGGCGGTGTAGCCGTCCATCTCGGCGAACTCGCCTTCCAGTTCGCCCACCTTCATGCCGTCTTCTTCGCTCATTTCCGGCAGCGAGTAGATGCGGTCACGCTCGGCCTTGACCTTCCACAGCTCCACATGGCCCATGATCACGGTGTCGATCACGCTGAACTCTTCATAGGCGAACTGATCCTGACGCAGCTTGCCCAGACGCACGTTGGGTTCGAGCATCACCTGGCCAGCGGATGGCTCCAGGTCACCACCGAGGATCTTCATGAACGTCGACTTGCCACAGCCGTTGGCGCCGATCAGGCCGTAGCGATTGCCGTTGTTGAATTTAACGGAGACGTTCTCGAACAGCGGCTTGGCGCCGAACTGCATGGTGATGTTGGCGGTGGAGATCAAAGGGTTTACCTATCAATAACTTAGCTGTGGTCTGGAGCGGCCGATACCTATTTCAGCTTCTCCAGTTCGCTCCAAGCGGAGCCTGAGTGATCCAGCGGGCGTACGTAGTCAGCAGCATCTGCACGCTATGGCCGAGCTGCTGGGATATGAAGGCGGGGTTCATGCCAGACATTACGCATATTGTCGCATAGGTATGATGGCAGTTGTACGGCGGCCGATAGCGGGCGCCAAGTGCCTTCAACGCAGCTTGCCATTGGTAGTGCGTATCGGCAGATTGTTCCACTGCTCTTAATTCCCCTAGCCTTTCTAGACACGTCTCCACAAAACGTCTCCCGCCGTATTCAGTAGCTGCGCTCCGCTAGCTCAGAATGCCCTGCTAATACCGACCAGCAGGGTGGTTGGGCGTACATCGTCGAAGCCGTTGTAGTTGAGTCGCCCTGGCGTGCCTTGGGACCGTGGCCGAAGTTCACGTCGGTGCGCTTCACATCCCCGCGTAAAGGTTACTTCTGGACTATCCGCAGGAGTGCATCTGTGGGCATCGAGGTTGCTGGCAAAGCCTGAGTTTGTCGGCAAGCGGGGGCAGGCCTGTTCCACTTTCGGAATGACAACCGGCCTATGGTGCTGTGGCCAGGGCGGAGCCAAGCAGACCATTCTATTTGGCCGATGCTCCGCTCTTGTGGGTGGAATAGTCTTTGCATTGATTGCTAGCAATTAAATAAATGATGGCTAGGAAGAGAATGCAAGATGTTGGCTGAATCTCGCCGCGGTGTGATCTGTACTCCCCACGACGCTGCCAGCGCCGCAGGAATGCGCATGCTGGACGCCGGTGGCACTGCCATTGACGCCATGCTGGCTGCGAGTGCAGCGCTGGCGGCGGTGTATCCGCACATGACCGGGCTGGGGGGCGATGCACTCTGGTTGCTGCACGATGGCCAGGTGCGCACCATCGTGGGGATCGGGCAGGCAGGGCAGCAGTTGCCTGATGGTGGCCGGATTACCTTGCGTGGCCCGGCATCAGTGGCGACCACGGCGGGTGCTATGGCGAGCTGGGAGCTGGCAGGCAAGGTCAGTCGCGAACAGTGGGGCTCGCATCTTGGCTGGGGGGAGCTGCTGGAAGACGCGGTCGTACTGGCGCGCGATGGAGTCGAGGTATCTGCCTCGCAGTTATTCTGGCAGCAACAGCGTCACGCCATGATCGAGTCGCTGCCTGATCTCAAGCGGCTTTGTCAGCAGCAGGGGCGCTGGCTGCAGTTGGGCGACCGGCTGCGTCAGCCTGAGTTGGCCAACACGCTGGGGCAGCTGGCGCGCCACGGTGTGCAGGATTTCTACCAGGGTGAACTCGGCGTGGCCTTTGCTGAGCATTTTGCCCGCCTGGGTTGCGGTCTGACTCGGGATGACCTGCTGGCAACCCGCGCCGAGCTGGTCGAGCCACTTTCCATCCGCTACCGCGCCGGCACACTCTATAACGTCGCTCCTCCCTGCCAGGGGCTGTATACCCTGCAGGCGATGGCCGCGCTGCAGCACAAGGCGCTGCGTGCTTGCGGTAACGGCAGTGCGCGCTATTACCACTACCTGGTCGAGGCGATAAAGCAGGGTCTGCTGCGACGTAACGTCGAGCTGTGTGACCCGGCATTTGCTGACTGGGATTTCCGGGCGAGCCTGTCCGAGAGCTGTGGGCGTGATTACGCGGCGATCATCGATGACTGCAAGGCCGCTGCCTGGAATGAGCCGGGACGCCCGGCGGATACTGTCTGGATGGCCGCAACCGATGCCGAAGGGCGTACAGCCTGCCTGATCCAGAGTCTGTTCCATGACTTTGGCTCCGGATGCGTAATGGGCGACACCGGTGTGCTTTGGCAGAATCGCGCTGCCGGGTTCAATGCCAGCCCTGGACATCCCAATGGTTGGGCGCCGGGCAAGCGCCCGGCACATACCCTCAATCCTTCCTGTTATTTGGCCGACGATGGCCGGCAATTGTTCTTTGGGACCCAGGGGGGCGATGGCCAGCCGCAGACTCAGATGGTGCTGGCGACCCAGCTGATTGATTTCGCTAAGCCCATTGACGAGGCGCTGCGCACGCCGCGTTTTCTGCTTGGCCGTAGCTTCTTCGACAGCACCGACAATCTCAAGCTGGAGGCTGATATCGATCCGCAGGTGGTGGAAACGCTGGCGGCGATGGGGCATGAAGTGGAGCGGATTCCGGCAGCCAGCCCGTTCACCGGGCAGGCTGGGGCTATTGCCCTTTACCCGGATGGTCGTCGGCAGGCGATGCACGACCCGCGGGGGCAGGGCGTTGCACTGGGACAGGCGGACTGAGCGCCTCGGTTGTACATGGTCAGCCGGCAGAGTGATAATGCGCCGGCTACGCGCCGCGAGCCGGAGAGCGCAATCCAGACGAAGTAGAGGGCACCTTGGTCGGTAAATCGCAAACCAGCAAGCAGGCAGAAGTTCAGCGCATCATCGACGCTCTATCGAAGGCCATAGCCCAGCATCGCCTGCGGCCCGGCACCCGTCTTGTCGAAGCCCAGATTGTCGAAGCCCTGCAGGCCAACCGCAATCACGTCCAGTCTGCGCTGCAGCGTCTTGCCCTGCAGCGTATCGTCACAATCGAGCCGAACCGCGGCGCGCTGGTTGCCCAGCCCAGTGCTGCCGAAGCGCGTGATGTCTTCGCTGCCCGCAGGACGATCGAGCGCGGCATTGTCGAGAGCATTACTCCGGAGGCAATGCGCCGCCACCGTCAGCGTGTTACCACCCACGTACGCAACGAGCGCAAGGCGACGAACGCAACGGATCGACGCGAGATCGTCCGTGAGCTGAGCGAGTTTCACCTGATGCTGGGGGATATCTGCGGCAACCGGGTGCTCAGCGAGATTCTCGCCAACCTGATGGTGCGCAGCTCGTTGATCGTCGCTCTGTACCAGCGCAACGATGTGCCGTCTTGTGCTTCGGATGAGCACGAGGAGATTCTCGACGCCCTCAGCGAGGGTGACCGTGAGCGCGCCGTACGGGTGATGATCGAACACCTGGACGAGCTGGAAAGCCAGCTCGACCTGGATGATGAGAACGCACCGGAGATCGACCTACGCGAGGCGTTGAGTGGTCTCTGATGACTTCGCCGGCAGCAGCTTCGCTGTGCTGCGTTCGAAGGTCTGACGTCCTCCCTTGAAGCCCATCAGCGGGGCGCTCAACTGAGCCACCACAGCCGCCGCTGACGGCGCATCGAAGACCACGAAGTCTGCCCGGCAGCCTGGCTGCAGGCCGTACTCGGGCAGCCGCAGCAGTCGTGCCGAGGTAGCCGATACCCAGCCCAGACAGTCAAGTAGCTCTTGTTCGGTCGCCAGCTGGCTGACGTTGGCAAACAGGTTGGCCTGACGAATCAGCGAGGCGTCGCCGTAAGGCGTGAAGGGGTTTTCGATGTTGTTGGTCGATAGTGAGCAGGTCACGCCGACGGCATGCAGTGACGCCAGCGGCGCCAGCCCCCTTGGTTTGTTGTGAAACTGCTCGCGCCCGGTTAGAAACAGGTCTGTCGATGGCAGGCAGGTCACTGCAACCCCCGCCTCGGCGAGCTGCGTTGCCATGGTTTGCAGCTCTGCCCGTGGCAGGGTCGATAGCTTGGTGGCATGGCCGACGGCCACGCGCCCTTGCCAGGCGTGCAGACGGGTCTGCTCGATCACGCAGCCAAGGGTCATGCCCTCGGGGTTGAGGTCGAAGTCGAGATGAAAATCCAGATCGCAGTCGTAGCGCACCGCCAGTTCAAACAGGCGGCGAATCTGTCCTTCCGGGTCGCTGTCCGTGTAGGGGCAGCCGCCAAGCAGGTCGGCACCGGATTCCAGCGCCTGACACAGCAGGGCTTCGGTACCGGGATTGTTGAGCATACCCTCCTGGGGGAATACGCAGATCTCCAGACTGATCGCCCAGGCATAGTCGGCCTGCAGGCGTTGCACTGCGCGCAGTCCGGTCAGGCCGATCTGCGGGTCGATCTCGACGTGGGTGCGCATGTGCGTGGTGCCTTGCACGATGGCCTGTTCCAGTACCCTGGTGCCGCGCTGGTAGACGTCGTCTTCGGTGAAGCCGGCCTTGGCCTGACGGGTCTGTTCCACCGCTTCGGCCAGGGTGCCGTGCTGCAGGCAGCAGCGGCTCATGATGCAGGCCTTGTCCAGATGAATGTGGGTTTCAACCAGCCCCGGCAGCACCAGTTGACCGGCCAGATCGCGCTGGCTGACCGGCTGGCGGCCGCTGAACTGCTTGACGAAATAGCCGTCCTCGATCAGCAGACTGTGCAGGCCGCTCTGGCCCGGCAGACGCAGGTTGCTCAGGTGCAGACAGCTCATGCGACCGCTCCCTCGCCGAGGTAGGCGGCTTCCAGTTCGCGGTCGCCGCGTAGGGTTTCTGCGCTACCGGATTTGACGATGCGACCGGTTTCCAGCACGTAGGCGCGGTCCGCCACCTGTAGTGCCAGGTTGGCCATCTGGTCGACCAGCAGCAGCGTGACACCTTCATCGCGCAGCGCGGCGAGGGCGTCGTACAGCTCGCCAATCATCGCTGGTGACAGGCCTAGCGAGGGTTCGTCGAGCAGCAGGATGCGCGGCTTGGCCATCAGGCCGCGACCCACGGCGACCATCTGCTGCTCACCGCCGGAGAGCAGCCCGGTTGGACTGTCGATGCGGTCACGCAGGCGCGGGAAGCGCTGCAGGATGGCTTCGATTTCCGCCTCGGCATCCAGCTTGTCGGTGCGGGCATAAGCGCCCAGCATCAGGTTGTCGCGCACGCTCAGCTGAGCAAACATCTGCCGACCTTCCGGCACCAGCGCCAGTCCGCGGGCGGAGATGCTGGCGGCGTCGCAGTGATGAATGCTCTCGTTGTCCAGTACGATGCTGCCTGAGGTGGCCGGGTGTAGACCTGCCAGGCACTGCAGGATGCTCGATTTACCGGCGCCGTTGGCGCCTAGAATGGCAACCAGCTCGCCGGGGTTGACCACCAGGTTGACCTTGTCGACCACTGGGGCGGCGCCGTAGTCGAGCACCAGATCCTTGATAAACAGACGTGCGTCGCGTGAGCCGTTCCAGGGCTCGGCCCGCGGTGGCGCCTGATATTCGGTGCCTCCGAGGTAGGCGGCAATCACGTGGGGCTGCTTGCGGACTTCCTCCGGCTCTCCCCAGGCAATCGGCTGGCCGGCGTCCAGCACGAGCAGCTGGTCGGAAACGCCCATCACCAGTGTCATGTCGTGCTCAACGAGCATTACCGCAATATTGAAATCAGCCAGCTGGCGGAACAGTACGGCAAGTTGGTCGGTGTCGCTGCGGCTCAGGCCGGCTGCCGGTTCATCCAGCAGCAGTACCGCCGGCCGCGAGGCCAGTGCCCGGGCAATTTCGACCAGGCGACGGTCGACGTGCGGTAGCTCGTCGGCTGCGGTATTCACCGAGCCCTGGTAACCGACCAGTGCGAGCAGCTGCAAGGCGATCTTGCGCTCCTCGCTACTGGCCGCCGAAAGGATGCGCCCGAGGCGGCCACGCTGCATGCCTGCCAGTACGTTATCCAGTACCGAGAGCTCACCGAATAGCTGGGTGGTCTGATAAGTGCGGGCGATGCCGGCACGGGCGACCTTCCAGGCAGGGAGCCCGGCTAGCTCGTGCTCCAGGTTAATGCTGCCGCTGTCTGGCGCATAAAAGCCGCTGATCATGTTCAGGGCAGTAGTCTTGCCTGCGCCGTTGGGGCCGATGATGCTGGTAATACTGCCGGGGCGGGCGGTCAGGCTGACGTTGGTTGCGGCCTGCACACCACCGAAATTGATACCGATGCCTTTGACCTCCAATGCGGCGCTGGTGGCTGGGCGGGCGATGAATTTGTGGATGCGCGCCATGTCGGGCTCTGCTGGCGGCTGCAGGAGCTGCGGACGTAGCCATAGTTGGGCGGCGGTGCCGAGCAGCCCGCGCGGTGCAATCCAGAGTACGCAAAGCAGCAGGCCGGAGAAGATCAACAAACGATACTCGGCCATATCCGAGAGCATCTCCGGCAGCAGAACAATCAACAGGGCGCCGAGTACGGGGCCGAGTACGGAACCTGCTCCGCCAACAATCACTGCCAGCACGAACAGAATCGACTGCGAGAACGGGAATGAGGCCGGGTTGATGAACATCATCAAGGGGGCGACCAGCGAGCCCGCCAGGCCGCTCAACAACGCGGACAGGCCGAACGCAATAGTCTTGGTCTGCACCGGGTTGAAACCCAGGGAGCGGGCGGCGATTTCAGAGTCTTTCACCGCACGCATCGCGGTGCCCCAGCCGCTACTGCGCAGGCACTGGTAGAACAGCAGTGAGCCTCCCATCAACAGGCTGGCGAGCAGCGCCATCAGCACCGCTGGGTCCATGTCGCCCAGCTGCGGCATCGGGATGCCGATCAGGCCGTTGGCTCCCCCGGTCAGATCGCGCCACTCCACCAGTCCGTGGTGCACCACAAGCGCAAAGGCGATGGTGATCATCGCTAGATAGGGGCCGTTGACGCGTAGGGCAGGGATCGACAGCAGTACGCCGAGTGCGCCGCTGATTAGGGCTGCGGCGATCATCGCAGGCCCGAGAGGGCAGCCGGCCATCGTCAGCAGTGCGCAGACGTAGGCTCCGATGGCGTAGAAGGCGATGTGGCCGAAGGATATCTGGCCACTCAGTCCGATCAGGATGTTCAGCCCTGCACCGACGACGACGGTCAGAGCAAAGAAGCTGAAGACCAGCAGGGAATAGCTGTCGAGGGTAAAGGACAGCACCACGCCGCCAAGGGTCAGGGCGGCGGTAGTGAGTAGGTTCGCCAGTGGCATGTTATTAATCATACTTTCACCAGTGTCTTGCTACCGAACAGACCGTCCGGACGAAGTGCCAGCGCCAGAATGACCAGCGCAAAGGTAAATATCTGGGTGAGGGCCGAGCCGAAGTAGATGGTGACGATGGCCTCGACAAGACCAAACAGCAGTCCGGCCGTGAACACGCCGCCAGCACTGGCAATGCCGCCGAGGATTGCGACTGCAAAGGCCTTGAGGCCAAACAGCGTGCCCATCTCGGCGCTGACGTTGAACAGCGGCGCGATCAACAGGCCGGCGATGGCGGCGAACACCGCCGAGACGGCAAAGGCAATGGCGACCACCCAGTTGACGCGGATGCCCATCAGCATGGCGGCACGCGGGTTCTGCACGCAGGCTTCCAGCACTTTGCCCAGACGGGTGTAGCGGCGGACCAGCATCAGCGCGAGGGCAATGGCGGCGCCGATCAGCGGAATCATCAATTGCAGCGGCGATACCTGAGTGCCGAGCAGGCTGAAGGCACTTTCGGTCAGCGAGCTGGTGAACTGCCGGGGCTCCTTGCCAAAGGTGAACATCACCAGGTTGTCGACCAGAATTCCGGCCGCCACGGTAGCCATCAGCCAGGCGTCCGAGCCGCGCGAGCTGAAGGGCCGCACGAGAAAGCGTTCTACCGCCAGCCCGTAGACCGCTGACAGCGCAAGCGTCGCCGGAATTGCCAGCCAGACTGGCCAGCCCCAGGTGATGCAAAAGCTGTAGCCCAGTACGGCGCCGAGCATCATGGTGCTGCCCTGGGCAAAGTTCACCGTGCGCGATACCACGTAGGTAATGTGGAAGCCGAGTGCCAGCAGCGCGTACATGCTGCCAAGACCCAGGCCGGTCAGAAGGGCGGCGGTAATCATCTTGATACTCCGTGCTGGCGACTCACGGGTGCGAGTCGCCTAACTGCCAGATCAGGGTTTGACCGGCACGATGCTGCCGTTCACAAAGTGAGTGAACACGTAGTCCTGCGGGCCCAGAGCGTCGTGCTGCGTGGGGGTGAAGGGCTTTTTGTAGTCCTTGATCAGGCCGGCGTAGCTGTCGATGGCATAGAAACCGTTGCGTACGGCGGTGCCGTCGGTGCTGCCGGCCTTTTCGATGGCCAGTGCACTCAGGTGCATGGCGTCATAGGCGTTGGCGATACCCACAGCCGGGGTGATATCGGCCAGGCTCTGAATCTCCGGGTAACGGGCTTTCAGGGCGCTCAGCACTTCATCGCCCTTGGCGCTGTTTTTCTCGGTGAAAACGTAGGTCTGGATGAAGTGCACGCGGTCCGCGTTGGGGCCGGCCAGTTCACTGAAACGGCCACCCGCCGGGCCCCAGTGCGAAACCACCGGCACCTCCCAGCCCATGCGGTCGAGGGATTTGACCACTTGAGCAGACGGGCCGACGTTGCCGACCATCAGCAGGGTGTCCGCTCCTGCGTTTTTCAGGCGTGTCAGTTGCGGAATCACGTCCAGATCGCTGGCTTCAATGCGTTCGATGCCGGCCCAGGGCATGCCGCGCTGCTCCAGCGCATGACGAAAGCCTTTCTCGTTGGATTCGCCCCAAGGATTGTTAATCAGCAGCATGCCCGGTTTCTGCATGCCGTACTCGTCGATGCCGTACTGCACCAAGGCTTCATCGACGATTTCATCCATGGCCGATACACGGAATACGTAGTTGTCGCTGGCGCCATTCTGGGTAATCGAGGTGCCTGCTGCCCACGCCCCCATGAAGGGAACTTTCATCTGATTGGCGAGCGGTACGATGGACAGTGAAACCGGGGTGTCCAGGCCGCCGAACAGGACGGCGACCTTTTCTCGTTGTACTAACTCGCGGGCGGCCAGCATGCCTTTGGCCGGGTTGCTCTCATCGTCGCGACGAATCAGCTCGACCGGACGCCCGAGGATGCCGCCGTCGGCGTTGATCTCATCGATGGCAATGGTCAGGCCGCGGGTCAATGCCTCGCCGGACTTGGCCGATTGGCCGGACAGCGCTGCTACCAGGCCTATCTTGATCGGCTCGACCGCAAATACCGGGCTGTTCATCAACAGACCGAGGGTGGTGACTGCAGCAGCCTGAGGCCAGGCCCGTCGGAAGGATTTCAGTGCCTTAAACATTGTCTTCTCCTATGATGGCTAGCATTCGCATGATCTTTGCTAGCAAAATAGAGACCATGTCTTCAGGTCGCTGAGTTAGCGGCTCTCAGAGGATAGCCTTCATCTGGATTGCACTTTATGTGTGCGCCCTGCACCGATGAAAGGCGCTTCAGGTCTTCTCTGTATACGTTCTTTTGGAGATAGATAGATGGTTTTGGAAAATAAGGCAGTACAGATTGTTAGCGATTTTCTGGCTGCGTCCATGGCGCCTGATCCCGTACTGGCGGCGACGTTCATGGCCGATGATGTACTCATTACCTTTACCGGTGGCCGGGCGATGCCCAGTGCCCACGAAATTACCGCCTTTAATGCCGGTCGCTACCGTTGGGTAAAGAAGCAGCTAGGGCATTTTGACTGGACCGAGCACGCCGACCATACCGTGGTGTACTCCAACGGAACGCTGTACGGCGAATGGCCTGATGGCCGCACTTTCAGCGGTAATCGCTACCTCGATCGCTTTGAGGTGCGCGATGGCATGATCACTCGCATGGACGTGTGGAACGACAGTGCCGAGTGGATTCTCTGTCCTGATATCTCGCGTTCCTGAAACGCATTGGCGACTGGGAGCCCTAAAGCCACTAGAGACTCAGCGACAAACCTCCTTCAGTAACGCCCTTGTCCAGCGATGAGCTGGATGCTGCTGGGTGCGCTCATGCCAGACCAGCAGTTTGCGGAAGCCGGGGATGGCCAGCGGTGGCTGCAATATCTGCAAGCCGTCGCTGGGGAGTACCAGGCGACGCGGGAGCACCGCGATCAGATCGCTGCTGCGTAGCACCTCCAGTAGCATCAGGAAACTGGGTACCGATAGCGACACGCGCCGTTCACGGCCCAGTGCTGCCAGTGCCTCGTCGGTCACCCCGCGAAAGGCATCTCCCGTCATCGACACAATGGCGTGTTCCAGGGCGCAGAATTGCTCAAGATCTAGCCCGTTGGCGGCAGGGTGGCGGTCGTGCACGGCACACACGTATTGCTCGTCATAGAGGTGGTGCGCGTGCAGGCCTTCGTGGGTGCTTTCCGGGGTGAGGATGGCCATGTCCAGCTCGCCCGACTCCAGCTGGCGTTGTACACGTGCATTGTCCACCGGGCGTGCGGCAACCCGGATGCCGGGTGCCTGCTGGCGTAATGCGGCGAGCAGTGGTAGCAGGATGGTGCGCTGCGCATAGTCGGTGGCCGCGATCGTCAGGGTAAGGTTGGCGCTTGTCGGTTCGAACTGCTGTGGCTGCAGCATGCCCTCGATCTCGCCAAGCACCCGCTTGACCGGCAGGGCCAGCGCCAGCGCTCGCGGTGTGGGCACCAGACCGCGCTGGGCGCGAACGAACAGCGGATCGTCGAAACTCTCGCGCAGGCGAGTGAGCATGCCACTTACTGCCGGCTGGGTCAGGGCCAGGCGTTCGGCGGCACGGGTGACGCTGCCTTCGTCGAGCAGGGCATCCAGGGTCTTGAGCAGATTGAGATCCAAGCTTCTGATATCACGCATGCTTATGGATGGCCTTTTGAATCGCGATTGGTCTTATGGATTGTCGTCGCTCACCATGACTGGGTCAAAGGCGTGGCAGGTGTCACTCGCTAGCAAGAGGGCTTCGTCATGCACCATATTCACTGGCCCGAGGGCTTCGAGCCGGGCTTTACCGAGAACTTCGCATCCAACGAGGTCATTGTCGCCGGCCTGAGCGCCGCGCAGGTTTGGCCGCTACTGTCCGGTGCCACACAATGGCCGAGCTACTACGCCAACTCGGCGAACGTACGCTTTTACGATAATGCCGGCCCACAGCTGGCCGAGGGTGTGCGCTTCTACTTCGAGACCTTCGGTTTCCCGGTCGAGGCGCGCTGCAACGAATGCCAGACGCCGGCCAATGGGCAGCCCGGTCGCTTGGCCTGGCATGGCTGGGCGAATGAAGAGGGAAGCGCTGAGCGCCTGGATGTTCACCATGCTTGGCTAGTAGAAGACCTGCCAGGCGGCCGAGTACGGGTGCTGACTCAGGAAACCCAGAAAGGACAACCGGCTTTGGCGCTGGCGCGAGCCAAGCCCAACCCCATGATCAATGGTCATCAGGATTGGTTGGATGGCCTGATCGCAGCGGCTCGGAATGTTGCCGGCGGCCAATGATTCCAGTGGGCTGGTGAAGCGAGTGCTGTCCAGGTAGACGAGTCACCTCGTTTCGCTGGGCGCGCTCTTGCTTCCGTGGTTGGGCAAAGCCTCTACCTCTGGGCTTCTAACGGCTCTGATCGCCTGGGTGCATTGTTTCGGCAGGCCTCTGCCAGTTTAAATTACACATATAATCTAATGGTGATGGGCACTATCGATGGTGGTGATTTTTTAATCAGCTGGAGGGCAGTGATAGTGGCGGCGTGGGTTTAGTCAATCTTTTGCGGGAGCCTGGGACATGAAAGCCATCGCCTTTGCCATTTTTTACACCGTTGCCCTGAGCACCTACCTGTCGACAGTGTCGTTTGCCGAAGAGGCGACCCCGGTCAAAGAGGCGCCACGGTCACATCCGGTGCTGCTCGATACTGCGGCTCTGGTTCTGGATCGCCTGGCATAAAGCTCTATGGCTGCAGGAGTACCCGGGGCCAAGGCCCCGGGCAAGGCCTTATAGACCAGCCAGTTTCAGGCGGTTGGCCTGCTGGCGGTACACAGTGACGGGGCTGGTTTCGAACAGGTGGCCCAGGCCGAGGAACTGGTTGATCTCGTCCAGGTGATTCATCTTGTAGTTGTCGCGAATCACCATGCCCATGTGCGAGCTGCAGCGTTCGACGAAGCCGTCGTTGGCCACGCCTTTCTCGAATGCCAGGGAGGCGGCGGTGGTGATCAGATCCATCGGGTCCAGCACATTGGTCACCGGCGAGGTACCGCTCCAGGAGTAATAGCGGATGCCATTGACCTTGTACTCGCCTTCGCCGCAGGCGCTGCTGGGGATGCCTTGAGGGAACTTGGCATTGAACACTGCCGCGCCCTGGCTGTTCAGCGAAACCAGAGCGCCGAGAGAGTCCTGTGGCGTCTGGCTGGTACTGCCAGAGAGGAAGTGGATGACGCTGCCTATGGCATTGACCAGGCCGGCAAGCACGGTTTCTCCGGTTGAGCCTTCGGGGATCTGGCGGATCAGGTCGGCCACTGCCGAACCCTTGTGCGGTGCGCCGACGCTGGTGACCGAAGCCACAAGATCGGGGCGCACCGCCGCCACGTAGCGCACGGTGGGGCCGCCATGGCTATGGCCGATCAGGTTGACCTTGGATTTGCCGGAGATGGCGACAATCTCTTCGACTTCTTTGATCAGATCTTCGCCGCGGGCTTCGGAGGAGCCCATCTGCACAACTTCGGTGGTGTAGACGCTGGCCCCATCCGAGCGCAGGGCGGAGGGAATGCCGTACCAGTAGTCGATGCCGAGCATGCTGTCCCAACCGAGCATGCCGTGGGCCAGGACGATAGGGTATTGAGTCTTGGTGTAGCCACTGGAGCCGAACAGGCCGGCCTGGGCTGTGCCTGACAGCAGCAGTGAGCTGCCGATGCAGAAGGCGAGAAGCGTTTTCTTGTTGTTCATTGTCAGGGTCTCGAAGCGGTATGGGATCTTCCCTGGCCGCTCTCCGGGTGATCCGTCACCCGTTACTTCAGCGTACGGGTGTTCGCAGAATCCATGCCATGAATGTATGACTATTTAGTCACTGCTCTAGCTGGCACATCTGTACCAAAAGACTCTGCAGGCCCCGTATTCCCTGGGTGTTACGCCGGGCCCCAGCGTTGGCTGCAGTGTTACCCAGTTGCGAATGCTTCGCTTCTGGTCCGCGCTCGGCTATAAGGCATTCCGGTTCTGCCTATACGAGGCGCTCTTGCTCGATTTATCTGTGTACTTCGGCCTGTTTCTGTCGGCATTTGGCGCCGCGAGTCTACTGCCATTGCAGTCGGAGGCGGTGCTGGTCGGGCTGCTGCTCAATGGCGAGCAGCCCGTCGCCACCTTGTTGCTGGTTGCCAGCCTCGGCAATGTGCTCGGTTCCGTGCTGAACGCGGCGTTGGGGCGGGGCATCGAGCGCTTTCACGGGCGGCGCTGGTTTCCCGTTAGCGAGCGGCAGCTGGAGCAGGCCAAGGCCCGCTATCGCCGATATGGGCGTTGGACGCTATTGCTGAGCTGGATGCCGGTCATCGGTGACCCGCTGACCCTAGTGGCGGGGGTAATGCGTGAGCCCTGGTGGAGCTTTGTGCTGCTGGTAACCCTGGCCAAGACGAGCCGATACCTGGTTCTGGCGGCGATCACCCTGGCCTGGTTCTGACGGCTTCAGTCTCGATAGAACACCTGAATCAGGTGGTAGCCGAACTGGGTCTTCACTGGGCCATGTATTTCGCGCAGCGCTTTCTTGAATATCACTTGGTCGACCGCGCGCACCATCTGCCCAGGGCGGACCTCTCCCAGGTCGCCGCCTTTCTTGCCGGAAGGGCAGGTGGAGTATTTCTTCGCCAACACATCGAAGGCTTCGCCGGCGGCGATACGTTTCTTCAGGGCGGCGGCTTCTGCCTCGGTCTTTACCAGAATATGGCGGGCCATGGCCTTGGGCATGATGGGGTCCTCATTTTGCGAGGGCGCTATTGTGCCAGTATTCTCGGCGCCATCAGAATGGCGTCAATTTAAAGGCTTTCTTTGGCCGGAAACCGGGCCGGATTTGGCCTAACTTGATAACTCCACACAGATGGAAGCACGTCTCCATGGACCTTTCCCAGATGCTGAAAATCCTGGCCAGCCAGGATGGTTCCGACCTCTACCTGTCCACGGGGGCACCGCCTTGCGCCAAGTTCAACGGCGTACTCAAGCCGCTTAGCCAGGATCCGCTCAAGCCGGGTGACGTGGCGGCCATTGCCGCTGGGGTAATGGATGCCGAGCAGCGGGGCGAGTTCGAGAAAGAGCTGGAGATGAACCTGGCCATCTCGGTGCCCAATGTCGGCCGTTTTCGTATCAACATCTTCAAACAGCGCAATGAAGTCTCGATCGTGGCGCGCAACATCAAGATGGAGATTCCCAAGTTCGAGGATCTCAAGTTGCCAGAGGTGCTGCTCAAAACGGTGATGGAAAAACGAGGCCTGGTGCTTTTCGTTGGCGGTACTGGATCGGGCAAGTCGACCTCGCTGGCGGCGTTGATCGACTACCGCAACCGTAATAGCGGCGGGCACATCATCACCATCGAGGACCCGGTGGAGTACGTGCACCGGCACAAGAAGTCGATCATCAACCAGCGCGAGGTCGGCGTGGATACCCGCAGCTTCCACGCGGCGCTGAAGAACACCCTACGCCAGGCGCCAGATGTGATCCTGATTGGCGAGATCCGCGATCGTGAAACCATGGAGCATGCTCTGGCTTTCGCCGACACCGGTCACTTGGCGATTTCGACCCTGCATGCCAACAACGCCAACCAGGCACTGGACCGCATCATCAACTTCTTCCCCGAGGAGCGTCGCCCGCAGTTGCTCAATGACCTGGGCAACAACCTGAGGGCCTTCGTCTCCCAGCGCCTGGTCAAGACCCTCGACGGCAAGCGTCGCGCCGCGGTGGAAGTGATGCTGGGTACACCGACCGTGCGCGACCTCATCAAACGCAACGACTTCTCCGAGCTCAAGGAGATCATGGAGAAGTCGAAGAACCTCGGTATGCAGACATTCGATCAGGCGCTGATCGACCTGGTGCATGAAGGCGCCATCGATGAAGAAGAAGCGGTAAAGAACGCCGACTCGGCCAACAACGTGCGCCTCAAGCTCAAGCTGTACAAGGACAACCCGGCCACTCCAGCCGCTCCCACGCCTGCCGCCGCGCCGGCTGCTGCACCGACTGCGGCGCCGGCGAACTGGGCAATGGAATTGAAGCTGGAAGAGATCGAGGAAGAAACGCCGCCGGAAGATCCGGGTCGGCCAGGAATCTGACGAGAGGCCCATGGTGGTCATGGGCCGAATAGCTGCAATCGGCTCTATCGCTCGTCGAGTGCGAATGCCGTCAGGCTAAAGGTGGGAATGCCCATGTCCTGCAGTTTTCGCGAGCCTCCCAGCTCCGGCAGGTCGATGATGGCGGCAGCCTCGTGCACCTGGGCGCCGAGGCGTTTGATCAGGCGGGCGGCGGCCAGCAGGGTGCCGCCAGTAGCGATCAGGTCATCGAAGATCAGCACTTTGTCGCCTTCGCACAGGCTGTCCGCATGCACCTCCAGCAGCGCCTCGCCGTATTCGGTCTGGTAGCTCTCGGCGAGTACCTCGGCGGGCAGCTTGCCCTGTTTGCGGAACAAGATCAGCGGCTTGTTCAGCTCGTAGGCGATCACCGAGCCGATCAGGAAGCCGCGGGCGTCCATGGCGGCGATATGGCTGAAGTCCGCTTCCACGTAGCGTTGGATAAAGCTGTCCGCCACCATGCGCTGGGCACGGGGTGACTGGAACAGCGGTGTGATATCGCGGAATACCACGCCAGGCTTGGGGAAGTCCGGAACCGGACGGATCAACGATTTGATAGTGAATTCATCGAAGATCATCGACGGCTCCTGGTTGCGTGAGTGGTATTGCCAGGCTAGTCCGGCATGCTGCCGCCGGCCAGGGCGCACAGTTCGATGGGGTCGAGAATGTGCACTTCCTTGCCTTCGGCTTCGATCAGGCCGTTCTGCTGAAAACGAGTGAATACCCGCGATACGGTTTCCACCGCGAGGCCCAGGTAGTTACCCACTTCGTTGCGCGACATGGCCAGGCGGAACTGGTTGGCCGAGAAGCCGCGAGCACGAAAGCGGGCGGACAGGTTGACCAGAAAGGTGGCGATGCGTTCGTCAGCGGTTTTCTTGGAGAGCAGCAGCATCATCTGCTGATCGTCGCGAATCTCGCGGCTCATCACACGCATCAGCTGGCGGCGCAGTTGAGGCAGTTGCACGGACAGATCGTCCAGGCGCTCGAAGGGGATTTCACAGACCGAGGTGGTTTCCAGGGCCTGAGCGGACACCGGGTAGAGCTCGGTATCGACGCCGGACAGGCCGACCAGTTCGCTGGGCAGGTGGAAGCCGGTGATCTGTTCTTCGCCCGAGTCGCTCAGGGTGAAGGTCTTCAAGGCGCCAGCTCGCACGGCGAATACCGAGTCGAAAGCATCGCCCTGGCGAAACAGGAACTCGCCTTTTTTCAGCGGGCGCCCGCGTTTGACGATGCGGTCCAGTGCGTCCATGTCTTCCAAGTTCAGCGACAGCGGCAGGCACAGCGCGGCCAGGCTGCAATCTTTGCAATGGGCCTGGTGTGGGCTGTGCAGCTTGATGATTTCTGACATTGGAGATCCCTGATTGGATAATCACGTACAAAGCGCAAGGTTAACCCAAGGGCTGGCGCTCAAGCCAGAGCGACCATAGTGGAACAGGACTGACTGAGTGCTCAAGTTTTTCCTGGGCCACCCGATAGCGGGGAAAAGGCGCACGTTGAGGGAAAATCCATGTTGCGGATCGGTGGCGGTCTGAGCGAGAGCCTAGCGCAGGGCGTGCAACGCCATGTGGCGCAGGCTGAGGGTAAGACGGTATCCAAGCAAGAGGCATTCGAGGGGTTGCGGGTGACTTTGTCCGAGATGGGTAAGGCGGCTGCGGCGGCGAAGAATGACGATATTGATGAGGCCGACCTGCCGGACAACATCAAGGAAATTCTCAAGACAATACGTGCGCTGCGCCAACAAATCGCCGAGAAGAAGGCTGAGCTGCAGGCGCTGGCTGCGGATGCGGGAATGGACCCACAGCTCAAGCAGGTACGAGTCGAGGCCCTGCAATCCGAGCTGGCGTCCTTGCAGGGTGCTCTGAGTGGCGCTCAGGCCAGCCTGCTGGCCGCGCTCAAGGATGGTCGCCTGAGCGATAGCCAGCGCATGCAGGCGAGCGGTCTGGCAGCAGGCTGAGGGGCTGTACCCGTCAGATCACTCGTGAGAAACGCTGCTGGTTCTGCTGTTCCAGGTAGCGGTCGAACAGCATGCACAGCGAGCGCACCAGTAAACGCCCGCCGGGGCGTACGTCGATGCCCTGTTTGCCGAGTTCGATCAGCCCATCGCGGGCTAGCTGCTCCAGTTGCGGCCAGATGATCGAGAAATAGGCGCGAAAATCGATGGCGAAGCGCTGTTCGATTTCGCCGAAGTCTAACTGGAACTGGCAGATCAGCGCCTGGATCACGGCGCGGCGGATGCGGTCGTCATCGTTGCAGTGCAGGCCGCGACGTGTGGCCAGCTGGCCGTTGGCCAGGCTCTGCTGGTAGTCGCTGAGATCACTGCTGTTCTGGCAGTAGAGATCACCAACCTGGCTGATGGCGGACACACCGAGGCCTATCAGGTCGCAGTGGCCGTGGGTGGTATAGCCCTGGAAGTTGCGTTGCAGGGTTCCGTCTTCCTGAGCCATGGCCAGCTCGTCGTCGGGCAGGGCGAAGTGATCCATGCCGATGTAACGATAGCCGGCGGCGGTGAGCTGTTCGATGCTGCGCTGCAGCATCTCCAGCTTCTGCGCGGGGCTGGGCAGCTCGTCTTCGTTGATCCTGCGTTGGGGCATGAAGCGCTCGGGCAGGTGCGCGTAGTTGAATACCGAGAGCCTGTCCGGCTGCAGGGCGATGACTTCGGCCACGGTGCGGGCGAAGCTGTCCGGGGTCTGCAGTGGCAGGCCGTAGATCAGGTCGATGTTTACCGAGCGGAACTGCAGGGTATGGGCAGCATCGATGATGGCGCGGGTCTGCTCCAATGATTGCAGGCGGTTGATGGCGCGTTGTACGTCCGGGTCGAGATCCTGCACGCCGAGGCTGACGCGGTTGAAACCCAGTTCGCGCAACAGGCCCATGGTCGACCAGTCCGCTTCGCGCGGGTCGATCTCGATGCCGTAGTCGCCGCTGTCGTCATCCAGCAGGTTGAAGCTCAGACGCAGGTGCTCCATCAGCTTGCGCAGTTCGTCGTGGCTGAGGAAGGTCGGCGTGCCGCCACCGAAGTGCAGTTGCTCGACCACCTGGTTGTGGTCGAGATGGCGTGAAAGCATGGTGATTTCCTGCATCAGTCGCTCCAGATAAGGCTGGGCGCGACCGCGATCCTTGGTGATCACCTTGTTGCAGGCACAGTAGTAGCAAATGTTGGCGCAGAACGGCACGTGCACGTACAGCGACAGCGGGCGTTGCGCCTTGCGGCTGTCGCGCAGGGCATGCAGCAGGTCGAAAGAGCCGATCTGCTCATGAAACTGCACGGCGGTTGGGTAGGAGGTGTAACGCGGGCCCGGCCGGTCGTGACGGCGGATCAGGTCGGCGTCCCATTGGATGGCATCGAGCATTGGTGAGTCCCTAGAGTGACAGTGTGGCCAGTCTAGGGAAGGGGGTGTAAACGGCTTTTGATCTGGGTCAGGCCATGGCGCATTTGCCGGGCCGCGTAGGTTGGCGCTGAGCGTAGCGAAGCTCAACGGTCGATTGCGGCCTAGGGCTCAGTCGTTCAATGCCCCATTAGCCAGTGCTGATGCGGGCCGGGTAGCGTCCACAGGCCGAACAAAATTACCAGCACTCCCCCCGCAATGCGTACGCCACTCTGGCGCAGCAGAGCGGTAATGCGTTCGGCGGCCATGCCGGTGACCAGCAGCACGGGCCAGGTGCCGAGGCCGAAGGCCAGCATCAGCAGGGCGCTGTCAGCAGGTGAGCCCTGGCTGGAGGCCCACAGCAGGGTGCTGTAGACCAGGCCGCAGGGCAGCCAGCCCCAGATCGCGCCGAGTAGCAGGGCGCGCGGTAGGCTGCTGACCGGCATCAGGCGGCTGGCGATGGGCTGCAGATGACGCCAGAGATGGCGGCCAAGGGCCTCGATGCGGGTCAGGCCGCTCCACCAGCCCGCCAGATACAGGCCCATGGCGATCAATAACAGGCCGGCGATCACTCGTAGGAGCATCGCCGCAGGGCTGCTGGCTACGGCCCAGCCAGCCAGGCCGATCAGCAGACCGGCGGCGGCATAGCTGAGGATTCGACCGAGGTTGTAGGCCAGCAGCAGGCGCATGCGCCGGGCACGTTGCTCGGGGGGGATCGCCAGGGTCAGGGCACCCATCAGTCCGCCGCACATGCCCAGGCAGTGGCCGCCGCCGAGCAGGCCGAGAACCAGTGCGGAGAGCAGCTGTGGCAGCAAGTCAGGCACGAGGTTCGTCCTTGGGCTCTTCGTGCTGGTCGGCCTCAACGATGCCGGCTTTGTGCTGCGGGTCTTCGTCGTCGAACAGGATGCTGTGGGCAGGGCCGTCGAGATCATCGTACTGGCCGCTGTCCACCGCCCAGAAGAAAATCCAGATGGCGATGCCGACCAGAACCACGGCGATGGGGATAAGGATGTAGATGGCGGACATGGGGGCTCCCGTAGG
>JAYQUJ010000076.1:0-1519 GCA_038147895.1 Pseudomonas sp.
TCGCTTGTTACAACCCAGGCTCTGGTTCTCCATGTGAGCGCATCAACCTTGAACTGTTGATACTCGTCTCTACTGGCGCAATAGTCTCTATTCACAGGTTCGCGGATTCTTATCGAGTACTTGCAAAACCCTCGGCGGCTGGAGCTTCCTGGGCCAATACGCGTCGCGTGTCGTGTAGGTTCGGCAATCAGCTCGTGAACGCCTCGGGTGACAATGTGGCTGGAAAAACTGAAGTAGAAGCCGACGCTGACAATTGCTAACGCTGCAAGACGTTTCCCGCGGCGATCCATGGTTAGAAATCCGACTTTTTTGTCCAGTCTGTAGAGCAGAACCATTACAGGTAAAGAGGCTAGTGCGCCTATTAGGCTCAGATGGAAAGGGCCGTAGCCTGCAAGGTACATGCTGTAAAGCATGGGCAAAAATAGCGCTGCCAGCAGATACCTACCTATTTTCGGCAGGTCGCAGTTTTTCAGCGTGGGAAAGCTTTCCTTAGCTTCTTTCGACACTTCTTCGACACCGCTGGATGCTAGAACGAAAAAGCCCTGTAAAAACAGGGCTTTAACGTGTGTTGTCTGGAGCGGGCGAAGGGAATCACTTATGACAGCCAACCCTTTGATTAATAAAGGATTTTTCTGGTTACCCAGACCAGAAATTGCCTATCAGTATACCACCTCAACCCTCTTGACGAAAGGCGAGCTTCCAACGCCTTCCGCTGGCGGCTACCGACAGCCACGGCGATCAGGAAGCGACCGATTTTGCGATCTGCAGCGCCCTTCGCTCGAGTCGCTCGGAAACCGAGTTCGCTTGCCCCTGGGGCCTATGCAGGTGCGTCACGATCTCGTAGGGGCTGTCGTCCAGGGGGCGCATGCTAACTCCCCATCCATGGGCGTGCTTGATGCGCGATTGCGCGGATAGCCCGACACCGTAGCCGGCAGAAACCCATAGCGCCATCATCTCGAACGACGTCACGTACTGAGGTTTTTGCGGGTCGGCAGGCGGGCGCGAGAGCAGCCGATGATCCAGCGAAGAACACGTCTCAGCCCTCCAGCGAAAAATCGGGTAGTCCTGTAGATCGGCGATGGTGAGCGATGCCTGATCCAGCAATGGAAACCGCAGCGGCATCGCAACGGCCATGTGCTCATTCCACAAGGGTTGGGTTTGGATGGCCGGATCGCTCGATCCTTGAAGCGACACCCCTACGTCGTAGCGGCCTTCACGGAGTCCATCAAGCAACTCGTCACCTGCAACCTCGAAGAACGCGATGCGGACCTCTGGCTCTTGCGCACGTTGCAGTGCGAGCAGCGCCGAAAGCTGAGATGACGATACGCCGGTGGCTATCGCAAGCCTGAGGTGGGCTGGCTGGCTGGTGATGTTGTCCATGGAGAACCCACAGAAGCGACGAAGTAAGTCAAGGGCAAACCAGCATCATAGTAAAGAGAGAACTTTAACGTCTATATGTTTAACGTGGTTAATTTAAGATGATTGTTTCAAAGAATTCGGTTGTGTCCATATCATATGA
>JAYQUJ010000076.1:1529-17324 GCA_038147895.1 Pseudomonas sp.
GCTTACTATTCAGCCAGGTCGTCCACCTGGCACACCCACCTATGAATCCGAACCAGCATTAGCTTTCGGGCGGGCCGTGCGTGCCGCTCGCGTCGCGCAAAGCGTCGCTCAAGACGACTTTGCATTTCAGGCTGGAATATCGCGTTCACACATGGGCAAGATCGAGCGCGGGGAGCATGTGCCGACGCTTCCCCTGATACTGAAAATTGCTGCCGCGCTCGGGATCAGCGCCAGTGAGTTGATGGCGGCGACTGAAAAGAACCTCAACTCTGGCAGTGAACCGCAAGGCTCGCCATAAACAGCCGCGAACTTCAGTAGCAGCCCTTGCCGCCCGATCAATCGCCCGAGTGCGCGCGCAGGCGCGCAATGAACCGCTCCGCCGACACCGGCATATCCACGCTGACGGGCCGAAGCAAGTAGGTCGTGATGACTGCGGAATCCATGGCCAGGGGGCGGATCACCACATCGGGGCGCTGGCTCGCCGCGACCCTGGTTGCCCTGATGAAGCCGACTCCGTAGCCCGCACCGACCAGGGTGAGCATCATGTCCAGCGAAGACACATGCTCGGCGACGTCAGGCTGACGCTCCAGCGGCCGCAGGAGCCGCGCCAGTTCACGGTAGTAGCCTTCGTATACCTGTGGATCGCATAAGACCAGTGGGTAGCTCGCGAGCTTGTGCAGCGGAACAGTCTTATGTGAAAGCAAGGGGTGCCGGGCGGGCACCGCAACCACCAGCGAGTCGTGCCAGAGTGGCTCGGTCAGGATGTCATCGCCGACCTCCGCCGTGTGCGCAAACCCGATCGAGAAGTCGCCCGAGCGCAACCCACGCAACTGCTCGGCCAGCGGCACTTCGGACAGGCGAATCTCGATCTCCGGCTCTTCCTCGCGGCAACGGGCCAGGAGAGCCGACAGCCGTGGATCGATGGCGCCGTCGGACACGGCAATGCGAAGGTTTCCACTCAGGCCTGCGGCAACCGCCTGGACGTTCTCCTGAGCCTGCTTGAGGACGGTGAACACCCTGCGCACGTCTTGCAGGAACGTTGCTCCCGCTTCGGTCAGTACCGTACCTCGACGGTTGCGTTCGAAGAGCAGCACGCTCAGATCGTCCTCAAGCTCTTTGATGGCACGGGACAGGGGTGGCTGTTCGATATGCAGGCGCTCGGCGGCCCGTGTGAAGTGCAGCTCCTCTGCGAGAGCCACAAAGCAGCGAAGGTGTCGCAGTTCCATAGGCCGTACTCCTGTTTCCTTTCAAGGATCTATTCGCGCCAGTTTTCGTCCGCAATGGCCTACTGGATGCATGCTATTGCACGCCGCTTCTGGTGCGCTCCGCTGGGCTGATCGCCTACTCGTCCACGTCAAATCGCTCATTTGCGCCTCAAAAAATGGTTATCATAATGCGGCATACTAACAAGCTGAATTTGATTTATAGACGTCTTTTTACACGGGCCATATACTTCCGGCAGAAGTCTGCATAAGCATTCGTCAACCCGAACGAGCTACCCAGGATGTCCCAGCAACAGCTTACCGATCTAACCCAGCCACAGCGTGACCGGCTCGCGTTCGTGGAGTTGCGCCTGCGCTTCATTGGGGAGATGCGCCGCCAGGACCTGGTTGCGCGCTTTGCTATCCAGTCCGCTGCTGCGTCCAGGGACCTGGCGCTGTACAAGGAACTCGCCCCCGGCAACATCGACTACGACGGCAAAGGCAAGTTCTACGTCCTCGGTCCGAGCTTCCAGCCGATCTTCGATTTCCCGCCCGAGCGAGTGTTGTCGTGGCTGACACAGGGGTTTGGCGACGGTGAGCCGATGCACATCAAGGCCTGGGTGGCCAGCGAGAGCCCGTCCCGGCTCACCCACCCTGACCTGGACATCCTGGCGAGCGTGACCCGTGCCATCCACTATGAATGCCCGATGGGGATCGAGTACCACTCCATCTCCAGTGGCCGCACCGTGCGGGAGATCGTCCCGTTCGCGTTGATTGACAACGGCCTGCGCTGGCACGTCCGTGCCTTCGACCGCAAATCGCAGGAATTCCGGGATTTCGTCATTACCCGGATCAAGCGTCCTGTGGTGCGCAAGGGGCAGCCCGTGGCGCCCCACGAGATGAGCGATCAGGACATTCAATGGACACGGATCGTCGAGCTGGAGCTGGTTCCTCACCCGGATCAGCCCCGGCCAGAAATCACTGAAATGGACTACGGCATGCGAGGCGGCGTGCTGCACATGAAGCTGCGCGCCGCCACCGCTGGCTACATCCTGCGCAAATGGAGTGTGGACTGCTCCCCCGACCATAGCCTGCGCGGCCCTGAGTACCGGCTTTGGTTGAAGGACCACCTCGCCATCTACGGCGTGCGCAATGCAGTGCTGGCGCCGGGGTATGCATCGCCGAGTGCAGAAACGTCGATTGCTGACTGAACGGAAACGACCATGAAGCTGATCCAAAACACCGGAACACAGCGCGTCATCGACTTGATGCAGCCCCACCTCAAGCACGGCAACCGACTCGACTGTGTAACGCCTTCGTTCTCTCTCTACGCCTTTGCAGAAATCCGGGAGGCGTTGTCCGCTCTGGATCGAGTCCAATTGATCGTGCCTCCCGATAACGAGGCACTTGCGCTCCTGGGCTCGGCAGGCGACCGCGCTTCACGCAATCGTCTGCAGGCACGTTGGCTGGCCAATCAGTGCGCGAAATGGATCAATGAGAAAGTGGCGCTTCGGCGAGCATCAGGATCGGTGCCGCAGGGGGCCGCCGTCATGCGCGGTCCGGACGGGGCCCCTGCACAAGTGGTCCTGGGCTCGTTCGCCTTCAGTACGTCTGGCCTTGGCCTGACGCCGGGCAACCCGCTGAACCTGATCCAGGCATCAGAAACGGCCGATGAAGCTGCGCAACTCGCCCAATGGTTCGATCAACAGTGGTCAGGCCTGCAGGGTGCTGCTGCCACCGACTCCAAGGACTACAGCAACGAGAGCGAATCCGTTCTTGAAGCACTGCAGGCCCTGGGCGAGCACCGTGACCCCTTCACCATCTACACCTTGATGCTGCACCGCCTGTTTCAGGACAGCGGTGACGAGATGGACGAGGAGCGCATCGTCAAGTCCGCCACCGGCATCCGCAATACCGTGGTGTGGAAAAAGCTCTTCAAGTTCCAGCGCGACGGTGTGGTGGGTGCCATCGACAAGCTGAACCGCTTTGGCGGCTGCATCATCGCCGACAGCGTGGGTCTGGGCAAAACCTTCGAAGCCCTGGCCATCATCAAGTATCACGAACTGCGCAACGACCGCGTGCTGGTGTTGGCGCCCAAGCGCCTGCGCGACAACTGGACGCTCTACAAGGCCAACGACAAGCGCAACGTCCTGGCGGCAGACCGCTTCAACTACGACGTGCTCAACCACACCGACCTGTCGCGCGATGGCGGGGTGTCTGGTGACATCGACCTGTCACATGTGAACTGGGGCAACTACGACCTGGTGGTGATCGACGAGTCGCACAACTTCCGCAACAAGGCCACGCACAAGGGCAAGGAATCGCGCTACGACCGCCTGATGCGACGCATCATCCGCGAAGGCGTCAAGACCCGCGTGCTCATGCTTTCGGCCACGCCGGTCAACAATCGCCTGGCTGACCTGCGCAACCAGATCGCCTTTGTCACCGAGGGGGATGACACTGCCCTGATGGAGCACGGCATCGCCAGTATCGAGGCCACGACCCGCAAGGCGCAGGCGCAATTCAATCGCTGGCTGGCGTTGGACGAAGCTGAAAAGACCCCCACCCGGTTGGTTGAAATGCTGGGGTTTGACTACTTCACCCTGTTGGATCATCTCACCATTGCCCGCTCCAGGCGGCATGTGGAGAAGTACTACGGCACCAGCGAGACCGGCCGCTTCCCCGACCGACTGCCGCCCATCAACATCAAGGCCGACGTGGACCTTGCGGGCGAATTCCGTGCCATCCGCGACATCAATCAGGAAATCCGCCGACTCACGCTCGCCAGCTACGCGCCGCTGCGCTATGTGCTGCCCCACAAGCAGGCCGCCTACGACGCCAAGTACAGCACCCAGGTGCGTGGCGGCGAAAGTTTCTTCCGCCAGGCGGACCGTGAGGAAAGCCTGATCCACCTGCTGCGCGTGAACGTGCTCAAACGCATGGAAAGCTGCGTTTCGTCCTTCACCCTGACCGTACAGCGCCAACTCAAGGATGTAGAGAACACCCTGACACGCATCGAATCCCATGCCGAAGCGCTGGAGGAAATCGACATTGCCGACGTCGATATCGACGACCCGGCATTCGAGACCTTGTTGGTCGGGCGCAAGGTCAAGGTGCTGCTGGGCGATGTGGATCTGATTCGCTGGAAGCAGGACCTGCTGGAAGACCGCAACCGCCTGGCGACCCTGCTGGCGGCAGCGCGCCAAGTGGATGCCGCTCGCGATGCCAAGCTGGCAGCCTTGCGCGACATGATTGCCCGCAAATGCGCCCAGCCCATCAACAGCCACGATGGCAAAGCCAACCGCAAGATCATCGTGTTCACCGCCTTCTCGGACACGGCGCACTACCTCTACGCCCAGCTCGCCCCCTGGGCCAGGGATACGCTGGGCATGCATGCGGCGGTCGTCACCGGCAGCGCCGGCATCCAGGTCACGTTGCCGGGCCTGCGCAAAAGCATGGGCGATGTGCTTTCGGCCTTCGCGCCGCGCGCCAAGGAGCGCCCGCAAGACATGGCGGGTGAAGGCGAGATCGACTTGCTGATCGCCACCGA
The DNA here is from genome assembly GCA_038147895.1 of Pseudomonas sp. GTDB lineage: Bacteria > Pseudomonadota > Gammaproteobacteria > Pseudomonadales > Pseudomonadaceae > Aquipseudomonas. The sequence continues at coordinate 6,282 of JAYQUJ010000076.1, forward strand.
TTGCATCTCCGAAGGGCAGAATCTGCAAGACTGCGACTGGCTGATCAACTACGACATTCACTGGAACCCGGTGCGCATCATCCAGCGCTTCGGGCGTATCGATCGCATCGGCTCGCCCAACCAGCGCATCCAGTTGGTGAACTTCTGGCCCAACATGGAGCTGGAGGAATACATCAACCTGGAACAGCGCGTCAGCGGCCGCATGGTGCTGCTCGATGTCTCGGCCACCGGCGAAGAGAACCTGATCGAGCAGCAGTCCGGCAACGCCATGAACGACCTGGAGTACCGGCGCAAGCAACTGCTCAAGTTGCAGGACACGGTGATCGACATGGAAGACCTGTCAACCGGCGTGGCGATCACCGACCTCACCCTGACCGACTTTCGCATCGACCTGGCGCAGTACCTCAAAAGCCACCCCGGCAAGCTCGACACCCAGCCGCTGGGCGCTTATGCGGTCACCACCACGCTGGATGCCGACATTCCCCCAGGCGTCATCTTCTGCCTGCAAGCCTGCGGCCCGACGGTAAAAGCCGCCGCATCGTCCGACTACCCGCTGGCGCCGCACTACCTGGTGCATGTCGGCGATGACGGCACCGTGTTGCTGCCGTACCCGCAGGCCAAGCGCATCCTGGATCGCCTCAAGCGCCTGGCGCTGGGGCGCGAACGGCCCGATGACAGTGCCTGTGCGCGCTTCGACAAGGCAAGCAAAGGCGGCGAAGACATGCGCCACGCCCAGAAGCTGCTCGCTGCGGCGGTGGCGTCCGTCGCCGGCAAGCACGAGGAGCGGGCCGTGGCCAGCCTGTTCACGCCCGGCGGCACACACGCCATGAAAGGCGAGTTCGCCGGCAGCGGCGACTTTGAGGTGGTGGCATTTCTTGTCGTGCTGCCCGATGAGCAGAGTATTTGATAACAAGGACCCGCATGAGCTTTCGCACCGCCGAACCCGCATTGAAAGATGTCCTCGATGGCATTGCATCGGGGCAAATCCAGCTTCCTGACTTCCAACGCGGTTGGGTGTGGGATGACAACCATATTCGGTCGTTGATCGCAAGCCTCTCGCTCTCCTACCCGATTGGCGCGGTCATGTTTCTGGAAGCAGGCGGTGTGCCGTTCAAACCGCGCCTGTTTGCCGGCGTCAACCTGCAGCCGGCGCCTGCTCCAAAAACCCTCGTACTTGATGGTCAGCAACGCTTGACCTCCATGTACCTGGCGCTGCGCAGCGGCCAGCCAGTGCCGACACGCACGGAGAAAGGCGCGAATATTCGTCGACTGTATTTCCTTGACATGACCCAATGTCTGGATGAATCGGCAGACCGGGAAGACGCCGTTCTCTCGGTGCCAGAGACGCTGCAAGTCACGTCGGATTTCGGCCGAAAGGTCGATCTGGATGTCAGTACATCTGATTTGCAGTACAGCCAGCGGCTCTTCCCCGTGGCATTGTTGTTCGACATCCAAGGTTTCATGGCCTGGGAAAGCGGTTTCAGCGCGCACCATCAGTTCGCAGCGCAAGCCATGCAGTTCATGCAGCGGTTTCGTAACGAAATCTGGCTGCGCTTCCAGCAATTCAAGGTGCCCGCCATCGAACTGACCCAGGACACGCCGCGCGAAGCCGTGTGCCAAGTCTTCGAGAAGGTCAATACCGGTGGCGTGACGCTCACCGTCTTCGAGCTAATGACGGCAACCTTCGCGGCCGATGAATTCAACCTGCGCGATGACTGGGAAGCTCGGCAGGAGCGACTGACGGCCAAGCACGACGTGCTCACGGCGGTGGACGGCACCAGCTTTCTCACCGCAGTGACCCTGTTGGCCAGCTACCGTCGACACAAAACGCATGGCACATCCGTCAGTTGCAAGCGTGCCGACGTGCTGAAGCTGCCGCTGGCGGACTTCAAGGCGCTGGAATCTGATTTGGAGAAAGGCTTCAAGCGGGCAGCCGAGTTGCTGGCGGAGGAAAAAATCTTCGACGACCGAAGCCTGCCTTATGCCACGCAACTCATTCCGTTGTCGGCCATCTGCGCTCATTTGGCAGACCGCACCACGCAACATGGCGTCAAACAAAAGCTGCTGCGCTGGTACTGGAGCGGTGTTCTGGGTGAACTGTACGGTGGCGCCAACGAAACCCGTTTTGGCATGGACATCCAGGATGTGGTCGCCTGGGTCGAAAGCGGCAGCGAACCGCGCACGGTGCGCGACGCCAACTTCGCGCCGACGCGCCTGCTGTCCCTGCAAAGCCGCCTCGCAGCCGCCTACAAGGGGCTGGCCGCCTTGCTCATGAAACACGGTGGTCGGGATTTCGTCAGCGGTACGCCGATTGACCTCAACACCTACTTCAACAACGCCATCGACATCCACCATGTGTTCCCCCGCGCCTGGTGCGAAAAGCAGAAGTTGCCCAAGGAGAAATGGAACAGCGTGGTCAACAAGGCCCCTCTGGCCGCTGGCACCAACCGTTTCATCAGCGGCGATGCGCCCAGCATGTACCTCGTCCGCATCCAGAAAGCCAAGCAGGTGGCCCCCGATAGCCTGGACGAGTTTCTGCTCTCCCACGTGATTCCGGTGACCGCGCTGCGCTCTGACGACTTCGATGCATTTGTCCGCCAACGCGCCGCCGCACTGTTGAAGCTGATCGAACAGGCCATGGGCAAAACCATCGCCGGGCGCGACAGCGAAGAAACGGTCAAGGCATTTGGGGCGGCACTCTCGTCATGAACAGGTCGGATGTCGTCAGTGCCCTGAATCTCCCGGAAAGCGCACGGGTGGACCAGCGCGTGCCCAAAAAGCTGTTGCTGGAGAACGGTGCGCCCACGGCGTCCGACAAGCGCTTGATCACCGATGCCATTGAAGACATCCAGTGGCTGGCCGCCCTCAAGCCCAACACCATTGGCGTACCCAGCTACCGGGACGCGCAGCGTGAGTACCTGGAAATCGCCGTACTGGCCGTGACCCTGCGTGGCGCCGTCAAGCCCGCCAGTCTCGCTCGCCTCGCTGAACTGATGCATCGGGCCGTGCCGTATCCCGTGTTGCTGCTGATGCAAGGCCCGGCACTGACCCTCTCGCTGGCGCACAAACGCTGGGCGCAGAACGAGGCAGGCAAGGTCGTGCTCGAAGGCGACCCAGTATCTGCTTCGCTGCCCCACGCAACCGAAGATGCCGCCGCAGTGGAAGACGCAATAGCCCCCCAAATCGAGCGCGCCTTCGTGCAGTCCCTGTCGATAGCGCGCCAACCCCAGACCACGCTGCATGCCCTTTATCAGGGTTGGATGGAGCGCGTGTGGGCCTGGCAGGCGGCACGGCTGACGGGAACCTACCAAGCTGACACGACCCCGGAACAAGCGGCTGCCCGCTGGCAGGCGCTGGCTGATTGTGAGCGGCTTGAGGCCGAAGTCAGCCGCCTGCGGGCGCAAGCAGCGAAAGAAAAACAAATAGCGCGTCAGGTGGAACTGAACCTGAAGCTCAAGCGCGTGCAGGCCGAGCTGGCCGCTGCGATGGAGAGTCTTTGAGTATGGACTCACGCGAAGGCGCGAAGAGCGCGAAAGGAATGAATCTTGAGTTGCTGTCGTCCGAGGTAATCGATGCGGCTTTTCACATCCACAAGAATCTTGGGCCTGGGCTGTTGGAATCGGTGTATGAGGTCGTATTGATGCGGGCTCTTGAGAAGCGCGGACTGAACGCTGAACGGCAGAAGGTCGTGTCATTTGAATACGACGGGATGCGTTTTGACGAGGGGTTGCGGGTCGATCTGTTGGTAGAAGATGTGCTGGTGCTGGAATTGAAGTCGGTGGAGGTGCTGGCGCCGGTTCATTCCAAGCAGCTGCTCACGTATTTGCGTCTGATGGATCGTCCGCTGGGATTACTGATCAATTTTGGTGCGGCGACCTTCAAAGAAGGCTGCAAGCGCATTGTCAACAACCACAATGATTTCGCGTCTTCGCGCCTTCGCGTGAACCGCTCTGAAGATTGAATAAATCATGGAGAAAAACATGAATAAACTCACGGCAGCCAGCCCCGAGGCCCAGTCCGCCGACCTGGTGGCGGGCAATATCGAGCAGCTCAAGGCCCTGTTCCCGGAACTCATTACGGAAGGCCCGAACGGAACGGCGGTGAACGTGGATGTGCTCAAGGCGCTGGTGGGTGACCAGACCGTCACCGATGCCGACGAGAAATACGGCCTCAACTGGCATGGCAAGCGTCGCGCCCGGCAATTGGCGCTGACACCGAGCACCGGCACCCTGCGCCCCTGCCCGGACGAGAGCGTGGATTGGGACACCACCCAGAACCTGATGATCGAGGGTGACAACCTCGAAGTGCTCAAGCTGCTGCAGAAAAGCTATGCCGGCAAGGTCAAGCTGATCTATATCGACCCGCCGTACAACACGGGCAAGGATTTTGTGTACCCGGACAATTTTCAGGACAACATCAAGAATTATCTGGAATTGACTGGCCAAATCGAAGGTGGGCAGAAGATCAGTAGCAATACCGAAGCCAGTGGGCGGTTTCATACTGACTGGCTAAATATGATTTATCCGCGTCTGAAATTAGCCCGGAGTCTACTTCGTGATGATGGGGTTATATTTGTATCCATTGACGATAGTGAATCTGCAAACCTGAAGCTTGCCCTTTCTGAAGTTTTCGGGGAGGAGAATTTCGTCGATTCAATTGCTGTCGAGATGTCGACAACATCTGGCCCGAAGACGGTTAATGCGCAGCAAGGAACGATTGTAAAAAATGTCGAGTTTATTCACATTTATCGAAAGGGTGCGGATTTTGACAAGACTTCGCGCACGCCGCTATTGGATGGGATAGATAGCTATGACACGCATTACTCGGCGTGGTTAAAGGAAAATGGAGAAATAGGGTCTTTGTCTGACGCTATGCTGGCAGATCCCTATGTCAAAGCTGAGATTGAGCAATATGGATTTATTGAGCGAGGTGGGTTTAGTATTAAGAACTTGTCGAAGCTTATGATGCTCTCGGAAGCGGTTAAGGATTTTATCGAGATCAATGCAAAAAGTATTGCTCGTATTGATCGTCCTCCTGTGTCGGCCAATGGTCAGTCAACTGAAGTTGGGAAGTGGGTTGAGTTCGAGGTGGATCATAGGACCTACTATCTGACTACGTTAGAAAATGGGTCGCTGCAGGCCCTCATGCCTCTCTCCTTAAATTACAGGATGTCGGATGATTACAGGCCGAGATTTGGAAGAACCGTAATTAGGGGGGACCTATGGAAAGGCTTTCATCAGGACATGGGTAACGTTGCCAAGGAAGGTGAGATTCCTTACGCGAACGGCAAGAAGCCTGTTCGGTTGATTAAGCAGCTAATCAAGTGGGCTAGCAGCTCGGATGACGATCTCGTAGTCGATTTTTTTGCCGGTAGCGGAACAACTGCTCATGCCGTGATGCAACTGAACTCCGAGGATTCTCGTCATCGGAGATCTCTTCTCGTGCAGTTGCCTGAGCTCTTGGACAAAGGCGACATCGAGCAAAAGAATGCAGCCGAGCTTTGTGATCAATTGGGTAGGCCAGCATTCATCACTGAGCTGACCAAAGAACGTCTGCGTCGAGCCGGTGCCAAGGTCAAGGCTGAAAATCCTGACTGGCGAGGTGACACGGGCTTCCGCGTCTTCAAGCTCGACACCTCCAATATCCGTGCGTGGAATCCGAAGCCAGACAACTTGGAAGCTACGCTGTTCGATCATCAGGATCACCTGCTCGAAGGCCGCAGCGAGGCCGACGTGCTCTACGAACTGCTGCTCAAGCTAGGCCTCGATCTGTGCGTGCCCATCGAGCAGCGCAGCATCGCGGGCAAGGCGGTGCACGCCGTCGGCGGTGGTGTGTTGCTGGCCTGCCTAAGCGAAAACATCAACGCCGCCGAGGTCGAAGCCCTGGCCGATGGCATCGCCGCCTGGCACCAGCAACTGGCCCCTGCCGGCGATACCACCTGCGTGTTCCGCGACAGCGCCTTTGAAGGCGACGTGGCCAAGACCAATATGGCGGCGATTCTGCAACAGCACGGCATCGCCACCGTGCGCAGTCTGTGAGGCCCGCCATGCAGCCCTATGTGCCCGACGCATTACCCCTGAGCGAGCTGGATTACCGCCTGCTGCTGCCCTTGGTGGGCCAGGCCAATGCCGCGCTGGCCCGTTATGACGGCTTGCTGGCGGGCATCCCCAATCCGGCGGTGATGCTCTCGCCGCTGACCACCCAGGAAGCGGTGCTGTCGTCGAAAATCGAGGGCACCCAGGCCACCGTGGACGAGGTGCTGGAGCAGGAAGCGGGCTTGCTCAAGGAGGGCGAGAAATACAAGGACATCCAGGAAATTTCCAATTACCGCCACGCCTTGTTCAAGGCGCGGGAGTATCTGGAGGTGTACCCGATCCGCCTTGGTTTTGTGCGCGAGTTGCATCGCATTCTGATGAACAGCGTGCGCGGCCAGGACAAGACGCCCGGCGAATTTCGCCTCGATCAGAACTGGATCGGTCGCCAGGGCTGCAGCATGGAGCAGGCAACATTCGTGCCGCCCAACCCGTTACAGCTGCCTGACTATCTGCAGGCATGGGAGCTGTACCTGGATAGCGATGACGTGGACTTTTTGCTGCAGGTGGCGGTGGTTCATGCGCAGTTCGAGTTGCTGCACCCGTTCAAGGACGGTAATGGCCGTATTGGCCGCATTCTGATCCCCCTGTTTCTCTACCAGAAGCGCGCGCTGTCGCAGCCGATGTTCTACCTGTCCGAGTATCTGGAAAATCATCGGGACGAGTATTACCAACGGCTCAAGGCGATCTCCGCCGAGTGCGATTGGGATGGCTGGATTGTCTTTTTCCTGCGCGCCATCATTGAACAGGCCAGCCAGAACATTCGCCGGGTGGAAGCCATCAAGACGCTCTACGACGAGATGAAGACGGCCATTCAGGAAACCACCCGTTCCCAATACTCGGTGCACTTGCTGGACGCCATTTTCAGCAAGCCCATTTTCCGCACCTCGGATCTGGCGCAGCAGCTGGCGGCGGACTATGGCATTCACGACAAGACCGCCCCCGCGTTGCTGCGGCAGTTGCGCGATGCCGGCATTTTGCGCGAGCTGCAGCCCGGCAGTGGTCGCCGTGCCGCCACCCTGTGCTTTCCCCGCTTGATCAACCTTGCCGAAGGCCGGGAGGTTCTATGACGGGCTTGTGTAGCGGCTGGACTCCACAAAGATGCTTGTGGAGTCTGATTGTATTTTTGCGCTCCGCAAACGTGTTTGTGTCGTTTGCGGACTCCACAACGACCAGGATGGCCCATGAAGCTGCATTTTGAACCCGATCTCGACTACCAGCTTCAGGCCATCGAGGCGGTCTGCGACCTGTTCCGCGGCCAGGAGCAGTGCCGCACCGAATTCACGGTGACCATGAGGCTGCCCGACGAGGCGCAGATGTCGCTGGATGTGGCGCAGTCTGACCTTGGCATGGGCAACCGCTTGACCCTGCTGGACGATGAACTGCTCAAGAACCTGTCAGACATCCAGTTGCGCGGTGGCCTGCCGCCCTCCGGCGCGCTGACCTCGGGCGATTTCACGGTGGAGATGGAAACCGGCACCGGCAAGACCTATGTGTACCTGCGCACGATTTTCGAGCTGAACAAGCGCTACGGCTTCAGCAAGTTCGTGATCGTGGTGCCGTCAGTGGCGATCAAGGAAGGCGTTTACAAAACCCTGCAAATCACCGAGGAGCACTTCAAGGGGCTCTACGCGGGCGTGCCCTTCGATTTCTTCCTGTACGACTCGGCCAAGCCGGGGCCGGTGCGCAACTTTGCCACCAGTTCCAACATCCAGATCATGGTGGTGACGGTGGGCGCCATCAACAAGAAGGATGTGAACAACCTCTACAAGGAGAGCGAGAAGACCGGTGGCGAGAAGCCCATTGACCTGATCAAGGCCACCCGGCCGATCATCATCGTGGATGAACCGCAAAGCGTGGACGGCGGCCTGGAAGGCCGTGGCAAGGAAGCGCTGGATGCGATGAACCCGCTGTGCACACTGCGCTATTCCGCCACCCACGTGGACAAGCACCACATGGTGTTCCGCCTGGATGCCGTGGATGCGTATGAGCGCAAACTGGTCAAGCAGATTGAGGTGGCCTCGGCCACGGTTGAGGATGCGCACAACAAGCCTTTCGTGCGCCTAGTGAAAGTGGAAAACAAGCGCGGCCGCATCAGCGCCAAGGTCGAGCTGGATAAACAGACCGCCACCGGCGTGCAGCGGGTGGAGGTGACGGTCAGCGATGGCGACGACCTCCAGCAGAGCGCCGATGGCCGCGCGATCTACGCCGATTTTCGGGTGGGCGAGATCAACACGGCCAAGGGCGAAGCATTCATGGAGCTGCGCTACCCCGGTGGCGAGGTGTTTTTGCAACCTGGCCAAGCCCACGGTGATGTGGATGCGCTGGCCGTGCAACGCGAGATGATCCGCCGCACGATCAAGGAACACCTGGACAAGGAGAAGCACCTGCGCCCGCTGGGGATCAAGGTGCTCAGCCTGTTCTTCATCGACGCGGTGGACAAATACCGCCAATACGACGCAGACGGCCAGCCGGTCAAGGGCGTGTATGCACAGATATTCGAGGAGGAATATCGCCGTGCCGCCAAGTTGCCGGCATACCAGAGCTTGTTTGCCGAGATCGACCTGGCATTTGCCGCCGAGGAAGTGCACAACGGCTATTTCTCCATCGACAAAAAAGGCGGTTGGACTGACACCTTTGATAACAATGCGGGCAACCGGGAGAATGCCGAGCGCGCCTACAACCTGATCATGAAGGAGAAGGAAAAGCTGCTGTCCTTCGGCACGCCGCTGAAGTTCATCTTCTCCCACTCCGCGCTCAAGGAAGGCTGGGACAACCCCAACGTGTTCCAGATTTGCACCTTGCGTGACATTCAGACCGAGCGCGAGCGCCGCCAGACCATTGGCCGTGGCCTGCGTCTGTGCGTCAATCAGGATGGTGAGCGGGTACGCGGCTTCGAGGTCAACACCCTGACTGTGGTGGCCACGGAAAACTACGAACAGTTTGCCGAGAACCTGCAAAAGGAAATCGAGAAAGACACCGGCATCCGCTTCGGCATCGTGGAGCAACACCAGTTTGCCGCCATTGCCGTGACCGACGCTGACGGGCATGCCGCGCCGCTGGGTATTGAGCAATCGAAAGCGTTGTGGGAACACCTGAAGGCCGCCGGTCATATCGATGCCAAGGGCAAGGTGCAAGATTCACTGAAAAAGGCGCTGAAGAACGGCACCTTGGCACTGCCTGCCGAGTTTGAGGCACAGAAAGGCCAGATTGCCGAAGTGCTGCGCAAGGTATCAGGCCGTCTGGACATCAAGAATGCCGACGAGCGCAGACAGGTTCCGCTGCGCAAGGGTAACGATGGCAAAGCCATTTATCTGAGCGACGAGTTCAAGGCGCTATGGGATCGCATCAAGCACCGCACCACTTACCGCGTGCAGTTCGACAACGCCAAGCTGGTGACGGATTGCATCGCTGCGTTGCAGAAAGCCCCGGTGATCGCCAAGGCACGGCTGCAATGGCGCAAGGCCGACATCTCTATCGGCAAGGCGGGTGTCGCCGCGACAGAGAAAGCGGGCGCGGCGACCGTGGTGCTGGACGAGGCGGACATCGAGCTGCCGGATTTGCTGACCGACCTGCAGGACCGCACCCAGCTCACCCGTCGCACCATCGTCAGCATCCTGACGGGAAGCGGCCGCCTTCATGATTTCAAGCGCAACCCGCAACAGTTCATCGAATTGACCGCCGAAACCATCAACCGCTGCAAGCGCCTGGCTCTGGTCGATGGCATCAAGTACCAGAAATTGGGCGACCAGCATGTCTATGCGCAGGAGCTGTTCGAGAAGGAAGAACTCACCGGCTATATCAAGAACATGCTGCAAGATACCCGCAAGTCGATCTACGAGCACGTGGTGTACGACTCGACCACTGAGCGGGACTTCGCCGATGGGCTGGAGAAAAACGAAGCCATCAAGCTCTACGCCAAGCTGCCAGGCTGGTTCAAAGTGCCCACGCCGCTGGGTACCTACAACCCCGACTGGGCCGTGTTGGTGGAAGAAGACGGCACCCAGCACCTGTACTTTGTGGTGGAAACCAAAAGCAGCCTGTTCACCGACGACCTGCGCGACAAGGAAAGCGCCAAGATCGAATGCGGCAAGGCGCATTTCACGGCGCTGGGGGTTGGTGAGAACCCAGCCCGGTATGTGGTGGCGCGCTCGGTTGACGATCTTTTGACCGAGGCGGTAAAGGGGTAGGTCCTGCCGTCGTTACGGCGAGACAAGTTTTCGTCATGACTACGTGCGAACCCGTAATTTTGGATAAAGGAGTTTTTTATATGAGCAATATCCCATTCGATCCGTCGAAATTCACGGCACCGAAAGCGAAGCCTCTACCCGTCGTGCTTCTTCTCGATGTCAGCGGCAGCATGAGCGGAGAGAAGATCCGCAATGTGAATGATGCCGTTCGCGATATGTTGGATACGTTCAGCGACACCGAGAACGGTGAAACTGAAATCCATGTGGCGATCATCACTTTTGGCTCTCAGGTAGTGCTGCATCAGCCGCTTGCCAGCGCCAGCGATATTCATTGGCAGGATCTTTCTGCTGGCGGCATGACCCCGCTTGGGACGGCATTGCAAATGGCCAAAGCGATGATCGAAGACAAAGATGTCGTTCCTTCGCGTGCGTATCGTCCGACGGTCGTATTGGTTTCTGATGGTGGGCCGAATGATGCGTGGGAAAAGCCTCTAAACGCATTCATTAGCGACGGACGCTCTGCAAAATGTGACCGTTTGGCAATGGCGATAGGCGCTGATGCTGACGAGGCAGTACTTGGGAAATATATCGAAGGCACCTCTAATCGCCTCTTCTACGCAGAGAATGCCAAGCAGCTACGTGACTTCTTCAAGTTTGTCACCATGTCGGTGACCATTCGCACGAAGTCACAGACGCCAAATAATGTGCCTGAAGCGAGCGCCATTGACATCCAGCCCGCCACAATCGAAGCACGTCAGGAT
>JAYQUJ010000076.1:17334-20714 GCA_038147895.1 Pseudomonas sp.
TCAGGATAAACAGAACTCTGTGACACAAAGTTCTTCGACAGAAGATGGAGGGTATTGGTAATGGCGCAAGCAATTGGCGACCCAGAAGAGCTAGAGCGCTTCGCCTATTCGTTACAACAGTTTGTTGATTCGCTCAACGATGCTGTAGGCAACCTTAACGGTGCCTTTGCTTCACTCGGAGACACCTGGCAAGACGAAAAGCGGGCGCGATTTGAGGAGGATTACAACGCGCTCGTTCAGCAGTTGCAGCACTTCAACGACAATGCGTCCGAGCAGGTTCCATATCTGGCAGCGCTCGCGTCGCGCCTGCGAGATTATTTGCAAAGCTAAGGGCAGCGAAGTCGCAATGGCACAAGTTTCAATTGGGCAAGTGGAGAATCTGGAAGACCTCGTGCGCGAGCTGCAGTCAGTGCGCGAGGCGCTAGAGGCCGCATGTCGCGAACAAATTGCTGTTGCGGAGCAGAAATGTGCAGAGGCTCGTGAAGAAGCGCAGAGCAGCGCAAGCATGTTGGAAAGCGCCATCAAGCAGGAGCAAGCCGCCACGCAAAATGTTGATGGCGCTGAACAAGCGCTTGATAGCAGTCAGAGCTCGCTTTCTTCCGCCCAGTCTTCGCTATCTGCTTGCCTTGCTCAGCCGCACGATGACGATGGACGTTGCCCAGACTGCTCCGGCGAGGACTCTGCCGTCACCGAAGCAGAAACCGCTGTTGAGCAGGCTCAGAGCATGCTGGAGCAAGCAAGAGCAGAGCTTGAGGTGGCGACAGGAGATCGCATCTCCATGGAGCAGCGCGTGGATCTTGCGAAGCAGGCCCAGGCGATGGCCGAACATGCCCTGGAGCAGACCCTACAAGCATGCAATACGCACTTGGCAACTGTCGGTCAGGCGATTGAAGTTGGCACTGCGCGCTTGATATCCGCGCAACAGGCACTGGATGCCTATCTCGCGACAAACCCGTCCGCTGCGCAATTCCATGCATGGTTGAAATGGGACCCTGCCAAAGATGGCCGCCCTGTGACTCCGGATATGTTGCGAGACCGCATGAACCTATCGTCAGAGCAGAGACGATTGCTTCAGGAATATCTTTACGACCGTGATCCAGCGTATCGCAAGCAGGTCGATAAATTTCGGAACCAATGGGTAGCCGCCAAGGGTGATGCAGAGCGAAACATCGTCGCACGTAAGGCACGGATACACCTGAGCGGTGAATTCGGGGAGCAGATAGTTCGGCACGCACTTGCGCCACTTGGCGGCCGGATCGAGACGCAAGGGCGAACCTTTGTGGGCGATAACGGACGCTACACAAAAACAGATTTGATAGTCACCGACTTGCGGGTTCCGGTCATTCTGGGGCGTGGTGAGGGCATGAGGGCTCCTGTGGGAGGCTCGATGGCATTCGAAGTGAAATGCGGCAAGGCGGAATACCTCTATTCGCAGAAAGATCACATGATTTTTCAGGCCGAAGGGCACAAGCAAGCAGACGCGCAATGCACTCTTTGCTCACGAGACATCCACGATTTGCCAGAAGAAAAACAGAAAGAACTGCGCGATGCCCTGCGCGAAGCTGGCTCGCCGATGGTGGGAATGTTGCCAAGGAAAAATGAAATAGATCAGTCCTGTCTTGATTTCATCCGCCAAAACGAGGAGGAGCAACCATGAAAATACGTTTCGCAATTATTAACCATGACCTTCTCGCGCAAGTTCGAGCTGAAGTTGACGTCCTCCTGCGTGCAGTCAATGTCGGAGATATGGATGGCGTGGATGCGTCCACCACACGCCTCTTGGAGCTGACAGTTAATTGCAGATCGATTGAGTTGTCCGAGCAAGAGTGGCGCGCATTTCTAAGCGAACTCAGGGCCAAGAGCCCTGAGTTCGAATCGAGCTACTTGCTGCCTGGGACTATTTGCGCACCCCTGTTTCCCAAAGTCTCGGTAGCTGATGACTATGTTCTCGAACTTCCAATCGATGGTGATATGGAAGAGGAGGAAGCTAATGTTTGATGAGGCCTTTGGAATGGCTGCGATGTGTGCTGGAAAATTTCGCGAGGGAGTGCGTGATACGTTCGGCGCGTCCATTGTTGCCGATGTACTTGATCCGATTCTCAAGGAAGTCGATTCACTCCGCATTCTCAATGCTGCTTTCAAGCAGCAATCGTTCGCCATTGATCGAACCTTGAATGATGCGCGCGAGCTGCAGTTCAAAGACAGTGGGTGGAATCAATGAGTGGAAGCGCGAAGGATTTTCAGAGCGTAATTTCCAAGCTACACAAGGCAATTGCGGACTATCAAGAAGGTTGTGCGCGCATCGACCGCGAATTCGATACCACTAAAAAAGCATTAAACGAAGATCAGGAGCGCAATCGGAGCATAAGGAAGTCGAATTGGCAGGCAGGCTTTGCCAAAGAGTGGGAAAGAAATGCAACTGCTATAGCGAACGCAAGTTCGCAGCTTAGACAACATCAGCCCGCCTTCGTGGATTTTGTCGTAGACAAGCCATTGATGGCATCGGAAATTCCAGCAGGTCTTGTGCTTGGCTCGGAGCAAGTCTCTTTTGAGAAGCTCTCTTGTCATGCCTCAAAAGTCATCTCATTTCCCTTCTCCAGCGCTCTTGTTTTTCCACAAGGCGATGCAGAGCAGAAACACCTCGTGCATTGTCTCTTGTTACGGTTGCTGCAGGCTTTGCCAGTAGGTCAAGTAGAGTTGACACTGATTGACCCCCTGCAGCAGGGGCAATCGGTCGAGCCATTCCTGCCATTGCTGAAGGTTGAGCAATTGGTGCCGCAAGGTCATGTTCTTACTCGTTCGGACGAAATCGAAGCCGCGCTCGGCAAGCTGACGGACGAAATCGAGGAGTTGATCCAGCAGCGGTTCAATGACAAGGCATCCAACTGGTCACAATACAACGCAGTTCAACCCGATGCCCCGTTGCCTTACAAGGTAGTACTGCTCTTTGATGTGCCAGAGCAAATATCGGAAAAATCTCTTTGGTTCCTTGGACGCATTTGCGAAAACGGTCCACGCTGCGGTGTGCTGCCCATCATTGCAATTGATGAGCAGCGCATGGAAGACCGGCGATATGAAAAGCTCAACGCCACGCTGAAAAACTCAACCACGCAACTGAATGATCTGTTGCAACGCGCTGGGGCTGGCGAGCTGTCATTCACATACCAGCCGGAGCAATGGCCGCGACAGGATGTACTGGATGGCTTTCTCGCAAGGCTCGTTGAAGATTGTGCTGCCAAGACGCGTTTCAAGAAAACGATGCCTGATCTCTGGACGAGCTTCGGCAAGGGGGAGACGACTCTTGGTGGCTTTGATATTCCCATTGGCTGGACGACCGCAGGCGACTTCGCGACCCTGAGACTGGGCGCGACGGACTCCGA
>JAYQUJ010000077.1:0-20438 GCA_038147895.1 Pseudomonas sp.
CCCAGGTAGTTATCGAACCAGGAGTCGATGATCAGCGCCTGCAGCGGCGCCTCGATATTGCCCTCCGGCGCTGGAATCACCTTGACCAGATGCTCCAGCACATCGACCACGCCCATGCCGCTCTTGGCGCTGCAGGGCACGGCATCGGTGGCGTCGATACCGATAATGTGCTCGATCTCGTCTTTGACCCGCTCCGGCTCGGCTTGAGGCAGATCCATCTTGTTCAGCACCGGCATGACCTCAAGGCCCTGCTCAATGGCGGTGTAGCAGTTGGCGACGGACTGCGCCTCGACACCCTGACCGGCGTCCACCACCAGAATCGCTCCCTCGCAGGCAGCCAGAGAACGACTGACCTCGTAGGTGAAGTCGACGTGACCAGGAGTATCGATGAAGTTCAGCTGGTAGGTCTTACCATCCTGCGCCGAGTAGTGCAGGGTCACACTATGCGCCTTGATGGTGATGCCGCGCTCACGCTCTAGATCCATGGAATCGAGAACCTGGGCCTCCATCTCGCGATCGGACAGGCCGCCACAGATCTGGATGAAGCGGTCGGCCAGGGTCGACTTGCCATGATCGATGTGGGCGATGATGGAGAAATTGCGGATATGACTCAGGTCACTCACGGATCAACACTCGAAAAATGCAGGCAGGCTGCCCGCCGAAAAATAGCCGGGGATTCTACCCGATCGGCGGCTTAGCCGTCACGCGCACCGCACATCCAGTGCACATGAAAAAGGGCGACCGTAGTCGCCCTTTAAAATACGCTGACCTATTCAGCCAACTTGAAGGTAATGAAGCTGGCACGCCCTTGGCGCAGCACCCGCATCGACACGGAACGATTGGCGGGCAACTTACTTGCTACCTGATCAAAAGTCTTCGCCGAGTCGATGGCCTGGTTGTTCAGATGCGTAATCACATCCCCAGGACGCAGGCCAATCAGTGCAGCCGGACCATTTTGAACATCCTTGATCACCACGCCACCACGCAGATCGAGCGCCTTCTTCTGTTCAGCGCTCAACTCCACAACCGAGACACCCAGACGATTGCTGCTGCGTTCGACGCCAGAGGCGTCGCCAATCGCAACTTCATCGCCATCCTCCGGCAGCGCGCCGATTTCCAGCTTGATGGTCTTGCGATCACCATCACGCACCACCTCCAGCTCGGCCTTGCTGCCTGGCTTCAACACGCCAACCAGATGAGGCAGATCGGCAGACATGACAATGGGCTGATCATTAAGGCTGAGAATCACATCGCCCACCTGCAGACCACCTTTAGCAGCCGGACCACCCTCCAGCACCTGTGCCACCAGAGCACCTGCGGGCTTATCCAGACCGAAAGACTCCGCCAGATCCTTGTTCACTTCCTGAATCACCACGCCCAGCCAGCCACGACTCACCTTGCCGTCGGCCTTAAGCTGATTGGCTACATCCATCGCCACGCTGATCGGAATAGCGAACGACAACCCCATGAAACCGCCGGAGCGGGTAAAGATCTGCGAGTTGATCCCCACCACTTCGCCGTCAAGATTGAACAGCGGGCCACCCGAGTTACCCGGATTGATCGCCACATCGGTCTGAATGAAGGGCACATAATTTTCATTCGGCAGGCTACGCCCCTTGGCTGAGACAATGCCGGCCGTCACCGAATGATCGAAGCCGAAAGGCGAACCAATCGCCAGCACCCACTCACCAACCTTCAACTCGTCGGACTTGCCCAGCTTCACAGTCGGCAGGTGCTCGCCTTCGACCTTGAGCAGCGCCACATCGGTGCGCGGATCAGCGCCAATCAGCTTGGCCTCCAGCTCGCTGCGATCCGACAAGCGCACAATAATCTCGTCCGCATCAGCCACCACATGGTTATTGGTCAGCACGTAGCCATCGTCGGAAATGATGAACCCGGAACCCAGCGACTGGGCCTCACGCTGGCGGCCGCCAGGACTGCGCGGCACTTGCGGAATGCTGCGCTCGAAAAACTCGCGAAACATCGGCGGCAGGCCTTCCAGATCAGGTATCTGCCCTTGGGCAGCCACCTCTCGCTGGGGCAGCTTCTGTCGCGTACTGATATTGACTACAGCTGGCGAGGCTTGCTCGACCAGCTCCGTGAACTCCGGCAACTCTGCCCTGGCCAGAGATACCTGCCCCAGGAGAAACAGGGCCAGCAAACCGGATAACGGGGATTTCAGGCTCAACATCGACTTCAGCTCCATCCACTCAGAACAGTTGAATTCAATCTGCCGCCAGCAGCGCTCGCACCACCACCGGCTGCAGATCTGGATTATCGGCCGCTTGCCGGCTACGCCAGCGCACCAGCCCCCAACCCAGCACCAGCCCGGACAATCCCGCAACGATAATTTGAGGCTCGCGGGCACCAAGCGCCTGCGCCAACAGAGCCGCGCAGAAGAAACCCGCCAGAGGCAGCAGATACAGCAGCAAAGACCCGCGCACCAGCAGGTCCTCGCGCACACCTATAATCACGGCATCGCCGATTTCGAGACGCAGGCTGCATAAGGCGCGAACCAAACCACGACTATGGCCTACGCCCAGCTTATCCATCAGGCCCTGGCCACATCCGGCACTGGCAGAACAGCTGGAGCAGGTAGTTTTTCGCAGAGTCTCCACCCAGACAGCTCCTGCCTCGATAGCGACCACGCGCCCCTGCTCCTCTATCACTGAGCCGGTTCCTGCATCGAAAGAGCCACACGCTCAGCCGTACCCATGGGAATCTCTCCCACCACAGTGACCATCATGTCACCGCCACTGGTACTGATCCGGCGCGACACCACGGCCGTCGGCCCCAACTGACTACGCGCATCCTCGGCGCCCACACCGTTGAGCGGCTCAAGGAAGATCGTGAAGCGGGCCAGACCATCGCCGTACAACAGACTGGCCACCGGCTGAGAGGACTCCGGCGTGGTTCGCTGCAAAGCCCGACTGAGCTCAAAACCAGGAGGAACCCAACCAGCCTTCCAGGCCTGTGCCAGCTCCTCCACCTTGTTGTAGGTCACCGGCTGACAAGCGTTGCCCGGTTTGAGCGCAGACGCATCAAGGTGCTCGCTCGGCTCCAGGGTGACGAACTGAAAGCGCTCCAGCAGTTGCCCCTTTTCACTGATCAACAAGGACTTCAGCGGCACCGCCGTTTCCTCATCCAGATGCAGCTCGAAGGCATAGCGGTACTGATCACGCGGAATCAAGGCCAACACGACCGCCGAACGCCCCGCCACCCGCGACCGACCGAGCATGCGCATCTCATAGCGCTGTTCCAGCTGAGTTGCATCGAGATGACGCGCAGGCCACTGCACATCGACAACCTGATCAGCCAGGGCACCACTCACACACTGTGGCCGCCCATCGACGCGCAACACTTCCTGAGATGCGCCATCAAGCTGCAGCAAGCGCTCGTTGATAGCGCCTTCCCCCCCCTGATGCCAGATGGCATGAGTCGAAAAGCTGCCGTTGCGCTCGTAGATGAAAGTACCTTGAAAACTCTGCTTATCGGCTTGAGCCAAACGCTCTAACCACACCCTGGGTTCGGCGGCCTGCACCGGTAGTACTAGGCAACCACTGACGAACAAAGCAAATAGTGGGAGGGCGCGCATGGAACCTCTCAGCGATTTTCCAGACTGGCAGCACGTGCGTAGGGCAGCGCAGAGTCAGCACCGCTCGCGGCAGCCTGCTGGGCATGCTGACGCAGGTAGATAGGCAAACGCTGTTCATGCCAACCCGGACCGGCTTCCTCAGCCGCCGACTGCAGCGGCATGGCACTAGCCCCCGTACTGTAGCCGGCCAAAACCGCAGGGCCTTGAACCTGTGGCAATGCCAGGCCCGGCGACGGCGCCTGCTGGGCCAACTGCGGACCGGCAAGCTCGTCCTGATTATAGAAGCGCACACCAGCAAGCACGGCCAGCGTCACCGACGCCGCCACTGCCACACGACCAAGCGTGCGCCAAGGCCGGGCTGCGCGCACAGGAAGCGCCTCATCAGCCAGAGCAGCGGAAACTGCCGCTGCAATATCCAGACGCGGCTCCAGCAACTCCTTGTGCATCACCGCGCGAGCCATCTGGTAGCGCGACCAGGTGGCGCGCAACTCGGCGTCGTCACTGGCGGCCAGCACTCGACGCAGTTCCAATTCGTCCGCTTCGTTATCCATCACCGCGGACAGCGATTCCTGCAGGGCTTCACGACTCATGGTGGTTCCTCTCTTGGCTATCGCCGCTGTCTCAGGCTTCCTGCAGCAAAGGCTGCAGGGACTTGTCGATGGCCTCACGCGCCCGGAATATCCGCGATCGCACCGTGCCAACAGGGCATTGCATGACGCTGGCAATGTCCTCGTAACTCAACCCCTCGAACTCACGCAGGGTCAATGCCGTACGCAGGTCTTCAGGCAGCTGCTGGATGGTCCGATGCACTGTGGCTTCGATCTCATCCTTCAGCATCACGCGCTCCGGTGATTCGATGTCCTTGAGGCCGTGATCGCCATCATAGAACTCCGCATCCTCGGCACTGACATCACTGTCCGGTGGCCGTCGACCGCGCGACACCAGGTAGTTTTTCGCCGTATTGATGGCGATGCGGTACAGCCAGGTATAGAAAGCGCTGTCGCCGCGAAAATTACCCAGCGCACGGTACGCCTTGATAAAGGCTTCCTGCGCCACATCCTGAGCCTCGTGGCTGTCGTGCACGAAACGCACGATCAACCCGAGAATCTTGTGCTGGTACTTCAACACCAGCAAATCAAAGGCCCGCTTGTCGCCGCGCTGTACCCGCTCGACCAGCTGCTGATCGTCTTCCTGGGTTAGCATCGATACTCCTCATCTGCATCGAAGGAGTTCGCTAGCGACCAGTCCACTTGCCTGCTTGGATAGACTCGGGCTCTACGCAAAAGTTCTCCCCTCCGAACACGTTTCGCACCACCTCTCGGCTTTGGCGAAAAATTGCAGCGGCTTTTCGCCACCGCCTGATTATTCTGCAGCCAAGCAACGGCCATGCACGCTCTCGGCAACTCCTGTTGGAACCTGATCGACTAAGAAAGTTCCGGGGCGTCTCTCTCAGTCATAAGGCAGCTATTGTGCTGAACACCCCGTCTATATACTAGGCAGCGCATTTCGATAGCGACCTGAAGAGAAACCACAGTCGATGAGCCAACACTTCCAGCATGATGTTCTGATCATCGGCAGCGGTGCCGCCGGCCTGACGCTGGCCCTTACTCTGCCTGATCATCTGAGCATTGCCGTGCTGAGCAAGGGCGATCTGGCCAATGGCTCCACCTATTGGGCGCAAGGCGGTGTCGCGGCCGTGCTGGATGATAGCGACACGATCGAGTCTCACGTCGGCGACACCCTGAATGCCGGCGGCGGCCTATGCCGCGAGGATGCCGTACGCTTCACCGTCGAGCATAGTCGTGAGGCCATCCAGTGGCTGATCGAGCAAGGCGTGCCCTTCACTCGCGACGAAGAACCAGACCGCGAAGACGGTGGCTTCGAGTTCCACCTCACCCGCGAGGGTGGGCACAGCCATCGGCGCATCATCCACGCGGCCGATGCAACCGGCGCCGCAATCTTCAACACCCTGCTGGAGCGCGCCAGTCAACGCGACAACATCCAGCTGCTGGAACAGCGGGTCGCAGTCGACCTGATTACCGAACGCAAACTCGGCCTGCCCAGCGAGCGCTGCCTGGGCGCCTATGTGCTGAACCGCGCCACTGGTGAGGTGGACACCCACAGCGCACGCTTCGTTGTGCTTGCCACCGGCGGCGCCGCCAAGGTCTACCTCTATACCAGCAACTCCGACGGTGCCTGCGGCGACGGTATCGCCATGGCCTGGCGCGCCGGCTGCCGGGTCGGCAATCTGGAGTTCAACCAGTTTCATCCCACCTGCCTGTACCACCCACAGGCCAAGAACTTCCTGATCACCGAAGCCCTGCGTGGCGAAGGAGCCCTGCTGCGCCTGCCCAATGGCGAGCGCTTCATGCCACGTTTCGACGAGCGCGCAGAGCTGGCCCCGCGCGACATCGTCGCCCGCGCCATCGACCACGAGATGAAGCGCCTGGGGATCGACTGCGTCTACCTGGATATCAGCCACCAGCCGGAAGACTTCATCAGGACTCACTTCCCCACCGTCTACGAGCGCTGCCTGAAGTTTGGCATCGACATCACTCGCCAACCGATTCCAGTCGTGCCGGCCGCGCACTACACCTGCGGCGGCGTGGTCATCGACCAGGCCGGGCGCACCGATGTGCCGGGGCTCTACGCCATCGGCGAGACCAGCTTCACCGGCCTGCACGGCGCCAATCGCCTGGCCAGCAACTCGCTGCTGGAATGTTTTGTCTATGCCCGCTCGGCCGCCGACGACATTCTCGCCCAGCTAGAGCAGGTCGAGCTGCCCGGCCAGCTCCCCGCCTGGGACGCCAGCCAAGTGACCGACTCGGACGAAGACGTGATCATCGCGCACAACTGGGACGAGCTGCGGCGCTTCATGTGGGACTACGTTGGCATCGTGCGCACCAACAAGCGCCTGCAGCGCGCCCAGCATCGCGTGCGTCTGCTGCTGGACGAGATCGACGAGTTTTATTCGAACTACAAGGTCAGTCGCGACCTGATCGAGCTCAGGAACCTGGCACTGGTGGCCGAGCTAATGATCGAGTCGGCCA
Source organism: Pseudomonas sp. (assembly GCA_038147895.1). Classification (GTDB taxonomy): domain Bacteria; phylum Pseudomonadota; class Gammaproteobacteria; order Pseudomonadales; family Pseudomonadaceae; genus Aquipseudomonas. The sequence continues at coordinate 6,646 of JAYQUJ010000077.1, forward strand.
TGCAGCGCCGCGAAAGCCGGGGCCTGCACTACACCTTGGACTACCCGGATCTGCTGGCAGAGGCGCAGGACACTATCCTGGCGCCGCCCACCTACGCCGGCTGAACTTCAGGCGCGTGCGCAAGCGCCGGTGCGCCTCACGAGGCAGTGCATCGCGCGCAATACACAAACTGCGCACGCGGCGCTCACCCGACAGGCGAAAATACAGCACGACAACCAGAGGCAGGGCCAGACTGTGCGGACGCAGTTGCACGCCTTGCCAGCCGCCAGACTCACTGTAGAGCTGCCAACCCTGCTCGTCCCGACGCAGCCCGGTGAAAGCCCCGGCGTGGCGCAGAAGAATCTGTCGGGGCAATACCCAGGCTGCATGAGCCAGACACAGCCCAGCACCAGCGGCAAAGAGCCATGGGGATATATCGATCAGCAAAAGCGCGAGCAGCGCCAGGGACAGCGCCGCCAGATAGAGCGCCAGCAACAGGCGCGAAGCCTGCCAGTGGCACTCGAAGTGATCACTTGGGCTGGACACGATCCAGAATCATGCGAACCATGCGCCGCAGGTCGGCGTCTTCCGGCTCGCCGCGCTGCATGAACCAGCCGAACATGTCCTGATCCTCGCACTCCAGCAACTTGCGGTAGCGGGCCTGATCCTCGGCATCCAGCGAGGAATAAACCTCGCGAACAAAGGGCACCAGCAACACATCCAGCTCCAGCATGCCACGGCGGCTGTGCCAGAAGAGTCGGTTCAGTTCGGTTTCGTCGGCCATGCGCGGGCTCCTGTACAAAGGTGCGCAGTATAACGATGCGCCCGCCGCTGGGCACGCTGACAAGGCGACGAGCGATCTCTATGATGACGCCCTGACCTGAACAACCTGCGAGCGTCCATGGCCGACTCCGCCTTTTTTACCCTGTTGAATCACGAAGCCCTTCTCGCCGTGCGTGGCCCCGATGCCAGCAAATTCCTCCAGGGCCAGCTCACCTGCAACCTCAATTATCTCGATGAGAACACCAGCAGCCTCGGTGCACGCTGCACGCCCAAGGGCCGGATGACGTCCAGCTTTCGCATTCTGCAGGATGGCGATGGCTACCTGTTGGCCATGGCTACCGATCTACTGGAAACCCAGCTGACCGATCTGAAGAAGTACGCCGTATTCTCCAAATCGGCCCTGGGCGACGAGACGGCCGCCTGGGTGCGTTTCGGCCTGATCAATGGCGACGCCGCTCTACAGGCCCTTGGCCTGGAGCTGCCGCAAGCCGCCGGCAGCCTGGTACGGGCCAACGGCCTGCTTGCCCTGCGCGCCAGCACCGACAGGGCAGAGCTCTGGGCCCCCCCAGCACAGCGTGAAACCCTGCACAGCCAGTTGGCAGCACAACTTCAGGAGGCGCCGCTCAACGACTGGCTGCTCGGCCAGGTGCGTGCCGGTATCGGCCAGGTATTCGGCGCGACGCGCGAGCTGTTCATCCCGCAGATGATCAACCTGCAAGCCGTAGGCGGCGTCAGTTTCAAGAAAGGCTGCTACACCGGCCAGGAAATCGTCGCCCGCATGCAGTACCTGGGCAAACTCAAGCGCCGCCTGTATCGCCTGAGTCTTGCAGCAGAAGAGCTCCCGGCTCCCGGCTGCGAACTGTTTTCCCCCGTACACGGTTCCAGCGTCGGCGAGGTAGTCCTGGCCGCCCGGGCCACACAGGGCATCGAGTTGCTGGCAGTGCTTCAGGAGGACGCCAAGAACGACGGCCGCCTGAGCCTGGGCAGCAGCGAAGGCCCAAGCCTGATCCTGCTGGATCTGCCCTATGAACTGGACCCAGATCGCGAAATCCAGCGATAGGCAAAAAAGCGGGTGCATCCACCCAGCCAAACGCGGTAAAAACCGGACATCCAGAACAGAGTTCTGCCTCAGCACCTAAACTGAAGCAGCCGAATGCCCCGAGACATGAAATGAGCAAGCTTGCCGAAAAAGTCCAAGAGGAACTGATCCAGGCCATCGAGAACGATGAACTGGTGTTGCCGACCCTGCCTGAAGTCGCCCTGAAGGTGCGTGAGGCCGCGGAAGACCCGAATATCAGCATTCCCGCCCTGAGCAAGGTGATCGGCAACGATGCGGCGCTGACCGCACGCATCATCAAGGTGGTCAACAGCCCACTGCTGCGCACCAGCAAGGAAATCACCGACCTGCAGATGGCCGTTGGTCGCCTCGGCATCAACTACACCTGCAACCTGGCCACCGGCTTGGCCATGGAGCAGATGTTCCAGGCCACCAGCGACGTGGTGGACCGCAAGATGCGCGAAGTGTGGAACAAGAGCACCGAAATCGCCGGCATCTGCCACGTGCTGTGCCGCCACTACACCCGCCTGATGCCGGATCAGGCCACTCTCGCCGGCCTGGTACATCAGATCGGCGTGCTGCCGATTCTCACCTACGCCGAAGAGAACAACGCCCTGCTGGCCGACTCCATCAGCCTCAACCATGTGATCGAGCGCATCCACCCGATCATCGGTGACAAGATCCTGCGCGCCTGGGAATTCCCCGAGCCAATTGCCATCGTGCCGAGCCAGCACCTGGATTTCAGCCGTGACTCGGCCAAGGCCGACTATGTCGATATCGTCCAGATCGCCACCCTGCAAAGTTATCTGGGCAGCGAACACCCCTATACCCAGCTGGACTGGAGCAAGATCCCGGCCTTCGCCAAGCTCGGCCTCGACCCGAACGTGGACATGCAGGCCGATGAAGACCTCTCCGCCGCCATGGAAGCCGCCTCCAGCATGCTGCAATAAGCGCGCAGCAATGCGCCCTCATACTGACTAGACTTGCAAAGATCCCGGCCACTTGGCCGGGGGCGATCCGCGAAGTACGCCATGCGCTGCCAATGGATGTGGTATCGCTTGCAAAGCTCTGGATGAGGAAGCGCCCATGCCCGCATTCCTGTTGCTCCTGCTGTTTCTCGCCCTGCCCATCCACGCCGCAGAAGACATCAGTCTGACCAACGGCGAATGGAGCCCCTATCTCGGCCAGAACCTGCCACACCACGGCGTTGCCTCGCGCATTGTCGAAGAGGCCTTTGCCCTCGAAGGCATCGGCGTACGCTGGCAGTTCTATCCCTGGGCTCGTGCACTGCGCCATGCCGAGATTGGCAAGAGTGACGGCAGCGCCATCTGGCTGCGCAGCCCCGAGCGCGAACAGGCCTTCTATGTCAGCGACCCCGTGGTGGAAAGCGGCTACTACCTGTTTCATCGCAAGGATCATCCCATCGACTGGCGCGAGGTGGGCGACCTGCAAGCGCTGCGCATCGGTGCTGCCATCGACTACGACTACGGCCCTGCCTTTCAACAGGCCGAACAGCAAGGCCGGCTCAAGGTGCAGCGCTTGAGCAGCGAAAAACAGGGACTGCACATGCTGCTCGCCGACCGCCTGGACGTGTTCCCGATAGACAAGGTGGTGGCCTTCGACATGCTCTACAGCCACTTCAGCCGAGAAGAGCGCGAGCGGCTTAGCTTTCACCCCGTGCCGCTGCGCAGTGACAGCCTGCACCTGCTGCTGTCGCGCAAGGTGCCGGGCAACGCCGAACGCATGGCGCGCTTCAATCGGGGCCTCAAGACCCTGCAGGACAGTGGCAAGGTCAGTCAGTACCTGCTGGAAATCCAGCAACCCATGAGCCTGGCCTATTGAGGAAAGCTCACCCGCACCAGCAAGCCGCCTAACGCGCCCTGCCCCAACTCGATATCGGCACGGTGGGCACGGCAGATCTCGCCGACAATCGCCAGCCCCAACCCGGCACCGCTGCCCTGCGGATTGCGTCGATAGAAACGCTCGAAGACCCGTTCGCGCTCCTCTGGCGGGATTCCAGGGCCGTCGTCCTCCACCTCAAGAGCGGCAGGAGCGAGCACCCGCAGGATCACATTACCCCCCGCCGAGGTATGCGCCAGGGAGTTATCCACCAGGTTGTAGATCAGCTCGTGCAGCAACATCGGCTCGCCACTCAGCAACACCTCGGTTTCCGCCTCCAGGGCCAGGGCAATACCACGCTGGTGTGCCAGCGGCGCCAACGCCATGCCCAACTCACGTGTCAGCTGAGCCAGCTCGACCCTCTGCGCACCGCCCTCCTCCACCGCCCGAGCCGCACGTTCGATGCGCGCCAGCGACAGCAGCTGATTGGCCAGGTGGGTCAGGCGATCCGTGCTCTGCGCCGCCTTCTCCAGGGTGCCGTACCACAGTTCGGGCTCGCGTTCGCGCAGACCCAGTTCGATGCGCGCCTTGAGCGCGGCCAGCGGCGTGCGCAGCTCATGGGACGCGTCGGCGATGAACTGCGCCTGGCGCTCGAACTGCTGGCGCAGCCGCTCGGTAAAGTGGTTGAGCGAAGCCACCAGCGGGCGCAGCTCATCCTGCACCTGCACCATCGGCAGCGCATTCAGGTCATCCGGCCGGCGCTCCTCGACGGCAGTACGCAGGCGTTCCAGCGGGCGCAGCGCCGCGCTCACCGCCAGCCACACCAGCGCCAGGCTGACCAGCGCCAGCAGCCCCATGCGCCACAGGGTATCGAGCAGCAGGCCGCGCGCCATGCGCACCCGCGCCACATCGGTCTCGGCCACGCGGATCTCCGCCATGCCGTTCATGCCCGGCTCGCTGACCGGCTGCATCAGGCTGACCACGCGCACGCCGAAACCCTGGTACTCGCCGTCGTAGAAACGCGCCAGCGCCGGATAGTCGTCCGTGCGCGGAGTATCCGCCGTCGGCGCCGGAACGCCTTCGTAGCCGGAAACCAGGTTTCCTTCGAGATCGCTGACCTGGTAGAAGATGCGCCCCTGGCTGTCGTAGGCGAACACATCCAGCGCCACATAGGGCACGTCGGCGCGCAACTTGCCCTCGTCGGTGTACAGGCCGTCGGCGATGGCCCGCGCCGAGGCCAGCAGGGTGCGGTCATAGGCGGCGTCGGCTGCGGCCCGGCCGTTCCAGTAGGCGCTCAGGCTGCCCAGCAGCAGCGGAATAGCCAGCAGCGCAGCAAGCCGCCAGAGCAGTCGCCCGCGCAGGCTGCCGACGCGCTGCTCAGCCATCGACCGCCTCCAGCAGATAACCCAGGCCGCGGAAGGTGACGATGCGTACGCCGCCTTCCAGCTTCTTGCGCAGACGGTGGATATAGATCTCGATGGCATCCGGGCTGGAATCCTGATCGAGACCGAACAGCTGGTCGGCCAGCTGCTCCTTGCTCATCACCCGCCCGGGCCTGGCGATCAAGGCCTCCAGCACGCCCTGTTCGCGCGAGGTCAGGTTCAGCGGCTGCCCGGCCAGGCTGAAGCGCCGGGTGCCTAGGTCGTAGACCAGCTCGCCGCAGCGCTGCTGTTGTTCGCCACCCAGCACGCTGCGCCGCAGCAGCGCCTTGACCCGCGCCTCCAGCTCGCTGACTTCGAACGGCTTGGCCAGGTAGTCGTCGGCGCCCAAATTGAGGCCATGCACGCGGTCCTTCACTTCGCCGCGCGCGGTCAGCATCAGCACCGGCAGCAACTTGCCACGCGCCCGAGTGTTCGCCAGCACCTCGAAGCCATCACGCCGTGGCAGGCCGACATCGAGAATCGCCAAGGCGTAGTCCTCGCTGGCCAGAGCATGTTCGGCAGCCACGCCGTCGTGCAGCACATCGACGGTCAAACCCGCGCCACGCAGGGCCTGGGCCACGCTCTCGGCCAGGGGCAGATGGTCTTCGACCAGCAGGATTCGCACGGCAGTCGCTCCGGATTCTTGTCGTTGTGCCGCCGAGTTTAACGGCGCAGCCGCGCCTGTGAAGGCCGCCGGCGATTTCTTTCAGCCTGAAAGCCTGGTGAAAGTTTCGCGACCTAGGATCGCCGCCAGGGTGGCAAGAACCACCCGTAAAGTATCGGCCGCGTGGTTGCGCCGATGCGACAAAAACAACAATCGGAGACCACCAGCAATGCGCATTGCACTGCCTGCCTCACGCCTAAGCCTGGCGATTCTCGCCGCCACCGCTGCCTCCACCACGCATGCCGCCTTTATCGAAGACAGCAGCGCCAGCCTGACCACCACCAATATCTACCTGAACCGCGACTTCCGCGAAGGCAGCGGTCAGAACAAGCGCGAAGAATGGGGCCAGGGCTTCCTGCTCGATATCCAGTCCGGCTACACCGAAGGCACCGTTGGCGTTGGCGTCGACGCGCTCGGCATGCTCGGCGTCAAGCTCGACTCCGGTGGCGGCCGCACCGGCACCGACCTGCTGCCGGTGCAGGACGATGGCGGCACGCCGGATGAGTTCGGCCGCCTGGGCCTGACCGGCAAGATCAAGGTTTCGCAGAGTGAATTCCGCTACGGCTCGCACATCCCCGAGCTGCCGGTGGTCAAGGCCAGCGACAGCCGCCTGCTGCCGCAGGTCTACGAAGGCGGCCTGCTGACTTCCCAGGAGCTGCAGGGCCTGACCTTCACCGGCGCACGCTTCAACCAGGTCATCGACCGCGCCTCGACCAATTCCGAAGACCTGATCCTGAACAGCAAGAACGGCCGTTTTGCCGGCGGCGTCAGCGGCGATCACCTGAACCTCGCCGGCCTCGACTACCAGTTCGCCAAGGGCCTTACCGGCCGTTACTTCTACGGCGAACTGGAAGACGTCTACCGCCAGCACTTCCTCGGCCTGCTGGCCAGCCAGCCGCTGGGCGGCGGCACCTTCAGCGCCGACCTGCGCGTGTCGATCAGCGATGACAGCGGCTCGGCCGACGCCGGCACCGTCGACAACCAGGCCTGGAACGGCCTGCTTGGCTACGCCCACAGCGGCCACAAGGTCAGCTTCGGCTACCAGCACATGAGCGGTGACACCGGCTTCGCCTACCTCGATGGCAGCGACCCGTTCCTGGTCAACTTCGTGCAGATCAACGACTTCGCCAACGCCGACGAGCGCTCCTGGCAAGCCCGCTACGACTACGACTTCGCCAGCCTCGGCGTGCCCGGCCTGACCTTCATGACCCGCTACATCAAGGGCGACAACGCCCAGGTGACCGGCAGCGATGAAGAAGGCCGCGAGTGGGAGCGCAACAGCGAAATCAAATACGTGGTGCAGAACGGCCCGCTCAAGGACCTCTACGTGCGCCTGCGCAACGCAAGCTTCCGCTCCAGCTTCGCCCGCGACGCCGACGAGAACCGCGTGATCGTCGGCTACAGCCTGCCCATCTGGTAAGCCACAATAAAACTCCACAGGAGATAGATGATGAAAACTGCCCTGTCCCGTCTCGCCCTCGCCTTCGGCGCGCTGACCCTGTCCAGCCAACTGCTGGCCGAGCCCAAGCGCCCCGAATGCATCGCCCCGGCCAAGCCTGGTGGCGGCTTCGACCTGACCTGCAAGCTGGCCCAGAGCGGCCTGAAAGACGCCGGCCTGCTCAAGGCGCCGATGCGCGTCACCTATATGCCCGGCGGCGTCGGCGCCGTGGCCTACAACGCGGTGATCGCTCAGCGCCCGAAAGTGCCGGGCACCATCACCGCCTTCTCCTCCGGCTCGCTGCTCAACCTGGCCCAGGGCAAGTTCGGTCGCTATGACGAGAACGCCGTGCGCTGGCTGGCCGCCATCGGTACCGATTACGGCGCCATCAGCGTGCGTGCCGATGCGCCCTATCAGACCCTCGACGACCTGGTCCAGGCGCTGAAAAAGACTCCAGGCGAGATCGTCTTCGGCGCCGGCGCCACCATCGGCGGCCAGGACTGGATGCAGACCGCGCTGATCGCCCGCGCCGCCGGCATCGAACCGCAGAAGCTGCGCTACGTGGCCTTCGAAGGCGGCGGCGAGACCCTCACCGCCATGCTCGGCGGCCATGTGCAGGTCACCTCCAGTGGCCTCGGCGAAGTCACCCCGCAGCTGGCCGCCGGCAAGATCCGCGTGCTGGCTGTGCTCTCCGACGAGCGCCTGCCAGGCAAGCTGGCCGACCTGCCGACCGCCAAGGAGCAGGGCTACGCCATCAGCTGGCCGGTGATCCGCGGCTTCTACATGGGCCCGGAAGTCAGCGACGAGGACTTCAACTGGTGGAAAGGCCAGTTCGACCAGATGCTTGCCCGTGACGACTTCTCCCAACTGCGCGAACAGCGCGACCTGTTCCCCCTGAACATGACTGGCGACGAACTCAAGGCCTTCGTGCTCAAGCAGGTGCAGGAATACAAGGTGCTGGCCGGCGAATTCGGCCTCGTCCAATAGGGAAGCTGCTGCGCTAGGAAAGGCGGTGTTGGTAGGCGGCTCGGCTCGGTCATTGGGTTAACCCCAACTCCCTCACCTCGCCGCCTCCCGCCTTGCCTTTCCGTCGCTCGCGACGCTTCCCGCCCCTATCTTCACGAGGACTTCCATCATGTACGACCGCCTGTTCGGCGCGGTCTGGTTGCTGCTGTGCGCCGGACTGGCCGTGATCGCCTGGGGTTTCCAGGCACCTTTCTCCTACGACCCGGTCGGCCCGCGCGCCTACCCGCTGCTGCTGCTGGTGCTGATGGCCGCCGGCGCCGTCTGGATGATCCTGCGCCCCAGCCACCTTGAACACCTGCTCACCCGCCACCAAAGCCTACGTGCCCTGCTCTGCGTACTGGTGCTGCTGGCCTACGCCCTGCTGTTCGAGCCGATCGGCTTCATCCCCAGCACCGCCCTGGCCGCAGCCACCCTCGGCCTGCTGTTCGGCGGCCGCCCGCTGCCCTGCGTGATTTCCGGCGTGCTGATGGGCGTGCTGCTCTACGTGCTGTTCGACCTGATTCTCGACGTGCCGCTGCCGCTGGGCGTCTTCTCTTTCCTGGTGGAGTAACGACATGGAAACCTTGAACTTCCTGGCCCAGGGCTTCGACGTCGCCCTGCGCCCGATCAACCTCTTGATGGCCCTGTTCGGCGCCTTCGTCGGCACCATCGTCGGCATGCTGCCGGGCCTCGGCCCGATCAACGGCGTAGCCCTGCTGCTGCCGCTGGCCTTCGCCCTCGGCCTGCCGCCGGAAACCGCGCTGATCCTGCTGGCCGCCGTGTACCTCGGCTGCGAGTACGGCGGGCGCATCTCCGCCATCCTGCTCAACGTGCCGGGCGACGCCGCGGCGATCATGACCACCCTCGACGGCTACCCGCTGGCGCGCCAGGGCAAGGCCGGCATCGCCCTGTCGCTGTCCGCCGTGTGCTCGTTCATCGGCAGCACCATCGCCACCATCGGCGTGGTGCTGTTCGCCCCCCTGCTGGCCAAGTGGGCAGTGGCCTTCGGCCCGGCCGAGTACTTCGTGCTGATGGTGTTCGCCATCACCTGCCTCGGCGGCATGGTCGGCGACAAGCCGGTCAAGACCCTGATGGCCGCGCTGATGGGCCTGGGCCTGGCGACAGTCGGGGTGGACGCCACCACCGGCGTGTACCGCTTCACCTTCGACAGCGTCAGCCTGTCCGACGGCATCCAGTTCGTCATCGTGGTGATCGGCCTGTTCAGCGTCAGCGAGATCCTGCTGATGCTGGAGAAGACCGCCACCGGCCAGCAGGCGATCAAGACCAGCGGCCGCCTGCTGTTCAACTTCAAGGAGTTCTGCTCGGTCGGCTGGACCGCCGTGCGCAGCGGCCTCACCGGCTTCGTCATCGGCACCCTGCCGGGTGCCGGCGCCACCATCGCCAGTGCCATGACCTACATGACCGAAAAGCGCATCGCCGGTGACAAGGGCCGCTTCGGCCAGGGTGACCTGCGTGGTCTGGCCGCCCCGGAAGCCGCCAACAACGCCTCGGCCTGCGGCTCGATGATCCCCATGCTGACCCTCGGCGTGCCGGGCTCGGGCACCACCGCCGTGATGATCGGCGCCCTGACCCTGTACAACATCACCCCCGGCCCGCTGCTGTTCGAGCAGCAGCCCGACGTGGTGTGGGGGCTGATCGCCTCGCTGTTCATCGGCAACGTCATCCTGCTGGTGATGAACATCCCGCTGGTCGGCCTGTTCTCGCGCATGCTCAGCGTGCCCAACTGGGTACTGGTACCGGCGATCATCATCGTCAGCTTGGTCGGCGTGTACGCGGTGCACAGCACCACCTTCGACCTGGTGCTGATGATCGGCCTCGGCGTGTTCGGCTACCTGCTGCGCAAGCTGGACTTCCCGCTGTCGGCGCTGATCCTCGGTTTTGTCCTCGGCGAACTGATGGAAGACAACCTGCGCCGCGCCCTGTCCATCTCCAACGGCGAGCTGGGCATCCTCTGGTCCAGCCCGATCAGCCTGGTGCTGTGGAGCCTGGCCGCGCTGATGCTGGCCATGCCGGGCATCCGCTGGTGGCGCAACCGCCGTCGCCTGCAAGCCTCGCATGCCTAACTGGCTGCTCACCCCCGTCGCCGGCGCTGCCGGCGGCTACCTGGCCAGCCTGATCGGCTGGCCTTTGCCGTGGATGGTTGGCTCGTTGCTGGCGGTCATCCTGCTGCGCTGCCTGGTCGGGCTCGACCTTCGCGAAGTGCCCGGCGCGCGCAAGACCGGGCAGTGGCTGGTCGGCACCGGCATCGGCCTGCACTTCAGCCCCGCCGTGGTCGAGCAGGTGATCGCGCATGCCGGGCTGCTGATCGCCGGCGCCCTGCTCACCAGCCTCACCTGCCTGATCGGCATCGCCCTGCTGCGCAGCAGCGGCCATGACCGGGCCACCGCCTTCTTCGCCAGCATGCCCGGTGGCGCCAGCGAAATGGTCAACCTGGGCCTGCGCAACGGCGCCAACGCCGGCCAGGTAGCCGCCGCGCAGAGCCTGCGCCTGTTGCTGGTGGTGCTTTGCGTGCCGGCACTGTTCCAGTGGTGGCTGGGTGTACCTCCCAGCCTGGCGCACAGCGCAGACGCAACGGACCTGCCACTGCAGGCCGCGCTACTGGTCGGCGGCGCGCTGTTCGCCCTGTTCTGGCAGCGCCTGCGCCAACCCAACCCCTGGCTGCTCGGGCCGCTGCTGTTCAGCGCCGTCGCCGTGGTGGTTCTGGATAGATCGCTGAGCCTGCCCGCCGGCACCAGCGAGCTGGGCCAGTGGCTGATCGGCAGCGCCCTGGGTTGCCACTTCAGCCGCGCCTTCTTTCGCGGCGCGCCACGTTTCGTCGCCCTGGTCGTGCTGGCCACCGGCCTGGCCATGTTTGCCGCCGCCCTGGCCGCCGAGGGTCTGAGCTGGCTGGGCGAGCTCGACCCGCGCTCGCTGATGCTGGGCATGATGCCCGGCGGCATCGCCGAACTGAGCCTCACCGCCGAAGCCCTGGCTCTCTCGGTGCCGCTGATCACCGGGCTGCAGGTGTTGCGCCTGATGTGCGTGCTGTTTCTCGCCGAGCCGCTGTTCCGGCTCTGGCAGCGCCGTCACTGACCACGCTTTGACCCGCCTCGGCGGGTCTTTTTTTGCCTGCCTAGGCCGTGGCAGTCCGCCAATACGGCAGCCAATCCAGGCCTGCCGGGGTTGGCCCGGACGGTTTGTACTCAGCCCCTAGCCAGCCCTGATAGCCCGTACCTTTGAGCCGGCGCAGTAGAGGCTCGAAGTCCAACGTGCCCGCCCCTGGCGCACCGCGCCCCGGGCAGTCGGCAAACTGCACATGGCCGATACGTCCAGCCAGCAGGTCGATGCCCGCCGCAATATCCAACCCTTGACGGGCCATATGGTAGAGATCGAACTGCGCCTGGCAGTTGGGGTGATCAACCCGACGCAGCAGCTGGTCGAGATCCTCCGGGGTATTGATCAGAAAGCCCGGCATATCCAGCGGATTGATGGCTTCGCACAGCACGCGAATACCCAGCAACGAAAAAGCCTCTGCAGCCTTCTTCAGGTTGGCGGCCAGGCACTCCAGCGCCTGCTCACGCGTCACGCCATCCAGCAGGCGGCCCGGCAATACATTGACGCATTGAGGCCGCGTCATGGCCGCGTAGGTCAGCGCCTCCTGCAATGCCTCATCGAACTGGGCTTGCCGCGCCGCTACCGCCGCCAACCCGGCGCCACCGCTCATCAGATCGCCTGCTGGCAGATTGATCAGCACCAGCGGCAAACCGGCCCTGGCCAGCAAGTCCCGCAAGCGCAACGCGGGCAGCTCGTAGGGAAACTGGATCTCGACCCCATCGAACCCGGTCGCCACCGCTGCCTGAACCCGATCAGCCAGCGGCAGCTCAGTGAAAAGCAGCGACAGGTTGGCGCAAATCTTCATTGCGACGCCTCGCGAAACAGGCGAACCAGCGTCGCGGGATCCTGTTCCAGATATCCCTGGCTACCGTGCAGGCGCATCAGCTGTGCCGCCAGGCCACTCATGGGGGTTGCCCCCCCCTGCTCACGGGCCAGTTTGACGGCTGTATCCAGGTCCTTGAGCAAGGTGCGCACATGCCACTTGATCGGCTCGAACTGGCTGTCGGCCATCTGTGGCGCCAGTATCTGCAGCGGCTTGGAATCGGCAAATCCGCCAGCCAGAGCCGGTGCCAACAATGCAGCACCAACTCCCGCCCGCTCGGCCAACGCCACCACTTCGGCAATCACCAGGGCATTACAGGCCACCAGCATCTGGTTGCAGACCTTGGTGACCTGACCTGCGCCTACATCGCCCATGCGAGTCAGACGCTGGCCCAGATGCATCAATACCGGGCGGATACGCTCGATGTCTTCCTCGCGGCCACCGGCCATGATCGCCAGGCTCCCCGCCTCGGCACCTGGAGTACCGCCGGAAACTGGTGCATCCACCCAGCGCATGCCTGTGCGCGACTCCAACTCTGCAGCCATTTCACGAGTAGCGGCAGGCTCCAGGCTGGAAAAATCCACCAGCAACTGCCCAGGTTTGGCTCCCTCGACGATGCCATCGCCCTCGAACACCACCGAACGCACAGCCGCCGTATCCGCCAGGCACAGCATGACCAGATCGACCTCGCCACACAGAGCAGCAGGGGATTGTTCGATTACCGCGCCGAGCGCCTGCAGTTCGGCGCATTTGTCCGCCGAGCGATTCCATACATGCTGCGGATAACCAGCGGCCAGCAGGCGACGGCACATGGGCAACCCCATCAAACCAATACCGACGAAGCCGAGAGTAGGGAGGGAAGATGGCACGCGCGAACTCCTGCTCGAATGAGAGCCGGCATTGTAGCCCGCGCATAAAGCAAAAAAGCCGGTCAGTGACCGGCTTCTCCTGGCAGGGCTGCGTCAGTTGACGCTGAGGCGCGCCCGATTCTTCTCCAGCGTCGCCGGACCGATGCCTTTGACCTCCAGCAGCTCATCCACCGAAGCGAAAGGGCCGTTGGTGTCTCGGTGATCGACTATCGCCTGCGCCTTGACCTGACCAATACCAACCAGCTCGGCCTGAAGAGTGGCGGCATCAGCCGTGTTGAGGTTGATCTGGGAGGTGACTTGCTGAGCCCCGACAACCGGCTCTGGCTGGGTCTTTGACTCGACGGCAGCGGCATTGAAGGAGAAAGCGGTGAGGCAGGAGAACAGCAGTGCAGCAACATGCATCTTGGGCATGGTTAAAGCTCCGTTTCGTGAGTATGAGCGTGATTCCCATCACGCACGAACAAAGCTAGCCAGCCGCCAATAGCTGTCAAACCGCCACTATCGATCTTTTGTGCGGCCCTGCACATGAATCCAGTCGACTATTTCACCTTCCGGTGAATAACCATTCACCGTCTCCCGCAACAGCTGCCTGACCCTGTTGTAATCATCGTGCTGCAAGGCGGCCAGCAACTCATCCAGAACCAACTTCAGCGTATCCCAGGCCACATGCTCTTCGCTTGCACGCATGATCATCGGATGCTCGGTCGGACTGACGTTGTCACTGTTGTGGTCAACGAAAACTGGAGACTGGTTTAGGTTTATCCGGTCAGTGATTCGGTTTCCGCTGGCGTTCTGTATCCG
>JAYQUJ010000078.1:0-19356 GCA_038147895.1 Pseudomonas sp.
GCCAAGGCCCCTCCTACAGGGCCACGGTTTGGCTCAGGCGTTGTCCTGGCGCAGTTGCGCCACGGCAGCGTCGGTCATGTCGTAGATCACCAGGCACACATGCTCGACCTCGCCGCCGGTGGCGGCCAGCGGCAGGATGGTCAGGTTCTGGTACATGAAGTCGGCCTGACCGGTGATCGGGCGGTAGCTCTTGAAGTGCAGCAGGTAGGGGCGCTGTTGCCACAGGCTGAAGGCGCGGGTGCCCAGGCGCAGCACCGTGCCGACCTTGCGTTCCAGCCAGGCACGGTCGATTTCCGGAAAGATCTGGAACAGCTCGCGGCCCTGTACCTGATCGGCACCCAGGCCCGAGTGGTTCTCCATGAAGCTGTTCCACACTTCGATATGGAAGTTGCGGTCCATCACCAGCACGCCCACGTCCAGGCACTGGACGATGTCCAGCAGCCAGTGCAGTTCACGCATGTCGATCTGGGCTTGGCCGGCCATCGGTTACTCCATCAGGTACTGGATCTTGCCGCTGAGCAGCGGCACCGAATCTTCGGTGAACAGCAGCAGCAGGTTGAAATGCACGGCGTGGCCCTCCAGGCCATAGCTGATTTCCACGGCCAGCGTCTGGCGCCAGCGGGTACGGTTGAACTGGATCAGTTCATCAATGGTTTGCGCGTGCTGGCCCAGCAGCTGGGGGTGGCCCAGGGAGAAGCGCACGTCAATCTGTTCGGCAATGCCGGAAAGGCAGGCACCGATGAGGATGCTGGCCAGGTCGAGGAGCATTTCCGAGGTGCCGGTTTCATCGCCTGGGCGCAGGCCGAGCAGGCGGCGGATATCGTCGATCTCCGAGTCGTGGAACAGCAGCAGCGCCTCGCCGGCGATGGCCTCGCCGATAAAGCCCTGGCATACCGCACTGAGACAGTCGCCACGGTTGGCATCGGCCAGGGCCATGTGCAGCTCGCTGGCTTCGAACAGGTTGACCGCCGGAATCGGCAGCTGCACGAACACGCCGAGTTCCTCGGCGAGCAGGGCGGCGGCGCGTCCCATGGCGACGTTGCTGACCTCGCGCAGGGCGTCGCGGAAACCGACTTTGCCGGTGTCCACCGCAGAGGTCGACGCGGCTTCGACGCTTTCGCCTTCCTGCATCAGCCCCAGACGGAGCAGTGTGTCGCGCAGCTCCTGCGGGGCGGCCGGTTTGCGCAGAAAGGCCAGGGCGCCCAGCTCCTGTACGCGGCGCAGGGCTTCGGCCTGTACGTCGCCGGAGACCACCAGGATGTTGCATGCCAGGCCTTCCTCCTGAACCTGCGCGAGCACCTGGTAACCGTCCATCACCGGCATGGTCAGGTCCAGCAGCATCACCTGGCCGAGGCCCTGGCGAATGGCCGCCAGGGCCTCCTCGCCATTGGCGGCCTGGGTGATCTGCACCGGCCAGTCCGCAGGCAGGGCGCGGATCAGCTGTTTGCGGGCCATGCCCGAGTCATCGCAGACCAGAAGTGGAGTCACGTGGGTCGTTCGCCTGTTGGGTGCCAGTTCATAGCAAGCATAGCCTTATGCCTTCAGCGTGGCCCGAGTGGATCGTAGTTGTAGGTATTGCGCCCGGCGTTCTTGGCCGCGTACATGGCCCGGTCGGCCTGTTGCAGCAGTGACTCGATATCGTCGCCGTCACGGGGGAACAGGCTGACGCCCATGCTGGCCTGTACCTGTACTTCCTGTCCACCGAGCAGCATGGGCAGCTGGAAGCGCTCATGCAGTTTCTGCAGCACGGTTTGCACCTGCTGCGGCTCATCCAGTTGCTCGATCAGGATGACGAACTCGTCGCCGCCCAGGCGTGCCACCGTGTCGCTCTCGCGAGTGGCCGAACGCAACAGGTTGGCCACTGCCTGCAGCACGGCATCGCCGGTGCTGTGGCCGAAGGTGTCGTTGAGTTCCTTGAAGTGATCGAGGTCGACGAACAGCACTGCCAGTGGCCGTGCGCTGCGCCGCGCGGTGGCCAGTGCGTGGTCGAGGCGCTCGAAGAACATGCGTCGGTTGGGCAGGCCGGTGAGCGGGTCGTGGCGGGCCAGGTGGGCGAGGGCGTTGCGGCTCTGGCTGAGCTCGTCGAGTTGGTCGAGGATCTCCTCCTGCATCTGCGCGAAGCTGCGGGCCAGTTGGCCCAGTTCGTCCTGGCGCTCTACCGGTAGCGGGCTGCACAGGCGGTTGTGGGTGAACTGTTGTACCGCGCTGTTGATGCTGGTCAGCGAGCGGGTCATGGCCCGCGAGGCGAAGAAGGCGACCAGCACCGCAATCAGGCTGGACAGCAACACCACCTGGGCGATGCGCTGGCCGAGCAGGTGGGTTTCTGCCAGCACGTGGTCTTCCGGCTGGGCCAGGCCCAGCACCACGAAACGCCTGGGGTCATCGTCACCGACTTGCAGGCGAACGAAGGCAGCCAGCAGCGCTCGCATGTCTTCATTGCCACGGCTGATCAGGTTTTCCGGGCTGTTGTCGTCCAGCAGCTGCTCGACCTGGGGGAACTCTTCCTGAAGGAACAGACGCCGTCCCTGGTCGAAGCCGAAGGTGCGGCGATGATCCGGGTGAATCAGCAGGTCGCCCCAGTTGTTGCTCAGGTAGACCCGGTAATAGTTCGGCAGGTCGCTTTTGAGCTGGGTGAACAGCTGGTCAAGATCGAGGTTGATGACCACCAGGCCGAACACCTGGCCGTTGCTGCCGAGTACCGGGCTGGACACGTGCAGGGTCGGTTTGCCCAGGCCGGAATGGGCGCCCAGTTCGCGGTTGATGACGATGGGCGACAGGCGCACCTGGCCGGCCGTCAGGCGCAGAGTGTCGAACACGTAGGCGAAGTGGCCCTTCTCCTGCAGTTGTGTCTCTTCGACGCGCAGCAGCTGCTCGCCGTCGCGGTCGACGCGGACCTGCTCCAGGCCATGGCCTGCTGCGCTGATCAGGCGGATCTGCAGGTACTCCGGGTGTACCTGCATGGCGGCGCGAAACAGTTCAGCCAGGTCGCGCTCGTTGTGCTGCAGGCGCCAGGTGTCGGTCAGTGTGGGTAGGTCGCGCTCGCTGCTGACGTCCGCCAGCAGGCGTACTTCCCGGGAAATGTTGTCGAGGCTGCCGCGCAGGTTGCGTCCCAGAACCTGGGTGGCGGTCAGCAGGTCGCGCTCGGCCGCCTTGAGCAGCGTGCTGTGGCTGCTGCTGTAGGAGTGATAGCCGGTCAGGCCGCTGACCAACACGCCGAACACCGCCAGCAGGCAGCCGAGCTTGAAGGCGATGCCGGTTTTCATGGCGCCTCCACCAGCGGTGGGCGCTCACCGGAGAGAATGCGCTGCCACAGGCGCGAGCGGCGCTCGGCATCTTCTACCGGGCGGAGCCAGAGCATGCGCCCCGGTACTTCGACATCGGCCGCTTCCTCAGTGGTATTGGACAGGCCCTGGCGCTCAACCAGGGCTCGGCTCATGGCCTCGTCCAGGCTGAAGTCGATCCAGGCCTCGGCCAGTGCAAAATCGCGCGCGCCACGGCTGATGGCCCAGCAGTCGAGCCAGGCCAGCGCCCCTTCACGGGGAATCACATAGCCGACATCGGCGCCGGCATCGCGCAGCTGTTTGAGCTGCTGGCGGCCATAGTTGGCCCACAGCAGCGCCACGCGGTGCTCGCGGAACAGCGCGGCGGCTTCTTCCGGCAGGCTATAGAAGGTCAGCACGTTGCGTCGCAGGGCAATCAGCTGATCGGTGATGGCCGGGAACTCGTCCGATTCGATGGCAAAGGGCGCGCGACCTCGGGCCTGGCTGGCCAGGGAGAAATTGTGGCTGCTGCCGTTGAAGGCCAGTACGCGGCCGCGCAGGGTCGGGTCCCAGAGGCTGGTGATGGATTGCGGTGGCGTGCTGAACTGGCTGCGGTCATAGATCAGCCCCATGTCCGAATAGGTATAGGGAATGGCATAGATCTGGCCGTTGTGGTGAATGCCGGGAATCTTGCGGTAATCGCGAAATCGCCAGAGCTGGCGGGTGGTGTTGGCGATGCGGGTGGGATCCAGCGGTTGCAGCAGGTCCTGCTCAATGTAGTGGGCGATCTCGGCGGTGTTGGCGGCAATCAGGTCGTAGTCAGCGCCATTGTGCCTGGCCAGCTTGCTGCGCATGACATCGTCGTTGCCGACCAGGGTGACTTCTACCCTTGCGCCGTGGCGGCTCTCGAACTGCCTGATCAGGTCAGGGTCGGCATAGCCGGGCCAGGCCAGCAGGCGCAATACCTTGCCCTCTGCACTCGCCAGCGCGGGAAGCAGGGCGAGCAGGCTGGCGAGGATGAGCAGTGGCAGGCGAAGGTACGTCATGGACGAGGCCAAAACCGGGAGCGCCTGTGCAGTGTATACGATGGCAATCTGCCTTGCTTTGCGACGCCACCGGGCAGTCTGCGCCAGGCGTGCTAGCGTTTCTCGGGTCACTCACCATTTGCAGGTATCGCGTCATGGAAGAAGAAGGGAAAGAACTGATCACGGTGGGTACCACCAAGGTCAACCAGTTGATGGACATGGTGGCGCAGTACGGCGCTGCCTTCGCCGTGAAAATTCTTGCCGCCATCGCCTTCTGGGTGATTGGCCGCTGGCTGATCGGCTTTGCCGTGAGCATGGTGCAGAAGGCTCTGGGCCGGCAGTCGGTGGACCCGACCGTGCTGCGCTACGTGGGCAGCTTCATTACCGTGACGCTGAACATCCTGCTGGTGATCGGCATCCTCGGTTACTTCGGTGTGCAGACCACCACCTTCGCCGCGCTGATCGCTGCGGTCGGCCTGGCCATCGGCATGGCCTGGTCGGGGCTGCTGGCCAACCTGGCGGCGGGTGGCTTCATCATCATCCTGCGGCCGTTCAAGGTCGGCGACTTCATCAGCGCCGGCGGGGTCACCGGCACCGTCACCGAGATCGGCCTGTTCGTCACCGCGATCAACACGCCGGACAACGTGCTGACCCTGGTCGGCAACAACAAGATTTTCAGCGATAACATCCAGAACTACTCGCACAACGCCTTCCGCCGGGTCGACCTTAAGGCCCAGCTGGCCGGCAGTGCCGACTGGAAGGGCGCGGCGGCGCTGCTCAAAGAGCGGGTTGCAGCCCTCGACAATGTGCTGGAAGCGCCGGCGGTGGATGTGGAAATCCTCGAGTTCAACCTGGTCGGCCCGGTGCTGGCGGTGCGGCCCTATTGCCACACCGACCATTACTGGCAGGTGTATTTCGACACCAACAAGGTGATCAAGGATGCCCTCGGTGAGGCCGGCTACCCGGCGCCGATGCCGGCGCAGACGGTAATCGTGCAGCAGTCGTCCAGCTAAGCCGCCGTCACTTCGGCTCGCGGTCGACCCATTTGGGCGCGGCCGTGGGCTGCCAGGCGGCCAGACGTTCGAGCAACTCGCTCGGCGACTCGCTGACCTGCAGCATTGCGCGGTGTGGTTCGCGGACGAAGCGCTCGGCCACCAGGTGGTCGAGGAAGCCGGTCAGGCGTGCGTAAAAGCCATCGACTTCCAGCAGGCCCAGCGGTTTGGCGTGGTAGCCGAGCTGGCCCCAGGTCCACACCTCGAACAGTTCCTCCA
This sequence comes from Pseudomonas sp., assembly GCA_038147895.1. GTDB lineage: Bacteria > Pseudomonadota > Gammaproteobacteria > Pseudomonadales > Pseudomonadaceae > Aquipseudomonas. The sequence continues at coordinate 5,557 of JAYQUJ010000078.1, forward strand.
GCGTACCCAGTCCGCCGGGCAGAGCGATGAAGGCATCGGCCAGCTCGGCCATCCGCGCCTTGCGCGCGTGCATGCCGTCCACCACTTCCAGGCGGCTCAGGCCGTTGTGGCCTACTTCGGCGCGTTTCAGGCTCTGCGGGATGATGCCGATCACCTCGCCACCGGCCGCCAGGGCGGCGTCGGCGACGATCCCCATGAGGCCGACTGCGCCGCCGCCGTAGACCAGCGTCAGGCCGCGTTCGGCCAGGCTGCGGCCCAGGGCCTCGGCCGCTTCACGGTAGATCGGGCGGGCGCCGGGGCTGGCGCCGCAGAACACGCAGACGGATTTCAGGCTCACGCGAAATGCTCCCAGATGATGCGAGGGCGCACAGGGTAACCCTGTCCGAATGGTCAGGCGAGTTCTTGTGGGCAGGCACCGCTGGCGCCAGCTGCATAGGTGGCGAGCAGGCAGCGAATGAAATCGTGGATGGGCATGGCGGGTTCCTCGACGGCGATGAACCCCAGCCTAGGCAACGGGCCGGGAATCGGCCCGTTGATTGTTTCGATGGTGCTGATAGCCGGCGCCTTGCACGCCGGCCTGCCTTAGCCGGCCAGCAGCCAGGCGCCGGTGATGGCCGAGGCGCTACCGGCGATACGCACCAGCGGCGCGGCAGCGCGCGGCAGGTAGCGGGCGACCAGATAGCCCAGGCCATGCAGGGCGGCGGTGGCGGCGACGAAGCCGGCGGCATAACCCCAGGGGCTGGCCAGCGCTGGCAGTTCCAGGCCGTGGGCCACGCCGTGGGTGAGGGCGAACAGCGCGGTCAGGCTGATCGCCACGGCCATCGGCAGGCGCGCCGCCACGGCCACCAGCAGGCCGAAGGCCAGTACCGAGCCGGCGATGCCGGTTTCCATCAGCGGGATTTCCATGCCGGAGAAGCCGAGTACACCGCCCAGCAACATGGTGGCGACGAAGGTGACGGGCACGGCCCAGCGGGCGGCACCGCTCTGCTGTGCAGCCCACAGGCCGACGGCGAGCATAGCCAGCAGGTGATCGAGGCCGGTGATGGGGTGAGCGACGCCGGACATCAGGCCGGAGTGGTCGTGGCCGGCATGGGCGAAGGCCACGGCCGGGCTGAGGAACAGGGCGATGGCGTAGAGTGCTTTGCGCAGATGCATGGGGTTCTCCTTGTGTGAGAGCGCGGCGCTTAGGCGGCGGTCAGCATGCCGTGGCGTTCGATGAAGGCGATGATTTCGTCCAGGCCCTGGCCGACCTTCTGGTTGCTGAAGACGAAGGGCTTGTCGCCGCGCATCTTGCGTGCGTCGCGGTCCATCACTTCCAGCGAGGCGCCGACCATGGGCGCCAGGTCGACCTTGTTGATCACCAGCAGGTCTGACTTGCAGATGCCCGGGCCGCCCTTGCGCGGCAGCTTGTCGCCGGCCGATACATCGATCACGTATAGGGTCAGGTCGGACAGCTCGGGGCTGAAGGTAGCGGACAGGTTGTCGCCGCCGGATTCGACCAGGATCAGGTCGAGCCCGGGGAAGCGGCGGTTGAGCTGGTCCACGGCTTCCAGGTTGATCGAGGCGTCCTCGCGGATGGCGGTGTGCGGGCAGCCGCCGGTTTCCACGCCGATGATGCGCTCGGGCGCCAGAGCCTCGTTGCGCACCAGGAACTGGGCGTCTTCCTGGGTGTAGATGTCGTTGGTGACCACGGCGATGTTGTAGCGCTCGCGCAGGGCCTGGCACAGGGCCAGGGTCAGGGCGGTCTTGCCGGAGCCGACCGGGCCACCGATGCCGACACGCAGGGGTTGGCTGTTCATCTTGGGTTTCCTTTTCTCATGAGCGGAATAAACGGCTGTACTGGCGCTCGTGCGCCATGCTGGCCAGGGCCAGGCCGAAAGCGGCGCTGCCCCAGTGTTCGGGTTGTTTGTGGCTGGCGTCGTGCTGGGCCTGCTCCAGCAGCGGCAGCAGTTCGCTGGTCAGGCGCTGGGCGGCCTGCTGACCCAGCGGCAGGGTTTTCATCAGCACCGCCAGCTGGTTTTCCAGCCAGCCCCACAGCCAGGCGGCGAGGGCATCCTGTGGGCTGATCTGCCAGGCCCGGGCGGCCAGCGCCCAGGCCGGGGCCAGGCCCAGTTCGGGCTGGCTGGCGAGAAAAGCGCGGGCGGCTTCGTCCAGCTCCGGCAGGCCTTCGAGCAGCTGGCGCAGGGAATAGCCCATCTGCCGGCTCTCCAGGGCCAGCTCGCGGGTCTCGCGGCTGGCGCGGTGCTGGCCGGCCAGTTCGGCTAGGGCAGGCCAGTCGGCGTCGGCCGCCATCTGGCAGTGCGCCAGCAGCATTGGTGCCTCGAAGCGCGCGAGGTTGAGCAGCAGCTGGTCGGCGATCCACTGGCGGGCGCTGTCCTGGTCATGCACCAGGCCTTGATCCACGGCCATCTCCAGCCCCTGCGAATAGCTGTAGCCGCCGATGGGTAGCTGCGGGCTGGCCAGCCGTAATAGAGCCCAAGCCTTATTCATGCGGCTGTTCCTGCGGCGCAGACTGCGCTGTAGCCGGCAGCGGATTCGGCAGCTGCGGGCTGGCCAGCCTTAGCAGGGCCCAGGCCTTGTTCATGTGCGCACGCCGAACTGGTGCAGGCGCGGGGCGTAGTTGAAGTCGGCGTCGCCATGGTGGGAGTGGTGATGGCCGCCGCCGTAGGCGCCGTGTTCGGGGTGGAAGGGTGCTTCGACCGTGCAGGTGGTGGCGCCGAGCTGGTCGAGCATGGCCTTGAGCACGTAGTCGTCGAGCAGGCGTAGCCAGCCATCGCCCAGTTGCAGGGCCACGTGGCGGTTGCCCAGGTGATAGGCGGCGCGCATCAGTTCGAAGCTGCTGGCGCAGGTGACGTGCAGCAGGCTTTCCGGACGGGCGCAGACGCGCACGATGCGGCCGTCTTCGGCGCGCAGGCAGTCGCCGTCACGCAATGGTGGCTGGCCGCGTTCAAGGAACAGGCCGGTTTCTTCGTTGGCCGCGCTGAAGCAGCGCAGGCGGCTTTTGCTACGCGCCTCGTGGGTCAGGTGCAGTTCTTCGTCCCAATGGGGTTGGGGATCGAGGCGGTGATGGATCACCAGCATGTTGGACATCCGATCAGGAAATGTCCTCAACCCAGAGCAAGGCCCTTGCCAAGCTGGCGCGGCCCCATTCTGGCGGCGTTGTGCCTGATATTGGGGCTGCTGCTTGCTCTATTTTGGTGCTTGCTGGTTTTTGTTGCGCCAAGGAGGGGCGTTAGTCGCGGCCCTGACTGAGGCCCTGCCAGTGTTTGGCACCGATGAAGATGAAGCGCAGCTGCTGGGTCATCTTGGCTTCCGGGGTCAGGTGCGCGGGCAGGCCCTCGGCCGGAGGGTCGATCAGCTCGGGCAGGGTGGCGAACACGGTCTTCACCACCAGGTCGGAGACTATGTCCAGCGCCGGGTCATTCAGATGCGGCGTGCGGTTGAGCAGCTTGAGGTCGGCCACCAGATCGTCGGTGATGCGTTGGCGCAGGCGGCCAATGGCCTGGCGCACCGGCTGTGAGCCGCCGTACTGCTCACGGGCGAGAAACAGGAACTGGCTGCGGTTGGCGCTGACGGCATCGAGGAAGATGCGCGTGCTGGCTTCGATGATGCTGCCCATCTCGATCTGGCTGCGGCGCACTTCGCGCAGGGTGCTGCGGAAGGTGGCGTCGACCTCGTCGACCAGGGCCAGGCCCAGTTCATCCATGTCCTGAAAGTGCCGGTAGAAACCGGTCGGCACGATGCCGGCGGTGCGGCTGACCTCGCGCAGGCTCAGGCTGCCGAAACCACGGCCGCTGTCCATGAGTTTGCCTGCGGCATCCATCAGGGCCTGGCGGGTCTGCAGTTTCTGTTCGGCGCGGGGCGACATGGGCTTCGGGCTGCTGCTGAGGGTGCGCCGCACTCTAGCAAAAGCCTTCGATCAGCGTCGAACTCGAATCAGTGAACAAGTGTTGACTGAGTTGTGGCTGTCTGCCAATTTAGTGAACAAATGTTCACTGGATGGCTGCAATGGCATTACTGCCTTTTTCTGTTGTTCGCGCGTTGGCACCCGGGATGCGTCCCTTGCGCGCGCTGGTGGCCAGGCGCTGGTTACGCGAGGCGGAGGTCGATGCGCTGCTGGGTTGGCTACACCCGGCCTGGCGGCTCAATCGGGTGATGGCGCAGGTGATAGATCGCGAATGGGTCAGCGATGACCTGTTGGCGCTGCGTCTGCGCGGCAACGGCAACCTCAACGGCTGGCAGCCGGGCCAGCATGTGCAGCTGTACCTGGAGCTGGACGGCGTGCGCCATTGCCGCAGCTACAGCCTGACGCGGGTCGCGCGTGATGGAGTTGTCGAGTTGGGTATTCGCCGCCAGTCGGGTGGTTTTCTATCCCATCATCTGCTCGATCATCTGGCCGTGGGCGAGGTGCTGGAGTTGAGCCAGGCTCAGGGCGAGCTGCGCTGGCCAGAGCAGGCCGAGGGCGTTGGCCTGTTGGCGGCGGGCAGTGGTATCACCGCCTTGCTCGGTCTGCTGCGCGATGCTCTGGCCCGAGGCTATACCGCGCCGGTGACGCTGCTGCACTACGTGCGCGAGGCCGGGCAGCGGGCCTATGTGGCGGAGCTGCAGGGGCTGATGCGGCGCCACGCCAATCTGCAGGTGCGCTGGTTGCTGACCGGGCGGGGGGACGGGCGTTTTCAGCCTGGCCATCTGCAGGGGATGGCGGGTTTCGCGCTGCTGGCCTGTGGTCCGGCCGGCTTTGTCGATGCGGTGCGCTGCGGCTGTGCTGGTGCGCTGCAAAGCGAAGCCTTCAGCCCGCTGCGGCGGGTCAGCGAGTCGGGCCAGGCGGTGCAATTGGAGTTCGTGCGCAGCCGCCTGCAGGCCTCGGGTGACAGCGCCCGCAGCCTGCTGGAACAGGCCGAAGCCCATGGCCTGCGCCCGGCCCATGGCTGTCGCCAGGGCATCTGCGCCAGCTGCACCTGCCTGCTGCTCGGCGGCGCGGTACGCGACCTGCGCAGTGGTGCCGTCAGTGCCGAGCCGGGCCAAGCCATTCGCTTGTGCATCAGCGCTCCGCTGGGCGATGTACGAATCGATGTGTAGGGAACTCTGATGCGACTCGACCGTGAATTGAACAGTGCCGAGCTGGACTCCTTCGCCAGGGAGCTGGATAGCCTGCGCCAGAGCGTGCTGGCTGACCTGGGGGAGAACGACGCCCGCTATATCCGCCGGGTACGCAGCGCGGTGCGCCTGTGCTGCTGGAGCGGCCGGGCGCTGCTGATGCTGGGCTGGTTTCCGCCCACCTGGCTGCTCGGTACGTTGCTGCTGGGGCTGGGCAAGATCCTGGAGAACATGGAGCTGGGCCATAACGTGATGCATGGCCAGTACGACTGGATGAACGACCCGCAGCTGAGTGGTCGCGACTATGAATGGGACATCGCCGGCCCCGCCGATTTCTGGCGACATACTCACAACCATATGCACCATACCTGGACCAACGTGATCGGCATGGACGATGACGTTGGCTACGGTGTGGTGCGGCTGTTTCCCGAGCAGCGCTGGAAGCCTTTCTACCGCTGGCAGCCGCTGTGGGTGACCCTGCAGGCGCTGCTGTTCCAGTATGCCGTGGCCATCCAGCATCTGCGTCTGGACCAGTGGTACAAGGGCCGCATCGACGGCAGCGAAGTGCGGCCGCTGGCGCGCCAGTTCGGCGCCAAGCTGCTGCGCCAGTGGGGCAAGGACTATTTGCTGTTCCCGTTGCTGGCCTTGCTGCTCGGGGCCAATGCCCTGGCTGTATTGGCCGGCAATGCGCTGGCCAACCTGCTGCGCAACCTGTGGACGTTTCTGGTGATCTTCTGCGGCCACTTCACCGAGCGCGCCGCGGTGTTCAGCAAGGAGTCGGTGGTGGGCGAGAGCCGCGGTCACTGGTATCTGCGCCAGCTGCGTGGTTCCAGCAACCTGCAGGGCGGCAGGCTGTTCCATATTCTGACTGGCAATCTCAGCCACCAGATCGAGCATCATCTGTTCCCCGACCTGCCGGCGCGGCGCTATGCCGAGCTGGCGCCGCAGGTGCGCGAGATCGCCGCACGCTATGGCCAGGTGTACAACAGCGGGCGCTTGTCGGCGCAGTTCGCCGGGGTGATGCGGCGGATCTGGGTCTACCGGCTGCCGCCGGTCGAGCCGGCGCAATAATCAGTAGGCGAACCACCGCGTGCGGGCCTTAATCGCGGCTAAAGCCGCTCCCACTAAGCCCGACCCAACCTATACGTCACGACCCAACGGACACGGCAGGGGTGTTTCAGGCGCAATGGCTGGCCAATAAAAAGCCCGGCGTGCGCCGGGCTTCGTGTTGATCGGTCAACTGCGCTGCTTGCGCTTGCCGTGGGTCTGGCCCTTGGCCAGGGTCGCATCGAGGTGAATGCTGGGGGCGGCGAAGGGCTGTGCTGCACGGCTGCTGATGTCCAGCAGTGGTGCCTTGCGTTGTTGCTGCGCTTCGATCAGCGGGGCTTGATCATCACCGGGTACCGCCAGGGCGCTTCCGGCGAAACTGGTCAGGATCAGGCTGGCAAGTAGGCGAGTTTTCATCGAGGGCCTCCTTGTGGGAGTGGGGAGTGAGTACGCCGCCAATGCTACTCAGCTACCGCCAACACAGAAGTCGAGGCTTCTGATAGTGCTCATCGATGTTGCTGATACCGCCTCTATTCCCGGTTGCGCCGCCACTGCTGGTACTCGAAGCAGGTCACCACGATCAGGGCCAGGGCAAAGGGCAGCAGCAGGTAGAACACGCGGAAAACGATCAGCGCGGCCAGCACGTCGGCGGTCGGCACGTCGGGCAGGGCCTTGAGAAAGGTCACTTCCAATACGCCGAGACCGCCGGGGGCGTGGGACAGCAGGGCCAGGGAGAAGGACACGAGGAACACGCCCAGTACCGTCAGGTAGCCGGGGTTGCTGGCCTCGGGCAGCGCGAAATAGATGATCGCCGCCGCGCAGGCCAGCTCCAGCGGGCCTGCCAGCAGCTGGCGGGCGACGATGCGCAGGCGTGGGTATTCGACATGCAGCTTGCGCCAGGTCCAGGGCTTGAACTGGCGCCAGGAGCCCAGCACATAGAGTGCCACCAGGCCCAGCAGCAGGCCGCCGAGCACCTTGGCCAGCCAGGGTTGCAGGCCGAGCAGGCGCTCGATCAGGGCTGGGTTGAACAGCAGCACCAAACCGCCAGCCAGCAGCACGCCCAGGGCGAAGGTGAAGGAGCAGAAGAAGATCAGCAGGCCGATCTCCCCCGGCGCCAGGTTCCTGCTGGAGTAGGCCCGGTAACGCACCACCGCACCGGAAAAGACCGAGGCGCCAATATTGTGAGCCAGGGCGTAGGTGGTGAAGGAGCACAGGGTGATGAACCACCAGGAGATCTTCTTGCCCAGGTGGGCCAGGGCGATGCGGTCGTACCAGGCCAGGGCGAAGTAGGCACCCAGGGTCGACAGGCCGGCCAGCAGCCAGTGGTGTGGATCGATGGCTTCGAGGCTGCCACGCAGCTCGTCGAGGGAGATGGAGCGGACTTCCTTGTAGAGCAGGTAACCGGACAGGGCGACCGCCAGCAGGCCGATCAGCGTCCAGGCCCAGTCGCTCTTCTTCATCTTCAAATGGAACTCCTAGCACCCGCAAAGACAGCGGCAGGCGGGCGATTGCGCGAAACCGGGTGGCCGGGCCGGGGGCGCGCCAGGGCGCGGCTGCCCCGACGTAGCCGGGGCGTTAGTCTGTTACAAAGCCTCCGTGTCAGGCAATCCGCATGGCATCTGCATGGCTGGGCAGCAGGCGAATGGCGATGAACTTTGAGGTGGGCGTGTGGCTGCCAGTGCCGACGCTGGCCAGCGGCACCAGCGGGTTGGTCTCCGGGTAGTAGGCGGCTGCCTGGCCGGCGGGTGTGTCATAGGCGAGCAGGGTGAAGCCACGCACGCGGCGCTCGATGCCGTCATCCCACAGCGAGACGATATCCACCTTCTGCCCCGGCTCGTAGCCCAGGCGGCGGATATCCTGCGCGTTGACGAACAGCACCTCGCGCATGCCGCGCACGCCGCGGTAGCGGTCGTCCAGGCCATACAGGGTGGTGTTGTACTGGTCGTGGGAGCGCAGGGTCTGCAGCACCAGGTCGGCCTGCTCGGCGCGGGCCTCGGGCGGCATCAGCTGGTCGGGCAGGGCATGGGCGACGAAGCGTGCCTTGCCGCTGGCGGTGTTCCACTGCCGACGCGCGGCGGCGTTGCCCAGGTAGAAACCGCCCGGCTGGGCGAGGCGGGCGTTGAAGTCGGCAAAGCCGGGAATGCAGTCGGCGATCAGCTCACGGATGCGCGCGTAGTCCTCGATCAACCACAGCCAGTCGACCGGACGGCTGCCGAGCAGGGCGTTGGCCATGCCGGCGATGATCGCCGGTTCCGAACGCATCTCCCGCGACAGTGGCGACAGCTGGCCGTAGGAGGCGTGGATCATGCCGAACGAGTCTTCCACCGTTACCGCTTGCGACTGGCCGCCCTGCAGATCCAGGTCGGTGCGCCCCAGGCACGGCAGGATCAGCGCCTGGCGACCGTGCATCAGGTGGCTGCGGTTGAGCTTGGTGCTGATCTGCACGGTCAGCTCGCACTGCTGCAGGGCGGTGTGGGTGCGCGGGCTGTCCGGGGTGGCCTGGGCGAAGTTGCCGCCGAGGCCGATGAACACTTTGCTGTGCCTGGCGAGCATGGCCTCGATGGCTTCCACCGTGTTGTGGCCCTGCTGGCGTGGCACTGCAAACTTGAAGCGGCGCTGCAGGGCATCGAGCAGGAAGGCCGGCGGCCGCTCGTTGATGCCCATGGTGCGGTCGCCCTGCACGTTGCTGTGGCCGCGTACCGGGCACAGGCCGGCGCCGGGCTTGCCGAGGTTGCCGCGCAGCAGCATGAGATTGGTGATTTCCTGAATGATCGCCACCGAATGGCGGTGCTGGGTGATGCCCATGGCCCAGCAGGTGATGACCTTCTCGGCGCGCACGTACAGGCGTGCGGCCTGCTCGATCTCGGTGCGATTGAGGCCCGACTGCTCCTCGATCTGTGCCCAGTCGGTGGCGTCCACGGCTGCCAGCCAGCTGTCGAGGCCATCGCTGTGTTGCTCGATGAAGGCCTGATCGAACACTGTGCCGGGGCGCTCGCGCTCCCACTGCAGCAGATACTTGGCCATGCCGCGCACGGCCGCCATGTCGCCGCCCAGGCGCGGGCGGAAATAGGCGCTGCTGGTCGGTGCCGAGCCATTGCTGAGCATCTCCAGCGGGTGCTGTGGGTGCTGGAAACGCTCCAGACCACGCTCCTTGAGCGGGTTGAAGCAGACCACGCTGGCGCCGCGCTCGACCGCCTCGCGCAGCGGTTCGAGCATGCGCGGGTGGTTGGTGCCGGGGTTCTGGCCGAATACGAAGATGGCGTCGGCGTCGGCGAAGTCGTCGAAGGTCACCGTGCCCTTGCCCACGCCGATGCTCTCGCCGAGCGCCACGCCGCTGGCCTCGTGGCACATGTTCGAGCAGTCGGGGAAGTTGTTGGTGCCATAGGCGCGCACCATCAGTTGGTAGAGGAAGGCGGCCTCGTTGCTGGCCCGGCCGGAGGTGTAGAACTCGGCCTGGTCGGGGCTGTCCAGGCCGCGCAGCACCTCGCCGATCAGGTTGAAAGCGGCGTCCCAGCTGATCGGCACGTAGCGGTCGCTGGCGGCGTCGTAGTGCAGCGGTTCGATCAGCCGGCCCTGGTGCTCCAGCCAGTAGTCGCTCTGCTCACGCAGCTGGGCGACGCAGTAGCGGGCGAAAAACTCGCGGCCGATGCCGCGGCGCGTGGCTTCCCAGTTGACCGCCTTGGCGCCGTTTTCGCAGAACTTCACCAGATGGTGCTCGGGGGAGTCACCCCAGGCACAGCCGGGGCAGTCGAAGCCGCCGTTCTGGTTGGTCTTGAGCAGCGCGCGCAGGTTCTTGAACGGCTGCTTGCTGTCCAGCCAGTGCTGGGTCACGGCGCGCAGCGCGCCCCAGCCGGCGGCCGGGCCGGTGTAGGGCTGGTAACGGGGCTGGCTCATGAGCGGGACTCCTCGGGCGCCGGGCTGTAGACCCGCGGCGCGCTGTGATGGGGCAGGTGGATCAGATTGAGGTGGTGGCGACGCGCCCAGTCCACGGTCAGCGCGGTGGGCGCGGACAGGCTGACCAGGGTGGCGATGCCGCAGCGCACGGCCTTGTGCAGCAGTTCCAGGCTGCAGCGGCTGGTGACCACGGCAAAGCCGGCATGGGTTGCCTGGCCGGAGCGGGCGAGGGCGCCGATCAGCTTGTCCAGGGCGTTATGCCGGCCAATGTCTTCACGGCACAGGGCGATCTCGCCGCTGGCGTCGACGAACAGCGCGGCGTGCAGTGCGCCACTGCTGCGTGCGCCTTGCTGGGCCGCGCCAATGCGCTCGCGCAGTGCGTGCAGATGGCTGGCCGGCGGCAGGTCGCTTGGCGCCAGGGCCTTGAGCTGGGGCAGGGCCTGCTCCAGCGCTTCCACGCCACACAGGCCGCAGCCGCTGTTGCCGGCCAGTTGACGACGCTGCTGCTTGAGCCGCCAGAACGCACGGCTGCTGATGCGCAGCTGTGCCTGGCGGGCGCTGTCGGTGCCGCTCAGCTGGATGTCATAGATGTCGTCGATGGAGTCGATCAGGCCGGCGCTCAGACTGAAGCCAATGGCGAAGTCGTCGAGGTCGTCCGGGGACACCATCATCACGGTATGGTTGAGCTCGTTGTAGCTCAGCGCCAGGGCACATTCGCTGGCCAGTTCGGCGCTGGCGCAGTGGTGGTGCGGACCCAGTTCGGCATAGGCGTAGCCGGGGGTGGAGAGAGACACGGCAGGCATGAGGACGGCCCTTCTGTCGAGGGAGTCTTCTCAGCCTAGGGCCAGTGCCGGGCAGCGTCTAATCGCTGTGGCCGATACTGTGATCGACGCACTCTATCGGTTGCCTTTCAGCAGGTTCCGCGCAGCGTCGAAACAGGCCTCGGCGAGGGCCGAGCGTGGCGCGGCTCGACGCCGGATCAGGCCCAGTGGCGCCAGGGTCTGGGCAGCATCGATGGGGGTCAGGGTGAGGTCTTCGGCGAAGCTGTCCAGGCCGCTGTCCAGCGGCAGCACCGCGCAGCACAGGCCGGCATGCACGGCCTGCAGCAACTGATGAACGGCATCGGTCTCCAGGCGTGGCTGTGGGCTCAGACCGCGACTGCGCAGGGCATGGTCGATGGACTGGCGAAAGTGCATGCCGCTCGACAGCAGGCCCAGCGGCAGTTCGGCCACGGCTTCCCAGCTGAGGCTCGTGCTGCCGATGGGGAAATGGCGATGGTCGTGCAGCAGGCCCATGCGCGTATCGGCCAGGGCCAGACTGTCGAAATGCTCGCGGTCGAGGCGTTCCAGGTACGACAGGCCGAGGTCGAGCTGGTTGCTGGCCAGGCGTTCGAGGATCTGCTCGCTGCTCAGGGCGAACAGGCGAAAGCGCAGTTCCGGATGGGTGGCGGCGAACAGGCTGAGCAGGCGCATCGGGTCGAACCCGGCCAGCGGCACCACGCCCAGGCGCAGGGTGCCGACCAGCTGCCCGCGACAGGCGGCGGCCTCGGCGTACAGGCCGTCCTGGGCGGCCAGCACACCGCGGGCCCAGGCGAGGATGCGCTGACCTTCCGCGGTAAAGCCTTCGAAGCGCTGGCCGCGTCGCACCAGTTCCAGCCCGAGCTCATCTTCCAGATTGCGCAGGCGCATGGACAGGGTCGGCTGGGTCACATGGCAGCGTGCGGCGGCCTGGCCGAAGTGGCCGGTCTCCTCAAGGGCGACGAGAAATCTGAGCTGCTTGAGGTCCATGCGTGGAGTCCTGGATGGGGCTGCCGCCGACGATAGCGGCAAGCGTGCCGTCTGTCAGTGAGTGTCAAATATATAAAACTACTGGGTCAGTGGCCGACTACAAAACTTCACAGTATTCAGGGCCTTATGTTTAGCGGTCATGGGGCTTGTCGGAAATGTTCAATAAGACGGTGTTTTTTGTTTGACATATTTGACGTTTTTGCCAGACTGCGCGGCCCGAGTCGCCGGGATCATCGGTACCCCGACTCCATGCAGGGCCAGGATGGCCACAACAATAACCCTGGGATCCGCCGTCCAGCCCCCTATACCTTGCGGGGAAGCATGCGGTGGGTCGAGTTCTGGAACAGGAAAACATGCTGATCTGGTTCGTCGCGCTCTACCTGCTGGCCACCGTGGCCATCGGTTTCTATGCCTCCACTCGGGTGAAGAACACCCGTGACTTCGCCTCCGGCGGTCGCAGCATGGGCTTCCCCATCGTTGCCGCCATGGTGTTCGCCACCTGGTTCGGCTCCGAAGCCGTGCTGGGCATTCCCGCCACCTTCCTCGAAGAAGGCTTCGCCGGCATCGTCGAAGATCCCTTCGGTTCGTTTTGGTGCCTGTTCATCGTCGGCGCGATCATCGCCCGCCCGCTGTACCGCCTGAACCTGCTGACCATCGGTGACTACTTCAAGAAGCGCTTCGGCTCCGAAGTCGAGCTGATCATCAGCCTGGTCATCGTGCTGTCCTACCTGGGCTGGATCGCCGCCCAGCTGATCGCCCTCGGCGTGGTGTTCAACGTGGTCTCCGACGGTGCCATCAGCACCACTCAGGGCATGTTCCTCGGCACCTTCATCGTGCTGCTGTACACCCTGTTCGGCGGCATGTGGTCGGTGGCCCTGACCGACTTCTTCCAGATGATCGTGATCGTGGTCGGCCTGATCTACCTGGTCTGGCTGTTCAGCGACATGGCCGGCGGCGCCGACGTGGTGATCAGCAAGGCCGCCAGCGAAGGCAAGTTCACCTTCATGCACAGCTTCGAGCCGAAGGACATCGTCGCCTTCATCGGCGCCGCGGTGACCATGATGCTCGGCTCGATCCCGCAGCAGGACGTGTACCAGCGGGTGATGTCGGCGAAGAACGAGACGATCGCCTCGCGCGCCTCCATGGCCGGTGCCGTGTTCTATCTCGGCTTCTGCATGCTGCCGATCTTCCTGGTGTACGCCGCCTCGATGATCGACCCGGCGCTGGTCGAGAAGTGGCTGGCCGAAGACGCGCAGATGATCCTGCCGCTGCTGATCCTGGAGAAGACCCCGCTGATCGCGCAGATCTTCTTCTTCGGTGCGCTGCTCTCGGCCATCATGTCCACCGCTTCCGGCACCCTGCTGGCGCCGTCGGTGACGCTGACCGAGAACGTGCTCAAGCGCTTCCTGCCGGAGCTCAATGACAAGCAGTTCCTGCTGCTGATGCGCGTGACCATCCTGGTTTGCGCCGTCGCTACCCTGACCTTTGCCCTGAACTCCGATGCCAGCATCTACGAGATGGTTGGCAATGCCTACTGCGTAACCCTGGTCGCCGCCGTGGTGCCGCTGTTCGCCGGTCTGTTCTGGAAGCGCGCGACTACCCAGGGCGCCCTGGTGTCCATCGTCTTCGGTCTGACTTCCTGGATCTACCTGGAATACACCCTGACCGACGACGCCTTCTGGCCGCCGCAGCTGGCCGGTCTGCTGTTCAGCATCGCCGGTATGCTGATCGGCACCCTGCTGCCGCAGTTCAAGCGCAACGACAACGGCATGCTGGCGGCCCAACCGCAGTAAGCATCCCGCGTCCTGAAAAGACCCCGCCTCGGCGGGGTCTTTTCGTTTCGGCCGGCAATCAGGGGGGGGGCTCCCCTCTCCCACTAGTGGGAGTGGGGCAGGGGGTGAGGGACGGATTCCGCATGGCCTGATGTAGCCCGGTTGCAATCCGGGCACGGAGCCGCCTGCCTCCCCGGATGGCA
>JAYQUJ010000079.1:0-19323 GCA_038147895.1 Pseudomonas sp.
CTGTATGTGCTGCGTCGTTACCTGGAAAACGTGGATGCGCATCGCCAGGAAATGCCCGAACTGCTGCTGCCGGCGATCAACGATCTGCGTCAGGCCGGAGGCCAGCAGCCGCTGCCGGAAAGCTTCTTCTTCAGCGTGCGCCTAGATCAGGCGCGTCCGGCAGGTGTGCCGGCCGCTGCGGTAAGTGCCGAAGCGGCTCGTCGTCTGCGCCACATGTATCAGGTAGGCCTGCTCGGTTTCATTCGTGAGGACAACACCCAGGCCAGCCTCAAGCTGATGCTGCGCGCCCTGGCACGCCTGGACAGCCTGTTTGTCGATAAGCCGGCCGGCCGACTGTATTGGGTTGGAGCCGCCGCCTTGGAGTCGCAACTCGATGGCCAGCTGCTGCCGCGCAAGTCGCGCAAGCAGCTGTTCTCCCGGCTGGATCGCGAAATCAAACAAGCGCTTGCCAGTAATGGCAGCTATGAGCTGCCGCGCAGCCTGCTCAAGGAACTGCTCTATCTGGTCGCGCTGGCCGACAGCCGCGGTTCGCATGCGGCGAGCGTGCACGAGGCCTTCGGGCTAGCGCCGCTGCCGTTCACCGATCATCTGCTCGACGAGGAATACCAACGCCTCTCCGGGCCAGGGCAGGGCGTTATGCGCTCGCTGTCTTCGGCCATCCGTGAGGAACTGGCGAGCGCGAAGGATCTGCTCGATCTGATCGAACGCGGTACCGCGCAGCCCGACAGTTTCAGCAATCTGCATGCCCTGTTGGGCAAGATGGCCAAGACCCTGAGCATGGTTGGCCTGAGCTCGGCAGCCAACGCGCTGCAGGTGCAACTGCCGGTTGTCGGTGCCTGGGGCGAAAGCAATCCAGCCCAGGTCGATGAGTTGCATCGCCTGGCCGAGGCTGTGCTGTACGTGGAAAGCATGGTGGCCAGCCTGGAGCGTGGCGAGCAGCGCAATTCACGCCCGGCCCCGGTGAAGCCGGGGGACGAGGGTGAGTCTTTTGCAGCCCATCAGTTGATCGAGGCACGCATCGTGGTGATCGACGAGGCCCAGGGTGGCCTGGCGCTGGCCAAGCGCGCCATCACCTCTTATCTGGAGTCGGGGGGCGATCGCATGCACCTGGCCAACGTGCCGATCAGCCTGCAGGCGGTGCGTGGCGGTATGTGGTTCCTCAATCAGGAGCGTGCAGCCAGGCTGATCGGCCTGTGTGCCGATTACATTCAGAAGCAGATGATTGATGTCCCGCAGATGCCGTCCGAGCAGATGCTGGAAACCCTGGCTGATGCCCTGAGCAGCCTGGAGTACTACCTGGAGGCTGGCGCTGTGCTACGGCCCGAGACCACGCCGAGCGTGCTCGACCTGGCTGAGGAAAGTGTACGTGCTCTGGGCCTTTCGGTAGCTGCCTGATGGCCAGTGGCTGGCAGACCACGCCCTTGCTGGATAATGCCCAGCCGGGTGGTTGGGCGTTGGTACGCAGCCCGCAGGGTTTTCTGGCCGATGCCAATGGCGTGCTGTTTCCGCGCGAGTGGCTAAAGCGCCAGGATCTGCCGATTCGCGATGAGCAGGGGCTGGGGCAGTTCGACGGTCAGCCCGTATGGCTGCTGTCACTGGATCAGCCGGTCATGCCCGAAGGCTGCTTCTGGCAGAGCCTGCGACAGTTCATGCTGCAGGCCGACTATCCGACTTTCCGTATGCTGGCCTTTGCCGACCAGGTGGGCACCTGGCGAAGCAATCATCGCTTCTGTGGCCGCTGCGGTACTCCCACCCAGCAGGTTTCTGGTGAGCGCTGCATGCGCTGCCCCGAATGTGGCCTGGATAGCTACGCGCGCATCTCGCCCAGCATGATCGTGCTGGTCACCCGTGGCGATGAAGTTCTGTTGGCGCGCTCGCCACGCTTTGTCACTGGCGTCTACAGCACCCTGGCCGGTTTCGTCGAACCTGGTGAGTCGGCGGAAGAGTGCGTGGCCCGCGAGGTACGCGAAGAGGTGGGCATCGAGGTGCACAACCTGCATTACCTCGGCAGCCAGGGCTGGCCCTTCCCGCATTCGCTGATGCTGGGTTTTCATGCCGAATATGTCGGTGGCGAGATAGTGCCCCAGGCGGACGAAATCGAAGACGCCGCCTGGTTCCCCATCGACAACCTGCCGCCGCTACCGATGCAGCGATCCATCGCTCGCTATCTGATCGACCTTTACGTGGCGCGTCGCCTCGGGCAGCCGGAGCCACAGCTGCACCGCTGATGTTCAGCCACTGCGGTTCTGACCTGCAGTCAGAACCAGTGCTGCCAGGACAGGCGCGCGGTCAACGCCAATACCACCAGGATGAAGACCGGGCGAATGAACTTGGCGCCACCGTGGATGGCTGTGCGTGCCCCCAGAAAGGCACCAGCCATCAGCGCCAGGCCCATGCTGATGCCAAGCAGCCAGGCGACCTGACCGGCAAAGATGAATACCACCAGAGCCATGGCGTTGCTGACGAAGTTCATGCTGCGCGCCACGCCGCTGGCGCGTAACAGGTCGATGGGGTAGAGCAGCATGGTGCTGACAGTCCAGAAGGCGCCAGTTCCCGGGCCTGCGACGCCGTCGTAGAAGCCCAGTCCCAACCCTTGCGGCCACTGTCGGCGCTGGGCAATGGGCCTGTCGTGCTGGCCTTGATTCTCCGGTGTCTTGCCGAACAGCAGATAAAGGCCGCAGCCGAAGACCACTGCCGGCAGCATCTGGTTGAGCCAGGAGGCTGGCAACCAATGGGCGATGATGGCGCCAATACAGGCGCCGATTGCCGTGGCCAGCAGGGCATTACGCCATTCCCCGGGGTTGAACAGCTTGCGTCGATAGAAGGTATAGCTGGCGGTGGCCGAGCCAAAGGTGGCGCACAGTTTGTTGGTGCCCAATACCAGATGCGGGGGGAGGCCGGCAGTGAGTAGGGCGGGGATGGTCAGCAATCCGCCGCCACCGGCAATGGCGTCGATGAATCCAGCAGTGAAGGCGACCAGGGCAAGCACTAGCACGATGCCGGGATCCATTCCCAGCTCAGGCAAGAAGGGCATAAAAAACTCGAAGTCGATTCAAATGTGCGGGCCAGTTGCTGGCTCGGCGAGCGGCTGCTGAGCATAATGCCGGCAAATTCACGCAGAAGGAATCGTTCCCATGCAGTATGACGGCCTGGCCTGGTTTACCGGCCTGCTGGCCTTGCTGGCGCTGTTCATCGCCGCCCGCATCCTCTTCGCGCCCAACTGGTTTCTGGCCTGGCTGCGCGGCACCGTCGGCCTGGCCTTTGTCGCTTTGGCCGGGCTCATTGGTGTGATCGCCTATGACCTGCGCAGCTATGACGCCTTGGTCGAAGGCAAGCCTCTGGTGACCCTGAGTTTTCGCGCAGAAGGTGACCAGGCCTATCGGGTCACTCTGCTGGAGGGGGGCGAGGAACGCGACGTATTGCTTGAGGGCGATCTATGGCAGCTGGATGCGCGCCTGCTCGACTGGAAGGGTCTGGCTGCGCTGATCGGGCTGCAGTCCGGTTACCGCCTGGAGAAGCTTTCGGGCCGCTTCCTCGCCATCGAGCAGCAGCAAACGGCGCGTCATGCCCGTGTCGACCTTGCCCACAGTCCCTATGGCATCGACCTGTGGCGCTGGATGCGGCTGAGCCAGCGTGACCTGTTCCTGTTCGACCCCGAAGCTGCGCGGGTTACCTACCTGCCGATTGCCGATGGTGCGGTGTTTGCCGTCAGCCTGAGCCCGACCGGGCTGCTGGCCAAACCGATGAATTCGGTGGCGGAACAGGCGCTCAAGGACTGGCAGTAACCTTTCAAAAGTGAAGGGGCAATCCCTTCACTTATCCCTCGGTTTTTCTCAGTTGCTGGGCATAGCGCTTGATCTCGTCGCCTACCGCGGCGGTCATGACGGCGGTGGATACGCCGAACATCAGAATACCATTGGCCGCCTCCAGCGGGCTCAGCAATTGCCAGTGCGGTGACAGCACCACATCGCCATAGCCCAGGGTGGCGAAGGTTACGCCGGAGAAGTACAGCGCCTGGGCAAAGGTCTCGAACTCCCCCAGCAGCACGAACAGGCTGGCCCAGATCCCCATCTGCAGAAAGTTGCCTAGCAGCATTAGCAGCATCACCAGGGCCAGGATGCCGATGTGCCTGCTGATCGAAGGTTCGTTGTGGCGCCGTTTGTAACGCACGTAGTAGCGCAGGCTGATGGCTACCACCAGAGCCTGCAGCAACAGGCAAAGCAACATCACCGGCAAGCCGATCATCAGGTTCATGAGCATGCGGAGGTTCCTTGTGCGGGGCGTGCGCGGCGGTCGAGCAGGTACACCGCGGCACAGGCGTAGAGGGTGACGAGTAGGAACAGGGCCATGCGTACCGCAAAGGCGCTGTAGACATCCTTGCCGGCGGCGCTGTCTTGCACCGACTGGCCGAGCAGAATGATCAAGGTGGCGCAGGTGTTGAGCCAGAAGCCCGGGCTCAGGCTGTTGCTGGCCAGCTGATAGAGGCGGCGGGCCAGGAGCAGGGCGAACAGCAACATCAGCAGGAAGAACAGCCACAGGTGCGGGCAGATGCTCAGCACAGCCCAGAAGACGATGGCCAGCAGGCCGCCGAGCAGCGTCGAGCCAAGCAGCTCACGCCCGGCGTTACGGGCGCTCACACCACAGACCTGTTGCCCCAGGCTGGCGGACTTCATCACCAGCGGCATGTAGCTGGCCGGGTTGATCACCGCCAGCAACCAGGCCGGCAGTACCACCAGCATGGCGCGCAAGGCTACCCAGTTGGCTTGCTCCAGCGGTTGCGGTGCAGCGGCCTTGGCTGGCGCCAATCCCTTGGGCTCCGGGAACAGCCAGTGACTGATGGCGACACACAGAGTGGTCAGCAGTACAGCTTTGAGTAGCCCTTCGATCACTAACTGGCCGAGTGCCATGGAGGTGGTGCTGGCGGCGGTGATCATGGTCAGGCCGACCACCATCAAGTTGCTCAGCAGGCCGTTGCCGCCGCGCAGGCCGTAGCGAAAACAGAAGAACAGACCCAGGGCTACCAGCAATACGCCGGCAAATGGCTGGTGATCCAGCAGGGGACTCAGCAATAGGCCGATACCCGTGGTGAGCGCCACTACCAGAGCCAGTGCCAGCCCTGCTTTGAGGCTGAGCGGCTGGTTGCGCAGTACCAGTAGAAACAGCACCAGCATCGGGGTGAGAAAGGGCACAGGAAGTGCCATGCCGAAGCCCAGTGCCGTGCCGAGGGCGACTCCGAATGCCAGGCGCAGGGCGCGCTGTGGGCGGGGATCGAGCATGTCAGTAGGCAAACGACAGCCAGCTCATCAGGCGCAGAAAGGCGCGGCCGAGCAGGTTGAGCGGGTTGCCCTCGCTCGGGAAGGCCATTACTTCGGCCTGACCGCCGACGCGCAGGCCCTGGTAATTGCCCAGCTCCCCCGGCTCGAACTCCACCACCACGGGAAAGCGCTGGGCGGCGCGTAGCCAGTCGCGGCTGTTCTGCACGGTTGGCAGGCTACCGGGCGGTGTGGACTGGCTGGCGCTGATGCCGTAACCGATGCTGCGAACCTTGCCGCGGTAGACATGCCCAGGGCGGGCGTCGAGGACGATGGACACGGGTGTTCCGGGCTGCAGGTGGCCAAGGTTGTTTTCGGTCATCTCGGCGTTGATCCACAGATCGTTGAGGGCGATCAGGGTCAGCTGTGGGCTACCGGCACCGGCGAACTGGCCGGCCTCGATGCGCAGGTCGGTGACCAGGCCGGTAGACGCGGCGCGAACCTGGGTCTTGGTCAGGTCCAGTTCGGCCTTTTCCAGGGCCGAGGCGGCGCTGCGCAGACGGGCATTGTCCTCGCCACTACCTCCCTCGGTCTCGCGGGCCTGCTCGACCTGGGCCTCGGCGGCGGCAACCTGGGCGCGGGCCTGGGTGAGGGTGGCGCGGGATACCTCCAGGCGACGCAGGGAAATGGTACCGGAGTCTTCGCGGTACAGGCGCTCCAGGCGGTCGCGATCCTGGCGAGCCTTGAGTCCGCCGGCCTGTGCCGCGCGCAGGTTGGCCAGGGCCGAGTCGATAGCGGCGCTGCTGGCGCCGACTTGGCCGCGCATGTTCTGCAGTTCGGCGCGAGCCTTGGCCACGGCTATTTCATAGGGCTCGCGGTCAAGCTCGAAGAGTACCTGGCCGGCTTCGACCATCTGGTTGTTGCCGACTTTCACGGCCGTCACGCGGCCGGCGACCTCGGGCGCTACCCCGACCACGTAGGCCTGTACTCGCGCCTGCTGGGTGTAGGGCGTGTAGCGGTCGGCCAGCAGATACCAGAGCAGGCTAAGGCCGATCAGGACGAGCACGATCTGCACGCCACGGCGGCTGGGGTCGGGCTGCTTGCTCTTGGCCTGGTCATTCATCTGGCGAGGTCTCCGGTTGGTCGGTGTCGTTGAGCAGGTCACCCCAGTCGGTGCGTTGCTTCATCTGCTCGCGGGTGTCGGCCGGCAGCAAGGGTTGGCGGGTGGTCCAGCCGCCGCCCAGGGCGCGGTAGAGGTCGATCAGGCTGCTGACGGCGGCGCTGCGCGCGACCAGATAGCCGTCCTGCTGGGCAAACAGCGCGCGCTGGGCATCCAGCACACGCTGGAAGTCGGAGTAACCCTCGCGGTACTGGGCGCTGGCCAGGGTCAGCGAGCGTTCGGCCGAGTAGGCGGCTTCGCGCAGGATGCGTTCACGTTCCAGGGCCTTGAGCAGTCCGGTGGCGGCGTCATCGGCCTCACGGGCGGCTTGATGCACGCGGTCCCGGTAGGCCTCGATCAACTGTTGCAGGCGAGCGTCCTGCACGCGCACGTTGTTGCGCAGGCGGCCGTGGTCGAACAGGTTCCAGGTCAGGCTGGGGCCGCCGCCGTAGCTAACGGTGTCCGAGCTGCCAGCCTGGTCGCTGGCGGACCAGCCGATGCTGCCGAGCAGGCTGAGCGAAGGGTAGAGGTCGGTTTCCGCCACGCCGATCAGGGCCGACTGGGCCGCGACCTGCAATTCGGCGGCGCGGACATCGGGCCGGCGCAGCAGTAGTTGCGCGGGTACTTGGTCGATGAGTGCGTGGTCGACCAACGGGATCAGGCCGGTCTGCTCCTGCAGTTCGGCCAGCCCGTTGGGTGGCAGGCCCAGTAGAACCGAGATTGTGTTGCGGGTCTGGGCGACCTGGGTTTCGAACTCCGGGATGCTGCTGAGGGTGCCCAGATACTGGGTTTTGGCTTGCTGTAGATCGAGTTCGGCACTGTTGCCGCTTTTGAACAGGCGCTCGGTGATCTGCAGGCTGCGTTTCTGCCGCTTGGCGTTGTCGCGGGCAATGCGCAGGCGCGCCTCGGCGGTGCGCAGGCTGAAGTAGCTCTGCGCCACCTGGGCGCGCAGCAGCACCAGGGCATCCTGATAGTTGGCGTGGGCGGCAAAGTAGGCGGCATCGGCCGACTCGATGGCGCGGGCGTAGCGCCCCCAGAAGTCCAACTCCCAGCCGATATCGAAACCGGCCGAGTACTGCCAGGCGTTCAGGTCCTGTGGATTGTTGCCGCCATACTGGTTGCGTTCCAGATACAGCGCATCGGCGCTGGCTTGTTGCACTTGCGGATAGCGTCCGCTGCGGGCGATGCCGAGCTGAGCCCTGGCTTCGAGGATGCGCAGGGCGGCGATGCGCAGGTTGGGGTTGCCGACGTCTGCCAGCTCAATCAGGCGGTCGAGCACCGGGTCGTCGAACAGGGTCCACCAGTGCAGGTTGTCGGCCTGTACCTGCTGCACGCTGGCGCTTTGCAAGGCACTGCTTTGCCAGTGCTCGACCCAGTCTTCGCGTGGCGTCTGAAAGTCCGGCCCCAGGCGTACGCAGCCACCAAGGGTGGCTGCGGCCAGCAACATCCAGGGACGGTGGCTTTCACACCTCATCCGGGGTCTGGGGCGGCTGCTGATCCACCCATTGCCAGAACAGCTTGTAGCCGACGGCCAGCAGCACGGGACCGATGAACAGGCCGATGATGCCGCCCACCACCATGCCGCCGAGGGCGCCGATCAGCACCACCGGCATGGGTACGTCCACGCCGCGACCCAGCAGCAGGGGCTTGAGCACGTTATCCGCGAGGCCGGCGACGAAGGTGTAGATGGCAAAGATGATGACCGCCAGGCTGGCACCCTCGGCAAAGAATACGTAGGCAATTACCGGCAAGGTGATCAGTGTGGCGGGCAGCTGCATGATGCCGATGATCAGTACGCCCAGGGCCAGTAGACCAGCTCCTGGCACGCCCTTGATGATGAAGCCGGCACCGATCAGCAGCATCTGGATGAAGGCAATACCGATCACACCTTGAGCCACCGCGCGGATGGTGGCGGTGCACAGGGTGACCATATCCTTGCCGTGGCCTTCAGCAGTAACCCGGTTGGAGATGCGCAGGGCACTGGCATGGCCTGTCTTGCCATAGGCCATGATGATGCCGGCGATGATCAGCGCGCCGATGAACACCAGCAGGCCAACACTGGCGCCAGCCAGCTTGCCCAGTAGCCCCAGTGCGGCGCCTTTTAGATGCGGTGCGGCTTGTTGCAGGGCGCTGCTCACGTCTGCTGCGGTCTGCGCCCAGAAGGCGTACAGAGGTTTACCGATGAGTGGCCATTCGCCCACGCTCGCTGGCGGGGCCGGGATGTGCACGCCGTCCTCCTTGACCACGGCAATGACGCTTTGCACCGACTCGGTTAGCGAGGCCCCGAGCAGGTAGGCGGGTACCAGCAGTATGGCGATGGCGATGATTACCAGCAGGGTGGCGGCGCGCCCCTCGCCACCGCCGACACGGGCCTTGAGCATGCCGTGCAGTGGGTAGAGGGTAACGGCGAGGATCAATGCCCAGGCCATCAGGCTGAGGAAGGGATGAAAAATCTCGTAGCAGGCCACGACCAGAGTGGCGATAAGACCGGCGCGAATCAGCGTATCGAGCAGTGTGCGGGGTATGCGGGGGTCGATCGGTGGAAGGTCGGACATGAGGGGTTCCTTTCCTGAGTCTGCAAAAGGCGGCCCGACTCCTAAAGCGAGCCACGCCAGTCAGCGTAGCCCGCTCTGCCGAATCCTGCTGTGAAGCCTCTGCAACGGGTGTTTGCAGGCTTACCGAACAAGCGGGGTGAATTCTTCCGCTTGAGCGAACTCTACCCATCAAGGTTCGTCAGGAGGTTCGCATCATGGTTTTAGTCGCAAATACCGATCAGATCGGCTGGGTGGCGCAAAGTGGCGGCATTCCCGGCCAGCCCGAGCCGGACACCCCGGATCTGCCCCACGAGCCGGATCTGCCAGCGCCGCCGGGCGAGCCAACGCTGCCAGACCAGCCGCCACCTGAGCCAGTTGCCTGATACGCGGGCTCAGGGCACCAGTGGCAGCTCGCGTTTGTGGCGGGTGTTGTCGTAGGTGCGCACGATGATGGCGTAGGCCTCGTCGCTGATCTTCTCGCCATGCAGGAAGGCATCGATCTCGGCATAGCTCACGCCATGTGCCTCTTCGTCAGGCTTACCCGGGCGCAGTTCTTCCAGGTCGGCGGTCGGGGTTTTCATCACCAGGTGCTGCGGCGCACCCAGGTGCTGGGCGATGGCACGTACCTGCTTCTTCACCAGCCCGGAAAGTGGCGCCAGGTCGCAGGCGCCGTCGCCGAACTTGGTGAAGAAACCCATGACTGCCTCGGCAGCGTGGTCGGTGCCGATCACCAGGCCGTTATTGGCGTTGGCGATGGCGAACTGGGCGACCATGCGGATGCGTGCCTTGATGTTGCCGTTGACGAAGTCACGGCGGGCGTCGCTGAGCTTCTGCAGATGGGTGACCTGCTCGCCCAGACCGAGCACGCTACCGGCGATGTTGACGGTGTCTTCTTCATCGGCGCGGATGAATTTCAGCGAGTCCTGGGCGTCGTGCTCGTCGTGCTGGTCGTTGTGCGGCAGGCGCACGGCGATGAAACGGTAGGCCGAGTCGCCGGTTTCGGTGCGCAGTTCTTCGACCGACAGCTGAGCCAGGCGCCCGGCGGTGAGCGAGTCGACGCCACCGCTGATGCCCAGCACCAGTACCTTGAGGCCGGAGTTTTTCAGGCAGTTCTTGATGAAGGTCTTGCGCTTGTCGATCTGCGCCAGCAGCGCGGCTTCGTCGGCGAGAGGGGGCACCACGTCCAGCGCGGCGGCGATTTCAGCTTGGCGGTTGCTCATGTCGGAGTCCTCATACGCGAAAAACATGCTTCAGATAGCTGACGAAGGTCTCGTCGTGGCACTGGGGCTTGTTGCCCGGTGCGGCGAAAGTCTTGGCCACCGGCTGGTCATTGCAGCCTGCTCGGTGCCGATGGCGAAGCTTACGTTGATCTGCCGGTGCAGTGCACGGTAGAGCTGCAGCGAATTTCCAGAGAAGGGGCGTTGCCGATCCGAATGCAGTGCCCATGTGCGGGTGGCGGTGCACAGTGCGCCTACCGAGTGATGGCACAACGATGGCGATTTTGAGCGTGAACTTGGCTAGTCAGTCGGCTAATCTGCCTTGAGCGACAGTATTCCCGCCATGAAGGCACTCATTCTCGTGCGGTTCAGGCTTGTGGGCCGCGGAATTCATACCATGAAACCGTTGATATACGCCGTTGTCGGTCTTTGCAGCCTGCCCATTAGTGCAGCGACTCTCGATGTCCGTCTGCAGGATGGTCAGGGTCAGCCGTTGGGCAATGCAGTCGTTACATTGCAGGATGAGGCGCTGCCGGTGGCCGCAGCCAAGGCGGTGGTGGATCAGCGTGACAAGCAGTTTCTGCCGCGAGTGCTGGCGGTTCGTACCGGCACCCTGGTGGCGTTTCCCAATAGCGACAATATCCGCCACCACGTGTATTCCTTTTCTCCGGCCAAACGCTTCGAGCTGCGTCTGTATCAGGGCACGCCGAGCGAGCCGGTGCTGTTCGACAACCCCGGTCTGGTGGTGCTTGGCTGCAATATCCATGACTGGATGCTCGGTTACGTCTATGTCACCGATGATCCTTGGTTTGGGGTGAGCGATGACAGCGGGCGCGTGCGCCTGGAAGTCCCTGCCGGAACCTATCAGGTAAGCCTGTGGCACCCGCAGCTGGCCAACATGCTGCCTGTTGCCGCCGGCAGCCTGCAGATTCCTTCGCAGGGACTGACGCAGAGCTATCCCTTGCAGCTGACGGGGGATGCCGCTCAGGCTTTTCCGCGCCAGCCGGCGCCCAGCGCCTTCGGTGAAGCCTTCAGGAAAGCGGCCAGTGACGTTCAGCAATAGCTTTCAGACGCGTATTGCCGCTGTCCTGATCCTGTTGCTGATGGTGGTGGTCGGGGCGTTGTACTTCTCCGTCAAGGCGGCGACCGGTGTGGCGTTGCAGAATCAGCTGCGCGAGGAGTTGGGTGTCGGCGGCAGGGTATTCGAGCAACTGGTCGAGATGCGCGGCCGTCAGCTCAGCGATGCGGTGCAAGTGTTGGCGGCGGATTTCGGTTTCAAGGATGCGGTGGCCAGTCGTGATCGCGACACCATCGCCTCGGCCCTGGCCAATCACGGTGCGCGCATCAATGCCAGCGTGGTTCTGCTGCTTTCGCTCAATGGCAGCCTGCAGGTCAGCACCGATCAGCGCCTCGGCGGTGCGGCCGTGGAGCGCATGGCCAGCCAGGTACGCGAGCAGGCCCAGCGTGGTGCGCAGACCTTTCTCCTGCCGCTGGCCGGTGAGGTCTATTTGCTGGTGGAGACCTATGTCAGTGCGCCGCTGCCGATTGCCAGGGTCGTCATGGGCTTTCGCATCGACGAAGCCTTTGCCCAGGAACTGCGGGCGCTGACGCATCTGGAACTGACGCTGATTTCCATCGAGCAGGGCAAGGCCGATGGCTGGGTCAGTACATTGCCGCCTGCGCTGCATGCCCGCCTGCGTGAAGAAATCCTCAAGCAACGGGCGGGCGGCGATGGAAATCGCATGCTGGAGGCCGAGGGCCAGCGCTACCAGGGCGAATGGCTGACCCTGGCCCGCGGCGCCGACTATCAGGTGCTGGCCTTGCTGCACAAATCCCTGGATCAGGCCGAGGAAGCGTTTGCGCCGCTCGACCGCAGCATCCTGCTGATCGCCCTGGTGGCATTTTTTGCCTCTCTGCTGGGTGCGTTGCTGCTGGCGCGTAGCCTGGCGCAGCCCGTGCGGCAGCTGGCACGGGTGGCCGAGCGCATTGGCCAGGGCGACTACGAAACCCCCATAGAACTGTTGCGCAAGGATGAGCTGGGCAGCCTGGCCCAGGCGGTCAACACCATGCAGCAGGGCATTGCCGAGCGTGAGCGGCAGCTGGCCCACAATGCCTTGCATGATGGGCTGACCGGGTTGCCCAACCGCACCCTGGCCCTCGAACGTCTGGGGAGCGCGATCAGTGCGGGGCGGCCGACAGCGCTGTTGTATATCGGCGTGAGCAATTACCGCAGCATCCTGGACAGTTGTGGCGCCAATGGCCTTGACCTGGCGTTGCAGCAGCTCAGCCGGCGCCTGCAGGCTGCTCTGCGTCCCGGTGACAGCCTGGCGCGTCTGGTGGCCGACGAAATGCTGATGATGCTGGAAAACTGCGACAGCGACGCCGCCATTGCGGCCGCTGACCGCTTGCACCAGCTGTTGTTGGCGCCGATGCGCGTGGGCACGCTGGATCTGGTGCTCGATTGCAGTATTGGCATCATTGCCTATCCGACCCATGGCAATCATCCGGACCACCTGATGCACCGTGCGGCCATTGCCATGCAGGATGCAGCCCAGCAGCCAGGGCGCTTGCAGCTGTACCAGCAGGGGCGCGACGACGCTCATCTGCGCCAGGTCAATCTGGTGCGCGACCTGCGCCATGCCGCTGGCAACGGGGAGCTCATGCTGTATTACCAGCCCAAGCTGGATATGGGCACGCGGCGGGTTCATGGCGCCGAGGCACTGCTGCGTTGGAATCACCCGCAATACGGCATGGTTTCTCCAGGTGAGTTCATTCCGCTGGCGGAACGTACTGGCAGTATTCAGCTGCTTACGAACTGGGTGATTGAAGAGTCGCTGCGCCAGATGCACCTATGGAATCAACGTGGCTTGCAGATTCAGGTTTCGCTGAATATCTCCGCTGAGGATCTGGTCAACCTGGAGCTGGCTGACCGCATTGCTGGCCAGCTGGTGGCGAACGACGTGGATGCCGAGCAGCTGGTGCTGGAAATCACCGAAAGCGGGCTCATGCAGGACCCGGAAGTGGCGCTGGAGGTGCTGCGGCGTCTGCGCCAGCGCGGTCTGCTGCTGTCGGTGGACGATTTCGGCACCGGCTACTCTTCACTGGCTCAACTCAAGCGCATGCCGGTGCAGGAGCTGAAGATCGACCAGGCTTTTGTGCGGGAACTGGACCCGCACAGCGAGGATGCAGTGATCGTGCGTTCGACCATCGAGATGAGTCATGCCCTGGGGCTGCGGGTGGTTGCAGAGGGTATCGAGCATCGCGCGACGCTGGAGTTGCTTGCCGGCTGGGGCTGCGACATCGCCCAGGGCTATCTCATAGGCAAGCCCCTGCCGGCGAGCGCATTCGAGCAGTTGCTGCAGCAATCGCAAGGCTTTTCTCTGGCAGAGGTGCCCTGATGATGAGTAAGCGGCTTTACATTGCATTGCTGGCTTGGCTGCCGGTGATGGCCAGTGCCGGCGAGGGGCGACTGTTGGCCACGGGCGGGGCCACCAGCATCGACGGTGCTGCCGGGGGTGGCATCGTGCCTTGGGCGGTGCTGTCCGGCTACGGCGAGCGCGGCGAGTGGGGCGCTACCGCGTTTCTCACCCGCGTGGAAACCGGTGACTACCGGCTCGATGTTGGGGGAGTGGCGGCGGCGTACGACAACCGAATCGAGCTGTCCTACGCCCGTCAGCGTTTCGACCTTGGCACCCTGGCGCGTGATCTCAACCTGCCGGATAACAGCCTGAGCCAGGATATCTTCGGCCTCAAGGTACGTTTGTTCGGTGACCTGATCTACGACCAGCTGCCGCAGGTGTCGCTGGGTATCGAGCACAAGCGGCAGAAGGATTTCCTGGTTCCCAGCCTGGTCGGCGCCGAGCGTGACGAGGACACTGAGGCTTATCTGGCCGCCAGCCGGCTCATTCTGGGCGGCGCCTTCGGTTACAACCTGCTGCTCAATGGCAATTTGCGCTACAGCCGCGCCAACGAGCAGGGGTTGCTGGGCTTTGGCGGTGACCGGCGCGACCGCCACTCGGTACTCAAGGAAGGTGCGCTGGCGGTGTTGTTCAACCCGCGCTGGGCCGTGGGTGTGGAATACCGGGAAAAGCCGGACAACCTGAGCTTTGCCGGTGAAAGCGATTGGGCCGACCTGTTCGTTGGTTACTTTCCCAACAAGCATCTGGCCGTGGTGCTGGCCTACGCTCGCCTGGGCGAAATCGCCGGCCTGGACAACCAGGACGGCGCTTATCTGTCCATTCAGGGGAGCTTCTGAGCATGCGTAGCCTGTTGCTGTCCGGGATGCTGCTGCTGAGCGCTTGCGCCAGTCTGCCGCCGCAGGATGACAGTCTCTATCAGGGCCTCGGTGAGCGTGCCGGCATCACCCGTATCGTCGAAGGCACGCTGATCAATGCGGCGCGCAATCCGCGTATCGCTCGGCATTTCGAGGACATCGACATCGAGCGTCTGCGTGACAAGCTGGTCGAGCAGATCTGCGTGGAGGCCGGCGGTCCCTGTGAATACACCGGCGAGAGCATGGAGGAGAGCCACAAGGGCCAGAATCTGACCCGCAGTGACTTCAATGCCCTGGTCGAGGACCTGATCGATGCCATGGATGCCGAAGGGGTGCCGGTGCGCCAGCAGAACCGCCTGCTAGCGCGGCTGGCGCCGATGCGCGAGCAGGTTATCGAGCGCTAGCTCGCCCCGGAAAGTTCCCGGCTCCGGAGTTTTCCGCAAAAACTCCGGAGTTTTCCGCAAGAAGCCGTCACGCCTCTGTCACTAGAGTCCTGCATCCCGGTTGATGCCGGCTGCGGCGTATTTGCGCGCGCACCGAAATACTGCTGGGCTGAATACGGTGAGTGCCGCCCTGAGCAAGCGGTAATTCCCGCCTGGCATAGTCCCGGGTGGGGTAGGGCGCGCGGCGCCCTAGGGTCGTTCCCGGATTGGAGCGGCGTGATGCGACGCCAGTGGTGGGCGTCAGTTTTCATAGCCCCAGCCGAACGGCCGGGGTTTCCAGTGTCCGCCACGAGCGGGCGAATTTGCCAACCCAGTCGCGGGTCATCCCCGTGGCGCATAACAACAAGCGAGAGGGCATCCTCCCATGACAGCCAGTACCCCCATGCTGATTACCTTCGTGGTGTATATCGCCGCGATGGTGCTGATCGGCCTAGTCGCCTACCTGCGTACCAAGAACCTGTCCGACTACATCCTCGGTGGCCGTAGCCTTGGTAGCTTCGTGACCGCCCTGTCTGCCGGCGCCTCCGACATGAGCGGCTGGCTGCTGATGGGCCTGCCGGGCGCCATCTTCGTTGCCGGTATCTCCGAGAGCTGGATTGCCATCGGCCTGGTGGTCGGTGCCTACCTCAACTGGCTGTTCGTCGCTGGTCGCCTGCGGGTGCAGACCGAGCACAACGGTAATGCCCTGACCCTGCCGGACTACTTCACCAACCGCTTCGAAGACAACAGCCGCATCCTGCGCATCTTCTCCGCCCTGGTGATCCTGGTGTTCTTCACCATCTACTGCGCCTCGGGCGTGGTGGCCGGTGCCCGTCTGTTCGAAAGCACCTTCGGCATGAGCTACGAGACCGCCCTGTGGGCCGGCGCCGCAGCGACCATCGCCTACACCTTCATCGGTGGCTTCCTGGCGGTGAGCTGGACCGACACCGTGCAGGCCACCCTGATGATCTTCGCCCTGATCCTGACTCCGGTCTTCGTGCTGATCGGCACCGGTGGTTTCGATCCGGCGATGACCGCCATCGAAGCCGTCGACCCGAGCCACTTTGACATGCTCAAGGGCGCGACCTTCATCGGCGTGATCTCGCTGATGGCCTGGGGCCTGGGCTACTTCGGCCAGCCGCACATCCTGGCGCGCTTCATGGCTGCCGATTCGGTCAAGTCGATCCCGGCTGCTCGTCGCATCTCCATGACCTGGATGATCGTGACCCTGGCTGGTGCCGTGGCCGTGGGCTTCTTCGGCATCGCCTACTTCTCCGCCAATCCTGACCTGGCTGGCCCGGTCGGCGAGAACCCGGAGCGCGTGTTCATCGAGCTGTCGAAGATCCTGTTCAACCCGTGGATCGCCGGCATCCTGCTGTCCGCCATCCTGGCGGCGGTGATGTCCACCCTGAGCTGCCAGCTGCTGGTGTGCTCCAGTGCCCTGACCGAAGACTTCTACAAGGCCTTCCTGCGCAAGGGCGCTTCGCAGACCGAACTGGTCTGGGTTGGCCGCGCCATGGTGCTGCTGGTCGCACTGGTTGCCATCGCCCTGGCTTCCGATCCCAACAACCGCGTGCTGGGCCTGGTGTCCTACGCCTGGGCCGGCTTCGGTGCCGCTTTCGGTCCGGTCGTGCTGCTGTCCGTGCTGTGGAAAGGCATGACCCGTAACGGCGCGCTGGCCGGCATGATCGTCGGTGCCGTGACCGTGGTGGTTTGGAAGAACTGGATCGGTCTGGGCCTGTACGAAATCATCCCGGGCTTCATCCTGGCCACCATCGCCATCCTGGTGTTCAGCCGCATCGGCAATTCGCCGAGCCTGAACATGCAGCAGCGTTTCGACCTGGCCGAGAAGGAATACCAGGACGCGCATATCTGAAACCCCACGGCAGGCGGGCTGGTCGTCCCGTCTGCCGTTTTGCCCGGCCGTCGCCATTCCCTCATCCGGCGGCGACCTGGCACAAACCACGACCTTTAGTGCACTTGCGGCCCACGTCCTCCCGGCGATGGGCCGTTTTTTTGCGTCTGGGTAAAATGCCCGCTCATTCCACGACGGTTCCAGTCATGACCCCTGCCGCTATCGAGACCCAGCATCAACAACTGCTGGCTGCCCTGCAAACCCCGCCCGCTGAAGCGCGGCGTCTGTTCCACGGCCGTGGCCGGCAGTGGCCGGGGCTGGAGCAGGTAACGGTGGACTGGTTGTCGGAGCTGGTACTGGTCTGTCTGTTTCGTGATCCCGGCGAGCAAGGCCTGGCACTGTTGCGCGACCACTTGCTGGCCTTGGCGCAGACGCCCGAGTGGCAGGGTAGTGGTGCCCGTCATCTGCTGCTGCAACATCGTTATCGCCAGGACAGTGGCACCGATTACCTGTTCGGTGAGCCCATCGACAGCTGGCAGATCGTCGAGAGCGGCCTGCGCTACCAGCTGGACTTCGGCCGCAAGCAGAACACCGGCCTGTTTCTCGACATGCGCCTGGGGCGCGACTGGGTGCGGGAGCAGGCGGCGGGCAAGCGCGTGCTCAATCTGTTCGCCTACACCTGCGGCTTCTCCGTGGCGGCGATTGCCGGTGGCGCCGAACGGGTGGTCAACCTGGACATGGCACGTGCTGCACTCAGCCGTGGCCGCGACAACCACCGCCTCAATGGCCACGACATGAGCCGTGTGGAGTTTCTCGGCCACGAGCTGTTCAAGAGCTGGGGCAAGGTGAAGAAGGGCGGGCCATATGATCTGGTGATCATCGACCCGCCAAGTTTCCAGAAGGGCAGCTTCGCGCTGACTCAGGACTACGCCAAGATCCTCCGTCGCCTGCCGGAGCTGCTGACTGAGCAGGGCACGGTACTGGCCTGCGTCAACGACCCGGCCATCGGCCCCGGCTTTCTCATCGAGGAAATGGCCCGCGAGGCACCGAGCCTAGGGTTCATCGAGCGTCTGGAAAATCCCGTCGAGTTTGCCGATATCGACTCTGAGGCCGGGCTCAAGGCTCTGGTGTTCACCCAGGGCTGAGACGAGGCATTCGTGTGGCTGCTTCTATCCCAGCCGGTCTAGGCGTGCAGCGACAGTTGGCGCGTGACTTGCTTCGTTGCTAGGCCGTAGCCAGCAGATTGTTCATATGTGATTACACTCATACTGCTATTGCAGTCGGCTAGGCAGGTCTTCTCCTGCTTGGAACGCATGGATGGGCTGATCAATGCGAATCTATCGATATGGGCTTCTGGGCGTGCTGTTGGCCGGGAATGTGCTGGCAGACGAGGCGGCGCAGCGCTATGGCTGCGAGCGGCCGATTCGCGTGGCGATGCAGGAAAATGTCATCGCCTATCGTGATGGCAAGGGCTTTGAACCGGACTTTATCGCCGAGCTGCAAAAGCGCAGCGGCTGCACCTTCGAGGCGCGGCTGATTCCGCGCAGCGCAGCCTGGGAAGGGTTGGCCGATGGCAGCCTGGATATGGTCGCTACCGGTGTGCCCACCGTGCAGCGTCGGC
This sequence comes from Pseudomonas sp., assembly GCA_038147895.1. Taxonomy (GTDB): domain Bacteria; phylum Pseudomonadota; class Gammaproteobacteria; order Pseudomonadales; family Pseudomonadaceae; genus Aquipseudomonas. Next base: position 18,334 of record JAYQUJ010000079.1, read on the forward strand.
AACTGGCCTATTTCGTCCCCAGTCTTTTCTATCGCAACAAACTGATCGTCTCGGTGGCGCTGGCGCCGCGCATCGTCAGCTTCACCGACTTTCAGAACATCCCTGACGTGCATCTGGGTGCATTGCGCGGTCTGTGGAATGGCCCCTACTACGAGGGCACGTTGCGCATGCTCAAGGGCATGGGGCGAGTGCACGAATACAGCAGCGATGCAGAACGTTTTGCTGCCCTGCGCAGTGGCGAAGTCAGCGCGGTGATAGCCCATGACATGAATCTGAGCCTGATGCTGCCGCTGGAGGAGCAGCTCAGGTATCGCGTGCTCGATCTCAATCCGGGTCCTTCATTGCCCGTGGGCATGCTGCTGTCACGCCGCAGCTTCGATGGGGCGCAGGCCGCTGCCTGGCTGCGCCTGGCTGAGACCATGCGCATGGACGGCAGTCTGGCCAGATTGATCCGGAAGAACATGCCGGCACACCTGCTGGAAGAGTTTTTGCACAGCGGCTATCGCTACGACGTGAGCAAAAGGAGCAGCACCCCATGAGAGCGCCCGTCCGTGGCATTTCCCTGCAACTGCTGATCGCCCTCGCGATCATGTTCAGTACCCTGCTGCTGGGTGGGGCGTTGGCCTGGCAGGGTTATCGTGGCATCGAGCAGGCGCTGGTCGCCGCGGCTGGCGATTCGGCGCAGCAGCTCGGGCAATCGGTTAACGAGCGTGCCCGGCGCCTGATTGATCCGGCGCAGAGCTCGATTCGTCTGCTGGCCTACGATCCGATATCCAGTGCCGACAACTTGCCACAGCGTTTGGAGCGGCTGCCGTTGCTGGTCGAGAGTCTGGCGGCCAACAAAATGCTCAGCGCCGCTTATGTCGGCTATCCCAATGGTGAGTTTCTGCTGGTGCGGCGGATGCGCGATGGCAAGTTGCGTGAGCGCTTCTCTGCGCCTCTCGGTACGGCGTTTCTGGTGCAGACCCTCAACCTGGCCGATGGCGGCAG
>JAYQUJ010000080.1:0-19005 GCA_038147895.1 Pseudomonas sp.
GCGTCATAGTGCGCCTGGGCATCTTCGCCGACGGCCAGTTCAATCTGTTGCAGCAGGCCACTCTCTTCCTCGGCGGCATGCAGCTGCTGCCACTGGCCATCGACCAGGCGGTAACGTAGGCGCAGGGCATCGTGATGTTTGCTCAGCGCTTGCAGCGCCTGCTCCAGTTGGGCGGCCGGCAGCGGTTCGGCCAGTTCCAGCAGCAGATACTGATTGCAGGGAGACAGACCTTCGCGCCGCAGCAGGCGAGCCTGAATCGGCAGCAATGGTGCGGCGCCGGTTACCGGCCCCTGCTCGGCCAACGGTGCGGCGACGCTGCGGGCCACGCCAGCCAGTTGCGCCAGGGTTTGCTGCTGGAACAGGTCCTTGGGCGTCAGGCCCAGACCTTGCTGGCGAGCACGGCTGACTACCTGCAGGGCAACGATGGAGTCGCCGCCCAGTTCGAAGAAGTGATCCTGACGCCCTACCCGTTCCACGCCCAGCACTTCGGCCCAGATGGCGGCGAGGATGCGTTCGTTGTCGCTCTGCGGCGCCTCGTAGTCTTGGCTCTGCCAGGTCGGCTCCGGCAGCTCGGCACGGTCCAGCTTGCCAGCCGGGGTCAGTGGCAGCTTGTCCAGGGCGATGATCTGCGCGGGGACCATATAGTCCGGCAGAGTCTTGGCCAGCTCGGCTCTCAACGCCCTCTCCCCTTGGGAGAGGGCTGGGGCGGCCGGCGTACCGGTGAGGGGCTCAGCGTGCAGCTCGGACTCCCCCTCACCCCCGTCCCCTCTCCCAGAGGGAGAGGGGTACTTCAGTACCACGTAGCCCACCAGCTGCTTGCCACTGGGCGTCTCGCGAGCGATCACCGCCGCCTCCTGGACTCCATCCAGGGCCAGCAACTGGCTCTCGATCTCGCCCAGTTCGATGCGGAAACCACGGATCTTCACCTGATGGTCGACGCGGCCCAGGTAATCCAGGGTGCCGCCTTCACGCCAGCGCACCAGGTCGCCGGTGCGGTACATGCGCTCCCCAGCAGCACCGAAGGGATCGGGCAGGAAGCGCTCGGCGGTCAGCTCGGGGCGCTGGAAGTAGCCGCGGGCCAGGCCGACTTCGCCTCCGATATACAGCTCACCGGCCACACCGATGGGCAGTAGATTGAGTTCGGCATCCAGCACATAGAGGCTGCGCGGGCCGACCGGATTGCCGATGGGGGCATAGGCCGCTTCGAAACTGTCGCCCGGATAGGCTTCCCAGATCAGCGGAGTGACAACGGTCTCGGTCGGGCCATAGCCGTTGATGATGCGCTTGGGCTCCAGTACACGCTGCAGACGCTCGTAGGTCTCGCGGGTGAAGGCCTCACCGCCCAGGGTCCAGGAGCGTACCGGCAGTTTGAGGTTCTGCGAGTCGACCCAATCCAGCAGTTGTTGGGCATAGCTCGGTGGCAGACAGGAGATGGTTACGCCTTCGGCGGCGATGACCTGGCAGGTCTTCTCGGCGCTCCACAGCTCCTGGTCGCGAATCACCAGGCGGCTGCCGAAGGCCAGCGGCACCGTCCAGCGTTCCAGGGCGCCGTCGAAACTGATGGAGGCGAAGTGCAGCTCCACATCGTTCGGGGTCATGCCATAGCGCTGACCGATGGTCTGCACATGCATGCTCAGGCCGAGATGATTCACTGCCACGCCTTTGGGCTGGCCGGTGGAGCCGGAGGTATAGATCAGATAGGCCAGGTTGAGCGGATGCAGCTCAACCTTGGGAGTGGATGCATCGAAAGCAGACAGATCCAGTCGATCCAGATAGAGCGGCTCGACGGACGAAGACAACGGCAGGCGCTCGGCCAGATCGGAGCTGGTGATCAGCCACTTCAGCCCAGAGTCCTCGACCATATAGCTGAGGCGCTCGCGCGGGTAATCCGGGTCGAGCGGAACGAAGGCACCGCCAGACTTCAGCACCGCCAGCATGGCCACGATCATGGCGTTGCCGCGCTCAAGGGATACGCCGACGCGGGATTCCGGACGCACGCCGTGAGCCACCAGCAACTGAGCCAGGCGATTGGCGCGGGCTTCCAGCTCGGCGAAGGCAATCCGTTCGCCGCCATGCACCAGGGCAATGGCCTCGGGACGCAGGCGCGCCTGTTCGGCGATCAGCTCGGGCAGCAGGCACGTGGCATCGAAGGCCTGGCGCGGAGTATTCCACTCGGCCAGCAGGCGCCGTTCGCCCGTGCTGACCAACTCCAGTTCGCCCAGAGCGGCTTGCGGCGAGGTGGCAAAGCCGTCTAGCACTTCGAGGAAGCCGGCGATCAGGCGCTCGATGCTGTTCTCGGCGAACAGGTCGGCGGCGTAGGCGAAGTTGATCGACAACTCATCGCCACGATCGCGCACGGCATCCAGGGCCAGGTCGAAGGGAATCTGACTGGACGGCAACTCCTCCAACTGGGTTTCGATACCCGGCAGCCAGTTGGCCGCCAGCGGATGCTGGCGGCGGTAGTTGAAGGCAACCTGGAACAGCGGCTGCTGGCCCAGACTGCGGCTCGGCGCCAGTTCTTCCACCAGGCGCTCGAAAGGCATCTGCTGGTTGGCCTGGGCCTGTTTCAGGCCGATGCGAGCCTGGTTCAGCCAGTCCGATACCAATTGTTCGGGATGCGGTTCGGCCTTGAGCACCAGGGTGTTGACGAAGAAACCGACCAGCCGCTCGTAGCCCTTGGCACGACCGGCCACCGGCACGCCGATGCGCACTTCGCGCTGACCGGAAAGGCGCGCCAGTTGTAGCTGCAGCGCCGCCAGCAGCACGGTGAACAGGGTCGCGCCACTGGCCTTGGCCAGCTCACTGAGGCGGGCCACCAACTTCGGTTCCACCTTGAGCATGCGGTAGGCGGCACGACGCGCGGCCTGGGCGTTGTGCGGGTAATCCGGGGTCAGGCTCTGCGGCGGCTGCTCGTTGCCCAGATGCTCGCGCCAGAAGGCCATCTGCTGCACGCCGGCCTCACTCTCCAGCCACTGGCGCTGCTCGACGGCATATTCGCTGTACTGCAGCGGTTGCGGGGTCATAAAGGGCTGGCGGTTCTGCAGACGGGCGCGATAGAACTCGGCCACCTCCTCGACCAGCACGCGCACCGACCAGGCGTCGGAGATGATGTGGTGCATGCCCACGGCCAAGGCGTGGCTGTTCTCGCCCAGGCGATACAGGGCGCAGCGCACCAACGGACCTTGGGTCAGGTCGTAGTCGGCCTCAATAAAGTCGCGGGCCAGGGCCCCCACCTGCTCGGCGCGGCCTTCGAGGTCGATGATCTGCAGCGGCATCGAACCCGTCGGCAGCACCGCCTGTTGGGCCAGGCCATCGTGCTCGCGAAAAATGGTGCGCAGCGCGGCATGCCGGGAGTACACCTGATCCAGGCCATGACGCAGGCTGTCCATGTCCAGCTGCCCGTCGAAACGCAGCACGCCACCGATGTTGTAGGCGGTGCTGCCGCTTTCCAGGCGACTGAAGAACCACAGCCGCTGCTGGGCGAAGGACAGCGGCGCCCATTCCAGGGCCAGGTTCGACGGGACTTGCGCGTTCATCACAACACCTCGCAGAGAGTGGCCTAGGCGCCCAGAGGCATGCCGGCCGCCTCGCGCCGCAACAGGCGCGTGGCATGAAATTCGATCAGGGACAGCAGTTCGTCTTCCTGAGGGCGCAGATAGGCGTGATCGCCATCCAGCCACTCCAGGGTGAAGTCAGCGCGAGTCTCGCGGCGCCAGGCGCGCAGGTCGTCCTCGCTCAGGCAGTCGCGCCGTGCGCCGAGTACATGCAGCGCACAGGGCAAGGGCGCGCGGCGCTGGTAGCGATAACTCTCGGCCAGGGCGAAGTCGCTGCGCAGCACCGGCAACAGCTCGCGGCGGAACAGCGGGTCGGCCAGTAGTTCACGCGGCAGACGGGCGAAGCCGTCGAGGCCGGCAAACAGTTCGCCATCGCTGCGCGAGGTCATACGCGGCGCCTGCAGGCGGCGAGCCGGCGCGCGGGAGGCAGAGGCGAACAGCGCCAGCGGTGCTTCATGACCAGCAGCGATCAACGTCTGGGCCAGTTCGAAGGCGAGCATGGCGCCCAGACTGTGTCCCCACAGCAGATAGGGGCCGTTGCATTCGGCCAGCCAGGATTGCTTGAGGTCGGCCAGCAGCGCCGGCAGTTCCTGGCATAGCGGCTCACCCTCACGGGCGCCACGGCCTGGCAGTTCCAGCGGGCAGACCTCCAGCCAGCGCGGCAGGCGCTTGCGCCAGCGTGCGTAAGGCATGGCGCTGGCGCCGGCATGAGCCAGGCAGAACAGCTGCATCAGGCGTCCATAGCCTCACGCAGGCTGCGCGGGCGCATGTCGGTCCAGACGCTGGCGATATGCGCCAAGCAGGTCGGTTTGTCGCCGCGCACGCCGTCTTCGCGCCAGCCGGCCGGCACGGCCTTGTAGGCCGGCCAGATGGCGTACTGCTGCTCGTCGTTGACCACGACCAGGAAGGTGGTTTGCGGGTTGTCCAGGCTCATGGGGTATCCCTCGGGAAAAGTGGCACGACTTAAAGACGCACGAAGCTGCGAATAATTTTCATTTAATTCGATTGCACGGACGTGACGAGACCTCCCCTGTCGAGGCCGCTCGTCTTGGCAATGGGATTACGCCGGGATGCTGCCGCCGATCTCGCGCACCGCGTCCTGGGTCGCTCGATCCCGGTCTTCGCCAGTGAGCTCGGAGAGGCGGCCGCCATCCATCTTCAGCAGGCGGTCGGCCTGGTCGAAGTAGTGGTCGTCGTGGGTGATGGCCAGCACCGTCTTGCCGGCGGCCTTCAGCTGCGGCAACAGCTCGCGGTAGAACAGGCGTCGGAACAGCGGGTCTTGGTCGGCCGCCCATTCGTCGAGGATCAGGATGTCACGCCCTTCCAGCATCGCCAGCATCAACGCCAGGCGCTTGCGCTGGCCCTGGGAGAAGCGCGTGTCGGCCAGGCGGCCGCCGGCGAACTTGACCTTGTGGCGCAAGCGCAGGCGATCCAGCCAGCCAGCGACCAGCGATTCATCGACCTCAGCGCCGGCCGGGCCGAGCAGGCGGGAGAACAGGTGGAAGTCGGTGTACACGCTGGCGAACAGCTGGCGGTACGACTGCCACTCGTTGGCCTGCACGACGCGGCCGTCGAGGCGGATCTCCCCTGCGGCCGGACGGTGCAGGCCGGTGAGCAGGCGCGCCAGGGTCGACTTGCCGCTGCCGTTGCCGCCGACCAGAAACACCAGCTCGCCGCGGCGCAGCTCCATATCGATGGGACCGACATCGAAACCGGGCTCGTCGCCCTCGCCCGGGTAGCGATATTCGACACCCGCCAGCTGCAGGCTTTGCCAGTCGCCCAGGCCCTGCGGCATGGCGATCTCTGCGGTTTCCGGTGCCAGCTCCAGGGACTCCAGCTTGTCCAGGGAGATACGCGCGGCCAGCAGGCTGGGCAACGCGGCAACGGTGGCGACCATGGGCGCACGCAGGAACAGCACGGTCAGAGCGAAGGTGGCCGCCACTTCACCGGGCGCCCAGCCCAGGCCGCTGGCGCAGAAGAACACGATACCGATGCTGCCCAGCACCATGGCGTTGGCCCAGTTGCCGGCCAGGCCGTTGAAGATATCGGCGCGGGTGACGTTGTCGCGGTAGGCGCGGGCGTCGCGGTCGAACTCCTCGTCATAGAGCAGGCGCGCGCGGTCGCGGTTGAGCGCCAGCTCCTTGCGCCCGTCGATGATCGCCTGGTAGTCCTGATACAGGTTGTCCTCGGCCTCGCGCAGCAGGCGGATATGGTGGTTGACCTTGCCGACGAAGAACCAGCCCACCAGCAGGGTCAGGCCTAGCCAGGCGGCGGTAACGCCGAACAGCGCTGGCGACAGCCAGGCCAGGTAGCTGAAGGCGGCGAGGCTGAGGATCAGGCCGTAGGTCAGCTCCGGCATATAGACGAAGGCGATGGTGATGTTGCGGATGTCGCTGGACAGGCTGGCGAGGATGCGCGCACCGCCGATCTGCTCCAGACGCTCGATATCGGTGTCCAGCACCCGCCGCACCAGGCTGCGGCGCAGGCGGTAGACGAAACGATGCCCCAGCGTGTGCAGCGCCACCTGCCCTGCCCCGGCGCACAGCAGGAGCAAAGCCAGCAGGCCGAGGAAGCTGAACAACGTGGTGGCCAGCTCACCTTCGAGGCGAATCAGCTTCTGATTGATGAAGGCGATCACGCCGACGCTGAGTACCGCGCTGCACAGACTGAGCAGGACGATGCCAGAGAGCGGCAGGCGGTTATCGCGGAACAGCAGCTTGAGCAGTTTCATGTCAGGTCCAGAGCGAGGAGAACATCAAGCCGCCTCGGGTTCGAGGCGATTGCGGCAATGTTTCAAAGCGTCACGCAGGAGGAAATGCACCAGCGTGGGCGAAGCGCTGAGATGAGTGGCCACCTCGCGCTGGCTATAACCTTCCAGCTGGCTCATGGTGAACACGGTGCGGGTGCGTTCGGGCAGCTCGCCGAGGGCGAATTGCAGGCGCTGCCATTCCAGTTGGCCAATGGCGCGCTGCTCCGGCCCCGATTGCGGAGCCGGAAGCTCATCGAGCAGATCATCATCGGCGCTGTAACGGCCTTCCAGATTCTGCCGACGCAGGCGGTCGATAGACAGGTTGCGCACCATGCGGAACAGGTAGCGCAGCGGGTCGGTGATGGCGTGACGGTCGCCGCTTTCCCAGAGCTTCAGGAAGGCGTCCTGCACGACGTCTTCGGCGCGGGCGCGGCAACCGAGCACGCCCTGGGCGGCATCGATCAGGATGCGACGATTGCTTGCATACAGGCTCTCCAGCCCGTTTTCCATGATGCGTGAAGGTGGCTGCGCGGGTACATCCGCACTCCCTTCCCAACGTCGATACGATCCCATCGGCCAGTCCTCGGCTGCAACGTGATGCGCATCTTAATGATAATTCTTATCAATTCAATGGTGGCACGGGAATATTGCGTACAAAAGCAAACGCCGCCCACAGGCGGCGTTTCTACTGGTACGCGCGTACTCAGGATTCCAGCGTCATCACTACTCGCCCACCAGCCGGACAGGTCTCCATGAACTGGTTGGCCGCAATGAAATCCTCGAAACCAAAGGTCTTGGCAATGGTTGGTTTGAGCAGGCGGTCAGCCGTCATCTGGTTGATCCGCAGCAGCGCCCGCTGTACGGCGGCTTCGTCGCGCTGCAGGCCAAGTTCTGGCTGACCGGTGAAGTCCAGCACGCAGTGACGGAAGAACTGCAGGTGCTTCTTGAACGCCGCGCAGGCCGGAAAAGCTGCATCATTGCCGCCGTTGACGCCATAGATGATCAGCTTGCCACGGGTCGCGGCAACGTCGCCGAGCAACTTCATCTGCGGGCCGGCGCACTGGTCCAGCACCACTTCAACACCCTTGCCGTCGGTGAAACGCTCCACCTCCAGCACCAGGTCCTGTTCTTCGGTATCGATGATCTTGTCGGCACCCAGCTCGCGCAGGTAGCTACGGGTTTCGCCTGAACTGGTGGCGGCGATCACGGTTGCGCCCAGAGCCTTGGCCATCTGTACCGCCTGAGGCGCTAGACAGTGGGATGCCTCGGTAATCAATACGCGCTGCCCCGGCTGCACGTCAGCCAGTTCGACCAGGGCAAAGTAAGCCAGCAGATAGGGTGTGTAGTGCACCGCAGCCTCGACCGGACTGAGGGTATCCGGATAACGCACCAGCGCATTGCGGGGCATCAGCATCAGATCACCCCAGGCCGGGTACTGGTTGGGGCTGAAAGCCGGGAAACTGGCGACAGCCATGCCTGGGGCAAGGTCTTCGACACCCGGGCCGACAGCCTCGACTACCCCTGCCAGTTCGAAACCTACCCCGGCTGGCAGCTTGGCCGTTTCATCGGGCGCCAGGCTCTGCCGCCACAGGACGTCGCGCCAGCCCACGCCGAGCGCCTGGTTGCGTACCAGCACTTCGCCGTGACCGGGTTTCGGTGTCGGCACATCCTCCAGGCGCAGAACGCTGGCATCGCCGAACTGGTGAAATCGGATCATGCGGGACATCAAACACCTCGCCTTCATATTGCTATGGCCACGGACTCTATACGGGCTTTCCCGGCAAGACCACCCGCACATATTGATAGTCACCATAAATAGGGATGATCCGCAAAGCCGCCGGTTCCTTTGTCGCGCAGTTATAGACTTGACGCAGCCCGCTCACACACGCACCTTTCACGGATTCCCGGATGGAAACTGGAACATGAACCGCAACGACCTGCGCCGTGTCGATCTCAACCTGCTTATCGTGTTCGAAACGCTGATGCACGAGCGCAGCGTGACCCGCGCTGCGGAAAAGCTCTTTCTCGGCCAGCCGGCGATCAGCGCCGCCCTCGCCCGCCTGCGCAGCCTGTTCGATGATCCGTTGTTCGTACGCACCGGCCGTACAATGGAGCCGACCGCACGGGCCACCGAGATTTTCGCCCTGCTCTCGCCGGCGCTGGACTCGATCTCCACCGCGGTGAGCCGCGCCACCGATTTCGACCCCGCCACCAGCACTGCGGTGTTCCGCATCGGCCTGTCCGACGATGTCGAGTTCGCCCTGCTGCCGCCGCTGCTACGGCGCCTGCGCGGCGAGGCGCCGGGCGTAGTGTTGGTGATTCGCCGCGCCAACTACCTGCTGATGCCCAACCTGCTGGCCTCCGGCGAAATTTCCGTGGGCGTCGGCTACACCGAGGAGCTGCCGGCCAACGCCAAGCGCAAGGTGCTGCGCCGCAGCAAGCCCAAGCTGCTGCGCGCCGACAGCGCGCCAGGCGCAGTCACGCTCGATGATTTCTGTGCCCGCCCGCATGCCCTGGTGTCTTTTGCCGGCGACCTGACCGGTTTCATTGACGATGCGCTGGAAAAGCTCGAACGCAAACGTCGCGTGGTGCTGGCCGTACCACAGTTCAACGGGCTCGGTACCCTGCTCTCCGGTACCGATATTCTCGCCACGGTGCCGGACTACACCGCCGCTGCCCTCACTGCTGCCGGCGGCCTGCGTGCCGAAGAGCTGCCGCTACCCTCGCGGACCTTCGAGCTGCACATGGCCTGGCGCGGCGCGCAGGACAACGATCCGGCCGAGCGCTGGCTGCGCTCGCGCATCCAGATGTTCTGTGGCGACCCCGATAGCCTGGAGTAACGGCAAAGGCTCTAAAACAGGGCGCGCACGCACTATTAACGAACGATGACTGAACCATCATTCCGGATGATAGTCACCTTCGGATTGTTCGATTCGTCTCATCAAACTCCGCCCAGCAGACTCCGCCCATTCTCAAATCCGACGGCGGAGTCACTCATGGAACAGCCCAACCCTCTTTTCTGGCGTTTTCCTTTGGCCCTGGCTGCAGTACTGGTGCTCAGCGCCTGCGGCAAGGCCGAGGAAACCAGCCAGAACGCCCCGGCCGCCAAGGTCAGCGTTGCTGAAGTGATCGAGCAGCCGATCAACGAATGGGACGAATTCACCGGCCGCCTCGAAGCACCTGAGTCGGTTGAGATTCGCCCACGCGTATCCGGCTACATCGACAAGGTGGCCTTCGACGAGGGCAGCCTGGTGAAGAAAGGCGACCTGCTGTTCCAGATCGACCCGCGCCCGTTCCAGGCTGAGGTCAAGCGCTTGCAAGCCCAGCTGCAACAGGCCCGCGCCAACGGCACCCGCGCCGCCAACGAAGCCCGTCGTGGTGAGCGCCTGCGCCAGAGCAATGCCATCTCTGCCGAACTGGCCGATGCCCGTTCCAGCGCCGCGACTGCAGCCCAGGCGGAGATTGCCGCCATCCAGGCGCAGCTGGAGAACGCCCAGCTCAACCTCGGTTTCACCCGCATCAGCGCGCCCATCGATGGCCGAGTCAGCCGTGCCGAGATCACCGAGGGCAACCTGGTCAATGCCGGCGAGTCGTTGCTGACTTCGGTGGTCTCTACCGACAAGGTCTACGCCTACTTCGATGCCGACGAGCGCGTGTTCCTCAAGTACGTGGAGCTGGCCCGCAAGTCCGGCGGTGATGCCCGTGGCGACAGCCCGGTATATCTCGGTCTGTCCAGCGAAACCGGTCACCCGCACCGCGGCCAACTGGACTTCCTCGACAACCAGGTCAACCCGCGCACCGGCACCATCCGTGGCCGCGCTGTGTTCGACAACAGCGAAGGCCTCTACACCCCCGGCCTGTATGCCCGGCTCAAGCTGGTTGGCAGCCAGACTTATCCGGCCGCGCTGATCAAGGACGAAGCCATCGGCACCGACCTGGGCAAGAAGTTCGTCCTGGTGCTCGACAAGGACAACGCCGTGCAATACCGATCCATCGAGCTCGGGCCGAAGCTGGAAGGCCTGCGTATCGTGCGCAGCGGCCTGAGCAAGGGCGAGCAGATCGTGGTCAACGGCCTGCAGCGCGCCATGCCCGGCGCACCGGTCGACCCGCAGAGCGTACCGATGGCCGATGACAGCACCCTCGCCCGCCTTGCCGAGCTGCGCCGCGCCGTGGATGGCAGCCGTGCGCCACAGGTGGCCGAGCAAAGCGCCAAGCCCGGTACGCCACGTAGCTGAGCCATAGCTGGGTTAGGCCAAAGGCCCTAACCCAGCCTACGACCGCTGTAAACAAGAACACCGTCCGGTGAGCCACGCCGCAGGCCGGCTCACCCCGAAAAAGCCTATCCGAACAGGTAGACGAAGATGAATTTCTCCCAGTTCTTCATCAAGCGGCCGATCTTTGCCGCTGTGCTGTCGCTGCTGATCCTGATCGCCGGTGCGATCTCGCTATTCCAGCTGCCGATCAGCGAATACCCGGAAGTGGTGCCGCCCACCGTGGTGGTGCGCGCCAACTTCCCCGGTGCCAACCCCAAGGTCATTGGTGAAACCGTGGCCTCACCGCTGGAGCAAGCCATCGTTGGCGTCGAGGGCATGCTGTACATGTCGTCGCAGTCGACCAACGACGGCAAGCTGACCCTGACCATCACCTTCGCGCTGGGCACAGACCTGGACAACGCCCAGGTGCAGGTGCAGAACCGCGTGACCCGCACCATGCCGACCCTGCCCACCGAAGTGCAGCGGCTCGGCGTGACCGTGGACAAGGCCTCTCCGGACCTGACCATGGTGGTGCACCTGACCTCGCCGGATAACCGCTACGACATGCTCTACCTGTCCAACTACGCCGCGCTCAACGTCAAGGACGAGCTGGCGCGCCTGGACGGCGTGGGCGACGTGCAGCTGTTCGGCATGGGCAACTACTCGCTGCGCGTGTGGCTCGACCCGAACAAGGTCGCCTCGCGCAACCTCACCGCCACCGACGTGGTCAACGCCATCCGCGAACAGAACCGCCAGGTCGCCGCCGGTGCGCTCGGCGCGCCGCCGTCCGATGCCGGCAACAGCTTCCAGCTGTCGATCAACACCCAGGGCCGCCTGGTCAGTGAGGAAGAGTTCGAGAACATCATCATCCGCGCCGGTGACGATGGCGAAATCACCCGCTTGAAGGACATCGCCCGCGTCGAGCTGGGCTCCAACCAATACGCTCTGCGCTCGCTGCTGAACAACCAGCCGGCCGTGGCCATCCCGGTATTCCAGCGACCCGGCTCCAATGCCATCGAAATCTCCAACGCCGTGCGTGAGCGCATGGCCGAGCTGAAGCAGAGTTTCCCCCAGGGCGTGGACTACGAGATCGTCTACGACCCGACCATCTTCGTGCGCGGCTCCATCGAGGCGGTGGTACACACCCTGCTCGAAGCCATCGTGCTGGTGGTGCTCGTGGTGATCCTGTTCCTGCAGACCTGGCGCGCCTCGATCATTCCGCTGGCAGCCGTACCGGTGTCGCTGATCGGCACCTTCGCCGTGATGCACCTGTTCGGCTTCTCGCTCAATGCCCTGTCGCTGTTCGGCCTGGTGCTGGCCATCGGCATCGTGGTGGACGACGCCATCGTTGTGGTGGAGAACGTCGAGCGTAATATCGGCCTCGGCAAGACACCGGTGGAAGCCACCCGCCAGGCCATGAAGGAAGTCACCGGCCCGATCGTCGCAACAGCGCTCGTTCTTTGCGCCGTGTTCGTACCGACCGCTTTCATCTCCGGCCTTACCGGGCAGTTCTACCAGCAGTTCGCGCTGACCATCGCCATCTCCACGGTGATCTCGGCCTTCAACTCGCTGACACTGTCGCCGGCCCTGGCCGCGGTGTTGCTGAAGGATCACCACGCACCCAAGGATCGTTTCTCCCGCGTGCTCGACAAACTGTTCGGCGGCTGGCTGTTCGCTCCGTTCAACCGTTTCTTCGACCGCGCCAGCCATGGCTACGTCGGCACCGTGAAGCGCGTGCTGCGTGGTAGCTCCATCGCCCTGCTGGTCTACGGTGGCCTGCTGGTGCTCGGTTACCTGGGCTTCTCCAGCACCCCGACCGGCTTCGTGCCGCAGCAGGACAAGCAGTACCTGGTCGCCTTCGCCCAACTGCCAGACGCCGCCACCCTCGATCGCACCGAAGACGTGATCAAGCGCATGTCCGAGATCGCCAGCAAGCATCCGGGCGTGGAGAACACCGTGGCCTTCCCGGGCCTGTCGATCAACGGCTTCACCAACAGCCCGAACAGCGGCATCGTGTTCACCCCGCTCAAGCCCTTCGATGAACGCAAGGACCCGTCGATGTCGGCCGGCGCCATCGCCGCCGAGCTGAACCAGCAGTTCGCCGAGATTCAGGACGCCTACATCGCCATCTTCCCGCCACCTCCCGTACAGGGCCTCGGCACCATCGGCGGCTTCCGCCTGCAGGTCGAGGATCGCGGCAACCTGGGTTACGAAGAGCTGTACCAGCAGACTCAGAACATCCTGGCCAAGGCCCGTCAGCTGCCGGAACTGGACCCGATGTCGCTGTTCACCAGCTACCAGGTCAACGTGCCGCAGATCGACGCCAACATCGACCGCGAAAAAGCCAAGACCCACGGCGTGGCCATCAGCGACATCTTCGACACCATGCAGGTGTACCTGGGTTCGCTGTATGCCAACGACTTCAACCGCTTTGGTCGCACCTATCAGGTCAACGTCCAGGCCGACCAGCAGTTCCGTCTGGAGCCGGAGCAGATCGGCCAGCTCAAGGTGCGCAACAACCGCGGGGAAATGGTGCCGCTGTCGACCTTCGTCAAGGTCGAGAACAGCGCCGGCCCGGATCGGGTGATGCACTACAACGGTTTCATCACCGCCGAGATCAACGGTGCGGCGGCGCCCGGCTACAGTTCCGGCCAGGCCGAAGCAGCCATCGCCAAGCTGCTCGACGAAGAGCTGCCCAACGGCATGGCCTATGAGTGGACGGACCTGACCTACCAGCAGATCCTCGCCGGCAACACCGCGATCTTCATCTTCCCGCTCTGCGTGCTGCTGGCCTTCCTGGTGCTGGCCGCCCAGTACGAAAGCTGGAGCCTGCCGCTGGCGGTGATTCTGATCGTGCCGACCGTGCTGTTCTCCGCCATCACCGGGGTAATCCTGGCCGGTGGCGACAACAACGTGTTCACCCAGATCGGCCTGATCGTACTGGTGGGCCTGGCGTGCAAGAACGCCATCCTCATCGTCGAGTTCGCCAAGGAAAAGCAGGAAGAAGGCATGGACCGCATGAGCGCGGTGCTGGAAGCCTGCCGCCTGCGTCTGCGCCCGATTCTGATGACTTCCATCGCCTTCATCATGGGCGTGGTGCCCCTGGTGCTCAGCTCCGGTGCCGGTGCGGAAATGCGCCACGCCATGGGTGTGGCGGTGTTCAGCGGCATGATCGGGGTGACCTTCTTCGGCCTGCTGTTGACCCCGGTGTTCTACGTACTGATCCGCGCCTTCGTGGAGAAACGCGAAGCGCGCAAGGCCGCCCTGATCAAGGAAGCACACGCATGATGTACAAGGCTTTCGCCCCTGTCCTGCTGGCCCTGGCCGTTTCCGCCTGCGCCGTGGGCCCGGACTACCAGGCCCCGGCAACCGAGCCCGCGCGGCTCGCCGCTGCCGATTCTGCCAAGGTCGAGCGTGAGCGTTTCGAAACGCTGTGGTGGCAGCAGTTCGACGACGCCACGCTGAACCAGCTGGTTCAGCAGTCACTGCAGGAAAACCGCGAGCTGCGCGTGGCCTTCGCCCGCCTCAAGGCGGCCCGATCCATTCGTGACGACGTCGGTAATGACCAGTTCCCGGTGATCACCAGCACCGCCAGCGGTGAGTTCGGCAAGGCCCAGCAACCGCCGACCACTGAAGAGCGCATCCGCCAGGAACGCTATGACCTGGGCCTGAACATGGCCTGGGAGCTGGATCTGTTCGGCCGCATCCAGCGCCAGATCGAAGCCAGCGAGGCTGACATCGGCGTGGCCGAGGCCGAGTTGCAACAGCTGCAGGTCAGCCTGATCGCCGAACTGGTCGATGCCTACGGCACCTTGCGCGGCGCTCAGCTGCGTGAAGCCATCGCCAAGGAGAACCTGAAAAATCAGCAGGACTCCCGCGCACTCACCGTGCAACTGCGTGATGCCGGCATCGGTAACGAGCTGGACGTGCTGCGCGCCGATGGTCGCCTGGCGGCCACCGAGGCCAGCGTGCCGCAGTTGCAGGCCATCGAAGCGCGGGCACGCAACCGCATTGCCACCCTGCTCGGCCAGCGACCGGAGCAGCTGAGCGTGGACCTGTCGCCCAAACCGTTACCGGTGATCGCCAAGGCGCTGCCGATCGGTGATCCGGCCGAGCTGCTGCGCCGCCGCCCCGATATCCGCGCCGCCGAGCGCCAGTTGGCCGGAGCCACCGCGCAGGTGGGCGTAGCCACGGCGGATCTGTTCCCGCGCGTGAGCCTGTCCGGTTTCCTCGGCTTCACCGCTGGGCGCGGTTCGCAGATTGGCGCCGCCGATGCCCGTGCCTGGGCCGTGGCCCCCACCATCAGCTGGGCTGCGTTCGATCTGGGCAGCGTGCGCGCCCGTATTCGCGGCGCCAAGGCTGATGCCGAAGGCGCGCTGGCCAACTACGAGCAGCAGGTGCTGGTCGCGCTGGAAGAGTCGGAAAACGCCTTCAGCGACTACAGCAAGCGCCAACAGCGCCTGGTGTCGCTGGTTCGCCAGTCGGAAGCCACCCGCGCCGCCGCCGAGCAGGCCGCTGTGCGCTATCGCGAAGGCACCGTGGACTTCCTGGTGCTGCTGGATGCCGAACGCGAACGCCTGGCCGCCGAAGACGCCCAGGCGCAGGCCGAAGTCGAGCTGTATAGCGGCATCGTCGCCATCTACAAAGCCTTGGGTGGCGGCTGGCAACCGAGCGCCTGAGCACCCTTTCCTCCTGGGTCGGCCTGCCCTTGCCGACCATTGCGCGCCCCGCGATCCGCTCCTGGTCGCGGGGCTTTTTTTGCGCATCGCCTTAGAAAATAAGCTAGAGCTTAGATTTGCTCATCTCGGCACATTTTCGAGGATAAAACTAAGCCACAACTTATATTCGGTTGAAATTCATCCAGCAGCGCAAGTAATCTAAGCCTTAGTTTAGATTTGGAGGCCGCCATGCCGCTGATCACCATCCACAACGCAGCCGATATCGGTACCCTCGCCCGCCAGTTGCGCAAGCGCCAGGGCATCCGCCAGGACGATATGGCGGCGATTATCGAAGCGAGCCACGTATTTTTGCGCGATGTCGAGCTGGGCAAGGGTACGGTGCAGCTAGGCAAGGTACTGCGCCTGCTCGATGAGCTGGGCGTGCGCATACATCTTGAAGTGCCCGAGGATGCGCCATGAGGCAGCTGCGCGTCTGGCTCAACGAGCAGCCAGTAGGACTGCTGCGCGAACAGGACAACCTCTGGCAGTTCGCCTACGAGCCCGGTTGGCTGGCCTCCACCGAAGGTTTCGATCTGGCACCGCAGTTGCCGCGCGCTAGCGGTGAAATCCATGACGGCGGCAGCCAACGTCCGGTGCAGTGGTTCTTCGACAACCTGCTGCCGGAGGAGCAGGCGCGCAGCCTGCTGGCCCAGGATGCAAGGGTCGACGTGGCCGACGCGTTCGCCCTGCTCGCCTACTACGGCGCCGAATCGGCCGGGGCGCTGACCCTGCTGCCACCCGAGCAGCCACTGCCGGGCGGCGGCCTGCAGCCGCTGCCGACCACCGAGCTGGCACGGCGTATCGACAACCTGCCCAGAGTTTCCCTAGGCCAATCCGCGCCCAAACGCATGTCACTGGCTGGCGCGCAACACAAGCTGGCGCTAGTGCTGCAAGCGGGTGAGCTGTACGAGCCGCTAGGGCAGGAGCCATCCACCCACATCCTCAAGCCGGACCATCCCGAACGCGAGCACTACCCGCACAGCGCCGCCAACGAGTGGTTCGTCATGCGCTTGGCGGCTGCCATGAAGCTGCCGGTGCCAGCGGTTGAACTGCGCCAGGTGCCACATTCGGTCTATCTGGTCGAGCGCTTCGACCGCCAACGGGGCGACGGACGCCTGCAGCGCCGCCATGTACTGGACGCCTGCCAGCTGCTGTCGCTGGACCGCACCTACAAATACCGCATGGCCACCTTGGAAACCCTACAACGCCTGGTCGCGTTGTGCCGCAGCAAGGCACTGAGTCGCCAGGCACTGTTGCGCTGGGCGCTGTTCAACGCCCTGCTCGGCAACAATGACGCGCACCTGAAGAACCTGTCGTTCTTCGTCGGCGCCCGTGGCATCGAGCTGACGCCGCACTACGACCTGCTCAGCACCAGCGTCTACGCCCGCGACAATGCGTGGGGCTCGGCCGAACTGTCCTGGCCAATGGGCAAGGCACGCCGCTTTGCCGAGCTGACGCGCGTTGATGTGCTGGCCTTCGGCGAAGCGCTCGGCCTGCCGGCCAGCGTGACGACCCGGCAACTCGATAGCCTGTTGGGCAGGCTGCCCGAGGCAGCGGATCAGCTATTGGATGTGGCGCTGCAGCAGGGTTTGAGCGCAGGCGAGCTGCGCCTGCTGCGGCAAATCCGCCATGGCGTGCTGGCGGACATGCTGCTGCAACTGGGCTGATCGGCTCAGCCGTTGCACGCGCCCGGCACGCAATCGCGCGCTGACTCCGGCACGCCGAAGATCAGGTCGAAGGCCCATTGGAAGACCAGGGCGTAGAAGAAGAAAAACGTCAGCAGACCGATATCGGCAACCAGCGCTTGCCACCAGCCGATCTCCAGCCACCAGGCCATCACCGGTACCAACAGCAGAGTCAGGCCACCCTCGAAGCCCAGCGCATGCAACAGTCTCCGGCCGAAGGTGCGGGTTCGCTGTTTTTGCCGGGCTTCCCAGTACTCGAACAGGCTGTTGAACAGCATGTTCCAGGTCAGCGCCAGCAGCGACAGCAACAGTGCCAGCGCTCCGGAATGCGCCAGTCCCTTGTCGAAGACCAATGCGATGGCTGGCGCCACGAACAAGGCGGCGACCAGCTCATAGAGCACAGCCTGTGTCACCTTTCTCTTCGCCCCTTGCATCGCCCTGATCTCCTCAAAGCAGCGCCGAAGCGGCCCTGCATGGGCGCTTACTCTATGTTTGCCGAGAACGAGAGACAAATGACCTATAGTTCGCCAGGATGAATTCAACTCACCCGTCAGGACGTCTGCATGTTTGCCCGCCTCCCCCTTACCGCGCTGCGCACCTTCGAGTCGGCAGCGCGCCTGGCCAGTTTCCGTGCAGCCGCGCAGGAACTCAGCGTCACGCCCACGGCGGTATCCCACCAGATTCGTGGCCTGGAGCAGTGGCTGGGGGTGTTGTTGTTCGAGCGCCTGGGGCGTGGTGTACGCCTGAGCGAAGCCGGCGAGCAACTGCGCCGCAGTCTGCACAGCGCCCTGCTGGAGATCGACCACAGCCTGGCCGCCTTGCGCCCACAGGCTGGCGAGCAATGCATCAGCCTGAGCACCATGCCAGCCTTTGCCGCGCTCTGGCTGATTCCGAGGCTCGGGCGCTTCTACAAACGTCACCCCGGCATTCGCGTGCGCATCGAGACCAGCAACGAGCTGGTCGACCTGCAGCGCGATGCCAGCATTGACCTGGTGATCCGCTGCGGCCTTGGTGACTACCCCGAACTACACCAGCTTGCCCTGCTGGAGGAGCACTTCGCTGCCTATGCCGCGCCACAGCTGCTGGAGAGCCTGCCGTTTGATGCGGAGTTGATTGGCGTGGGCTGGGAGTCACCACTGTCCGGGCTGCCTTCCTGGCAGAGCTGGGCCGAACAGGCAAACGAGCCCTGGGCGGCCAGCGCGACCTGTCGTGATTACCCCGACGAACACTACGCCTTGCAAGCAGCCATCTCCGGCCAGGGCCTGGCACTGGCCAGCTCGGTACTGGTCTCCGACAGCCTGGTCAACGGCCTGCTGTGCCCCTACCGCGAGGACATTCGCCTGCCCGGCGCCCGCTATCTGGCGTTATGCGTGCCGGGCCGCGAGCGGCAGCCGGCAGTTCGGGCGTTGCTCGACTGGTTGCAGGAAGAATGTTCTGAAAGCTTGGAGTGACGGTTTTTTCGCGGCTGAAGCCGCTCCCACAAAACCCCTCTATGCACTCGCTTCAACGCTGTCCGTGGGAGCGGCTTCAGCCGCGATTTACCAAGCCGAACAAGACGCAACCCCGGTCGCCAACAGCTGGCAGCACTGGCTCGCTACTTAGCCTGGGGGTGCCGCTGTATCAGCACTAAGGCCAACCGCCTTCACTACCCCGTCTCGTACCGTTAGGATCGAACCCGGCCTTCATGCCGAAGGCAGCCACACAAGGATGACTCATGAAAAAGCTCGCGCTGTCCCTGTTCTGCCTGTTCGCCCCGCTGGCCCATGCCGACTCCGCGCTGACGGAAGACAACATCCGCACCCTCTACGACGAGATGACCGTTGCCGCCTCGCAGCGCGATATCGACGGTGTGCTCGGGCTGATGAGCGATGACGTGAGCATCAGGATTTCCGCCGCCAAGGGCAGCATCGAACTGGATGCCGCCAAGTACCGACAACTCCTGCAACAGGGCTGGGGCGGGCTGGACAGCTACAGCATGGCCGTGGATATCCAGCAGATCGACATCGCCGCCGACGGCCAGAGCGCGACGGTGAAAGATACCACTAC
>JAYQUJ010000081.1:0-18794 GCA_038147895.1 Pseudomonas sp.
TGTTTTCGTCTTGTTTTTATTGGGTGTGGGGGGTGTTGTTTTTTGGGTTGGGGGGTCCCCCCCCCCCGGGTGGGGGGGTGGGGGGGGGGGGGGGGGGGGCCGTGCCGATACAGCCCTCTCCCTGACCCTCTCCCATGAATGGGAGAGGGGGCGTCGGCTGTAGCCCGGATGCAATCCGGGATCGGAGCCGCCTGCTTCCCGGATTGCATCCGGGCTACGGGATTAGACCAGATGCAGCTGGATCTTGCGCTCGTTTAGCGGGTGGAGCATCGGCGGGGCTGGGCGTCTGTGTGCAGGTGGTCGATCAGCCGCGTAGCCCGGATTCAATCCGGGATCGAAGCTGCCTGCTTCCCGGATTGCATCCGGGCTACGGGATCAGGCCAGATGCAGCTGGATCTTGCGCTTGCTTAGCGGGTGGAGCATCGGCGGGGCTGGGCGTCTGTGTGCAGGCTGTCGATCAGCCGCGTAGCCCGGATGCAATCCGGGACCGAAGCTGCCTGCTTCACGGATTGCATCCGGACTACGGGATCAGACCAGATGCAGCTGGATCTTCTGCTCGTGCAGCAGCCGGTTCAGGCCGCTGGAGGGCGGGGCGTCGGTGTAGATGTGGTCGACCAGGGCGATGGAGCCCAGGCGCACCACGGCGTTGCGCCCGAACTTGCTGGAGTCGGCGGCCAGCAGTACCTGGCGGGCGTTGTCGATGATGGCCTGGGAGACGCGCACTTCCTGGTAGTCGAAGTCGAGCAGGCTGCCATCCTCATCGATGCCGCTGATACCCATCACTGCGTAGTCGACCTTGAACTGCTGGATGAAGTCCGCCGCCGCCTGGCCCACCACGCCGCCGTCGCTGCGTACGCTGCCGCCGGCCACCAGCACTTCGAAGTCGGCCTTGTCGGCCAGGGTCGCGGCCACATGCAGGTTGTTGGTGATCACCTTGAGGTGCTTGTGGCCGAGCAGGGCGCGGGCGATGGCTTCGGTGGTGGTACCGATGTTGATGAACAGCGAGGCGTGATCGGGAATGGCGGCCGCCACAGCCTCGGCAATGCGCTGCTTTTCGTCGCGCATCTGGCCGGCGCGCATGGCATAAGCCGTGTTCTGGATGCTCGATGCCTCACTGGCCGCACCGCCATGGGTACGTCGCAGCAACCCTTGCTCGGCCAGCTGGTTGATGTCGCGGCGAATGGTCTGCGGGGTGACGGCAAAGGACTGGGCCAGCTCATCGATGCTGACATAGCCGCGCTCGCGGGCGCGTTCGAGAATGCTTTGCTGGCGGGGTGGGAGACTCATGGCGTTCCTTGGTAGCGCTGTCCAGGCTGTGTGGGAGCGGCTTCAGTCGCGATCAGCGGCCTTCGTGGCTAGAGCCGTTTCCACGGCAGCTGATCGTCTGGTTGTTGTTATTGGCTGGCGGAGTATAACGAGGTGCCGGTCTGGCGCGCCTTTTATACTCGGCCAGCGCTCTGCGGGCCGCCGCCGTGTGACTTTAAACCTGCTCCTGGCAGTTTTTTCCGTTAAGGTACGCCACTTCGTCAGCTGATTTTCACATTCGAACATGACCCCAGCCATCGATCTGCTGAAAAAGGCCAAGGCCGAGCACAAGGTCCTCAGCTATCACCACGATCCCAAGTCTGCTTCCTATGGTCTGGAGGCGGCGGAAAAGCTGGGGCTGGACCCGGCGCGGGTGTTCAAGACCCTGCTGGCGGCGACCGAGAAGGGCGAACTGCTGGTGGCCGTGGTGCCGGTAGCCGGTACGCTGGATCTCAAGGCCCTGGCCCAGGCTGCGGGTGCCAAGAAGGCTGATATGGCCGATCCGCAGCAGGCCCAGCGCAGCACGGGTTACCTGGTGGGTGGCATCAGCCCGCTGGGGCAGAAGAAGCGTCTGCGCACTTTTATCGACGAGAGCGCCCGTCAGCATCCGACCATTCACGTCAGCGCCGGGCGACGTGGCCTGGAGGTGGAGCTGGCGGCGGAGGTATTGGCGCAGCATACCCAGGGCAGCTTCGCGGCCATTGGCCGGGAGTGATCCCGAATCTGTAATGGTAGGAGCGAGCTCTGCTCGCGAATGGCTTCTGTCTAGCCTGCTCCTACCTTTAAATCACGACATAACAATAAGGAAAAGAGCATGTCCCAATACCTGCTTGCCATCGACCAGGGCACCACCAGCTCCCGGGCCATTGTCTTCAGCGCCCAGGGCCTGCCACTGGCCAGTGCCCAGCGCGAGTTCAAGCAATATTTCCCCAAGGATGGCTGGGTGGAGCATGACGCCGAGGAAATCTGGCTAACTACCTTGGCGGTGTGTCGCGAGGTGCTGGCCAGCAAGGGCCTGAAGGCCGAGGATGTATTGGCCATCGGCATCACCAACCAGCGCGAGACCACCATCGTCTGGGATGCCGCTACCGGCACGCCGATTCACCCGGCCATTGTCTGGCAGGATCGCCGTACCGCCGACTACTGTGCGGGGCTCAAGGCCGAAGGCCATGAGGAGCGGGTGGCTTCGAAGACCGGTCTGCTGATCGATCCCTATTTCTCTGCGACCAAGCTGCGCTGGACCCTTGACCATGTGCCCGGTGCCCGTGCCCGTGCCGAACGCGGCGAGTTGCGTTTCGGCACCGTGGACAGCTTTTTGCTGTGGCGTCTGACCGGTGGCAAGGTGCACCGTACCGACGCCAGCAACGCCTCGCGCACTCTGATGTTCAACATCCATGAGCAGCAGTGGGACGACGAGCTGCTGGAGTTGTTCGAAATTCCTCGCAGCCTGCTGCCGGAGGTGCTGGACTGCGCCGCCGAGTTTGGTGTCACCGAGCCGGGGCTGCTCGGCGCCGGTATTCCGGTACTGGGCATGGCCGGCGACCAGCAGGCGGCACTGATCGGTCAGGCCTGTTTCCAGGAGGGCATGGTCAAGAGTACCTACGGCACCGGCTGCTTCATGATTCAGAACACCGGCAGCACACCGGTGGCGTCGCAGAATCGGCTGCTGACCACCGTGGGTTATCGCCTGAATGGCAAGGTCACCTACGCGGTGGAGGGCAGCATCTTCGTCGCCGGCGCTGCGGTGCAATGGCTGCGCGACGGCATCAAGCTGATCAGCGATGCCCGCGACACCGAAATCCTCGCCGAGCAGACCGGCGATGCCTGCGGCGTCTATCTGGTACCGGCCTTCACCGGCCTTGGCGCGCCTTATTGGGACCCCAAGGCGCGCGGCGCCATCTTCGGCCTGACCCGCGATACCGGGATCAAGGAGATCGTCACCGCCGGCTTGCAATCGGTGTGCTACCAGACCCGCGACCTGCTCGAAGCCATGCGCCAGGATGGCGCCGCCGAGCCCAGTGCGCTGCGGGTTGACGGCGGCATGGTGGTGAACAACTGGGTCATGCAGTTCCTCGCCGATATCCTTGGCGTGGCGGTGGAGCGCCCGGTGGTGACCGAAACCACCGCCCTTGGCGTGGCCTACCTGGCCGGCCTGCAGGCGGGGCTTTACGCCAGCCTGGATGAGATCGCCAGCCACTGGCACCGCCAGCAGCGTTTCTCCCCGCGCATGGCCGACATGCATCGCAGCAAGCTCTACGCCGGTTGGCTGGACGCCGTGCAGAGGGTGCGCAGCGACAGCTGAGGGTGGTACAACTGCCTCGGTTCCTCCTGAGATCGCCGCATGCAATCACGCCGTCGCCTGTTACCAAGCCTGCGCTTCCTGCCGCTGCTGGTGTGCCTGAGTTGCAGCGGGCTGGCCCGGGGCGAGACCGTGGTGATCGCTGCGGATATCTGGTGCCCGATCAATTGCGAGCCCGGTAGCGAGCGCCCCGGCATCTTCGTCGAGCTGGCGCGAAACATCTTTGCCGAGGCCGGTATCGAGGTGCGCTATGAGATGCGCAACTGGGCGCGGGTACTGCAGGAAGTGCGACGCGGCGAGATCAATGCCGCCGTAGGTGCCGGGGTCGAGGATGCGCCTGACTTCCTGTTCACCGAGACGCCGGTGGCGCTGTCACGTAACTGCTTCTATACCCGGCCGGACTCCACCTGGCACTTCGACGGTGTGGAGTCACTGGCCTCGGTGCGGCTCGGGGTGATCAACGACTACAGCTACGGCGAGGCGCTCAATGCTTATGTGGCTGCGCAGCGTGGCCACAACGAGTGGGTGCAGGTGGCCGCCGGTAACAAGGCGCTCGACCTCAACCTGAGCAAGCTGGGCCATGGGCGCCTGGATGTCATGATCGAGAACAGCTGGGTGGTGCAGTCGCGCCTCGCCGCATTAGGGCGTAGCGGCGAGCTGCGTGAGGCGGGCTGCCGTGAGCCGGATGTGCCGATCTACCTGGCTTTTTCTCCGGCGCTGCCTGGCAGCCTTCGTCATGTCGAGCTGTTCGAACAGGGCCTGCGTCGCTACCGTGCCGATGGTCGTTTGCAGGCGCTGCTCAAGGCCTATGGTGTAGAGCGACACTGATCTGTAGACGGCGTAGCCCGGATTCAATCCGGGGCGATCCCGGTCAGCTCTTCTGCCGCATCACCTCTTCGTAGGCACTGGTCAGTTCGTTCATCTGCTTGAGCAGGGTCTCGGTAGTGGTGGCGATCACCGTCGGTACATAGTGGGCGTCAGCAGACAGGCTGAAACCGGCGCGGGCGAAGCGCCACTGGGCATCGACCTTCTTCAGCGCGGCAGCAATCTGCGGGGTGTTCTGCTCGGCACCGAGCAACTCCTGCTGCGCCGCCTCGAATTCACTGGTGGCCTGCTGCAACTGTTGTGGCAGCTCGTGTATGGGCAGGTTCCAGCTCATTGCCAGGTACAACTTGGCGATGCGCTGGCTGAGCATGCGCTGGCGACCACTGCGGTTGACCAATCGTGCATCGGCACTGCCGGTATGGGTTTCGACCAGGCGCACGACGGCTTCGCTCTGTTCCAGTAACCGGTCGCTGAGCTGCAGCAGCCATACGGCCTGCTCACGGGTGGGATGGGACAGGGCCAGCTCACGATAGCTTTGCCAGGTGCTCTCGACGTGATCGAGGGCTTCGGCGATGGCCTTGTTCGGCGCGTACTCGGTGAGTGCCATGAAATTGCTTTCAAAGCGCGCCACGCTCTGGTCCAACTGTTCGATGGCCTGTTCGCTGCGCACCTGGGTGCCGATCATCAGGTAGCTCTTGGCGATGCGCTGGCTGAGCATGCGTTGCATGCCGGACAGGTTCATGGCTTCGGCGTCGTTGATGGTGGCCCAGCAGGGCAGGCTGCTCAGGCCGAGGGCCAGGGCGAGCAGGCTGCGGGAGATCAGTTTACGCATGGTGTCCTCCTTGCGGCGACGAGGCTGCGGTGCAGCCTCGTGCCAACGGCTGGCCCTTAGTAGGTGTATTGCAGCTGCAGCCAGAATTTGTCGGTGTCGACGTTGGCCACGTTGCCACGCAGAAGCGGGGTGTCTGAGTCGGCGTGGTAGTTGGCGTACTTGACCAGGCCTACCAGGCCAGGCACGCCAGGGATGGGGTGGCCGTAGGAGATATCGATTTCAGTACCGTAACTGTCGCTGGTCTGTTCGGCGCCGAAGTCGTGGTACCAGGCCTGGAACTGGCCGCCCCACAGCGGAGCGGTGACACCGACATAGGCATCCTCGATGCCGTCGGCCGGGGTGGTGAGGAAGACGTCGGCCCAGCCCTGGAAGGCGTGCTTGGTTGCCAGCGGAGTCTGGAAAGCGCGGTTACCGGTGCCGCCGTCGCCGCCCAGCACCTCGTAGCCGCCCTTGAAGACCATGCCCTTCCAGTTGTAACCGAGCTCGGCCAGGTAGTACTCGCTGTCCAGTTCCTGCGGATTGTCGGCGTAGTCATTCTGTTGGGCGTATTCACCGATCAGGGTAAAGGCACCGATTACCCCAGTGGCGCGCACG
Source organism: Pseudomonas sp. (assembly GCA_038147895.1). Lineage (GTDB taxonomy): Bacteria > Pseudomonadota > Gammaproteobacteria > Pseudomonadales > Pseudomonadaceae > Aquipseudomonas. The sequence goes on from JAYQUJ010000081.1 coordinate 5,856, forward strand.
CCGTTGGTGCGGCTGGACAGGCTGCCCAGCGCTGCGGCTCCGGTTACGGCGATGTTGTCCAGGCCGAGCAGGTAGCTGTAGCCGGTCAGGGTCAGTTGCGGGGCGCCGCGGCGGTCGCGCAGGAGAATGTACTGGGCATTGAACAGGTGGCTGTGGCCTTCGATGTTGGCCGGGTTGAGCTTGGTGTCGAAGCGGTTGTCGTTCGGGCCGAAGATGGTGTTGATGTTGTCGATATAGCTGTAGGTCAGGGTCATGCCGGTCAGCGGCTTGAGCTGGCCGAGCACGCCGTCGAAGGTCTGCTCGTTCTGCCGCCAGGCCACGCCGCCGACGAAACGCTGGTTGTCCAGAAGGATGCGCTGGCGACCGACTACGGCGTTGCCTTTCTTGAAGTCGTAACGCAGCAGGGCCTGGTTGATCTCGCTACCGTCCGGGTCGGCGACCACGGAGAAATCGCTCTGGCCATTGCGGGTGCTGTTGTAGGCGGCATCGCCGATACGGCTGACGTTGTCGGCCTCGACCAGGCCGGAAAGACCGTACCATTTGCCGCTCTGCACGGTGATGCGGGTGCGCAGGGTCTGGGCGTTGGCGTTGTTCAGGGCGTTGTCCTGATCGACGTTCTCGTAGCGGTAGCGGGCCTCAAGGTTGACCTTGCCGCGGGCGATCAGGTTGCCGAGGTCTTCCGCGGCGTTGGCGCCATGGCTGAAGGTGGCGCAGGCCACGGCGAGGGGCAGCAGGGACAGTTTGGTCATGTGCATGGTGGTCTCCAAATAACGCAAAAAAAAACGCCACGATTGCCGGGCTCTGCTGAACGAGAGCGGGCTGTCGTGACGTCGTTGTCGGTTGAGTTGGCAGACACGCCGTTGTGCTGACCGGAGCCAGCCATAGCAGGCGGCGTGCCAGGATTTACAAGTGACTGATTTATTAAGAATTAGTGAAGGTTTAAGAACCTTTCGCGATTTAGCGCTGCACCGCGCTAGCTCGCAGCGCCTTGATACAGTGCAGCTGTAGTGCTGCCTTGCTGTATGACTGTACCGGGTCGGTGCTCATCAGTCCGGGCATGCTGGGCGCCTGATTTCCCTTTGGCAGGAGCCCACCATGCAACTCGATTTTCATCAGGTAGATGCTTTCAGCGACCGCCCGTTCGCCGGTAATCCGGCCATGGTCTATCGGCTTGAGGCCTGGCTCGACGATGACTTGATGCAGCGTATTGCCGCCGAGCACAACCTGGCCGAGACGGCGTTCGTCGTGCGTGAGGGGGCAGCCTGGCACATTCGCTGGTTTACCCCAGCGTGTGAGGTGCCGCTGTGCGGCCATGCCACTCTGGCCAGTGCCCATGTGCTGTTCGCGGTGTATGGCGAGGCCGGCGAGCGCTTGGACTTCACCTGCCAGTCCGGCGCCTTGGCCGTGAGCCGTGAAGGGGAGCGGCTGGTGCTGGATTTTCCCGCGCAGTATCTGCAGCCGGCCGAGCTGGCCGAGGAGGTCGCACAGATTCTCGGACAGCGGGTGCTGAGCGTGCAGGTCGGCAAGGAGCTGCTGGCCGAGCTGGAGTCGGAACAGGCCCTGCGTGCCTGCACGCCGGATCTGAAGGCGCTGGCCAAACTGCCGGGGCTGGGCGTGATCGCCACTGCGCGCGGCGAGCGGCACGACTTCGTCTCGCGTTACTTCGCCCCCGGATTGGGGATCGATGAGGACCCGGTGACCGGCTCTGCGCACTGCATCCTCACGCCTTACTGGGCGGAGCGTCTGGGCAAGCGTGAGCTGAGTGCATTTCAGTGTTCGGCGCGTGGTGGCGAGTTGCACTGCCGCCTGGAAGGCGAGCGGGTGAAAATCGCCGGCCAGGCGGTGCTGGTGGCCAGCGGCAGGTTGCTTGTCTGAGCTGACGCGGCGAAGTGTTATCAGCTACCGCTGTAGCGCCGTACGCCCGAGTCGCCCAGGTTGATCTGGGCCGCCACGCTGCCCGGCGCCGGGAACACCACCAGATGGTCAGCGGCGATGCGGATGCCGACCTGCTGGCCCGGCAGATGGTCTGCATGGCTGGGGAAGAGGGCTTCCAGCTGGCTGCCGGTGGGTAGCTGCAAGCGATACAGCGTGGCGGCACCGAGGAAGGTTTTACCCACGATTTGCGCCCGCAGTTCGCCATCCGGCGCCGGTACGATATCGTCCGGACGCAGCAGTACGTCCACCGAGCTGCCCGGCGCCCAAGTGTAGGCGCGGTTGCCGCGAATCACGCCCAGCTCGGTCTGCACCGTATCCGGGCTGAGCAGCTGGCCGCGAATGAAATAGCCCTGGCCGACGAAGCTGGCGACGAAGGGCGTCAGCGGCTCGTGGTACAGGTTGAAGGGGGTGTCCCACTGCTGCAGGCGACCTTCGTGGAACACGCCGACATGGTCGCTGACGGCGAAGGCTTCTTCCTGATCGTGGGTCACCAGAATGGCGCTGGTACCACGGGCCTTGAGGATGTCGCGGACCTCATGGCTGAGGCGTCGGCGCAGCTCGCCATCGAGGTTGGAGAAGGGCTCGTCGAGCAGCAGCAGCTGCGGTTCCGGGGCCAGGGCGCGGGCCAGGGCCACGCGTTGCTGCTGGCCACCGGACAGCTCGTGGGGGAAGCGTTTGCCCAGGTGGGTCAGCTTGACCAGCTCCAGCAGTTCGGCCGTTATGCGTTCGCGTTCGGGGTGCTTGCGGATGCCGAAGGCGACGTTATCCGCCACGTTGAGGTGGGGGAACAGCGCGTAGTCCTGGAACACCATGCCGATGCGGCGCTTCTCCGGTGCCAGGGTGTAGCCGGCGCGGGAGATGACTTCGCCGCCCAGCTCGATCTCGCCTTCCAGCACCGGCTCGAAGCCGGCGATGGCGCGCAGGGTGGTGGTCTTGCCGCAGCCCGAGGGGCCGAGCAGGCAGCCGATATCACCGGCGTTGAGGTGCAGGTTGAGGGTCTGCACCACACGGTGCTGCTGGTAGCCGCAAGCCAGCTCGCGCAGCGACAGCAGCACCTGGCTCATGCGTGGTAGGCCGGCTCGACCAGCATTTCCAGCAGGGCTTTCTGTGCGTGCAGGCGATTCTCCGCCTGCTGCCAGGCCAGCGAGCGCGGGTCGTCCAGCAGGTCCTGGCTGATTTCCTCGCCACGGTGGGCGGGCAGGCAGTGGAGGAAGATCACCTCGGAGTCCGCTGCATCGAGCAGGGCGCGGTTGACCTGGTAAGGAGTGAACGCGGCCAGGCGCTTGGCGTTCTCTTCTTCCTGGCCCATGGAGGTCCACACGTCGGTGCTGACCAAGTGGGCGCCGGCTACGGCCTCCTTGGGATCACGCACTATCTTGGCGCGGTCGCCGGCAGCGGCGAGGAACTCCGCCTTGGGCTCATAGCCTTCGGGGCAGGCGATGCGCAGCTGGAAGTCGAACTGCACGGCGGCTTCCAGGTAGGAGTTGCACATGTTGTTGCCGTCACCGACCCAGGCCACGGTCTTGCCGGCGATGCTGCCACGGGCTTCCTGGTAGGTCTGCATGTCGGCCAGCAGCTGGCAGGGGTGCAGGTCATCGGACAGGCCGTTGATCACCGGTACGCGCGAGTTGGCGGCGAAGTCGGTCAGGGTGCTGTGGGCGAAGGTACGGATCATCACCGCATCGAGCATGCTCGACATGACGATGGCGGTATCGCCGATCGGCTCGCCACGGCCCAGCTGGGTGTCGCGCGGCGAGAGGAAGATGGCCTGGCCGCCGAGCTGGATCATGCCGGCCTCGAAGGACAGGCGGGTACGGGTCGAGGCTTTCTCGAAGATCATGCCCAGTACGCGGTTCTTCAGCGGTTCGAACAGTACACCGCGTCGGCGCAGGTCTTTCAGCTCGATGGCTCGACGGATCAGTCCACCCAGTTCCTGGGGGCTGCAATCCATCAACGAGAGAAAGTGTCTGGCGCTCATCATTCACTACCTTAATTTCGACAACTGTCGCGGCCCGGTTTTTCCGGGAAAAAGCAGACCACACAACGGCTGGAGCCGCGTGGGTGCGACAAAGGGGAAGGGCGCGATCTTATAAGGAAAAGACGCGCCGGAGCAAATTGCCCCCGGACCAGGGCTGCGACGAAAGGTTTCAGGGGGAATTGCTCGGGCTGTGGTCGCTGTCACAAAAGTGCAACGCTGGCTTGCCCGTCCTAGAGCGGCGCTCCTACCATGCGCCCCGCCTTGAAAGGCACCCTCGATGTCCCGCAACGGGGCGTTATGGATCTTCTATGCAAAGGAGTCTTGCATGAAACACGTAGCCTATGCCGCCGCTTTTTCCGCTCTGGCCCTGCTGACTGGCTGTGCCAGCCAGAACTACAGCCAGCCGAGCGCTCCGCTGAACGGTGAAGTTGAAACCAACCTGAAAGCAGACGTGAAAGTGGGCGAGTCCATCAGTGGCGAGTCTTCGGTGAACATCCTCTTCGGTATGTTCAAGCTGGGTGGTGATACCCAGTTCGCCGACGGCGTGACCTATGGTGGTGGCGAAGGTGGTTTCGCTCTGGGCCTGGACCCGGTAGCAGCCGCCAAATCCGCAGCAGCCTTCAAAGCGGTGAAAACCTCCGGTGCCGACCTGATCGTCGCGCCGCGCTATGAAGTCAGCGTGCAGGATTATGTGGTGTACAAAGCCGTTAACGTCAAAGTGACCGGCAACAAAGGCACCGTTACCGCAATCCGCTAAGCCTTGTTGTGGCGCGCCAGCAGGTGCGCCATTGTGAGTGCTTCGGCTTGTGTCTGAATCGGTGGGCATGATGCCCGCCGATTCATGAAGTAAAGGCCCCTGGCCAACCCTCCCTCCAGCCTCCATAGTCTTGCCATTGCGACCCGACCGGTCGTCTCGGACAAGAATATAAGAGGCTAGGCCATGACCAAGACCCTCCATCACCGTGCGTGCCACCTGTGTGAGGCCATCTGTGGCCTGACCATCGAAACCGAAGATCGCGAAGACGGCAGCCGGCAGATTCTCTCCATCAAGGGCGATGCCCAGGACAGCTTCAGTCGCGGTCATATCTGCCCCAAAGCCGTGGCCCTGCAGGATATTCAGAACGACCCGGACCGCCTGCGCCAACCTATGCGCAAGGTCGACGGCCAGTGGCAGCCGATCGATTGGGACGCGGCCTTCGAACTGGTCGCCGAACGGTTCTCGGCCATCCAGGCCGAACACGGCAAGAACGCCGTGGCCGTGTACCAGGGCAATCCCAGCGTGCACAACTACGGGCTGATGACCCACAGCAACTACTTCCTCGGCCAGCTGAAAACGCGCAACCGTTTTTCCGCCACCTCGGTGGACCAGCTGCCACATCACCTGACCAGTTACCTGATGTACGGCCACGGCCTGCTGTTGCCGATTCCGGACATCGACCACACCCAGTTCATGCTGATCCTCGGCGGCAACCCGCTGGCCTCCAACGGCAGCATCATGACCGTGCCGGATGTGGAGAAGCGCCTGAAAGCGATCAAGGCCCGTGGCGGCAAACTGGTGGTGGTCGACCCGCGCCGCAGCGAAACGGCGGCCATGGCCGACCAGCATCTGTTCGTGCGTCCGGGTAACGATGCGGCGCTGCTGCTGGGGCTGCTCAATACCCTGTTCGAGGAAGGACTGACCCGCGAAAGCCCACTGCCGGTCAATGGTCTGGCGCAGGTCCAGGACGCCATCGCGCCCTTTACTGCCGAGCTGATGAGCAGCCGCTGTGGCGTGCCTGCTAACGAGATTCGCCAGCTGGCCCGTGACTTCGCCGCTGCCGAGTCGGCGGTGTGCTACGGGCGCATGGGCGTATCGACCCAGGCCTACGGCAGCCTGTGCCACTGGCTGATCCAGCTGATCAACCTGGTGACCGGCAACCTGGACAGCGTCGGCGGCGCGCTGTGCACCAGCCCGGCAGTCGATCTGGTGGCGAGCACCTCGGGCGGTCACTTCAATGTCTGGCAGAGCCGCGTCTCCGGCCTGCCGGAGTACGGTGGCGAGCTGCCGGTGGCGGCCCTGGCCGAGGAAATGCTCACCCCGGGCGAGGGGCAGATCAAGGCGCTGATCAGCGTCGCCGGCAACCCGGTACTGTCCACACCCAATGGTCGCCAGCTGGAGCAGGCGCTGGACGGCCTGGAGTTCATGGTCTCGGTCGACCTGTATATCAACGAGACCACCCGTCACGCCGACCTGATCCTGCCGCCCACCGCGCCGCTGGAGCACGATCACTACGACACCACCTTCAACGTGTTCGCCGTGCGCAATGTCACCCGCTTCAACCAGCCGGTACTGGCCAAGCCGGCAGGCGCGCTGGATGACTGGGAAATCTTCGTCGGCCTGGCCAAGGCCTTCGCCGCCAAGAACGGCACCGAGTTGAAGCCGACCATGCCGCCGGCGCAGATGATCGATATGGGCCTGCGTTTCGGCCCCTACGGCGACAAGTCCGAGCACAAGCTCAGCCTGGCGGCGTTGCACGAAGCGCCGCATGGCATCGACCTGGGCCCGCTCAAGCCCAACCTGGCGGCGCGGCTGAAGACCGAGTCGAAGGCTATCGAGGCCGCACCGCAGCTGCTGGTCGCCGACCTGGCGCGCTTCGCCGCCGAGCCGCAGCCGGCCGCAGGCGAGCTGGTGCTGATCGGCCGCCGTCACGTACGTAGCAACAACTCCTGGATGCACAACTACCAGCGTCTGGTGAAAGGCAAGCCGCGGCACCAGTTGCTGATGCACCCGGATGATATGGCCGGGCGCGGTCTGGCCGATGGCCAGCGCGTGCGTGTGCAGTCGCGAGTCGGCATGATCGAAGTGGAAGCGGTAGCCAGCGACGAGATGATGCCCGGCGTGGTCAGCCTGCCGCATGGCTGGGGGCATGCCCGCCCCGGGGTGCAGATGGCGATTGCCAGCGCCCAGCCCGGCGCCAGCGCCAATGACCTGACCGACGAGCGCCAGCTCGATGCGGTATCCGGCAATGCGGCGCTCAATGGCGTGCCGGTGCGGGTCGAGGCCGCCTGACAATCAGAGGTGTACGCCGTAACGGGCGTAGATCCTGTCGATGGTGCCTTGCTGTTTGAGCTGGATGATGGCCGCATCCAGCTTGTCCAGCCAGTCGGCATGCCTGGGGTGCACGCGCATGCTGACGTCATAGGCGCTGATCACATCGCCGATATGCAGCCGCTCGTAGTCATTGCTCGAATGCTGGTGGTATTGGGCGATGGCCTTGTTGACGATGATCTGGTCGAAGCGTGACTTGCTCAGCATGCCCAGCAACTGCTGCTCATTCAGGGCATTGCGTCGGTCGAGCTGGCCGCTGGCGATCAGTGGCGCCAGTTCCGGATAGGCGTAGCCGCGTACCATGCCCACCGATTTGCCGCGCAGATCTTCGGGATGCTTCACCGGGAACGCCTTGTTAGGCGCGAAGACCAGCACATCGACCACTTTGCCGAACGGTACCGAGAAGATGCCCGGTTTGGGCTGGTTCTGTACCCAGCCCGGATAGACCCCGGGCTCTATATCGAGCTGGCCCTCGTTGAACAGCAGGCCGATGCGCGGGTAGGGGTAGTACTGCACATGGAAAGTGTCGCCAGTGAGCCTGGCCAGTTCATCGAGGATGTCCTGATAGATGCCGCGTCTGCCGTCCTCGATCATCATCGGCGGGTAGTCATAGAAGCCTACTTCGAAAGATTCGGCCCGAATGCTCTGTGCGGAGCATAGGAGGCAGAGGGCAGTTATCGTCTGGGGCAGCCACTTCACTGCATCGTCCTCACCTGCATCGTCAGCTTCCTCAGTCTAGTCACCTGGTGAACTTCTCCGATGGCTCATGCAAGAGACCTGCCGTCCATCCCCGAGCGCGCTGCTGGGTTTTTCGGTTACAATCGCCGCCACCGCGCCCGGCCCAGACCGGGGAAAGTCCAGATGAGGTGAGTCGTGGATATTATCGATACCATCAAAGAGCAAATCGCCAACAACACCATCCTGCTGTACATGAAAGGCTCGCCGAACGCTCCGCAGTGCGGCTTTTCCTCCCGCGCCGCCCAGGTGGTGATGGCCTGCGGTGAGAAGTTCGCCTACGTCGACATCCTGCAGAACCCGGAAATCCGCGCCAACCTGCCCAAGTACGCCAACTGGCCGACCTTCCCGCAACTGTGGGTGGGCGGTGAGCTGGTCGGCGGCAGCGATATCCTCACCGAGATGTTCGAGAAGGGTGAGTTGCAGACCCTGATCAAGGACGCCGCCGAGAAAGCCAAGGCTGAATAAGCCCCGGCGCTGCGCCCCAAAGCCGATGCCTGTGCATCGGCTTTTTTGTTTGTGCGACGTTCCTTTGTGGTGGCGTCTGTCCCGCTTACGGGCACTGGGTTGATCTCCATTGCGCGCGACTCATACCTGGCACACCAGTACTAGCCGTTTCTGCGCCACCTCGGTTAGCCTGCAGGAAAAGATAAGTCCGCCAGATCAAGCGCCTCGTGTTTCGGCACGGCCTTTGCCTTGACAAGCGGACAACGGAGAGTAGTCATGACCGACATCCTGATTCTGACCCACGTCGATTATTGTCCTCCGGGCCACCTCGCCACAGTGCTTGAGGCTCAGCAGCTGGATTTCACCGTATTGCGCGCCGACCTTGGCGAGCTCGATGGCTATGATCTGAATCGTCCCCGAGCGGTAGCGATCATGGGCGGGCCGATGAGTGTCAACGACCCGTTGCCTTGGATAGAGGCAGAGGTTGCCGCAATTCGGCACTTCATCCAGCGTGATATCCCCATCATCGGCCACTGTCTGGGCGGCCAGCTGATTGCGCGCGCCCTGGGCGCCAGCGTGCACCGCATGCCCTATACCGAGGCCGGCTGGCAGCCATTGGTGCGACGCGACTCGCTCAGCCCCAACCCCTGGCTGGCCCATCTGCCGCGGGAGTTCCCGGTGTTCCAGTGGCATGGCGATACCTTCGCCCTGCCTGCCGGAGCCCAGTGGCTGCTGTCCAGCCCCTGGTGCCCGAACCAGGCGTTTGCCTGGGGCGATAAGGTGTTGGCCATGCAGGGCCATCCCGAAGTCACCGCCGAGGTGATCGAGGTCTGGCTGCGTGACTGGTCGCACCTGCTCGACGAGACCCAGGCCAGCCAGCAGGGCCTGCGTCAGATGCTGACCGACCTGCCCGGCAGGGTGGCCGCGTTGAACAAGGTGGCCGACGGCTTCTACCGCCATTGGCTGAGCCTTGCCTTCGGCCAGCCCGCCGTGGCGTGTGCGGGCTAGCACGTCTGCTCAAGCCTCGCCTGGCTAAGCCGCTTTCGTAGGAGCTTTTCCTCGACGTGGGCGGCGAGGGCGCTCGTGCAGCGTACAGGCTTGTGTATCGCGCATAAAAAAGCCGCCCGAAGTCGGGCGGCCAGTAGGAGCGACCGGCCAAAGGGGTAGCCGACCTACGAAACAACGGGCCTGATGAGCCACTGCTTCGGTGCCGCGCAGTCTGCCCAAGCGACCTTGCGACGTGAAATCGAAGCTGCCTATACCGTTCATAGAGGCGTCGCCACGCACTGGGGCGCGACCCATTCTGGTGCCTGACAAAGTGCTCCAAGTTGGTGCGGTGTGTTTTCTGAATTTATTTAACTATTTGAAATATAAGAATTAATTTTCGTGGCACGGCCCTTGCGATGGCTGTCTTGTCCGGGTGACAAGGAGCACGGCATGCCCCGCACTTTTTTTGATGAGATGAATGACGCGAGCGGTGAAGTTCGCTCGCACTATCGGGAGTTTGCCCGCTGGCTGGCGGATACGCCGGCCGAGCTGCAGGCACAGCGGCGGCGCGAGGCCGACCTGCTGTTCCACCGCGCCGGCATCACCTTCACGCTTTACGGGGACGAGCAGGGCACCGAACGCCTGATCCCCTTCGACACCATCCCCCGCAGTATCCCCGCCAGCGAATGGCGCATCGTCGAGGCCGGCTGTATCCAGCGCGTGCAGGCGCTGAACATGTTCCTCGCCGACCTCTACCACGACCAGCGCATTCTCAAGGCCGGCATCATTCCGCCCGAGCAGGTGCTGGCCAACGAGGGTTACCAGCTGGCCATGCAGGGCCTCGACCTGCACCGCGACATCTACGCGCACATCGCCGGGGTCGATCTGGTGCGCGACGGCGACGGCACCTACTACGTGCTGGAAGACAACCTGCGCACGCCCAGCGGCGTCAGCTACATGCTGGAAGACCGCAAGATGATGATGCGCCTGTTCCCCGAGCTGTTCGCCATGCAGCGGGTGGCACCGATCGACCACTACCCGAGCCTGCTGCTGGATACCCTGAAAAGCTCCAGCCCGCTGGACAACCCCAATGTGGTGGTGCTGACGCCAGGTCGCTTCAACAGCGCCTACTTCGAGCACGCCTTCCTTGCCCGCGAGATGGGTGTGGAGCTGGTGGAGGGCGCCGACCTGTTCGTGCGCGACGACAAGGTGTTCATGCGCACCACGGCCGGCCCGCAGGCGGTGGACGTAATCTACCGTCGCCTGGACGACGCCTTCCTCGACCCCCTGGCCTTCAATCCGGACTCCATGCTCGGCGTGCCGGGCCTGCTGGCCGCCTACCGCAGCGGCAACGTGGTGCTGGCCAACGCGGTCGGCACCGGCGTGGCGGATGACAAGTCGGTCTACCCCTATGTCGGCGAGATGATCCGCTTCTACCTGGACGAGGAGCCGATCCTCAAGAACGTGCCCACCTGGCAGTGCCGCAAGCCCGAGGAATTGTCCCACGTGCTGGCCAACCTGCCCGAGCTGGTGGTCAAGGAAGCCCAGGGCTCCGGCGGCTACGGCATGCTGGTCGGCCCGGCGGCGACCCAGGCCGAGATCGAGGCCTTCCGTGCCCGTCTCAAGGCCAAGCCGGAGGCCTACATCGCCCAGCCGACACTGAGCCTGTCGACCTGCCCGACCTTCGTCGAGAACGGTATCGCCCCGCGGCATATCGACCTGCGCCCCTTTGTGCTGTCCGGCCGCGAAACCCGCCTGGTGCCCGGCGGCCTGACCCGCGTGGCATTGCGTGAAGGCTCCCTGGTGGTCAACTCGTCACAGGGCGGCGGCACCAAGGACACCTGGGTGGTCGAGGATTAAGGAATATCGCCATGCTTTCGAGAACTGCCTCCGATCTGTACTGGATGTCGCGCTACCTGGAGCGCGCCGAGAACCTCGCGCGCATGCTCGACGTCAGCTACTCGCTGTCACTGATGCCGCAGGACGGCCGTGGTGATGGCCTCGACGAACTGGCCCTGCCACTGCTGATCACCGGCACCCTGGACGAATACCTGAGCCGTCACGGCCAGCTGCACGCCGAGCGCATGCTGCACTTCTTCGCCCTCGACGCGGAGAACCCGGCGAGCATCTACTGCTGCCTGCAGGGCGCGCGGGCCAACGCTCATGCCGTGCGCGGGCGGATCACCGCTGACATGTGGGAGAACATCAACGCCACCTGGCTGGAGATGCGCGGCATCGCCGCCGAGGGCCTGGGCCGCTACGGCATCAGCCGCTTCTGCGAGTGGGTCAAGGAGCGCTCGCACCTGTTCCGCGGCGCCACCTTCGGCACCATCATGCGCGGCGAGGCCTACCGCTTCATTCGCCTGGGTACCTTCATTGAGCGCGCCGACAACACCCTGCGCCTGCTCGATGCCCGCTACGAGATGCTCGGCGAGGCCGCCGACGAAGTCAGCGACACCTCGGCCCGCGGCTACTACGAGTGGAGTGCGCTGCTGCGTGCATTGTCCTCATTCGAGGCCTTCACCGAGATCTACCGTGGCTCGCCGCGCACCCACAAAATCGCCGAGTTGCTGCTGTTGCGCCCCGAGGTGCCACGCTCGCTGCGTGCCTGCATGGAGGAACTCAATCTGATGCTCGCCGGCCTGCCCGGTGAAAACGGTCGCCCCGCTCAGCGGTTGGCCGCCGAACTGGATGCGCGTTTGCGCTATACCAGTGTTGACGAGGTACTCGACGAAGGCCTGCATACCTGGCTCACCGATTTCATTCTGCTCGTTAGGCAGTTGGGCAGCGCCATCCACACGTCCTATCTGGAGGTCGTATGAGACTCTCGATCCGCCACGACACCACCTACAACTACGACGACCAGGTGCGCGCCAGTATCCAGTACCTGCGCCTGACCCCGCAGGAAAGCGCGCGTCAGCACGTGATCAGCTGGCAACTCAACCTGCCACGCCCGGTACGCGCTCAGCGCGACCCCTACGGCAATATCCTGCATGTACTGACCCTGGACGAACCGCACGAAGCCCTGGTAATCGGTGCCCGCGGCCAGGTGGAGATCGACTCCTGTTGCGAGTCCGAGAGCGACAGCCGTTCGCCCTTGCCCTACCTGCGCTTCACCCGCCTGACCCAGCCGGACGACGCCCTGCGCCACTTCGCCGAAACCGGCAGCGGCGGGCGCCGCGACCGCGACGGGCTGATCGCCCTGATGCACGGCCTGCACGAGCAGATGCCCTACACCCCGGGCGCCACCCAGGTGGAAAGCACCGCCGCCGAAGCCTTCGCCGGCCGCGCCGGGGTATGCCAGGACCACACCCATGCCTTCCTCGCCTGCACCCGCAGCCTGGGTGTGCCGTCGCGTTATGTGTCGGGCTACCTGTACACCGAGGACAGCGGCCACCTGGCCAGCCACGCCTGGGCCGAGGCCTGGCTGGGGGATGGCTGGTATAGCTTCGATGTGACCAACGAGCTGGCACGGCCGGAGCGGCATTTGAAGCTGGCGGTTGGCCTCGACTATCTGGATGCCTGCCCGGTGCGCGGGATGCGCCGGGGTGGTGGGGGCGAGCAGATGCATGCGCGGGTGAATGTGGCGGCGTTGATGCAGACGCAGCAACAACAGCAGTGAAGTGTGGCGCGCGGAGCGCGATTCTGCTCTTCAACCCCTCTCCCGCTGGGAGAGGGGCAGGGGTGAGGGAGTGATGCCCTGTGCGTTGACCTGATGTTGTTGGTTTCTTGCCGCTGCTCGTTTTCGGGTTTGTTGAAGCATTGGCTC
>JAYQUJ010000082.1:0-18548 GCA_038147895.1 Pseudomonas sp.
CCTTGAGGGTTACTTGAGCCATTGCGAGTTCCTTCTGTGTGTTGAGGCCGGGGGTCACGGCACCCAGCGGGGAAATGCCCGCCAGTGTGACCGCCCGGTGCTGCGACGGCAATGCCCAGTTTGCTCAGGCGTTAGCCTGCCTGGCCGGCCGCGGGTTGGGATGGAAAAACACATGTTCACGGATCGGCCCCACCGCCACCTCACCAATCTCCTCGTAGCCTTGGCGTTGATAGAACGCCAGGTAATGCGGGTTGCCGGTATCCAGCACGATGCCCTGGGAGCCAGCGTCCGCAGCGCACCAGTCATGCAAGGCGGCAAGCAGCTGCTCACCCAGACTCTGCCCCTGGAACTGCGGGTGCACGCCGAGCAGCGGCAACACGTGATAGGGGCCAGGTGGCAGACAGGCCAGAACCGCATCATGGTATTCCAGATAGCGCTTGGTGCAGCGGAAGCCCGTAGTCATCAGCATGCGCAGGCGCCAGGCCCAGCTTTCGGTGATATCCAGGCGCCGCTGTGGCGGCGCGACCAGAGCGATACCCACCAGGCGCTCTTCGATCAGCAAGCCAATCGCTGGCAACTCTTCGCTGAAGTGCTGCTGCACCAGCTCGCGCACGGTGGCACGCACACGCTGGTCGAAGCCGGGCCGTTCACTTTCGAACAGATAGGCGAAGGTTGGGTCATGACGATAGGCGTGATACAGCAGCGAGCGCGCTTCACGGCTGTACCCATGGTCCAGAAGACGAACTTCGGCGGTGCGGTGGGGCATCAGGCTGACCTCTTTTTTATAGGGTTTTACGGGTCAACTGCCACGTTAGCATCGCCACTCAGCCCCTGCCAGGCGCTGGCCGTCATCTCCAGGCTGGGCTAGCATCGCCTCTTTCTCTGCCGCAGGTGCCTCCCATGAAGATCGTTTCTTTCAATATCAACGGCCTGCGCGCGCGTCCTCATCAACTGCAGGCACTGATCGAAAAACATCAGCCGGATGTGATCGGCCTGCAGGAAACCAAGGTCGACGACCCGCAGTTCCCCATCGAGGACATCCGCGCCCTCGGCTACCACGTGCACTACCACGGCCAGAAGGGCCATTACGGCGTTGCCCTCCTTTCGCGCCAGGCCCCGCTGGAATTGCACAAAGGTTTCCCGGGCGACGAAGAGGACGCCCAGCGCCGCTTCATCTACGGCACTTTTGCCGATGCCCAGGGCAACCCGGTCACCGTGATGAATGGCTACTTCCCTCAGGGCGAAAGCCGTGACCATCCCGTCAAGTTCCCGGCCAAGCAACGCTTCTACGCTGACCTGCAAAAACTGCTGGTCGAGCGCTTCGACCCGAGCCAGGCGCTGGTGGTGATGGGCGACATCAATATCTCTCCGGAGGACTGCGACATCGGTATTGGTGAACCCAACCGCCTGCGCTGGCTGAAGACCGGCAAGTGCAGTTTCCTGCCGGAAGAGCGCGAATGGCTGGCCACGCTTAAGAGCTGGGGCCTGGTGGACAGCTTCCGCCACCTCAACCCCGGGGTGAACGACCGCTTCAGCTGGTTCGACTACCGCAGCCGCGGCTTCGAGGACGAACCCAAGCGCGGCCTGCGCATCGACGTGATCCTGGCCACCGCCTCGCTGCAGCCGCGCTTCAAGGATGCCGGCATCGACTACGAACTGCGCGGTATGGAAAAACCCTCCGACCATGCGCCGATCTGGCTGGAACTAAACTAAGTCTTACGCCAGTGGCTATCGGCGGGGAGCAAAGTCGTAGACATCGCCAGAGGAAGTAGAACTTGGAGAGCGTATCTGCCCCCACCAGCAATGCCTGGCTGGCCCATCTGAAAATCGCCTGCTGGGTCTGCCTACTGGTGTTGGCAGCCTGCCTGTTAGGCATCGCCACCCGGCCCTTGGGTCATCTGGCAACCCTCTGGCCGGCCAATGCCATCTTGCTAGGGTTGATGGTGCGCTACCCCCAACTGGCCAAACCGGCCGGCTGGCTGGGCGGTACAGCGGCCTACATCATTGCCGACAGCGCCACCGGTGGAGCACCACTGCAAACCCTGATGCTCACCCTGGGCAATCTGGCCGGGGTCATCAGCGCCTACCTGCTGCTATCTCGCCTGAACACTGAACATCGATTTCTGCGCAGCCCGCTTTCGGTGCCCTACCTGGCACTGGCAGTGGTGCTTGCCTCCATGGCCTCCGGACTGGTGGGGGCTGTCATCGACCCACTTCTTTTTGGTGGCACGCCCTTCACGGGCTGGACCTTCTGGTTCGTCACCGAACTGGTCAACTACATCGTGATCCTGCCGGTGCTACTCACCATGCCGGCCTGGCCTGGGCGCAGGAAGGATCGACGTCAGTCCGCCACTGCACCGAACCGCCTATTTCTGCAAGCGCTGCCGGCTATTAGTCTGGCGATATCCGGCATCCTCAGCCTGATGGTGGGCGGTCCCGGGGCGCTAGCTTTTCCCGTACCTGCATTGCTGTGGTGCGCGCTGAGCTACAGCATCTTCACCACCACACTACTGACCTTTGCCTTTACCAGCACGCTGTTGGTCATGGTCGCCATCGGTGGCGTTCCTCTGGCCTTGTTCGATATGAATTCGCGCCCTGCGCTGCTTTCCCTGAGGCTCGGCATAACCCTGGTGGCATTGGCTCCATTGACAGTGGCCAGTGTCATGGCAGCCAGCAACCAACTGCTGGAACGTATGCAGTACATGGCCCGCCATGACCAGCTCAGCGGTTTGCTCAACCGCTGGGCGTTCTACGAAAAAGCCAAACAGCACGCCGACCTTGCCAGCAGCATTCAGCCGATGGCCTTGCTGATGTTCGACATCGATCACTTCAAACGAATCAATGACAACTATGGCCACTCCGCAGGCGACCTCGTGCTAAAGACTTTCGCGCAACGCGCCAGCCATGGCCTGCGCGATAACGACGGCATGGCCCGCCTTGGCGGTGAGGAATTCGCCCTGCTATTACCGGGCTGTACGTCCGAGCAGGCCATGGCTATTGCCGAACGCATCCGCAAGGACTATTGCGCCATCCCCATTGCCCTCGACGACGGCCAGCAGGTGACATCCACCGTCAGCATCGGAGTCGTCATTGCTCAACAACCGTGTGATATCGACGAGTTGTTGCTGATCGCAGATCGCGCCCTATACCAGGCCAAGGAGTCGGGCCGTAATCGGGTGGTGATCGGGCAAAGCGATTCGGCCGCGTAGATCACCTGATATCGCTAAACAATCCATGTGCGCCGCTCTGGCAAAGGCATCTCGGCACGGCCGTCATTTTTTCGTAACCATTCGTTCTTATTCTTCGCGCACCTGAACCTACGTGCCGCCCGGCACGCCAGCTCACCCACGGAATAAGGTGTCTGTTTCATGTCGCGCGCCCTGCCTGTCAGCGATCGCCCTCTCTGGAGCCAGGCCTGTACCTGGCTCATTCTCGGTTTCATCTTCTATGCCCTGCCCTGGTCGGTGTTCGCCGCCGAAGGCACTACCCTGATGCGCATCCAGGGCTCCAACACCATTGGCGCCAAGCTGGGCCCGGCGCTGATCAGTGGCCTGTTCCAGAGCCAGGGTTTCAGCAATATCCGTGTCGTGCCTGCCGGTGCCGAGAACGAGCAGTTGGTGCAGGCCGAAGACAAGCTAGGGCGCACCTTGCAAGCCAGCGTTGCCGCTCACGGCTCCGGTACCGGCTTCGTCGCACTGCAGGATGGTAGCGCCGACCTGGCCGCCTCTTCACGCCCGATCAAGGACAGTGAGGCCGCCGCCCTGCAGAACCTCGGTGAGCTGCGTGGCGCAGATGCCGAGCAGATCATCGCCATCGATGGCCTGGCCATCATCGTCAACCCACGCAACCCGCTGGGTTCTTTGACCACCGAACAGCTGGCCAAGGCCTTCTCCGGCGAGGTTCGCGACTGGTCGCAGCTCGGCGGCGCACCTGGAGCCATCACGGTTTACGCCCGCGATGACAAATCCGGCACCTACGACACTTTCAAGGAATTGGTGCTGGCCGCCCACGGCAAGAGCCTGGCGCCAGGTGCCAAGCGCTTCGAGTCCAGCGACCAGCTGTCCGACCTGGTCAGCCAGGACCCAGGCGGCATCGGTTTCATCGGCCTGCCCTACGTGCGCCAGAGCAAGGCCTTGGCGATCGCCGACGGTGACTCGCAACCCATGCCCCCCAGCACCACGTTGATCGCCACCGAGGATTACCCCCTGTCGCGCCGCCTGTTCCTCTACAACCCGCCCGGCACCACCAATGAATGGGTGCAATCGCTGGTGCAGTTCGCCCACAGCCCGGCCGGCCAGGCGATCGTCGAGAAGAGCGGCTTCATCGCCCAGACGGTGCAAGCGGTCAAGGTCAGCGCCAATGCGAAGATGCCGGACGACTACCGCAAGCTGGCCGACGAAGCCCAGCGCCTGTCGGTGAACTTCCGCTTCCAGGAAGGCAGCGCTAGCCTCGACAACAAAGCCCAGCGCGATATCGCGCGGGTCATGGATTACCTCAAAAGCCACGACAAGCTCAGCCACAAGGTGGTGCTGGTCGGTTTCGGTGACCCGAAGAACGACCCCGAGCGCGCTGCACTGCTATCCAAGCTACGCGCCATGGCCGTGCGCCGGGACCTGTCCAAAGGCGGTGTGATCTTCCGCGACATCACTGGCCTGGGCGAGCAAATGCCAGTCGCCGCCAATGATGGCGATGATGGCCGCATGAAGAACCGCCGCGTGGAAGTCTGGGTGTACTGACCCACCTCAGCTCCCGATGGGCAGATGCAAAGGCGCGTTTGCCGAACCGGCTATGCGACTCTAGCCTTGTAACTGGACGGCCGCTTCATGCGGTCGCCAGTGACACCGGGCCCCTCTGGCGGCGAGCCCCATCGCCGTGATGTCGGAGTCACTGTCTGTCAGACAGCGACGGAGGGGCCATGCATCCACTGCTTGATTTTCTTTCCACGCCCCTGCTCGGCACTGCCCTCTGGCTGTGGCTGAGTTTCCTAGCCATCGTCATCGCCTTGCTGGCCTTCGATCTCGGCATCCTGCATCGCGACCAGCATGAGATCGAGATGCGCGAAAGCCTGCTGTTATACAGTGGCTACTTCAGCGTTGGCGCGCTGTTTGGCCTGTGGGTCTGGTACGAGCTGGGCGCGCAGAGTGCGCTGGAGTTCTACACCGGCTTTCTGGTCGAGCAATCGCTGTCGATGGACAACGTGTTCGTCATGGCGATGATCCTGGGCTTCTTCGGAATACCTAGACGCTACCAGCACCGGGTGCTGTTCTGGGGCATCCTCGGGGTCATCGTGCTGCGGGCGATCATGATCGGCCTGGGTACGGCACTGGTGCAGCGCTTCGAGTGGATTCTCTATGTGTTTGGCGCCTTCCTGCTGTTTAGCGGGGTGAAGATGATGTTCAGCCGCGAGGAACAGCATCCGGATCTGACACAAAACCCGCTGCTGCACTTTTTGCGCCGCCACCTGCGGGTTACAGACACTCTGCATGATGGCCATTTTTTCATCCGTCAGCGCCCGCCAGGCTCGGAGCGTGCCCTGCTCTATGCCACGCCGCTATTTCTGGCCCTGGTGTTGATCGAACTGGCCGACCTGGTATTCGCCGTGGACAGCGTACCGGCAGTGTTTTCCATCACCCAGGATCCGTTCATCGTCTACACCTCGAACATCTTCGCCATCCTCGGCCTGCGCTCGCTGTACTTCGCCCTGGCCGCATTGATGCACCGCTTCGTGTACCTCAAGTACGCCCTGGCCCTTGTGCTGATCTTTATCGGCGGCAAGATCTTCCTGCACGGCTTCATCGGCAAGGTTCCCGCCCTGCTCTCGCTGGGAGTCACCTTTGGCCTACTGGCCGGCGGTGTGCTGCTATCGCTGCTGAAAACCCGCAATTGCCATGAGCAGGAGACCTGATGGAGGTACGGATCGACATGTTGGAACGCAAGAGTCAGGTGTGCTGGTAGGTACACACGGGGCGGCGTAGCCTGACCTTGGCAGCCAGGAAGGCTGAAACGACCCCATCGGCCGTAGCCCGGATGCAATCCGGGGCGGAGCTGACTGCTTCCCGGATTGCATCCGGGCTACCACTGCAGCACTTGCATGCTCTAAACGACAAGGCCCGCTTACGCGGGCCTTGTGCATTCAAGCCGGGATCAACGGCTGGCTTTCATCGCCTCGCGCGGCACGTACTTGCCGATCTCGTACTTGCCGATGGCCGCGCGGTGTACTTCGTCCGGGCCGTCAGCCAGTCGCAGGGTGCGCTGCATGGCGTAGAAGTACGCCAGCGGCGTGTCATTGGAAACACCGGCGCCACCGTGGATCTGGATGGCGCGGTCAATCACATCCAGTGCCACGTTCGGTGCCACGACCTTGATCTGGGCGATTTCGCTGGCGGCGATCTTGTTGCCCACGGTGTCCATCATGTAAGCCGCGTTCAGGGTCAGCAGGCGAGCCTGGTTGATCTGAATGCGCGAGTTGGCGATGTGGTCGATGTTGCCACCCAGGCGCGCCAGCGGCTTGCCGAAGGCGGTACGGCTGACGGCACGTTTGCACATCAGCTCCAGCGCACGCTCGGCCATGCCGATGGAGCGCATGCAGTGGTGGATGCGGCCTGGGCCGAGGCGACCCTGGGCGATTTCGAAGCCACGGCCCTCGCCGAGCAGCACGTTCTCATAAGGTACGCGCACGTTCTCGAAGACGACTTCGGCGTGGCCGTGCGGTGCGTCGTCGTAACCGAACACCGGCAGCGGACGGAGGATCTTCACGCCGGGGGTATCGGTCGGCACCAGGATCATCGAGTGCTGCTGGTGACGCGGCGCGTCCGGGTTGGTCAGGCCCATGAAGATCATGATCTTGCAGCGCGGGTCGCAGGCGCCGGAGGTCCACCACTTGCGGCCGTTGATCACCCACTCGTCACCCTCGCGCACGGCATTGGCCTGCATGTTGGTGGCGTCCGAGGAGGCCACGCCCGGCTCGGTCATGGCGAAGGCGGAGCGGATCTCGCCACTCAGCAGCGGCTTGAGCCATTGTTCTTTCTGCGCTTCGCTGGCGTAGCGCACCAGGGTTTCCATGTTGCCGGTGTCCGGCGCGGAGCAGTTGAACGGCTCGGAGCCCATCAGCGAGCGGCCCATGATCTCGGCCAGGGGCGCGTATTCCATGTTGGTCAGGCCAGCCCCCAGCTCGGACTCCGGCAGGAACAGGTTCCACAGACCTTCGGCCTTGGCCTTGGCTTTCAGCTCTTCCATGATCGCAGTCGGCTGCCAGCGGTCGCCTTCGTTGACCTGCTCTTCGAACACGGCCTCATTCGGGTAGACATAAGCGTCCATGAAAGCGGTGACGCGTTCACGCAGATCCTGGACCTTGGGGGAGTAAGCGAAATCCATGGGAATACCTTGTGGTTGGCTTCGATGTGGAAATGATGCTAGAACAGCACCCACGATTTATCTAAGCTATTTTCCTGCCTTATCAACATTCATAAGCAATATGCGATGAAGCTTGATTTGGCATCGAATCGAAGGAGCTGGCCATGAACTTGAACAAGGTAGACCTCAACCTCTTCATCGTCTTCGATGCCATATATACCGAGGCCAACCTGACCCGCGCCGGGCAGATCGTCGGCATCACCCAGCCGGCCGTATCCAACGCCCTATCGCGCCTGCGCGAGACCTTCAATGACCCGCTGTTCGTGCGTACCGCCCAGGGCATGGTGCCCACGCCAATGGCGCAGAACATCATCGGCCCGGTGCGCAACGCCCTGCAGCTGCTGCGCGTGTCCGTGCAGGAAAGTCGTTCGTTCAACCCGCAGCAGGCGAACAAGACCTACCGCATCAGCATGACCGACCTCACCGAGACGGTGATCCTGCCGCCACTGTTCCAGCGCCTGAAACGCCTGGCACCGATGGTGCAGGTGGAGAGCTTCCTGGCCAAACGCCGCGAAACCACCAAGGAACTGGCTGCCGGCCGCCTCGACTTCGCCGTCGACGCGCCGCTGAACACCGACCCGCAGGTGCGCCACGTCAAGCTGATGGAAGACCGCTACATCTGCGCCATGCGCCCCGGCCACCCGCTGGCCAAGGACAAGCTGAGCCTGGACGAATACCTGTCGCTGACCCATATCCAGATCTCCAGCCGTCGCAGCGGCCTCGGTTACGTCGACCTGTCGCTGGGCAAGATGGGCCTGCAGCGCAAGGTCACCCTGCGCTCGCAGCACTATCTGATGGCCAGCAGCATCCTGATGAACACCGACATGGCCATGACCGTGCCCGAGCGCTTCGCCCGCCGCCACGGATTGCATCAGGTGCCGCTGCCGGTCAGCGACGTGCCCGCCCTGGAAACCCACCTGTACTGGCACGAAAGCACCGACCAGGATCCGGCCAACCGCTGGATGCGCGAGCAGATCATCGAAATCTCCCAGCAGGTCACCCGCGCCGAGAGTGAAAGCAAAGCCTCGTAAGTAGCTTTGAAGCCTTGAACAGAGAGCCCCGCAATAGCGGGGCTTTTTTGTTTCTGCCTGTGGGAGCGGCTTCAACCGCGATGTTCTCGCGCGTGTCTCAATCGCGGCTGAAGCCGCTCCCACAGAATCATAGCTCCGCCAAGTTGACGTTTACGTCAACGTAATTTACGTTAACGTAAAGCACTCGACGGTAACTGCCATGCCCGCCCCCTACTCCATCTCCGACCTGGCCCGCGAACTGGACATCACCACCCGCGCCATCCGCTTCTACGAGGAGCAAGGCATGCTCGCCCCAGAGCGACGCGGCCAGGAGCGCATCTACAGCGCCAAGGACAAGACCACCCTGAAACTGATCCTGCGTGGCAAGCGCATCGGCTTCTCCCTAGCCGAGTGCAAGGAGCTGATCGAGCTGTACGACCCGACCAGCGACAACCGCGTCCAGCTACAGACCTTCATGCAAAAGATCAGCGAACGCCGCGCCCAGCTGGCGCAGCAGCTACTCGACATCGAACAGATGCAGCTGGAACTCGACACCGCCGAAGAGCGCTGCCTAGCCGCGCTTGAAGCAGCCAACGCTTAAACCTCCATTCAATAAATACAAAACCCAGGTGGAACCATGAGCTACCCGACCCTCAACTTCGGTCTCGGCGAGACCATCGACATGCTGCGCGACTCGGTGCACCAGTTCGCCCAGGCCGAGCTGGCCCCGCGTGCGGCGCAGATTGACCGCGACAACGAGTTCCCCATGGACATGTGGCGCAAGTTCGGCGACATGGGCCTGCTCGGCATGACCGTGGAAGAGGAATACGGCGGCACCAACATGGGCTACCTGGCCCACGTGGTGGCCATGGAAGAGATCAGCCGCGCCTCGGCCTCGGTCGGCCTGTCCTACGGCGCGCATTCCAACCTGTGCCTGAACCAGATTCGCAAGAACGGCACGCACGAGCAGAAGCTCAAGTACCTGCCCAAGCTGTGCACCGGCGAACACGTCGGCGCCCTGGCCATGAGCGAGCCGAATGCCGGCTCCGACGTGGTGTCGATGAAGCTGCGCGCCGAGAAAAAAGGCGACCGCTACGTGCTCAACGGCAACAAGATGTGGATCACCAACGGCCCGGACGCCAACACCTACGTGATCTACGCCAAGACCGACATCAACGCCGGTTCGCGTGGCATGACAGCGTTCATCGTCGAACGTGACTTCAAGGGTTTCTCCCGCCACCAGAAGCTGGACAAGCTGGGTATGCGCGGCTCCAACACCTGCGAGCTGGTGTTCGAGGACTGCGAAGTGCCGGAAGAGAACATCCTCGGCGCCGAAGGCAGCGGTGTGCGTGTGCTGATGAGCGGTCTGGACTACGAGCGCACCGTGCTGTCCGGCGGCCCGACCGGGATCATGAGTGCCTGCATGGACGTGGTCCTGCCCTACGTGCACGAGCGTCAGCAGTTCAAGCAGTCGATCGGCGAGTTCCAGCTGGTACAGGGCAAGCTGGCCGACATGTACGCCGGCATGAACGCCTCCAAGTCCTACCTGTACAACGTGGCCAAGGCCTGCGACCGCGGCGAGGAGTCGCGCAAGGACGCCGCCGCGGTGATCCTCTACACCGCCGAGATGGCCACCAAACTGGCTCTGGACACCATCCAGCTGCTGGGCGGCAACGGCTACACCAACGAGTACCCGGCCGGCCGCCTGCTGCGCGACGCCAAGCTCTACGAGATCGGCGCCGGCACCAGCGAAATCCGCCGCATGCTGATCGGCCGCGAGCTGTTCAACGAGACCAAGTAAGCCTTCTCCCCTTGGGAGAAGGTGCCCGAAGGGCGGATGAGGGAGCTGTAACAAGTCCCTCACCCCAGCCCTCTCCCACAGGGAGAGGGTGCAAAGCATACGAGGCGCCCGAGATGGCCATCCTGCATACCCAGATCAACACCCGCTCGCCGGAGTTCGCCGCCAATAGTGCGGCCATACTCGACCAGGTGAACGACCTCCGCGCCCTGCTCGCCCGCATCCACGAAGGTGGCGGCGCCAAGGCCCAGGAACGCCACACCTCGCGTGGCAAGCTGCTGCCGCGCGAGCGCATCAACCGCCTGCTCGACCTCGGCTCGCCCTTCCTCGAAGTCGGCCAGCTGGCCGCCCATGAGGTGTACGGCGAAGACGTACCGGCCGCCGGCGTGGTCGCCGGCATCGGCCGCGTGGAAGGCGTCGAGTGCATGATCATCGCCAACGACGCCACGGTGAAAGGCGGCAGCTACTACCCGCTGACAGTAAAGAAACACCTGCGCGCGCAGACCATCGCCCAGCAGAACCGCCTGCCGTGCATCTACCTGGTCGACTCCGGCGGCGCCAACCTGCCGCGCCAGGAAGAGGTGTTCCCGGATCGCGAGCACTTCGGCCGGATTTTCTTCAACCAGGCCAATATGAGCGCGATGGGGATTCCCCAAATTGCAGTGGTGATGGGCTCCTGCACCGCCGGCGGCGCCTATGTGCCGGCGATGAGCGACGAGACCATCATGGTGCGCAACCAGGCCACCATTTTCCTCGCCGGCCCGCCCCTGGTGAAGGCTGCCACTGGTGAAGTGGTGACCGCCGAAGAACTGGGCGGTGCCGACGTGCACTGCAAGACCAGCGGCGTGGCCGACCATTACGCCGAGAGCGACGAGCACGCCCTAGCCCTGGCCCGCCGCAGCGTGGCCAACCTCAACTGGCGCAAGCTCGGCCAGTTGCAGGCGCGCGAACCCATCGCTCCGCTGCACGCCGCCGAGGAGCTGTACGGGGTGATCCCGGCCGACACCAAGCAGCCCTTCGATGTCCGCGAAGTGATTTCGCGCGTGGTCGACGGCAGCGAATTCGATGAATTCAAGGCGCTGTTCGGCACCACCCTGGTCTGCGGCTTCGCCCATGTCCACGGCTACCCGGTGGCGATCCTGGCGAACAACGGCATTCTGTTCGCCGAGGCCGCGCAGAAAGGCGCGCACTTCATCGAGCTGGCCTGCCAGCGCGGCATCCCGCTGCTGTTCCTGCAGAACATCACCGGCTTTATGGTCGGCAAGAAGTACGAGGAAGGCGGTATCGCCAAGCACGGCGCCAAGCTGGTCACCGCCGTGGCCTGCGCCAAGGTACCGAAGTTCACCGTGATCATCGGCGGCAGCTTCGGCGCCGGTAACTACGGTATGTGCGGCCGCGCCTACGACCCGCGATTCCTGTGGATGTGGCCCAACGCACGGATCGGCGTGATGGGCGCCGAACAGGCCGCCGGCGTGCTGGTGCAGGTCAAGCGCGAGCAGGCGGCCCGCGCCGGCCAGCCGTTCAGCGACGAGGAAGAAGCGCGCATCAAGCAGCCCATCGTCGCCCAGTACGAGCAGCAGGCCCATTCCTACTACTCCAGCGCCCGCCTGTGGGACGACGGCGTGATCGACCCGGCGCAGACCCGCGACGTGCTCGGCCTGGCCCTGTCCGCCAGCCTCAATGCGCCCATCGAGCCGACCACTTTTGGCGTGTTCCGGATGTAAGACCTCTGACTCCCCTCTCCCTCTGGGAGAGGGGCCGGGGGTGAGGGACGGTTTGAAGAACGCCTATCTCCCTCACCCCAGCCCTCTCCCAGGGGGAGAGGGAGCACAACCGAGTTGCCTGGAGCCGCTATGACCGACTTCACTACCGTACAGCTGGAAAAAGACCCGCGCGGCTTCGCCACCCTGTGGCTGAACCGTCCGGACAAGAACAACGCCTTCAACGCCGAGATGATCCGCGAGCTGATCCTCGCCATCGACGGCATCAGCGCCGACAAGAGCCTGCGCTTCCTCCTGGTGCGCGGCCGCGGCCGGCACTTCTCCGCCGGCGCGGACCTGGCCTGGATGCAGGCCTCGGCCAAGCTCGACTACGAGGCCAACCTGAGCGACGCCCGCGAACTGGCCGAGCTGATGTACAACCTCAACGCCCTGAAGATCCCCACCCTGGCGGTGGTTCAGGGCGCAGCCTTCGGCGGCGCCGTCGGCCTGGTCAGCTGCTGCGACATGGCCATCGGCAGCGAAGATGCCCTCTTCTCTCTCTCCGAAGTGCGCATCGGCCTGGCTCCTGCCGTGATCAGCCCCTTCGTGGTGCAAGCCATGGGCGAGCGCGCCGCGCGCCGCTACGCGCTGACCGCCGAGCGCTTCGGCGGCCAACGCGCCCGCGAGCTGGGCCTGCTCAGCGAGTGCTACGCCGCCGACGAGCTGGAAGCCCAGGTCGAAGGCTGGATCGCCAACCTGCTGCTCAACAGCCCGCAGGCCATGCAGGTGAGCAAAGACCTGCTGCGCGAAGTGGCCAGCGGCGTGCTCAACCCGCCGCTGCGCCGCTACACCGAGAACGCCATCGCGCGCATCCGCGTCAGCCCCGAAGGCCAGGAGGGGCTCAACGCCTTCCTGGAAAAACGCCCCCCCGCCTGGCAGGAGCCGCAAGCATGAGCCGCAAACATATCGACACCCTGCTGGTGGCCAACCGCGGCGAGATCGCCTGCCGGGTGATGCGCACCGCCAAGGCCCAGGGCCTGAAGACCGTAGCTGTGCACAGCGCCATCGACGCCAACGCGCGGCATGTGCGCGAAGCCGACCTGGCGGTGAACCTCGGCGGCGCCAAGCCGGCCGAGAGCTACCTGCTGGTCGACAAGATCATCGCCGCGGCCAAGGCCAGCGGCGCCCAGGCCATCCACCCAGGCTATGGCTTCCTCTCCGAGAACGCCGGCTTCGCCCGCGCCATCGAGGCCGCCGGCCTGGTGTTCCTCGGCCCGCCCGCCACCGCCATCGACGCCATGGGCAGCAAGTCCGCGGCCAAGGCGCTGATGGAGGACGCCGGCGTACCGCTGGTGCCCGGCTACCACGGCGAGGCCCAGGACATCGAGACCTTCCGCGTCGCCGCCGAACGCATCGGCTACCCGGTGCTACTCAAGGCCGCCGCCGGCGGTGGCGGCAAGGGCATGAAGGTGGTCGAGCGCGAGGCCGATCTGGCCGAGACCCTGGAGTCGGCCCAGCGTGAAGCCCAGTCCGCCTTCGGCGACTCGCGCATGCTGGTCGAGAAGTACGTGCTGCAGCCGCGCCATGTGGAGATCCAGGTGTTCGCCGACAGCCACGGCAACTGCCTGTACCTCAACGAGCGCGACTGCTCGATCCAGCGCCGCCACCAGAAAGTGGTCGAGGAAGCCCCGGCCCCGGGCCTGAGCCCGGAACTGCGCCGCGCCATGGGCGAGGCGGCGGTCAAGGCCGCCCAGGCCATCGGCTATGTCGGTGCCGGCACCGTGGAGTTCCTGCTGGACGCCCGCGGCCAGTTCTTCTTTATGGAAATGAACACCCGCCTGCAGGTGGAGCACCCGGTCACCGAAGCCATCACCGGCCTCGACCTGGTGGCCTGGCAGATCCGCGTCGCCCGTGGCGAGGCGCTGCCGATTACCCAGGAGCAGGTGCCGCTCAATGGCTACGCCATCGAAGTGCGCCTGTACGCCGAGGACACCGAGCAGGACTTCCTGCCCGCCTCCGGCGACCTCAAGCTGTACCGTGAGCCGGCCGCCGGCGAAGGCCGTCGCGTCGATAGCGGCGTGGTCGAAGGCGACACCATCTCGCCCTTCTACGACCCGATGCTGGCCAAGCTGATCGCCTGGGGCGAGGATCGCGAGCAGGCCCGCCAGCGTCTGCTGGCCATGCTCGACGAGACCGCCGTCGGCGGCTTCGCCAGCAACCTGCCGTTCCTGCGTCGCGTGCTGGCCCATCCGGCCTTCGCCGGTGCCGAGCTGGACACCGGCTTTATCGCCCGTCACCAGGAGCAGCTGCTGCCGGTCGCCGGCGAGCTGCCCAGCGAGTTCTGGCAACTGGCCGCCGAGGCCTGGCTGCAGAGCGAAGTGCCCAGCCGCTCGCACGAGGACTACCATTCGCCGTGGAACAGTCACTCGGGCTGGCGCTCGGGCCTTGCCAGCGAAACCGACCTGCACCTGAGCTGCGGCGAGCAGCGCAGCACCGTGCACCTGCGCGGCGGCTTGCACAGCCGCCTGCAGGGCGAGCAGCTGTGGATCGAGCAGGACGGTCTGCGCCGCGCGCATCGGGCCATCCGTCGTGGCGATGCACTACACCTGGAATGGCAGGGCAAGCTGCATGAAGTGCGCCGTATCGACCCGATCGCCGAAGTCGAGGCCAGCCATGCCCACCACGGCGGGCTGACGGCACCGATGAACGGCAGTATCGTGCGCGTGCTGGTAGAACCCGGCCAGGCCGTGGAAGCCGGCACCGCCCTGGTGGTGCTGGAAGCCATGAAGATGGAACACAGCATCCGCGCGCCGCACGCCGGCACGGTCAAGGCGCTGTACTGCGCCGAGGGCGACATGGTCGGCGACGGCGCAGTACTAGTCGAGCTGGAAGAAGCCCCGGCATAGCACGGACAGTTCCCTCTCCCGCCGGGAGAGGGTTAGGGTGAGGGAGTAATAGACGACTCCACGCCCTCACCCTGCGCGAGCCGCCCCGCTCTCTCTCAGAGGAGAGGGAGAGCCGAATTCATTTACGAGGACACCCATGAACCTGCCGCAACACGTCCGCCTGGTCGAAGTCGGCCCCCGCGACGGCCTGCAGAACGAGAAACAGCCGATCAGCGTGGCCGACAAGGTGCGCCTGACCGATGACCTGAGCGCCGCCGGCCTGAGCTATATCGAGGTGGGCAGCTTCGTCTCGCCCAAGTGGGTGCCGCAGATGGCCGGCAGCGCCGAGGTGTTCGCCGGCATCGTGCAAAAGCCGGGCGTGATCTACGGCGCCCTCACCCCTAACTTCAAGGGTTTCGAGGCTGCCGTAGAGGCCGGGGTGAAGGAAGTCGCGGTGTTCGCTGCCGCCTCCGAGGCCTTCTCGCAGAAGAACATCAACTGCTCCATCGCCGAAAGCCTGGAGCGTTTCGTGCCGGTGATGGAGGCCGCCAAGGCCAACGGCATCAGCGTGCGCGGCTATGTCTCCTGCGTGCTCGGCTGCCCCTACGAGGGTGACATCGCCCCCGAGCAGGTCGCCGCCATCTCGCGCGAACTGCTGGCCATGGGCTGCTACGAAGTGTCCCTGGGCGACACCATCGGCGTCGGCACCGCCAGCAAGACCCGCCAGCTGTTCGAGGTGGTTGGCCGCGATATCCCGCGCGACAATCTCGCCGGACACTTCCACGACACCTACGGCCAGGCCCTGGCGAACATCTACGCGAGCCTCTTGGAAGGCATCGCCGTGTTCGACAGCTCGGTCGCAGGTTTAGGCGGCTGCCCCTACGCCAAGGGCGCGACCGGCAACGTCGCCACCGAAGACGTGCTGTACCTGCTCAACGGCCTGGGCATCCACACCGGCATCGACATGGACAAGCTGATCGCCGCCGGCCAGCGTATCTGCCAGGTGCTAGGCAAAGACAACGGTTCCCGCGCCGCCAAGGCTGCCTTGTCGAGAGCCTGAAGCTACAGAGCACTCAGCAGCACGCTGACTCGTTCCGTGGCGGTTATGCTGTCGGTATCTCCACTCGATATGGGGGAAACCGACATGCAGAAACCGTTCTGGACACCATCTGCCAAACGCATCGCCGCGACGCGGATGGAGGCTTTTCGCCTCTTCGTCAATCAGCGCCACGGCCTGAGCCTGGCCGACTACCCTGCCCTGCACGCCTGGAGCGTGGCCGAACGCGCACTGTTCTGGCAGGCCATTGTCGATTTCTTCGATATCCGCTTCAGCAGCCAGCCCGAGTGCGTACTGCGCGAGGGCGACGCCATGCCCAGCGCCCACTGGTTCCCCGGCGCAACGCTGAACTTCGCCGAACATCTGCTGCGCCGCCGCGACCAGCATCCCGCGCTGGTCGCCATCGGCGAGGACGGTTCGCGCGAGCAATTGAGCTACGCCGAGTTGGCGGCCCATGTTGCCGGCCTACAGCACAGCCTGCGCAGCGCCGGGGTTGGCATCGGCGACCGCGTGGCCGCCTTTATGCCCAATACCTGGCAGACGGTGGTCGGCATGCTCGCCACCACCAGCCTCGGCGCGACCTGGTCCAGTTGCTCGCCGGACTTCGGCACCCAGGGCGTGATCGACCGTTTCGGCCAGATCGAGCCCAAAGTGCTGATCGCTGCTGCTGGCTATCGCTATGCCGGTAAGAACCTCGACCTGACCGACAAGCTCAACGAAATCCTCCCTCACCTGCCCTCGCTGCAACATCTGCTGATCGTGCCCTACTCGCGCGGGAATACGCAGGCCAGTGACTTTCAGTGTCGCGCACCGATCAGTCTGTGGCGCGAGTTCTACCAGCCAGGCGGCGAGCCGTCTTTCACACCGGTGGCGTTCGAGCAGCCGCTGTACATCCTCTACTCCAGCGGCACCACTGGCGTGCCCAAGTGCATCGTCCACGGCGTCGGCGGCACCCTGCTGCAGCACGCCAAGGAACTGGGGTTGCACACCGACCTGCACGCCGACGACACCCTGTTCTACTACACCACCTGCGGCTGGATGATGTGGAACTGGCTGGTCTCAGGGTTAGCCCTGGGCGCCACCCTGGTGCTGTTCGACGGCTCGCCGTTTCACCCACATGCCGAGCGCCTGATCGACCTGATCGACGCTGAAAACATCAGCATCTTTGGCACCAGCGCCAAATACATCGCGGCGCTGCAAAAGGCAGGCGCCAAACCTGGCAAGAGCCATCGGCTGGCACGCCTGAAGAGCATTCTCTCAACCGGCTCGCCACTGGCCCACGAAAGCTTCGACTACGTCTACCGCGACATCAAAGCCGATCTATGCCTGTCCTCCATCTCCGGCGGCACCGACATCGTCTCCTGCTTCGCCCTCGGCAATCCGCTGTTGCCGGTATGGCGTGGCGAGTTGCAGTGCAAGGGCCTGGGCATGGATGTGCAGGTATGGGACGACGCAGGTCAGCCTGTCGTGAAAGAGAAAGGCGAGTTGGTCTGCGCCAAACACTTCCCGTCGATGCCAATCGGCTTCTGGAACGACTCGGACGGCGCAAAGTTTCACGCGGCCTACTTCGCCACCTTCCCCGGCGTGTGGGCACATGGCGACTACGCCGAAATCACCGAGCACAACGGCCTCGTGATCCATGGCCGCTCCGATGCCGTGCTCAACCCAGGCGGCGTGCGCATCGGTACCGCGGAAATCTACCGCCAGGTGGAAAAGGTGCCGCAGGTACTGGAATCCATTGCCATCGGCCAGGACTGGGATGGCGACGTACGCGTGGTGCTGTTCGTACGCCTGCGCGAAGGCGTGACGCTGGATGAACCGCTGCAAGCCGATATCCGCCAGGTCATCCGCACCAACACCACGCCGCGGCATGTGCCGGCCAAGATCGTTCAGGTCGCCGACATCCCCCGTACCATCAGCGGCAAGATCGTCGAATTGGCGATACGTAACGTGGTGCACGGCAAGCCCGTGAAGAACACCGATGCCCTGGCCAATCCGCAGGCGCTGGCCCTCTATCGCGACCTACCAGAGCTACAGACTTGACCCAGTGCGGCGCACGGCATCTGCCACAGCCAGCTTGAGCAGAATGCCATCACTGGGGCAGACTGCACGCTCGAACAACCGCGCTACGACGGTGACAATATGGATGTTGTCAAAACGCTCAAACCCGGCAAAAACGGCACCAAAGCCCTGCTCGAACGCTACGGCAACCAGCTTGTCGCCGTGCGCTACCGCCTCGACCGCAAAACTAATACCCACTACACCACGGTCGAACTGATCGTCGAACAGAAATACGCCCTGTTCAAAGCCCCACCTCCAGCCCCCACAGCCCAGGTCGCGCTGCGCATATTCCTGCACGAAAACAACCTGCAACGCCAAATCCGCAGCGCCGGCGGCAAATGGGATAGAGACAACCAGGTGTGGCTACTCGAACGCAGCGAAGCCGAACGACTGGGCTTGGCCGATCGGATTATCTGGACATAATTGCCATATATGGACATCTCAGATGCCTAGTACCCGACCATACACCCAGTATCGAACCCAATGCCTATCCCTAGGCATGTCGTATAAACACTAGTTATACGTCACAAGGAGTAATTCGTGAGCCTCGAAGACGAATTCAGTGAACTGCAGCGACTACTCGCTCAGAAAGATCTAATCACAGAGCCACGCAAAGGCTCTGGC
>JAYQUJ010000083.1:0-17912 GCA_038147895.1 Pseudomonas sp.
GCTGAAGAGCAAGGAAGACATCGTCGAAGGCCTGGAAACCTTCCCGGAGACCCTGAGCAAGCTGTTCACCGGCGAGAACTTCGGCAAGCTGGTGCTCAAGGTTCGCTGATGCCTTTCAGACCGCAGGCCTGAGCTCGAACAGCACAGCCCTGCGCTTCATCAGGGGAAACAAAAGGGGCGGCCAACTGGCCGCCCTTTCATTCTCAGCTGACCGTCACCGGCTTCGCCGGCGTGCGGCCATATACATCCTCCAGGCGCTCGATGTCGTCCTCGCCTAGGTAGCTGCCGGACTGTACCTCGATGATCTCCAGCGGGATCTTGCCGGGGTTGGCCAGGCGGTGCACCGAGGCGATGGGGATATAGGTGGACTGGTTCTCGGTGAGCAGGAATACCTGGTCGTCACAGGTCACCTGGGCCGTGCCGGACACCACGATCCAGTGTTCGGCACGGTGGTGGTGCATCTGCAGCGACAGCTGCGCCCCCGGCTTGACCGTGATGTGCTTGACCTGATGACGCACGCCATTGTCCACCGAGTCGTAGCTGCCCCACGGGCGATACACGGCACAGTGACTCTGGGTCTCCTGGCGGCGCTGGCCGTCGAGGACATTGACCAGTTTCTTGACGTCCTGCACCGCATCCTTGTGCGCCACCATCAGCGCATCCTTGGTCTCCACCACCACCACATCGTCCATGCCGACCAGGGTTACCAGCTTGGAAGTGGCATGGACGAAGCTGCTGTGACTGTTGTGGGTCACCACATCGCCCTTGAGCACGTTGCCGTCGCTGTCCTTCTCGTGCACATCCCACAACGAGGACCAGGAGCCGACGTCGTTCCAACCCGCGGCCATTGGCACCACGCAGGCGCGCTCGGTCTTCTCCATCACCGCATAGTCGATGGAGTTATCCGGGCAGCACTCGAAGGTACCGGCGTCGATGGTCACCGCAGATCCGGCATTCTTGCTGCGCTCCAGCGCCAACACGCAGGTGTCGTAGATGTCCGGCTCATGCGCACGCAGCTCGTCCAGGTAGCGGCTGGCGCGGAACAGGAACATGCCGCTGTTCCAGTAGTAGCCGCCGTTACGTACGAACTCACTGGCACGGGCGTGGTCCGGCTTCTCGACGAACTGCATGACGCGGTAGGCACCCGGCACCAGGCTGTCACCCTCCTCGCCGCGTGCCGCCTTGATATAGCCAAAGCCGGTTTCCGGGGCGCTGGCCGGAACGCCGAACAGCACCATCTCACCCTCTTCCGCCGCGATACGCGCCAGTTCCAGCGCCTTGCGCAGGGACAACTCGTCGGAGATCACGTGGTCGGCCGGCAGTATCAGCATCAGCTCGTCACGGCCTTCGGCCAGCAACTGCAGCGCAGCCATGGCCACGGCGGGCGCGGTATTGCGGCCAAAGGGTTCGAGCAGCATGCCTTGCGGGGTGATGCCGATTTTTTCCAGCTGCTCGTTGACGATGAAACGGTGCTCCACGTTGCACACCACCATCGGCTTGTGCATGCCTTCGAAATCCAGACGCTGCAAGGTCTGCTGGAACAGTGAGAGTTCGCCAGTCAGGGCGAGGAACTGCTTGGGGTACATCTTGCGCGACAGAGGCCAGAGGCGCGAACCGCTACCACCAGAAAGAATTACCGGGATCATATGAGTCGTCTCCATTCAGTATCCGTTGAAATGTGTCGCAATCCCGCCCAGGCACCTGCCATGACACGGGAGTTAACGCTCAAGGCAGTGGCCCGGAAAACAGCTGGGTCAGGTCGCCACCAAGCCGGTAAGTGCTCAGTGGCTCGATGGAGCGGCGCCACGCGTCCGTGCTCTCCGAGCATGGATACAACGCGCAGTAAGGCTCCAGCCAGGCGTACCGGCTGCTCTGCTGCAGGTCTACCTGCGCCTGCTCGTAGCCGGTTTTTTCTTGGAATATCTTCGGGTTGTGCAGGCCCGCCTCCAACTTGCGGGCCAGGCGCAACATGGCATCGTCGTTCTCGCCGCGCAGGTCGAGGCCGTTGGCCTTGGCGAACGCGGAGACCATCAGCAACGGGCCAATGCTGTAGTTGTGGTAGGACAAGGCACGGGTCTGGCGTGCTAGTTCGCGGGGCAGGTAACCCTCGGTCGTGATCTGATCAATCCCGTGGCGATACTGCCCAACCGACCAATCGAACAGGTCGCGCCGGTCGAGAATTACCGCAGAGGCCATCACCGACCAGGCTGCCCAGTAGTTGTGGTTGTTGCTGCGCTCCTTGGGGTAGGCATTCCAGTCCGCCACCACCTTGTCTGCCAGCTTGCTGAACCAGCGTTCCACCTCGTGGCTCTGCTCCTGATGCGCCGCCAGAGGCTGCGAGCTGGAGAACTTCAGCTTGAGGTAGGCGCCCGCCAGGCTGCCCAGCGTCCATTTGCGCACCGACATGCCAGTGTGGTTGTAGTCCTTGCTGAGTAGCGCGTCGGCCTTGGCCCACTCGACGAGCCAGGCCATGGTGCAGTCAACTTCCTGCGGTCGGCCGTACTTGAAATAGCGTTCAACCATGCGATTGATGCCCTTCTCCAGCTCGCGCATGTCACCCGTGAGCTTGAGGTAGCGCTGCTCCGCATCCGGGTTGAGCTTGTCGCGGGCCTTGTCCGAACCTTCGTACTTGCTGGGGAAATCCAGCGCGCCGGTATAGGGCGCGGGTGGCGCCCCGCATTCGCGGGGTTTGCCCTCGGCCTGTGGCGCCGCGCGGTAGTACCCGCTCGGTGCCTGCAGGGCGGTATGACTCAGCGCACCACCCGAGGCCGCCGAGCAGGCCGTTAGCAGCGCACTCAGCGCCACCAGTGGCAAGCGTGTCGGCCTGGCAATCATTACTCTGCCCCCGCCGGGCGCTGCACCCACACCGGAGTCAGGTTGCTACCAGAACCGGTGACATAGAGCGCCGCCACTTCGCCGCGCTCCAGCACCAGCGGGCTGAGGTCGCTGACCTTGCGCTCACCGGCGAACAGCGCCAGACGCACCTTGACCGGATTGATCTCACGCTCGCCACTGGCCTTGCCGGAGACGCTGTCGATCACCGCTGTCTTACCATCGGCGGTCTTCAGGCTTACCGGGGTGTCGGAGAGGTTCTGCAGACGTACCAGCGCTTTCTGCCGGTTTTTGAAAGCCGGGTCGTCGACCAGGTTCAGCTCGCCGCCGGGCATCTGCACCAGGGTGTAGTGCTGATCGGCCTTGAGATTGACCGGCAGGCTCTTGCCCGCGGCACTGGCGCTGTAGCTGCCGGCCGGCAGGAAGGCGAAGTCGCTGCTGTCGCGCGGCGCCACATCCTTTATGTTCACCGGGCCCAGGGTCACGTTCAGCTCGGCGGAGCCGGCGTTGTAGGCACGCACGAACGCCGAACCAGCGGGTGCGGTCGGCCCGTACAGGCCACCCTCGTCGGCCTGTACGGCCTGCAGGGAGAAACACAGGCCCAGGCCACCCATGGCCAATGCCAGCTTGCGAATTTGACTGTTCATCGTCGTCTTCCTTCTGTTGATGGTTGTCATTGCGCCGCCAGCGACTTGCCGGCGGCCTTCAGGGCCAGTTGCTGCGGGGCCTCCGCCGCGTTGCGCAGCTGGGCCAGCCACTGCGGGTCGAATTCGTCGAGATCGCTGGGCTGTGCCAGATAGCGCTCCGGCACTTCCCACAGCACCAGGCGCAGGCCCTCGGTTTCCTTTTTGCCCTTGGCCAGCAGGCGCAGCATCGGCACCAGCGGGCCGTGCCCGTCCTCGGCGTAGTTGTAGAGGTCGGCATGCAGTGCCTCGCGCAGGGAACCGAGGAAGTTCCACTTCGGGTTGGCGCTGTAGCTGGTGCCGACCAGGGCGACTTCCGGCGCACTGCTGCCGAACAGATCGCCGCCCTCGCCTTGCTGCTCGGTCTGACGTTTTTCCAGGCGCTCCGCCGCCGGCTGCAGGGCCTCGAAATAGGGATCGAGGGGCAGATAGCTAAGCAGGTCACCCTTGTGGGTTTCGCTGCCGATTACCTGGGTCTGGTAGTCCACTGCGCCACCTGACCACTGCTGCCGTTCGCGCAGGTACTCGGCGGTGGCGGACGCCACTACCGATGCGCCGAAGGGCGTCCAGTGCGTATCGGTACGCAGGAACACTTCCTGCCGGCGCTTGCCTTCGCGCAGTGACTGCAGCAGCTCAGGGCCATTCAGGCCGTATTGCTGCATGCGCTGCTGGGCGGACTGGTACAGGCCCTGCTGCAGCTCCACCGGTTTCTGCTCGGCCAGATGCTCCGGGTAGAGGCGCGCCTTGGCCGGCAGCAACAGCACCACTAGCTCGACCCCCCGTTGTTGCAGCTCGGCCTGCACGCCACGAATCAGCTGCCAGTTGTCCGCCACCTGCTGCGGATTGCCGGGCGGATCGAACTCCTCCGCGGTATACAGCCAGTCATCACGACCGATCACCACACCTGGCCGGCCCTCGTCGAACAGGCTGTATTCCAGGGCGGCCCAGGCATTGGTGCCGAAGTCCTTGAGCACGAAGCCCTTGTCGTAGTGTTTCTCGAAGGTACTGGCTAGCTTGCCGTCGACCACCGAGGTTTCCGCCGCGCTGGAGAAGCTCAGCGCCGCCGGCAGCGAGCTGAGCGCCAGGGCCAGCATCACCAGGATGAAGGCCAGGCTGTAGAGGATGTTTGCAGTTCGGGTCATTGCGGCCTCCTCAGAACTGGAAGTACAGGAAGGGAGAGAAGCTCTGCGCCGACAGCTTCATGACCGACACGACAAACAGCAGTAGCAGGCAGATACGGGTGAACAGCAAATGGCCGTCCAGGCTCAGCGCGGCACTGGTGTCCGTGGTGATGGCGGCGGTGCCCGGCGCCTTGGGCGCCCCGGCCCGGTAAAACTGGCGCAACCCGCACCAGGCCATCACGCCATAGGCCAGCACCAGAGTGACCATCTGCAGGCTGGTCAGCTTGGCCAGGGTCAGTTCCGACAGGCCCCAATCGGAGAAGCTGAACATGGCCGCGTACATGCGCCAGGCCACATCGAGGTTCTCCGCGCGGAAGATCACCCAGCCCAGGATCACCAGCAGGAAGGTGAAGGCCCAGCGCCAGGGCCGGATCACCTTGGGCGCGGCATCCACGTTGAAATAACGCTCCACCGCCAGCCAGGCGCCATGCCAGGCGCCCCAGATCAGGAAGGTCCAGTTGGCGCCGTGCCAGAAGCCGCCCAGCAGCATGGTCAGGAACAGGTTGCGGTAGGTCTGTAGGGTGCCGCCGCGGTTGCCACCCAGGCTGATGTACAGGTAGTCACGCAGCCAGGTCGACAGGCTGATGTGCCAGCGCCGCCAGAACTCGGTGATCGACTGGCTGACATAGGGCTGGTTGAAGTTTTCCATGAAGCGGAAACCCATCATCAGGCCCAGGCCAATCGCCATGCAGCTGTAGCCGGAGAAGTCGAAATACAGCTGCGCCGTATAGGCGATGGCACCCAGCCAGGCCTCACCCGTGGTGGGGTCACTGAGGGCAAAGCAGTGGTCGACTACCGGCGCCAGGGTGTCGGCGATGAACACCTTCTTGACGAAGCCCTGCATGAAGCGCGCGGCGCCCTCGGAGAACTTGTCGAAGCTGTGGGTACGGTCGGTGAACTGCTCAGCCAGATCCTTGTAGCGCAGCACCGGCCCGGCGATCAGCTGCGGGAACAGGGCGATAAACGCGGCGAAATCTATCGGGTGGCGCGTCGGCTCCACATCCCCGCGATAGACATCGATCAGATAGCTGAGCGACTGGAAGATGTAGAAGGAAATACCGATAGGCAGAATCACGGCGGTGATCACGAAGGGCTCGAAACCCATCGATTGCAACGCCGTGTTGATGTTGGCGACGCCGAAGTTGGCGTACTTGAAGTAACCCAGTACACCAAGGTCGCCCACCACCCCCAGCAACATCCAGCGCTGCGCCTTGCGGGTGCGCACACCCGCGGCACCGATGCGGATACCCAGCCAGTAATTGAAGGCGGTGACGGCGACGAACAACAGCAGGAAGTCGACCCGCCACCAGGCATAGAAGGCGTAACTGGCGATCAGCAGCAGCAGGTTCCGGTAGCGATTCCCGCACAGGTAATACAGGCCGAGAAAGGCCGGCAAGAACAGGAACAGGAACACGTTGGACGAGAAAACCATCCTAGTTTCTCCAATAACGGGTTGGGTTGATCACTCGTTGCGCGCCAGCTGTGGCCGGCTGCCGTCAGGGCGGCGGCACACAGTGGCCTCCACGGTCAGGCCTTCGGGCATGTTTTCCGGCGCAGCAACTTCCAGCCCCATCAGCGTCAGATCGGCCCAGTCGGCGTCATCGCGCAGCTCGAACGCATAGCGGCCACCGGTATCTATGCGCTCGCTCTGCTCCAGCTTGTAGGCCTCCTTGCGCCCGCTGAAGTACCACAGGGTGGTTTGCGCCTCGTGGATCTTCGGATCGCTGAAACGCAGGTCAATCATGTGTTTGGCGCTGCTGAGTTCCTTCACCCCGTTCACACCATTGAGGAAGATCTCGTTGTTGCCGGGGTGCAGCTTGACCTTGTTGCTGATCAGGGCCGGCTGGCCTGCACAGCCGTTGTCGACCATGGGCACGGCCTGGCGGTAGAAATCGCGCAGCGACATGTCGTAGTGGGTGGCGAACTCCCAGACGATGACCTTCGGCGGGTTCTTCTGGAACTCTTCGCTGGCCAACAGTTGCAGCATGGCGCTCTCGTAGCCGCCCCCGGTGACGGCCATGTTCATCACCTGTACACCGCTGTACTGCTCCAGGTAACCGGCGAAGTTGTAGGCCACGCCGCTGTTACTGGTGCCGACCAGGATCACTTCCGGAGTGGCGGTATCGCCGAACAGACTATCGCCGTCGCTTTCGTCCGCCGGCTCGGTGGCGAAGCGGTCGACATACTCGGTGTCGTAGGTGTTGCCACAGATATCTCCCGCTGCCTCACCTGAGCTGCCGGGGCTGCCGAGGATGCCGACGCGCTTGGTGACGAACTCCTTCTTCGGCATGTCGGCATAGGCTGGAATCTGCTTCAGCACTTCGGCCGTCAGGCGGGCGGCATCCTTGGCGCCACGGGGCGTCCAGTGGTGATCATCCTTGAAGAAGAAGTCGGTTTCCTTGCCCTGCTCGTCGAACAACGGCGAATAGTCGGCGGCCCAGATACCTGCCTTGCGAAAGTTCTCGATGGTCTTGATGTAGTTGGCGCGAGCGGTCTGGTAGTCGAACTTGGCATACCACTCCGGCGTCAGCTTGTTGCGTACTACCAGCCCCTTGGTCGGCTGGAACACGATCAGCAGCTCGGTGCCGCGCGCCTTGAGTGCGTCGCGAAACCGCTTGAGCTGAGCATAGCCTTCGGGGGTGGTACCGATATCCGTGCGCAGGTCGTTGCGGGTACGGAACAACCAGCCGTCCTTGCCATCGATCAGGGTGTAGTGGAAGTCGAGCTTCTTGGTGTTGTAGGTGGCCGGATTGGCAGCCGCCGCACAGAGTTTGCCCACCAGTTCGATGTCATATTGCGGGTATTCGGTCGCACCTACCGAGGCCGAGAACAGCAGTCCCAGCGTCAGGCCGTAACGGCTTGTGAAGACAGTTTTCATCGTTTGGCCTCCATGTCCGTGCCGAGATAGTCGATCAGTACCGGCTTGTCCTGGCGTACCAGCAGGTCGAGGATCGTGTCCTGATAAGCCCCCAGCACACCGGGCAAGGTGATGCCCGCACTCTTGGTCGGCGAAAGCATTTCCACCCGGTACAGCTCCAGGCTCAGCGGCGAGTCCACACCCATGGGGCCGGAGGCGTTGGCCACCAGCTTGCCGCCGACGATGAGCATGGAAATATTGGTTTCGAAAGGGTCGAGCAGCACATCACGGTCAGTGTTGCTGAGGTCCTTGACGTGGCCATAGACGCCCAGCTTGCCGTTGCCCACCACCAGGTTTTCGTACAGCTTGACGTTCATGCTGTTGCGCACGCGGATGCCGTGGCGCTGGTTGTTCAGCGCCTTGTTGCCCCATAGCAGGTTGTTGCCACTCTCGTAGATGGTCACGCCATCAGACAGGTTGCGATAGGTCTCGTTGTAGGCGATGACGTTGTTGACGCTGCTGCGGTCGATGACGATGCCGGACAGGTGGTTGTCATAGGAAACGTTGTTGAAGATCCAGCTGTCGTTGACCTCGCGGGAGATGATGATGCCGTGCTTCTGAACAGTGCCGTAGGCGGTGTTCTCCGCGATGATCAGCCGCCGCGAACGATCATGCGGGTCGATGCCGTAGACGATGTTGTTCTTGTAGGTGTTGCCGCGCAGCACCACGTCATCGGCTTCGTAGCAGTAGAAGCCGTACCACATGTCGTCGAACAGGGTGTTGAGCAGCCAGCCGGTGGGATGACCACGTCCCATCTTCGGCGCCATCGAGGGGCTGTACTGGGAGATGGAGAAGCCGTACGACTTGCTCTTGGTGTAGCCCAGGCTGCTGATGGTGGAGTTGCTGACGTAGGTTTCGGTCCCGCCCCAGCTGTTGATGAAGGGCCGGAAGCGACCTTTCTTCTCGAACCAGTCCTGCCTGTTCTCGGCCTCGCGCCAGGCGGTTACCCGGGTATCGGTGATGAACAGTTTTCCGTCGTTGATGATGAACGCGCCGCGCTCCGAGGACAGGCGCAGATCGCGGGTGTTCTTGTCGATATGCAAGGTAGCGTCGGGCATCACCACCAGTGGCAGGCGCTGCAGATAGATGCCTGGCTCGGTCTCACGAAACTGCACGGGCTTGAGCGCCTTGGCCAGCATCGCCGGGGTGACGTAGCCGCCCTCGATCACGATGGCTTCCGGCATGCCGCCCTGGCGGCCCACCCACTCGCGCAGGCGCTCATCACCACCAGTGAACTCGGTCAGCTGATCCATGCCGATCATGCGGCGGACACTCACCCGGCCTTGCGGCTTGGTCTGGATCTTGGCCTGTACGGCCGCGGCGGTGAATGGCGTCAGGTCCGGTAGCTTCGGCGCATCCATCTGCAGCGGCTCAACCGGTGCGCTGCTGACCCGATAGGCCTTGGGGCTGACATCGTTGCTCAGCGCCAGGGCCGTACCGCTCAGGCTCAGGCCAAGCAAGGCGCCGATCAGTGAAGCTTTGCTGGATAGGTTCATGCTCAGCTCCTCAATAGCGCCAGACCAGGTCGAGGAAGACCCGATGCATGCTGGAGTCGGTACCGCTGGCGAAGGCATCGCCGGGGAAGAACACGCCGCCACGCAGGCGCACCAGGGCCGACTCGGCCTCGGCCCAACCCAGCTCGCTGCGGTCGAAATAGCGGGTCAGGACCAGGTCGACTTCTTCACCCAGATCCTTTTCACCTGGCTCCAGTCCGACGCTCAGGCCGCTGGCGCTGTCCAGGTCCTCGTCGACCCGCCAGAAGCGGTGGTAGACCAGGCTGGCGTCATAACGCTTGTCCATGGTCCAGCTGCCGAACAGCGAGGCAGCCTGCAGGTTGTTCATCTCGCCGCGATAGGCCTCGCCAAAGCGATGCAGGCTGGAACGGGTACCGGTGAAGCGCGAGCGGTTGCTCTGCAGGTCGGTCTGGATGAACTGGTCGGAATCTTCCGCATCCCCGCCGCCGCTGGCGCGGGTATAGGTACCGCCCAAACGCCATTGCTCGTCGATGTTCCAGCGCAGGCCCAGATCCACGGCCCAGCCCGAAACATCCTGATCGCTGCTGCCCACGGCGCGTCGCTCTCCACTGGCGCTGCTGGTCTGCAACAGCTCGGCGTCACCCTGCATGTAGGTTGCCGCCGCCCAGTAATTCAGCGGCATGCTGCTGCGCGGGTTGAAGAAGTCGCCATTCAGTTCCACGCCGACCCAGGTCAGGTCGCCGGTGTAGGTCTTGCTCAACTCGTCGACACGCTCGCCAGGGTTGGGCAGGTCACCGTTATCGCGGCTGTGATGCAACTTCAGACCGGCCCAGTGTCCCGGCCGCCATTGGGTGGCGATATCGCCGAAGAAGTGCTGGCGGTCCTCGTCCTGGGGCGCCAGGTCATCGAGGTCGGTGCGATAGTCGCTGAAACGCTCGGCAACACCGAGATGGGCATTGAACAGGGTGGTATCGAAGTTCCAGCGCAAGGCCTCGATGTTGGTGTCCCACCACATTCCATCCTCGGTTCGGATGCGCTGGCGCCCGAGGCGCAGCGACTCGCCGGGATAGTCGGTCAGGCCGGCATAGTCGACCCAGAATTCGTGCAACGCGAGAAAGCTGTCGTCGCGCTCGCGGGCGTCGTTGGACTCGAAGTTGTCCCCTTCTACCTGAGAAGACTCCAGTACGTCGGTACCGGCAAAGGCTTCGCCTCGGACGAAACCGGACCAGTCGCCGCGCGAGCCGAATACCCAGGGGCGGACGCTGAGACCAAGGCCGTTGAAGTCGCCCTCATCGCGGGTGCCCAGATCGAGGTCGTCTATGGATTGGGCGGTCAGCTTGAAATTCAAGCCATAGTCGAAGCTCGACATTTCTTCTGCGCGCAGGCTGCCAGCGCCTAGAACACCGGCGGCTGCAACGGCAAAACTGAAGAATGATCTGCTGAAGGTCATAGCATGTCCTGTGCTTGATTGTTCTGCTTGCTCAGGCTGACGCGCTCGCCATTCCTGGCTGCTTTCTCACGCGCCACCATCGTTCTGACCCGCTCCATGTCACCCGGCTGCAGGCGCGGTGCGATGCGTTCCAGCCACAGGTCGGCCTGCGCCAGCCCCTGCTCCTTGGCCAGGCTGGCGAAACCGTAGGCGTAGACCGGGTTGATCTTGATGCCGCGCCCCTCGCCAAACAGCTGGGCCAGGGCCACGTCGGCGCTGGGGTTACCCTCGCGAGCCACTATCAGCAGTTGCTCCAGGGCCTTCTTCGGGTACACACGGCCCAGCTTGCCCTCGCGATACAGGCGCGCCAGCATGATGCGCGCCTTGGGCTGCTCGGCTGCGGCCTGCAGCAGGTACTGCTCGGCCTTGTGCGGCTCGGCCGGCACCAGCTTGCCGTTCAGGTAGATCTGCCCAAGGCTGGCTGCGGCTCGACTCGAACCGGCAGCAACGCCCTGCTCCAGATAGGCCACGACCTCCTCGCTGCCGCCCATCTGCGGGTAATCGCGGACCAGATCAGCTAGGCCGACATAGGCGTCCGGCCATGCCGGGGCGATAGTTTCGTAGATACGCTTGGCGTCTTCCGGGCGTGGCTCGCCCGGCCCCTCGGCAACCAGAGCCCTGGCTACCGCCTTGAGATGGCCAAAGGTGATGGCCTCCGCGGCATAGCTGCTCTCCAGGCGAGCCAGCAGGGCCTGCATCTCCTCCTCCGCCCCTTGGATGCGGTAGACGCTGGCCAACTCCACGTAACAATCGTTGACCTCCGCCAGCCAGGTCTCGCAGGAGTGGCGGATTTCATCCAGATGCTGGTCGTAGTCGCCGCGAACGCGGTACAGCATCACCCAGCCCAGCCGCGCATGGGGAATGCCCTGCGCCTGCCAGTGGCTCAACTGACGCTCCAGCTCACTGGTGCCGACCCGTTCGGGATCGTCCAGTTGCAGACGGACCAGGGCCAGCAGCGCACTTTGATCTCCACTGTCCAGCGCCTGGCGCAGCAGATCCTCGGCCTCCTGACGCTCTG
Source organism: Pseudomonas sp. (assembly GCA_038147895.1). Lineage (GTDB taxonomy): Bacteria > Pseudomonadota > Gammaproteobacteria > Pseudomonadales > Pseudomonadaceae > Aquipseudomonas. The sequence goes on from JAYQUJ010000083.1 coordinate 11,596, forward strand.
CCAGCGTGATGTTCTCCTTGCCTGCCAGCCACTTGCCGAGCTTGACCCGCGCTTGGGGAGACTGCCGCGCCGCCTCGCGATAAAGCGCTTCACCTTCCGCCTGGCGCTGCGCATCCGGGCTCTGCACCAACACATCGGCCAGGCCGACTCGGGCATCCTCATAGCCCAGCTCGGCCAGGGGACGATAGTTCGCCTCGGCCACCTGCAGATCGCCGCCCATGCGGGCGCGATCGGCCAGTTCGATATCCGGCAGCTGAGCGCAACCCGCCTGAGCCAGGCACAGGGTCATTGCACAGAGACGCAGGTTCATTTGCCGGCCGCCGCATCAGCAGGGAGCAGCGAACTGGCGAGCGCGTTACCGCCCTCCTTGATACTGGCCTCGACAGCGCCGCCGAAGGGGCTGATACGCACGTCTACCGGGCGCTTGGCCAGATCGGTAGACAGCGGCTGCTCAGGCTGAATCATCACTCGGATGTCCGAAGCCAGACCACCTTCCTGCAGAGCCAGAGTATCGATATGGCCGATACGCTCGGCCGCTTCGCCGGCAATCACAAAGCTCACCTTAGTGCCCGGCTGCAGCTCTTTGAACGCGCGATAGGGGAAGCGCGCCTCGACCGTAGCCACGCTGTCCACCGGCGCCATCTGGAACACTGGCTGGCCCTTGCCGGCTACCTGGCCATCGCCTACCAGCTGAGCCACCACGCGGCACTCGCACGGGCTGGTCAGGCTGCCCTGGAAGGTCTTGCCGAACAGGCGCTGCAGGTTGTCCGGGGTCAGGTCCTCGGTCGGCAGGATGCCCTTGAGAACATCCATCATGTTCGACGAGAAGGTGCCGACAGGTGCGCCCTTGGCTACCACATCGCCGACCTTGACCAGGCTCTGCACACTGCCCTCGCGCGGCATCGACACCTGCTGACCCGGCACGGCAACCTGCGCCGAGTCGGCATGCGTGATGAAGTACACGTCGTACAGCTGATAGAGGATGTAAGTGCAGGCACTGACACCCACCAGGAAAATACCTAGGCTCAGACCCAGGGCCTTGGTGCGCTGGAAGAACCCTACACGGCCGTCGTCCTTGTCCTTGCGCGCCTTGGTGAAGTTCTCCCGCTGCAGGGTGTTAATCAGGTCGCCGACATTGACCAGCTCGCCGCTGAGGAAGGAGCTGATCAGATAACGCAGCGCCGAAATCTCGCGCGGCTTGAGGTTGTGGAACTCGCAGCCCGCACGCTTGCTTCCGGCCAGGGAGCGAACCTGGAATTCCACGTCCATTGCGAAACCGATACCTTCGATCTCGAACATAAGCTTGCCGTTGTAGTGCTGTCCCTCGGAAAGCAGCGCATTACCTGGCGCGAAACCAAAACCGCCGACCGACAGGTCGAGCACCTGTGCTTCAAGCACTTGCCCCTGCGGGGTTTGGTAACAGATTTTCGCCGGCACCTTGAGGCGTGCGTACTGACGCTGGGCTTCGGCCTCATGGACCACATTGCTGTTCGGGCTGATCACTGCGTTCATCATTCGTTCCTTGTGCAAACTGGGTAAAGGTTGTGCTCGCTCACACCACCCACATCAGGGTGGCGACGAAAACGCTGGTGGCAGAGAAGGTCATGGCGCGTGACGACCAGGTGTTGAACCACTGCTGGAAACTGCCCAGCCCACGGTCCAGCTTGGTTTTCTGGCGAGTCCAGGACTGCTGGTCGAGGCGAAAGAACACGTACACCTTCACCAGCGCGCCGACGATCTGGTTGTAATAGAGGATCACTGGGTAGGCCGGCCCGACCTGATGCCCGGAAGCCAGCAGCATCAGCGTCAGCACCAACCGGGTCAGGCCGATCCACAGCAGGTAGATCAGCAGGTAGGCGAAGCCGTATTTAATACTGGCGATGATCGCCACCGATGGCCCCAGCAGACTGGTCCACATGGACACCCGCTGATCAAGCAGCACCACGCTGGTGAAGGCACCCAGGCGCCGCAAGCCAAGACCCAGAGCCCTCGAGTTCTGCCGCAGGTTGTTGCCGTACCAGCGGAACATCAGCTTGCGACTGGCCTTGATGAAGCTCTTCTCCGGCGGATGCTCCACTGTGTTGATGGCGGCATCCGGCACGTAGAAGGTGTCGTAGCCCAGGCGCATCAGGCTGTACCAGCTGGACTTGTCATCACCGGTGAGGAACTTGAAGCGCCCCAGGCGCCAGTGCTCCAGGTGATCGTTCTCCACGTCGGCAATGAAGCCGGCATCGGTGACGACTTCGGCACGGAACACCGACATGCGTCCGGTCAGAGTCAGGACACGCTTGGACAGAGCCATTGAGCACATGTTGATGTGGCGCTGGGCGAAGCGCAGCTTGTGCCACTCGCGCATCACATAGCCGCCGCGCACCTCGCAGAACTCGTTGGTGGTCAGCCCGCCGAGATTGCTAAACAGCTGGAAGTACGGCACGGTCTGGCGCACTACCCCCGGGCTCAACACCGTATCTCCATCCACCACGGCGACCACGGCACGGTCATCCGGATGAGCCCGCGAAATAGCCCGAAAGCCCTGAGCCAGCCCGTCCCGCTTGCCAGTGCCGGGAATCCGCACGAAGTTCAGCGCAACCCGCTCCGGTGGGGCCATGGTTGCCCAGAGGTTCTTCACCAGCAATTCGTCGGACAGTTCGACGATCGAGCACACCACCGTGCTGGGATAGCCGCAGTCGATCGCCTCCTGGATCACCGAGCGATACACCTGCGCCGTAGTCAGGGCATCGATGCGAAAGCTGGTGACCATCAGGAATACATGCGAAGGATCCGCATCAACCCCGAGGCGCCGCGCCTTGCGCCGGTAGTAAGGGAAAACCAGATAGAGAAATATGATCCCGCGGACATAATGGATGGCCCCCATCGAATAGCGCCAAATCCCGACCGCACCCAGTAGCAACAGGAAATCTGTCGACTCTGGATCGAACACGCTGTGCGGCAGCAAAAGGGCCATGCCACCCAGCAATGCGATATAGAAAAACCAGCCAGCACCTTGGTACAGGCGCCCCCGTAAATCGTCCATTTCGCCAACCCCGTTTGAGATTCCAGTCTCTCTGCAACGGGGGCGCTGTTCTTGTTGTTATCACGCCCTGTGCATTGTCATGAAGGCAGCAGTGCTACCAGCAGAGGCCTTCCTTGACCTCGTCACTGGTCTGACGCATGAAACCGACCAGATCGATCAGCTTCTTGCCAGGCGGAAGTTGCTGCACCACGGTCTCGAACAGCTCATCACCGTTGCCAAGGACTATCACGTCGGCCTCTGCCACCACCTGATTCAGGTCGGAGCGCAGCAGCGAGGAAACGTGGGGGATCTTGGCCTCGATGTACTCACGGTTGGCGCCATGCACGCGGGCGTACTCGACGTTGCGGTCGAAGATCTTCAGGTCGAAGCCCTTGCCGATCAGCATCTCGGCCAGCTCGACCAGGGGGCTTTCGCGCAGGTCGTCGGTGCCGGCCTTGAAGCTCAAGCCGAGCATGGCGACGCGTCGCTTGTCCTGGCTGGCGATCAGGTTGTATGCATTGCGTACCTGGGCTTCGTTACTCGGCATCAGCGAGCTGATCAGCGGCGAGTCGACGTCCAGCTGGGTAGCCCGGTAATTCAGCGCACGCACATCCTTGGGCAGGCAGGACCCGCCGAAGGCGAAGCCGGGGCGCATGTAGTACTTGGACAGGTTGAGCTTGTGATCCTGGCAGATCACCTCCATCACCTCGCGACCATCGACCCCCACCGCTTTGGCGATGTTGCCGATTTCGTTGGCGAAAGTGATCTTGGTCGCATGCCAGACGTTGCAGGTGTACTTGATCATTTCCGCAACCTCGACGGTTTTGCGGATGATCGGGGCGTCCAGCTCGCTGTAGATCTCCTCCAGTAGATCGCCGGAAGTCTTATCCAACTCGCCGATCACAGTCATAGCCGGGAAGTCGTAGTCCTTGATCGCCGTGCTTTCGCGCAGGAACTCAGGGTTGACCGCCACACCGAAGTCGGCACCGGCCTTGAGGCCCGAGTACTTCTCCAGGGTCGGAATCACTACGTTGCGCAGCGTACCCGGCAGCACGGTGCTGCGTACCACCACAGTGTGACGGGAGCTCTTTTCTGGCAGAACCTGGCCGATCTGCTGGCAGACCTCCTCGATGTAGGACACATCCAGGTCGCCATTGCGTTTGCTCGGTGTCGGCGGGGCGAGAAACGAGATATCCGTTTCCATTACCGCATCGCGCACATTTAGCGTGCCGCGCAGGTTGCCACTGGCAACCCCTTTCTGCAGCAGCTCCTCCAGCCCAGGCTCAACGATCGGTGACTTGCCGCTGTTGATCAGGTCGATCTTCAGCGCCTGTACATCCACGCCAACGATCTGGTGCCCCCTGGCCGAAAGGCATCCTGCACACACGGCTCCCACATAACCCAATCCAAAAATGCTGATGCGCATTGAGCGATCTCCTCCTTGCGTTGATTGAAGCGCCAACCACCTGGCTGTACGCCCACCTCGCGAGACCGACTACGGGACAACAAACTCCACGGCTCTAAAACCACTGCAAAAGTCTTCCTGTTCGGCTCACGCAAGTGGCCGAAAGTTCAAACTTGGCAGAGGGGTAAATCAAGATGCTGCAGGTGAAACAAAGTTCCACAAGAGCAATTAGAAAGTTCTTCTTCTAAAAACAATAACCTAGTTACCGAGCGTAACGCGAGAACCGCTTCACAAATGCCGGTTTTTTGGCGGCCAACTCAAAATCGCTCTGGAAAGCACCATACAGCGTGTCAATTAGAAAGTAACACCTAATTTTTCATTAAAATTCACGCGAATAAGCAAGACCATAAAGCCTAACAAAAAGCCATAACGCCATTTTTACGACGCCAGCTTTCAGACAAAAACTTCGCAGCACATATCGCCTAGCCTATAAGCTCATTTCCTACAAAGTTTACCGACATAACTTACGCACTTAAGTTTCATAAACTTCTAGAACACTTGATCCTTCGGCCAGATTAGGCTGCGAAGAAAATATTCTTATCCATCTGGTCAGGTTAGACTCAGCACCCTGCAACAAATCCCTCAACTTTCTCGTCCCGCGGCCGATGCTGCGGAATGAATCCCAGCTCAAGAACGACGCCTATGCGAAACAACCAGCCGGTCACCCAGCGCGAACGCACCTTCCCTACCGAACAGCGCCTGATCTCCACCACCGACCTGAAAGGTCAGATCACCTACTGCAATCAGGCCTTCATCGAGATCAGCGGCTTCCAGCGCGAGGAACTGATGCGCGCGCCGCACAACATCGTGCGCCACCCGGACGTGCCGCCTGCGGTGTTCGAGCACATGTGGCAGACGCTGAAGAAGGGCCGCCCCTGGATGGGCGTGGTGAAGAACCGCTGCAAGAATGGCGATCACTACTGGGTCAATGCCTATGTCACCCCCATGCTCGACAAGGGCCAGGTGGTGGGATACGAATCGGTGCGCTCCAAGCCCAGCGCGGAGCAGGTACGGCGGGCAGAAGCGCTCTATGCCCGGATCAATGCCGGAAAACCTGCCGTCCCCACCGCTGACCGCTGGCTTCCTGTTCTGCAAGCCTGGCTGCCCTTCATCCTGGTCAGCCAGATCGGCTTTTTGATCGGCCACTGGATCGGCTCTACCTGGGGATTTGTCCTGGCCGCCCTGCTCTCCGTGCCGCTTGGGCTGGCCGGCATCTCCTGGCAGACCCGTGGAGTGAAACGCCTGCTGCGCCTGGCCGAGCAGACCACCTCCGACCCGCTCATCGCGCAGATGTACACCGACAGCCGCGGCGCCGAAGCGCGTCTGGAAATGGCCATGCTCAGCCAAGAGGCGCGCCTGAAGACCTGCCTGACCCGCCTGCAGGACAGCGCCGAACGTCTGACCAGCCAGGCCCGCGAGGCCGACAAGCTGTCGCACAGCAGCTCTGGCGGCTTGGAGCGCCAGCGCGTGGAAACCGAGCAGGTGGCAACAGCCATCAACGAGATGGCCGCCACCACCCTAGAAGTGGCCAGTAATGTGGCCCGTGCCGCCATCGCCACCCAGGAGGCCAACCGCCTGACCGGCGAAGGTCGCCAAGTCGCCTCGGAAACCCGCGAGGCCATCCAGCGCCTGTCGCTATCGGTTGGCGACACCGGCGAGACCGTGTCCCGCCTGGCCCAGGACAGCAACGAGATCGGCGGCGTGGTGGATGTGATCAAAGGCATCGCCGACCAGACCAACTTGCTCGCCCTCAACGCCGCCATCGAAGCGGCACGCGCCGGTGAAATGGGCCGTGGCTTCGCCGTGGTGGCCGACGAGGTGCGCTCGCTGGCGCAGCGC
>JAYQUJ010000084.1:0-17172 GCA_038147895.1 Pseudomonas sp.
CCCCGACCCGCTCACGCTGGTCGGGGGTTTGTCTTTGCGCTGAGAAAATTAATAGTCTGCACGGCTCTTTGCGATAGGCTTTGCTATTGCCAAGGTTTCTATTGTTAGCTTGATGCGCCCCCTCTATGTCTGATCAAAAGGAACGGAGTCTTTCCCGACCATGAGTCAAATCAGTACAGCCAAGACCCGTCATACCACCAATTGGTCTGCAATCTGGATACTGCCTCTGATCGCTCTGCTGATCGGCGGTTGGCTGGCGTGGCGGGCCTATCAACAGGCTGGCATCGAGATCGAAATTTTCTTTCCGTCTGGCGAAGGGATTCAGGTCAACAAGACCGAGGTCATCTATAAAGGTATGACCATCGGCAAGGTCATTGGGATGGAGTTGGGCGATCACGACGACGAGCGTGGCGTTCGAGTGACGCTGGAGATGGACAAAAGGGTGGAGCCGCAACTGCGAACTAACACGCGCTTCTGGTTGGTTAAACCGAATGTGTCCTTGGCTGGGATAACCGGATTGGAGACGCTGGTGTCCGGTAACTACATCACTGCCAGCCCCGGTGATGGTGAGCCTACTCGTAAGTTTGTTGCCTTGGCTGAGCAGCCTCCTCTGGCCGACAGCGTTCCAGGATTGCACCTTACCCTCAAGGCTGAGCGCCTGGGTTCGCTTAATCGGGATAGCCCGGTGTTCTACAAGCAGATTCAAGTTGGCCGGGTGAAGAGCTTCAAGTTGGCTGAGGACCAAACCACAGTCGAGGTCAAAGTTTTCATTCAGCCCGAGTTCGCGAGCCTGGTGCGGAAACATACGAGGTTCTGGAATGCCAGCGGGGTGTCTATCGATGCCGGGCTATCTGGGGTCAAAGTGCGTACCGAGTCTCTCGCAAGCATCGTGGCTGGAGGTATTGCCTTTTCCACACCGGAGCACCGCAAGGACAGTCCTGCGACTGACCCGGCGATCCCCTTTCGTCTGTATGAGGACTTCGAGGCCGCTCAGGCAGGCGTAAGGGTGACATTGACCCTACAGGACTTCGAAGGGCTGGAGCCGGGCCGCACTCCGGTCATGTACAAGGGCTTTGCAATCGGTACTTTGCGTAAGACGCTCAACGTCGCTAAGAACCTTGAATCGGCCCAGGTTGAGCTGATGCTGGATCCGCGGGCGGAGGACTACCTGACCGAGGGGGCCGAGTTTTGGATGGTCAAGCCTTCCATATCCCTGGCGGGTATCACAGGGCTGGAGGCGCTGGTTAAAGGTAACTACATCGCCATCAAACCGGGCCCTAGGGGTAACCCTCCGGTTCGTGACTTTGTTGCGCGGGTCAAGGCGCCTCCTTTGGATGTCGATGCGCCAGGCCTGCATATGGTGCTGTTCGCCGATGCGCTGGGCTCACTGGAGGTCGGTAGTCCGATTCTTTATCGGCAGGTGAAGGTTGGCAGCATCCAAAGCTTCCAGTTTTCCCATGATCGCAAGCGGGTGGTTCTTGGCGCTCATATCGAGCCCAGCTATGCCGACCTGGTCAACAGCTCCACGCGCTTCTGGAACTCCAGCGGTATTACGCTGAAAGGCGGCATCTCGACCGGTATCGAGGTTAAAAGTGAGTCGCTGCAGACGCTGATGGCCGGCGGTGTTACTTTCGAGACGCCGAACATGAGCGCACCGGTCAATCGCAAGATCCAGCGCTTCACCCTGCATGCAGACCGTGAAACGGCGATGCAAGAAGGTGTAGCCATCCAGATCAAGGTACCTACAGGAGATGGTATCAATCCGGGTACGGTCATCCGCTTCAAGGGAATAGAAGTAGGGAAGGTCGAGAGCGTGGAGCTTACCGATGACCTCAAGGCGGTGCTGCTCAACGCGCGCATTACCAAGGCGACAGGGCGCATTGCCAGCGCTGGCAGCGAGTTCTGGGTGGTCAAGCCTGAGCTGGGCCTAGTGCGTACCGCCAATCTGGATACCCTGGTCAGTGGCCAGTACCTGGAAGTATTGCCCGCGACCAAAGCCGGCAAGGCACAGAACTATTTCGAGGCACGTCAGCAAGCTCCTGCTATGTCCGTTCGAGAAACCGGCCTGCGACTGGTGCTTAGTGCCGCACGCCGTGGCTCAATCAAGCCCGGCGTGGTTGTCAGCTATCGGGAAATTCCGGTGGGCAAGGTGACCGATTTCGAGTTGGGCCCGACTTCTGATCGGGTATTGATTCACGTGCTGATCGAGCCGCGCTATGCCCCTCTGGTGCGTAGCGGAACGCGCTTCTGGAACGCCAGTGGCATCGGTGTGGATGCCGGCCTGTTCAAAGGGGTCAAGGTGCGTACCGAGTCTCTGGAGGCATTGCTGGAAGGCGGTATCGCCTTCGCCACTCCGGATAACCCTACGATGGGCGGGCCAGCGTTACCCGGTCAGACCTTTGCCCTCAACGACGAGGTCAATGAGGAGTGGTTGAAGTGGGCGCCGAAAATTCGTCTGGAGAACTAGGGCGATTCAGTTTGGTTTAAGTCGGCTTGGCTATCTTGATTTCTGTCGAAACCAATCACTCCCGACGGAGAACAGAGATGAACAAGCTGACTGCCCTTTTCGCCATTACCACTCTTGCCGCCACCGCGGGTATTGCCCAGGCCCGTGACCTGGGGCCGGACGAAGCGCTCAAGCTGCGCGATGCCGGCACCATCCAGAGCTTCGAGAAGCTCAACGCTGCAGCTCTTGCCAAGCACCCAGGTGGCAAGGTCGAGGAAACCGAGCTGGAAGAGGAGTACGGCCGCTACATCTACCAAGTGGAGGTGCGTGATGCTCAGGGCGTGCAGTGGGACATGGAACTGGATGCGACCAATGGGCAGATCCTCCAGGATCACCAGGACGATTGATTCCGTACCTAACAAAAAGGGCCGCGTAAGCGGCCCTTTTTGTTTTCTGTTCCGGTCGGTGTGGCAATTGGGCGTCGTCGTGTTGCTTCTCAGCCCAACCTACCAGTTATTTCAGGCTGGCTCGGCTTCCTCGGCCGGCGCCTTGGCCGTCTCACGGCGCTTGATGATCTTCCAGTCCGCCTCGTCGATGTAGATGCCGTTCGGTCCGCTACCGCCTTCCAGGTCGATGGCGACGTGGGCCGAGACTTGTGGTTTCACCGACGCCAGGATCGGCACGAAGCCCAGTTGCAGGCTGGTCTCGATCAGCGCCTGCTGGTTGCGCTCGTCGATGTCGGCGGCCTCATCGAGGTAGTAGGGCAGGCGCACCTTGCCGGCCTGCTCACGGTCCATCAGGTGCAGCAGCAGGTACATGTTGGTCAGCGCCTTGATGGTCATGGTGGTGCCGTTGGAGGCAGCGCCATCAATGTCGGTGTGCATCACCGGCTGACCGCCGACCTTGGTGATCTCGAAGGCCAGCTCGAACAGGTCCTTGAGGCCCAGCTGGTTGCCGTTGGCGGCGACCAGGCGCGACAGGTAGTCCTTGGCCTCTTCGTTCTTGGCGTCCTGTTCGGCCGACTGTGACAGGTCGAACACCGACAGGGTCTCGCCTTCCTCGTACTGGCCGGCGCTGTGGATGATCTGGTCGATGTGCTTGAGCGCATCGCGGTTGGGCGCCAGGACGATGCGGAAGCTCTCGAGGTTGGACACCTGGCGCTTGTTGATCTCGCGGTTGAACAGCGCCAGCTGGTGTTCCAGGTTGTCGTAGTCGCTGCGGATATTGCGCAGGGTGCGGGCGATATCGGTGACCGCTGCACGTCTGGCCTTAGCTAGAGTGAGGGCTTCGTCCTGGCGATGCGCGTAGGCGTTGACCAGCAGTTGCAGACGCCGCTCCGGGTCTTCCTCGCTGTCGAACTTGGCCACGCCCTTGAGGCGCACCTGGGCGTACAGTGCGTCGATCTGGCCATCGATGCGCTGCAGTGCCTGCCAGGTGTCCTGGTAGTCATTGAGCAGCGGCAGCAGGTTGTCCAGCGAGTCGTCCACTGGCTCGGTGAACGGTGTACCGAAGGGCAGGTCGGCCGGTAGCAGCTGGCGACGACGCAGGGCGTCCTCCAGGGTGCGCTCCTTGGCTTCCAGATCTGCCAGTTGGCGGCCGATCAGCTGCAGCTTGGCGGACAGTTGCTGCACGCGCTCGGCAAACGCATCGGCAGAGCGCTTGAGCTCGTCCTGCGCCGCTTCGGCCTGGGCCAGCTGCTCCAGCTTGCTCGGCTCCTCGACAGCCAGCGTCTGGCTCTTGCGAAAGTCCTCCAGAGCTTTCTGCGCATCCAGCACGGCCTGGTACAGCTGCTCGGCCTGGGCCTTGCTCGCTGCGCGGTCGCCGGCCACGGCTTGCTGGGTCTTAAGTTGCTTGAGCTCACGCTCCAGGCGATCCTTCTGGTCGCGCAGGGCGGCACGGTCGGCCAGCGCCTGCAGGGCCGGCGGCTCGATATGCGACAGGTCGATGGACAGGCCCGGCACGGCGAAGGTGTCGCCCTTGAAGCGATCCAGTACGGCCTCGACGGCCTTGACCCAATCCTCGCCCTCGGCCTGGATGCCTTTCTCGCCCAGCGGCAGGCTGAACAGCTGGCCGTTGAACAGGCGCATCAGGCGATCGACATCGGCCTGACTGAACTCCTCGCGCAGGCGCGAGTAGCTGTTGTTGTCGGCGTGATCGAGCTGCTGCCTGACCGACTTCAGGCGCTTCTCTAGGTCACGTACGCGCTCGTCGAGGTCTTCCGTGGAGAACTGGCGCGACTGCGCCAGGGCGCCGGCCAGTTCGTCGTGGGCATCCTTGGCGGCGAGCAGCTGCTCTTCCAGCACTTTGGCGTCTTCGACCAGGGCGAAGCGGTTCTTCAGCACCGCCAGCTCGCCGAGCCAGCGCTGGATCTCGCTGATCTCGCGCTCCAGGCGCATCAGCTCATTGGTGCCGCCGCGCTGCTCGTTCTGCAGGCCGTCCTGCTCGCGCCGGTAATGCTCGGCCTGGATGACCAGTTCTTCCTTGCGCGCATCGGCGTAGTCGTGCCAAGTGCCGAGCAGGTTGTCGAGCAGCGGCGAGAGGCGGTGCAGCTTGCCGCGCAGCAGTTCGCGCTGGGAGACGCCACCGGACAGCGCCTCGACCAGTGGGCCGGCAGCGACCAGGGCCTGGTAGTCCTGCTCCATGCGGCGCACATCGCGGAACGCTTCTTCGGTGGCGGCGATATAGTCGACGCTGCCCGAGCGCAGGCTGTGCTCGAAGGCGTCGAGGAACAGCTGCTTCAACTTCGCAGCGGTAATCTCGCGCATATGCAGCAGGTTGATGAACAGCGCGCGGAAGGTTTTCAGGCTCTGCTCGCTGGTCGAGCGCAGCGGGATCAGGGTCAGGTCCAGCGGAATACTGGTATGGCCACCGACCAGCAGGCGGCGCAGCTCCTCGGGCTTCAGCTCATAGGGTGTGATGCCGGCCTGGCCGAGGTTCTTGAACAGCTCGCGCTGGCGCAGGCAGACGCCATCCTGCTGGTAGTGCTGCAGGTCCAGTTCGCCCTGGTAGGCGAAGAACTGGTGACCGAAGCCGCCACCGGGGCCGCGACCGGCCACGCCGATCACGTGTGGGCCGTGGGGCAGGGCGACTTCGACCAGGATGTAGCTGGTGTCGCTGGCGAAGTAGAACTTGCGCGAGGCTTCCAGGCTGTACTTGCCGAAGCTCATGTCGGACATGCGCGCGAGGATCGGGAACTGCAGCGCGTTGATCGACGCCGACTTGCCCAGGTTGTTGGCGCCATAGACCGACAGCGGGTTTTCCAGCGGGAAGATGCCTAGGCTGTAGCCGGCGGTGTTCATCAGGGCAAAGCGGCGGATGCCGTAGCGTTCCTGGCTCATGCGTCGATCTCCTGGGCTTCACGTTCCTCGGCCATGGCGCGGGCCAGGGCGTCTTCCTCGGATTCTTCGGTGGCAGCGGGCAGCGGCTCGATGCGCACGATGTCTTCTTCGGCGTCGTCGATCACCAGCTCCGGCGTCGGCAGCGGCAGGTTGCTGTGCAGGCTGGCTGCCAGGTCGCGGTCCTGCTGTACCGACAGGCACACGTCGAGGAAGCGGTGCATCGGCGCGAGGAAGCGGTACACGCCGTTCTCCTCGCTGGCGAAGCCGAGCTGGGTCATGCGGCGCATGATCTTCTCTTCTAGCTCGTCCTGGGTGGTGACTTCGGCCTGCAGGAACAGGTCCTTGTACTTGTCCAGCAGCGGTGGCAGCTCGTCGCGACCGAGGCTACCGCCGTCGAGCACGGCCAGCGGGTCGCGGCCCTGGTCGGCCAGGTGCTCGACCAGGATGAAGGTGAACAGCGCCAGGCGCTGGGCGGTCTTGTTGACCTGGGCGCCCATCTGCTCGGGGACGAAGTAGTAGAAGCCGCGGCTGTCGCACACCAGCTCGTAGCCGAGCGACTTGAACAGCGCGCGGTAGGCGTCCTGCTGCGCGCTCAGCTGGGTGTACAGCTCGGGGGCGGAGCGGCTGATGTGGTAGCCCTTGAACAGCTCGCGGAAGATCGGCGCGAGCTGGGTGAGTTCTTTCAGGTCGATATTCATATGTGTACTCGGTATCTCAGGCCTCGGACTCCCCTCGCCCATTCATGGGAGAGGGGGCGGGGGAGAGGGAAGCAGGCAGCGAATGGCCCTCTCCCCAACCCTCTCCCGTAAACGGGAGAGGGAGCTGTCGGTGCATGGCGTGGATCATTGCGGCGTCCTTACCAGCGCATAGGAGCTCAGGCTGACCTGATGCTCGCGGGTGAGGTAGTCACGGCGCTCGAGGCGCTCGCGCTGGAAGCGGCTGTCACGCGACAGACGCGAGAACCAGTAGAGGAGTTCGTCGGTGGCGCCTTCCGGCTCCTGCTCCAGCAGCCAGTTCATCAGGTCCGGTAGTGGCAGCGCCTGTTCGCAGCGCTCGATCATCTCGCGCGCGGTGCGCGGCGCCTGCGGTGCGGTGCCCTTGCGGCTGCCGCTGGCCTTGGGGAACTGGTTGGGCTTGGGCTGGAAACGGGCCAGGGCGTAGACGTAGCTTTCGACCTGGCTGGCGGTGCCGAGGAAGGTGCTCTGCGGGCGACTGAACAGCGGCATAGAGGCTTGCGGCAGGGCGTCCAGGCCTTTCTTGCGGATCACCGACAGGGCCAGTGCTGCACCGCGTGTTACGGCGTTATGCCGGCGCGCTTCCTCACGCAGCGGCAGCAACAGCTCGCGTGCCTTGCGCAGGGTCAGCTGGGCGGTTGTCTGCATTTCCAGGATGCGCGCGTGGGTGCGCAGCAGCAGGTCGTCGTCGACCAGTTGGCCGAGGCGCTGCTGTTCGCCGAGCAGCTTGAGTAGTACCTGCTCGACGCGGCGCACGCCCTGCTCGAAGGCGCCGTCGGCGGCGACCAGCTGGATCATCGGTTCGACGTATTCGTCCCAGGTGGCCAGCACTTCGGCGTAGCGCTGACGCAGCGGAATCTGCCGGTCACTGGTCTTGGCCCGCTCGGCCACGCCAACCAGCGCCTGCTCGTCGTTGCCCAGTTTCTTCAGGACGTCGCGCACGCGCATATCGAGCAGGCGCAGCTGACGCGCCAGGTCGTTGCCGTCGCGCACTTCGAAGGCGTCCTGGATGTAACCGGCCAGGCGCTCCAGATGGCGCAGATAGGCTTCGATCTCCAGGCACAAGCCCAAGCGGTGCTCGCGGCGCAGGTAGGCGAGGAAGTCGTGGATCTGTGCGTTCAGCTCGAAGCGGTTGGGGCTCTTGGCCACCGGCACCAGGATATCCAGGCGGATCCACTGGTCGAGCAGGGCGGTGATGTCGGCGGGGCTGCCTTCGGGCAACTGCACGCCTAGCTGGTTGCGCAACTCGACCAGGCTCAGGGTGCCGGTATCGAAGCGTTCGCACAGCGGTTCGAGCAGCGTCCAGTGCTCGGCGAGGGCGCGCAAGACGCGCTTGGGATCGATCATCGCGAGGCCGTGATATCCGTAGAGCCAAAAGGGGGCGATTGTAGCGTATCGCTCAGGGGTGGATACCCGCGTCCGTCATGTCGCTGCAACGCCACTACGGCAGGCTGGAAATGCGTCCCCATTGATCGAAAAATGCACACTGCTCTTTCGATATGCGCCGGTTGTCGGCACAATTCGCGTCCGTTTTTTTTCGGGGGCCCAAAGCCCCCTCTTTTGGTCGACCTTGCCGGGGCTACGAGATGATCAAGACGCCTTACTACCTCATCGACAAACAGAAGCTGATGGCCAACCTGGAGAAGATCGCCTACGTGCGTGAACACTCCGGAGCCAAGGCGCTGCTCGCGCTCAAATGCTTCGCTACCTGGTCGGTGTTCGACCTGATGCAGGAGTACATGGACGGCACCACGTCCTCTTCCTTATATGAGCTCAAGCTCGGCCGGCAGAAGTTCGCCGGCGAGACCCATGCCTACAGCGTGGGCTGGGCCGACGACGAAGTCGAAGAGATGGTCTCCAACTGCGACAAGATCATCTTCAACTCGATCAGCCAGCTGGAGCGCTTCGAGGCGGCCACCGAGGGCACCATCCGCGGTCTGCGCGTCAACCCGCAGGTGAGCAGCTCCGACTACCTGCTGGCCGACCCGGCGCGTCCGTTCAGCCGCCTGGGCGAGTGGGACGCCGAGAAGATCGCCCCGGTGATGGGCAAGATCAGCGGCTTCATGTTCCACAACAACTGCGAGAACGGCAGCTTCGAGCTGTTCGACAAGATGCTCGGCACCATCGAGGAGCGCTTCGGTCATCTGCTCGCGCAGGTCGAGTGGGTCAGCCTCGGCGGCGGCATCCACTTCACCGGCGAGGGCTATCCGCTGGACGCCTTCTGCGCGCGCCTGAAGGCCTTCTCCGAGAAGTACGGCGTGCAGGTCTACTTGGAGCCGGGCGAAGCGGCGATCACCATGAGCGCGTCGCTGGAAGTCACCGTGCTCGACACCCTGTACAACGGCAAGAACCTCGCGGTGGTCGACAGCTCGATCGAAGCGCACATGCTCGATCTGCTGATCTACCGCCTCAACGCCAAGATGGCGCCCAACGACGGCGAGCACACCTACATGGTCTGCGGTAAGTCCTGCCTGGCCGGCGACATCTTCGGCGAGTACCAATTCGATCGTCCGCTGGCCATCGGCGATCGGCTGTCGTTCATCGACGCGGCAGGCTACACCATGGTCAAGAAAAACTGGTTCAACGGCCTGAAAATGCCGTCCATCGTAGTGAAGCAACTCGACGGCAGCGTCGAGGTGGTTCGCGAATTTACCTTTGACGATTACCTCTCCAGCCTCTCCTGAGGCTGGTGTACGGGTAAAGGAGAGATAACGAATTGAAGAAGAACGTTCTTATCATTGGTGCAGGAGGTGTTGCCAAGGTGGTGGCCCATAAGTGCGCGCAACACAATGACGAGTTAGGTCGCATTGCAATTGCGTCGCGCAACATCTCCAAATGCCAGGCCATCATCGACAGCGTGCAGGCCAAAGGTAGCCTGAAGCAGCCCGCGGAAATCCGCGCCTACGCGCTGAATGCTCTGGACGTGGAAGCGACCAAGGCGCTGATCCGCGAGACCGAATCGCAGATCGTTATCAACGTCGGCTCGGCCTTCCTCAACATGTCCGTGCTGCGCGCCTGTATCGACACCGGCGTGGCCTATCTGGATACCGCGATTCACGAAGATCCGAGCAAGATCTGTGAAACCCCGCCGTGGTACGGCAACTACGAGTGGAAGCACCTGGCCGAATGCCAGGACAAGGGCGTGACCGCCATTCTCGGCGTCGGTTTCGACCCGGGCGTGGTCAACTCCTATGCCGCTCTGGCGCAACAACAGTACTTCGACAAGATCGAGTCGATCGACATCCTCGACGTCAACGCCGGCTCGCACGGCAAGTACTTCGCCACTAATTTCGACCCGGAAATCAATTTCCGCGAATTCACCGGCACGGTCTGGAGCTGGCAGAACAGCCAGTGGACCGCCAACAGCATGTTCGAGGTCAAGCGCACCGACGACCTGCCCGTGGTGGGCGAGCAGAACCTGTACCTGACCGGCCACGATGAAGTGCACTCGCTGTCCAAGCACCTGAACGTCCCTAACGTGCGTTTCTGGATGAGCTTCGGCGACCACTACATCAACGTCTTCACCGTGCTGAAGAACCTCGGCCTGCTCTCCGAGCAGCCGGTCACCACTGCCGAAGGTCAGCAGGTTGTGCCGCTCAAGCTGGTCAAGGCCGTGCTGCCGGACCCTTCCTCGCTGGCCCCTGGCTACAGCGGTAAGACCTGCATCGGTGATCTGGTCAAAGGCAGCAAGGATGGTGAGCCGCGCGAGCTGTTTATCTACAACGTGGCCGACCACGCCGAAGCCTTCGCCGAGACCGACAGCCAGGGCATCTCCTACACCGCCGGCGTGCCGCCGGTCGCTGCCGCCCTGCTGGTGGCGCGTGGCGAGTGGGATGCGCAGCGCATGGTCAACGTCGAGGAACTGCCGGCCGAGCCGTTCCTCAAGCTGCTCGATGTGATGGGCCTGCCCACCCGCATCAAGGACGAGCACGGCGACCGTCCCTGGGATCAGGCGCTCTGATCCCCCCCGCAAGGCCCGCCAATCGGCGGGCCTTGTGCATTCTGGGACAGCTGATTGCGTAGCCCGGATGCAATCCGGGAAGTCGGCAACTCCGGCCCCCGGATTTCATCCGGGCTACGGTGCTGCAGTTCCCCCGGTGCGACGATGCTTGTCTCCCCTCGCCCGTTTACGGGAGAGGGGCGGGGGAGAGGGGCGATCCATACGCTATTCAGGCGCTGTGTTTCTTGGCGGCTTTCCGCTCGCCGTGTTTCACGCGACAATGGCCGCCTTTGTGTTATCCCCGAGGCCAGAGCCTTTGAGCCGTATACCAATGACTCACTGCCCGCAGGTGCGCCCGTGATTAGCGAACTGCGTCGCCGCGCCTACTTGGGCGCCATGCAGGTGGCCAGCTGGTTGCCGCGCGTGGAGCTGCCCTTCGCCGCGCCATCGCGCCCCGAGCTGCTGCAGCCCTTGCCCGAGCCCGAGCCAGAGGTCGAAGCTGCTGCACCTGTCAGCGAGACGCCGGCTGCGGTCCCCGTTGCCGCGCCGCGCCCGACTATCGAAGTGCCGCGCCCTTCAGCGGCTTCCAAGGTGTTTGCCAAACCCGAGCCCAAGGTTGAGCCGGAGCCGGCTGAGGTGGTTGAGGCCAAACCGGCCGTGCCGCCGCCGCGCTTCGCCCTGCAGCTGTTGCGCGCGGGCGACTGCGCGTTGCTGGTCGAACTGGCCACGGGCGAGCCGTTCCAGAGTCGTGATCCTTCCTACCTGCTCCTCAAGGACCTGCTGCGCGCCGCCGGCCTGCCGGATGCGCCGCAGCAGGTCGGCGACGGCTCGCCGATCCGCTGGCCGCTGCTGACCCGCGGTAACATGGATCAGGGGCCGGATTCGGCCCGCGACTACGTGCAAGGCGTGTTGGCCGGGCAACTGGAGGCCGAGCCGTGCCGCTGCCTGTGGCTGATCGGCCTGCCGGCCGTGCGTTTCGCTGGCGAGGCCGATGCCGAGGCCTATTACCGCGAGCTGCAGGTCGAAGGCCTGGGCGCCGCCTGGGCGCTGCCGAGTCTGGAGCTGTTGCAGGACGAGCCGGAACGCAAGGCCGACGTCTGGCGCGCCATGCGCCGCATCATGCCGCGCTGGAAAGCTCAGGCATGAGCGGCGCTATCAGCTTCCGCCCGATGACCGAGGCGGATCTCGACCGCGTGGTGCAGATCGAGAACGCCGCCTTCAGCCATCCCTGGAGTCGCAACTTGTTCGCCGATGGCCTCAAGTCTTACGACTGCTGGCTGATGTTCGACGGTGACGAGCAGATCGGTCACGGCATCATCCAGATCATTCTCGACGAGGCGCACCTGCTCAACATCACCGTGCGCCCGCAGAGCCAGGGTAAGGGGCTGGGCCTGCAGTTGCTCGAACACCTGATGCATCGCGCCATGCAACTCAAGGCCGGCGAGTGCTTCCTCGAAGTGCGTGCCAGCAACCAGGGTGCCTATCGTCTGTACGAGCGTTACGGCTTCAACGAAATCGGCCGCCGGCGCGACTACTATCCCGCTCCGGGTGGGCGAGAGGATGCGTTGGTGATGGCCTGTACGTTGTTCGAGTAAGGCTAATGTTCCTGTTCAACCTCCTTTGCCGGCTTCGCCAGGACATCTGCGCATGACGCGTCCTGTTCTCCTGGCTTGGTGCGGGCTGGTTCTGGCCAGCCTGTGCTGGGCGGGAAATTCCCTGGTGGCCCGCGCCTTTGCCAACGACATACCTCCCTTCACCCTGGCGTTCTGGCGCTGGTCTGCAGCGCTGGCGATTCTGCTGCCTGTGGTGGGCGGGTCGTTATGGCGGCATCGCCAGGCGCTGCGCGCAGCCGGCTGGCGCCTCTGGCTGCTGGCCCTGACCGGGGTAGTGGCCTACAACTCGCTGCTTTACCACGCCGCACACAGCACGGCGGCGATCAACCTGAGCCTGGTCAACACCTGTCTGCCGCTGGCGACCTTCATCGGTGCTGGTTTGCTGCTGCACGAATGGCCGCCACGCCGTGCCTGGCTCGGCCTTGGGCTGGCGCTGTTAGGCCTGCTCTGGCTTATCTTTCAAGGGCAATGGCAGCGCCTGGCTGGACTGCAGTTCGCTCCGGGCGACTTGCTGATGGTGGTAGCCGTCATCGACTGGGCGCTGTATTCCCTGCTGCAGCGTCGCTGGAAAGAGCATTTTCCGTTACCGCCATTCACCTTGCTGGGCGCATTGGTACTGTGCGGCCTACCAATGCTGTTGCCGTTCTATGCCTGGGAGCTGATGCAGGGGATGAGCTTCACACCCTCGCCTGGGAACCTGTTGGCGATCGCATATACCGCGCTATTTGCCTCGGTGCTGGCCTATTACCTGTGGAATGTAGGCCTGCGCGACCTGGGCCCGGCGCGCTGTGCGTTGACCAATTACCTGATGCCGGTATTCACCGCCGTGCTCGGGTGGCTGCTGCTCGACGAGCATCTGGCGCATTACCACTGGCTGGGCGGCGCGCTGATCGTTAGTGGCTTGGTGCTGGCCGCTCGCACTCAAAAAACCTGAGTCGAGTTCAGGGTGTAGTGATCTGCAGCCCGCTCAACGCCAGGTGGGTGAAAGCCCACCAGCCGACCGCTCCCAGCAACCCCAGCGTCAGATGGCCCATCACTATGCCCAGGGCAATCTGCTTCCACAGTCCCGCATAGCGAGGGAGGCTGGTCGGGCTGGCGCGATATGGAAGTGTGTCGCGTTCGGCGCGAATGTTCTCGAAGTCGTCTCTCATGGCTGCTCCTGGTAAGGGTTGCCTGGAACTGTTTTGAATGCCAGAAACGAAAAAGGGCTAGCTTTCGCTAACCCTTTGTTTTGTATGGTGGCTACACCGGGACTTGAACCTGGGACATCAGCATTATGAATGCTGCGCTCTAACCGACTGAGCTATGTAGCCGAGTGGCGCGCATTATTCTCTTTTCGGGGCGGGCTGTCAACCCTGTTTTGCGGATAAATTGATTCTTTATCAAGCGCTTAGCGGTCGTCACTGGAGAAACAAAGAGCCCCGCGATTGCGGGGCTCTTGGGAGGCTTAGACGTTGAAGCGGAAGTGCATCACGTCGCCGTCCTTGACGATGTAGTCCTTGCCTTCCAGGCGCCATTTGCCGGCTTCCTTGGCGCCGCCTTCGCCCTTGTACTGGATGAAGTCGTCGTAGGCCACGACTTCGGCGCGGATGAAGCCTTTCTCGAAGTCGGTGTGGATCACGGCGGCGGCCTGTGGCGCGGTGGCGCCGACACGCACGGTCCAGGCGCGCACTTCCTTCACCCCGGCGGTGAAGTAGGTCTGCAGGTTGAGCAGGTCGTAGCCGGCGCGGATCACGCGGTTCAGGCCAGGCTCTTCCATGCCCATGGTTTCGAGGAACATCTGCATCTCTTCCAGATCGTCCAGTTCGGCGATCTCGGCTTCGATCTTGTTGCACACCGGCACCACGATGGCGCCTTCTTCCTCGGCAATGGCGCGAACCACGTCGAGGAGCGGGTTGTTCTCGAAGCCGTCTTCGGCAACGTTGGCGATGTACATCACCGGCTTGGTGGTCAGCAGGTGGAAGGTCTTGGCCAGACGCTTCTCGTCGTCACCCAGGTTCTTCAGCAGGCTACGCGCGGGCTTGCCTTCGGTGAAGTGGGGGATGAGTTTTTCCAGCAGGGCTTTCTGCGCCACGGCTTCCTTGTCGCCGCCCTTGGCCGAGCGGGTAACGCGCTGCAGTTGTTTCTCGCAGCTGTCGAGGTCGGCCATGATCAGTTCGAGGTCGATGATCTCGATGTCGCGCTTGGGGTCGACGCTGTTGGCCACGTGGATGACGTTTTCGTCTTCGAAGCAGCGCACCACGTGGGCGATGGCGTCGGTCTCGCGGATGTTGGCGAGGAATTTGTTGCCCAGGCCTTCACCCTTGGACGCGCCCGCCACCAGGCCGGCGATGTCGACGAATTCCATGGTGGTGGGGATGACCTTCTCCGGCTTGACTATGGCCGCAAGGGCGTCCAGGCGCGGATCGGGCATCGGCACGATGCCGCTGTTCGGCTCGATGGTGCAGAAGGGGAAGTTCTCCGCGGCGATGCCGGATTTGGTGAGGGCGTTGAACAGGGTGGACTTGCCGACGTTGGGCAGGCCGACGATGCCGCAGTTGAATCCCATGGTGTATCCCTCGCGGAGATGAAGTCGAAAAAGGGTCAGGCTTTCTGGCTGTGCAGTTTCTGCATGGCGCGGGTCCAGTCACCGGCGAGCATTTCGGGCAGCACGCCCAAAGCGTTGTCGATGCTCTTGTCCAGCAGGCCCTGCTCGCTGCGCGGGGCGCGGCCGAGGACGAATCCAGAGACCAGGCTGGCGTGGCCGGGGTGGCCGATGCCGAGGCGCAGGCGGTGAAAGCCGTTCTGATTGCCGCACTGCGCGATGATGTCGCGCAGGCCGTTGTGCCCACCGTGGCCGCCGCCGGTCTTGAGTTTGGCGACGCCGGGAGGCATGTCGAGTTCGTCGTGGGCCACCAACATGGCGTCGACCGGAATACGGAAGAAATTCGCCAATGCCGCCACGGCCTGGCCGCTGCGGTTCATGTAGGTGGTGGGAATGAGCAGACGAACGTCGCGGCCCTGATGGCTGAACTTGCCCAGCAGGCCGAAATATTTCTTGTCGAGGCTCAGGCTGACGCGTTGGCTGTCGGCCAGGCGCTCAACGAAAAGGGCCCCCGCGTTATGCCGGGTCTGGTCGTATTCAGGGCCTGGATTACCCAGGCCGACGATCAGTTGTACGGCAGTCACGACGGGGGCCCCTTGTCAGGCGCGCGAGTATTACTCGGCGGCGCCTTCAGCTTCAGCGCTGTCGTCCTTCACGCGGGAGGCGTGAATGTTGGAAACGGCCAGGTCGTTGCCGTGGGCCAGGGCCACCAGCTCGATACCTTTCGGCAGTTTCAGGTCGGACAGGTGAACGGTCTGACCTACTTCCACTTTGGCCATATCGACTTCGATGAATTCCGGCAGGTCTTTCGGCAGGCAGGAAACTTCGACTTCGTTGATGGTGTGGGAGATCTCGCCGCCCTGCTGCTTGACGCCAACGGCAGTCGCTTCGTTGATGAAGTGCAGCGGAACGTGAGCGCTCAGCTTCTGGCCGGCAACAACGCGAACGAAGTCAGCGTGTACCACGTAGCCTTTGGCCGGGTGGCGCTGCAGGGCTTTGATCAGGACGTTTTCGGTAGCGCCGGCTACGTTCAGGGCCAGAACGTGGCTGAAAGCTGCTTCGTTTTCCAGCAGTTTGGCCAGGTCTTTGGCCAGCAGGCTGATGGATTGAGCGGCTTTCTCGCCGCCGTAGATTACGGCAGGAACGAGGTTTTCGTTACGACGCAGGCGGCGGCTCGCACCTTTCCCCAGGTCGGAACGCACTTCGGCATTCAGGGCAAAATCAGTCATTACAGTTCTCCAAAATAACCAAACCGCTTTCACGCTTGCGACCAGCGTTATGGGCGGTTGGGCAAAAAGCCCTGCATGGGGCAGGGCGCTTCACGTTCAGGCCTGTTCCGCTTAGCGGAACATCGCGCTGATCGATTCTTCGTTGCTGATGCGGCGAACCGCTTCGGCGATAACCGGGGCCATGTCCAGCTGGCGAATACGCGAGCAAGCCTGGGCGGCAGCGGACAGCGGGATGGTGTTGGTCACCACCAGTGCGTCCAGTACGGAATTTTCCAGGTTCTCGATGGCACGGCCCGACAGCACCGGGTGGGTGGCGTAGGCGTAGACCTTCGAGGCGCCGTGCTCTTTCAGCGCCTTGGCGGCGTGGCAGAGAGTGCCGGCGGTGTCGACCATGTCGTCGACCAGCACGCAGGTGCGGCCTTCGACATCGCCGATGATGTGCATGACTTCGGAGTGGTTGGCCTTCTCACGACGCTTGTCGATGATTGCCAGGTCTACACCCAGGCTCTTGGCCACGGCGCGAGCGCGAACTACGCCGCCGATGTCCGGAGAGACGATCATCAGGTTGTCGAAGCGCTGATCCTGGATGTCGTCGGTCAGCACCGGGGAACCGTAGATGTTGTCCACCGGGATATCGAAGAAGCCCTGGATCTGGTCGGCGTGCAGGTCGACGGTCAGAACGCGATCGATACCCACCACGGTCAGCATGTCGGCCACGACTTTGGCGCTGATTGCAACGCGAGCGGAGCGCGGGCGGCGATCCTGGCGGGCATAGCCAAAGTAGGGGATGACGGCGGTGATACGAGTTGCCGAGGAGCGGCGGAAGGCGTCAGCCATCACCACCAGTTCCATCAGGTTGTCGTTGGTCGGTGCACAGGTCGGCTGGATGATGAAAACATCCTTGCCGCGCACGTTCTCGTTGATCTCGGCGCTGATTTCGCCGTCGGAGAACTTGCCTACGGATGCATCGCCCAGAGGGATGTGCAGCTGACGCACAATGCGCCGGGCCAGGTCGGGGTTGGAGTTCCCCGTGAAGACCATCATCTTGGACACGCGCAGTACCTGCCTGGGAGTGGTTCCGATGAACAAAAAGCTGTTCAAAAAGCCAAGCTCTTTGAACAGCTTCCGTGTGTATGGCAGGGGCGGCTGGATTCGAACCAACGCATGGCAGGATCAAAACCTGCTGCCTTACCGCTTGGCGACGCCCCTAAGGTATTAGTCGAATGCTGGGAGATGGCAGGGGCGGCTGGATTCGAACCAACGCATGGCAGGATCAAAACCTGCTGCC
>JAYQUJ010000084.1:17272-17817 GCA_038147895.1 Pseudomonas sp.
TTACCGCTTGGCGACGCCCCTGTATTGCGTCCCGCATTCACTTCCGAGTTGCCGTTTCAAGCTTGCGGTGCAAAGGAGACCTGTTGCAGCCACGAGCGATGAAGCTCGGCAGGGTGTCCGGAAGTTGGCGCGAGACTTTATCAGCATCGGCCTGGTTTGGGAAGCTCCCAAACACACAAGCTCCGGTTCCGGTCATTTTAGCTGAGACAAATTTGTTCAGCGTTATCAAGGCGTTACGCACTTCTGAGTAGCGCTTCTCGACAACCGGTTGGCAGTCGTTACGACCACCCCCCTCGGGAAGGCTGCGAACTGTAATGGCGGGGGTATCACGTGTCAACTCAGGGTCGGAAAAAACTTCTGCCGTGCTGATGCTGACTTGCGGGATGGCGACCAGAAACCAGGGCTCTGTCAGCTCGACCGGTTGCAGTTGTTCGCCCACGCCTTCGGCAAAGGCGGCGCGGCCACGGACGAATACCGGTACATCCGCGCCCAGCGTCAGGCCTAGCTGAGCCAGGCGCTCTTCGCCGAGCTCGGTTTGCCACAGG
>JAYQUJ010000085.1:0-17323 GCA_038147895.1 Pseudomonas sp.
GTAATGCCGTGGGCCCACTCTTGGCGATAGTTCTGATCGTCAGCGCTACCTCCGTTGCCTGCGCCATTGTTGCGGAAATCGCGGTGCAAAAAGTAGTTCTTGTTCAGAACGTCGAAGCTGCTGTCTTCAACAAAGCCCTTGGACTCAGACTGCGCGCTGGCGAAAGCCAGTTGGGTGGTTGCGGCGGTCACGGCCAGGGCCAGTGCGCTCCACTTCATCACTTGCATTGTGATTGCTCCTTTGGTTTAGAAGAGTTGTGCTGCCCAGCATTTTGTTATATGGGCGGCTCTTTCTTTTTGTGTCGGCGCTAACTTATAGCACGGAGGTTTAAGTTGGCGACAGATATCATTGATTCCCTACGCTTTAGTTAGTGAGCTTGTCGCAAATTTGCATTTGCGATGTCGCCTTTATGTAGGTTTTTGCCGCTGCTTTCTCCGTGCGAGTCGCCTTGAAAAGGCTATCAATCCAAGCGCTTACGACGTTAAGCGGTAATTCGCGCTGAACCGAAGCCCCTGCGGCGCCGACGGTGGCTGTACCAAAGCAAGTTCCGTGCACAAGTTGCCTGAGTGATGAGAAAAATCCTCTGTGGCAGATTCCTCTGCGGCTGAGAGGCTTGTTCGGCATTGTGTTGGGTGCGTTCTGGCGTGTGGGATGGTGTCTTTGATTCGGGTTGGTACGATGGTGCGAGCGTGTCTGGCCGCGCGGTAACGCTTTTGTCGGTGTGTTTGTTCGATTTGTGGGTGCGTCTGCCACTTTTTTGCCCACTTATGGGGCGTTGGTTTTCTTGCTAGCGCCAGAATCGGCTGTGCATGCCTGTTTTTGGGGCTTGGTGGGTGAGCAGCTCATGCCTTCCCGCTATGCTGCGCGCTCGAAAAATCATGTGAGCTGAGCTGGAGGGGTTCGAATGTTCAGTCTTGATCCGCGTTTGCAGCAGGACACCCTGGTGCTAGGTGATTTTGCCTTGTGTCGTTTGTTGTTGATGAATGACTCCAGTTATCCCTGGCTCATTCTCGTGCCGCGCCGCGAGGCCGTTAGCGAGGTATTTCAGCTGGCTGCAGATGAACAGCAGCAACTCTGGCGAGAGACTACGCTGCTGGCCGAGATGCTCAAGGATGCCTTCGTGGCTGACAAGATGAATATTGCGACGCTAGGTAATGTGGTGAGTCAGCTGCATATGCATGTGGTGGTGCGCCATCGCGATGATGCTGCCTGGCCAGCTCCGGTCTGGGGGCGTCAGCTCGCAGTGCCTTATTCGCAAGAGCAGCTGAGAGCCATGCGTGAGCGTTTGCGTCTGGTGCTGACAGATGACTTTCAGTGGTTGGAGGTTTGATATGGATCTGGAGCAGAGGGTCGTGGAGTTGGAAAGCCGGCTGGCGTTCCAGGACGACACCATTGCCGCGTTGAATGATGAGCTGGTGGAGCAGCAGCGGCTGATTGAACGCATGCAGGTTCAGATGAAGGAATTGGCTCGGCGTTTGGAAGAGGGGGCTAATCAGTTCGGTTTGGCCGAAGGTGATGCGCCGCCACCGCACTACTGAATATGAAGAAGCCCGCGTTTGCGGGCTTCTTTCATTTGGGTTTAGCGGTAGCCGGGGAGTGCGACAATGACGTCTTCGGCCTGCAGGCCTTTGTCTCTGTTCATGACGGAGAACTCAACACGCTGGCCTTCTACCAATACGCGATGGCCTTCGCCGCGAATGGCGCGAAAGTGCACAAAGATGTCATCGCCGCTGTCGCGGGAGATGAAGCCGAAACCTTTCGAGGTGTTGAACCATTTGACCGTGCCGGTCTCGCGGTTTTCGCTCGGGGTGAGGCTGGACTGGTTGTTGCGCGGGGTGGAGGTTGCCTTGCTCAGGCTGATGCTCAGATGCAGGACGGCGGCTGTCGCCAGAATAATCAGGCTGAGGAAGACTGCTGGCTGGCTGCCGATCTGTGGGAGCGGGGCGAGCAGCACGAGTGTTTGCAGTGCAGTAGCAAACACCATGAGCGCGCTGACCAGTACTTGCAGCTGGTAGCGTGCGCCTTGCGGGAGGGCTGGGAGGGGGGCCATGAACAGGTTGCTAAGGCCGAACAATGCCAGATAGAGCGCATCCGGTTGTTGCAGGAAGGGAAGGGCTTCGTTTCGTAGGCTGGGAAGGAAGGACAGCAGCAGAGCGCCGCCGCCTGTGATCAGGTGGACGATCTTCAGCATGGGTGGTGAGCTCACTTATTTCACTATTTGGCTTGAGCATGCTGGCAGCGCCGACGCAAGCCCGATGAATGGGCTCAAATGGCCGGCCTGACCGCCAGGCGCTACAAGGGCAGCGCCGGCGTATTTAACCGCAAAGGGGAGGGGCGCTCAAATCAGGCGCTCAGGGCTGGCTCGGAAGTGGCGGGGCTGATCTGGTTACGGCCGTTGCGTTTGGCCTGGTACAGCGCATCGTCTGCCCGGGTGACCAGGGTGTCGAAGGTGTCGCCAGGTACGGCCAGTGCTAGGCCGAAGGAGGCGGTTATGGTGTCGAGAACCTTGTCGGTGCTACGAACCTTGACGCGCAAGGCCTGAATCTTGAGGCGTAGTTGTTCGGCGAAGGCGCTGGCGGTGGCCAGGTCGAAACAGTCCTTGAGGATGATGCAGAATTCTTCGCCGCCGTAACGGGCTGCCACGCCGCGCGCAGGCAGCAGATCGCGCAGCAGTTGGCCTACATGCTGCAACACCCGGTCGCCCAGGGGGTGGCCGTACTGGTCGTTGAACTGCTTGAAATGGTCGATATCCAGCATGATCAGGGCCAGGCCGTCGGTGTCGTTGGCCAGTGCCTGCTCCAGCAGGCGAGTGAAGGCGTGGCGGTTGAACACGTGAGTCAGACTGTCCAGCGTTGCGGCGGCCTGGGCGCGTTCCAGCTGGCTACGCAGGCTCTGGATTTCGCCCTGAGCAGCGCGTAGCCGGTAGAGGAACTTCTCTTGCTGCTCGTGCATCTGCTGGGTGCTCAGTTGTAGCTCGTTGAGCACTGCAGGTAGGTCGTCGACGATGGGTTCCTGCAGAGCTGCCAGGCCTTGGGACAGGCTGTCCTGGTAATGCTGGCTGCCGTTTACGCTGCGTTGTACGTCGCCCTCAATGTCGTCGACCAGTTCGATGACTTGTTGCTGCCCGCAGCGTGCTTCTTCAAGCTCGCCGCGAATGACGTAATCACGAAACAGTTTGGCGGCGGTTTCCGGTGGGAAGCTGGAGAAATCCGCGACGATCTTGTCGAGACGACGGTTAAGTTCGGGCTCGTCTCCCCGGCAATAGCTATACCAGAGCGCGTAGTGGATGGGGTTCGGCGGGATGTCGTGCCGCACCATGTGGGGTACGGCACGCTTGAGCAGCTCTGCAGCCTCGCGTGTTTCTTCCGGATACTGTTCGAGGATAGAGGGGCTTTAGGCTGCTGGCTCATGCACATCACTGTGGCGGATGGTGGTATGGGCAAAGAATAGAGTAGTTGCAGGGCGGGTGCCTAGCAAAAGGCCCGTCTTGGACGGGCCTTGGTTGGATGCGCTTCAGGCGGCGAGCAGGCTGCGCAGCATCCAGGCGGTTTTCTCGTGCACCTGCATGCGCTGGGTAAGCAGGTCTGCGGTGGGCTCGTCGCTGACCTTGTCCAGCAGCGGAAAAATACTGCGGGCAGTGCGCACGACGGCTTCCTGACCTTGGACCAGGAGCTTGATCATCTCTTCGGCGCTGGGTACGCCTTCCTCTTCCTTGATCGAAGAGAGGCGGGCGTAGGCTGCGTAAGTGCCCGGTGCAGGGAAACCCAGGGCGCGGATGCGCTCGGCGATTGCGTCCACGGCCAGGGCCAGTTCGGTGTACTGCCCTTCGAACATCAGGTGCAGGGTGTTGAACATTGGTCCGGTGACGTTCCAGTGAAAATTGTGGGTTTTCAGGTATAGGGTGTAGGTGTCCGCCAGTAGGCGGGAAAGTCCTTCAGCGATGGCGGCGCGATCTTGTTCAGCAATGCCGATGTTGATTTCCATGCCGGTATCTCCTCTCAGGTGGCCGGGGTAGACGCTCCCCTTGATGTCCGGAGCCTATCACAGGCGGGCTTCTGTCCGGATTGTCTTGTGTCAATTGGGGGCATGCTCGGAGGCTATGAGTGGGTGTTGGTTTTCCTAGAGTTTCGCCAGTTCCGGTCTGGCTTGCAGGGTTTGGTTGAAAACATCCACCCATTTATGGCTGAACTGTTGGCCTGACAGGTTGTTGATTTCCAGGATGGCACGTAGTCGTGGGCGCTTGCTCAGGGTTTGGTGGGCGCGCTCATGGGTGCGGGCGTCGAAAGTGTCAGCCACATTCAGCAGTAGGGCTCCGGGGTGGATTTCCGCTTCCCGCAGGCCTTTGGGGTAGCCGCTGCCATCCGCGTGCTCCTGATGCTGCAGAATGATCTCGCTGGCCGTGTTCCAGGCCGGCATACGCTTGAGCAGTTCACATGCCTGGCGCGGATGGCTTTGCATCTGGCGGCGTTCTTCGCGGCTCAGTTCGCTCTCCTTATGCAGGAGTTCGAGTGGGAGAAAGGCCATGCCCAGGTCGTGCAGGCAGACAGCTGCGGCCAATTGCTCGGGTTCCACGGGGCTGCCGGCTGTTTCATTCATGCTCAGCGCCAGGTCGAGCAGGCGTAAGCCTCGGCCGTGCCAGTAGGGCGAGCGGTGCTCGCTGGCGCTCATCAGCTCGCTGAAAAAGAGCAGGTCGGCGTCTATGACTATGCCGTGACTCTCCAGTAGCTGCTGGAGGGGTGCATTGCCAACTGCGACAGGTACCAGGCGAGTGCTGGGGTCGAGGTGTTGCAGCAGGGTGCGGCGAATTTCGCTCTGGCGTGAGGCGGGGGCGTTGGCCAGGGCCTGCAGGGCTTGGCACTGGCTGCTGATCTGTTGTGGCGAGGGGGGCTCGACAAGGCCCAGGGTTGCGTCGATCAGTTTGCGCAGTTGATCGAGGCTGAGCAGCAGAATATCGCCGAGCAGGCTGTCAAACTGCAGGTCACCTTCGCGCAGGCCGCCCAGTACATCCTCGATCGCTTGGGGGAGTGGCAGTAGTTGATTCAGGCCGACATAGCCCAGGCTGCCCTTGATGGTGTGGATTCGGCGGAAAAGCTCGCGCAGGCGCGCGCTGTCGCCCGGGTGCTGCTCCAGTTCGATCAGGAGCTGTTCGCAGCGTGGCAACTGCTCGTGGGTGTCGAGGCGAAAGTCCTCAAGTAGATCCTGAGGGATGTCGGCGGGGCGTGCTAGGGCCATGGCAAAGCTCTCCGCGTGGCTGGACTCTCAGTATAGAGAGGTCGTGCGTCCCTGCTGCGGCGGGCGGCTGCGTCGATGCGATTAACCATATATAATCGCGCCCCTTGTCCCGGGCACGGCATTGTGCCAGTCGAGCGCTATGGCGCCGCTGATCGAGTATTCGCGCATTTTCGTCTCAGATTCTCAGAAAATGCCTGCAAGATGCCTGGGCCCGAATTCAGACTGATTAGAGAAGCGAACACGATCATGATGCGCAGCCACTATTGCGGCCAGTTGAACGAGAGCCTGGACGGTCAGGAAATCACCCTTTGCGGCTGGGTGCACCGCCGTCGTGACCATGGTGGCGTAATTTTCCTCGATATCCGTGATCGTGAAGGCCTGGCCCAGGTGGTGTTCGACCCGGATCGCGCCGAGACCTTCGCCAAGGCCGACCGCGTGCGCAGCGAGTACGTGGTGAAGATCACCGGTAAGGTGCGCCTGCGTCCGGAAGGCGCGCGCAACGCCAACATGGCCTCCGGCGCCATCGAAGTGCTGGGTTACGAGCTGGAAGTGCTCAACGAAGCGGAAACCCCGCCGTTCCCGCTCAACGAGTACACCGACGTGGGCGAGGAAACCCGTCTGCGCTATCGCTTCATCGACCTGCGTCGCCCGGAAATGGCCGAGAAGCTGAAGCTGCGTTCGCGCATCACTTCGAGCATCCGCCGCTACCTGGATGACAACGGCTTCCTCGACGTGGAAACGCCGATCCTGACCCGCGCCACACCGGAAGGCGCGCGTGACTATCTGGTGCCGAGCCGTACCCACGCCGGTAGCTTCTTCGCCCTGCCGCAGTCGCCGCAGCTGTTCAAGCAGCTGCTGATGGTGGCCGGCTTTGACCGCTACTACCAGATTGCCAAGTGCTTCCGTGACGAAGACCTGCGCGCCGACCGCCAGCCGGAATTCACCCAGATCGACATCGAGACCAGCTTCCTCGACGAGGCCGACATCATGGGGCTGACCGAGACCATGGTGCGTAACCTGTTCAAGGAGGTACTGGGTGTCGAGTTCGGTGAGCTGCCGCACATGACCCTGGCCGAGGCTATGCGTCGCTTCGGCTCGGACAAGCCCGACCTGCGTATCCCGATGGAGCTGGTGGATGTCGAAGACCAGCTGAAAGACGTTGAATTCAAGGTCTTTGCCGGTCCCGCCAACGATCCGAAGTGCCGCGTCACCGCGCTGCGCGTGCCGGGCGGGGCGAGCATGCCGCGCAAGCAGATCGACGATTACACCAAGTTCGTCGGCATCTACGGCGCCAAGGGCCTGGCCTACATCAAGGTCAACGAGCGTGCGGCCGGTGTTGAGGGTTTGCAGTCGCCGATCGTCAAGAACATCCCGCTGGACAACATCAACGTGATCCTCGATCGCGTCGGTGCGGTCGACGGCGACATCGTGTTCTTCGGCGCCGACAAGGCCAAGATCGTCTCCGAAGCACTCGGCGCCCTGCGTATCAAGCTCGGTCACGACCTGAACATGCTCACCTGCGAGTGGGCGCCGCTGTGGGTGGTCGACTTCCCGATGTTCGAGGAAAACGACGATGGCAGCCTGACCGCGATGCACCATCCGTTCACCGCACCGAAGTGCACGCCGGCCGAGCTGGAAGCCAATCCGGCGGCCGCGCTCTCGCGCGCCTACGACATGGTGCTCAACGGCACTGAGTTGGGCGGCGGTTCCATTCGTATCCACGACAAGGCCATGCAGCAGACCGTGTTCCGCGTGCTGGGTATCAGTGAAGAAGAGCAACAGGAGAAGTTCGGCTTCCTGCTTGACGCCCTCAAGTACGGCGCGCCGCCCCATGGTGGTCTGGCCTTCGGTCTGGATCGCCTGGTGATGCTGATGACTGGCGCCAGCTCGATCCGCGAAGTGATTGCCTTCCCGAAAACCCAGAGTGCGGCCTGTGTCATGACCCAGGCGCCGGGCGAGGTGGACAACAAGTCGCTGCGCGAGCTGCATATTCGCCTGCGCGAACAGCCCAAGGCTGAGTAAATCGGTACAAGAAGCCTGGATTTCCAGGCTTCTTCGTTATGGGGTCATGCCCCGTTAAACCTGAGTAGAAAGAGATGGAGTGAGTTATGGCTGGTCATTCCAAATGGGCCAACATCAAGCACCGCAAAGGGCGCCAGGACGCCAAGCGCGGCAAGATCTTCACCAAGCTGATTCGCGAGCTGACCGTGGCGGCCAAACATGGTGGCCCGGTTCCGGCGGACAATCCGCGCCTGCGCCTGGCGGTAGACAAGGCGCTGACGGCCAACATGTCCCGCGAGGTGATCGACCGCGCCATCGCCCGTGGCGCCGGTAATACCGAAGCCGACAACATGACCGAGCTGAGCTACGAGGGCTACGCGCCCAGTGGCGTGGCGATCATCGTCGAGGCGATGACCGATAACCGTAACCGTACCGCGGCCGAAGTGCGCCATGCCTTCACCAAGTGCGGCGGTAACCTCGGCACTGACGGTTCCGTGGCCTACATGTTCGACCGCAAAGGGCAGATCAGCTTTGCTCCAGGCGTGGACGAGGACGCCTTGATGGAAGCTGCTCTGGAAGCCGGCGCAGACGATGTGGAGATGGGCGAGGACGGCTCAGCGCTGGTGTCGACCAGTTTCGCCGACTTTCTGGCGGTCAACGAGGCGCTCAACGCTGCCGGTTTCAAGGGTGAGGAAGCCGAAGTGGCGATGGTGCCTTCCATCAGTGCGCCGGTTGCCGACCTGGAGACTGCCAAGAAGGTGCTCAAGCTGATCGACATGCTGGAAGATCTGGACGACGTGCAGAACGTCTACCACAACGCCGAAATTCCGGACGAGCTCATGGAGCAGCTGGACTGATTGCGGCTGTGTCGCAGAAGCCGGAAGTCGCCTCAGGTGCTTCCGGCTTTTTTATATCGGTGCCACTCCGTATACTCTCGGCTGGATAAATAGACAGTATGCCGGCCCTGGCCGGTTATGGAGCGCGCGGCGGCATGACCCTTATTCTCGGCATCGATCCCGGCTCTCGCATCACTGGCTATGGCGTGGTGCGCGACACCGGTCGCGGCTGCGAATATGTGGCTTCGGGCTGCATTCGCACTGGCGATGGCGCCTTGCCGGATCGCTTGCAGAAGGTGTTTCGCGGTGTCAGCGAGGTGATTCGTCTGCACGGCCCGGTAACCATGGGCATCGAACAGGTGTTCATGGCCAAGAACGCCGACTCGGCGCTCAAACTGGGCCAGGCCCGTGGCGCGGCCATCGTCGCCGGCATCGAGGCAGGGCTTGAGGTCAGCGAATACACCGCCAGTCAGGTCAAACAGGCCATCGCTGGCACCGGCGGCGCCGACAAGCAGCAGGTGATGATGATGGTCATGCACCTGCTCAAGCTGGTGCAGAAGCCTCAAATCGACGCCTCCGATGCCCTGGCCATCGCCCTCTGTCATGCCCACCACCGACAAAGCCTGATTCCCCACGGCCTGCTTGGCGCCAAGCGTCGTAGCGGTCGCCTGCGTTTGTAAGAAAAGGAAACGAAATCGTGATCGGACGCCTGAAAGGCACTCTGGCGGAAAAG
Organism: Pseudomonas sp.; assembly: GCA_038147895.1. Lineage (GTDB taxonomy): Bacteria > Pseudomonadota > Gammaproteobacteria > Pseudomonadales > Pseudomonadaceae > Aquipseudomonas. Next base: position 8,803 of record JAYQUJ010000085.1, read on the forward strand.
CAGCCGCCACACCTGGTTCTCGATGTGAATGGCGTCGGTTATGAACTGGAAGTGCCGATGACCACCCTGTATCGCCTGCCTTCGGTCGGCGAGCCGGTGACCTTGCACACCCACCTGGTGGTGCGCGAGGACGCCCATCTGCTCTATGGCTTCTTTGAGAAGCGCGAGCGCGAACTGTTCCGCGAGCTGATCCGTTTGAATGGCGTCGGGCCCAAGCTGGCGCTGGCGCTGATGTCTGGGCTGGAAGTGGACGAGTTGGTGCGTTGCGTACAGGCCCAGGACACTTCGACCTTGGTGAAGATTCCGGGGGTCGGCAAGAAAACAGCCGAGCGCCTGCTGGTCGAGCTCAAGGATCGCTTCAAGGCTTGGGAGAGCATGCCGACCATTGCCCCGCTGGTGGTGGAACCTCGCGCCGGTGTGGCAGTCTCAAGCGCGGAGAGCGATGCCCTGAGTGCATTGATCGCCCTCGGCTTCAAGCCGCAGGAGGCCAGCAAGGCCGTGGCGGCGATCAAGGAAGACGGGTTGAGCAGCGAAGAAATGATCCGCCGCGCCCTGAAAGGAATGGTGTAACCCGCGATGATCGAAGCCGACCGCCTGATCACAGCCAGTAGTCGTGAGCGCGACGAGCAGCTCGACCGTGCCATTCGCCCGCTCAAGCTGGCCGAATACATCGGTCAGCCCGTGGTGCGCGAGCAGATGGAACTGTTCATCCAGGCCGCCAAGAATCGTCAAGAGGCACTGGATCACACCCTGATCTTCGGCCCGCCGGGCCTGGGCAAGACCACCCTGGCCAATATCATTGCTCAGGAAATGGGCGTCTCCATCAAGAGTACGTCGGGCCCGGTGCTGGAACGTCCGGGCGATCTGGCTGCGCTGCTGACCAACCTGGAAGCTGGAGATGTGCTGTTCGTCGATGAAATCCATCGCTTGTCGCCGGTGGTCGAGGAAGTCCTGTACCCGGCGATGGAGGACTTTCAGCTCGACATCATGATCGGCGAGGGGCCTGCTGCTCGCTCGATCAAGCTCGACCTGCCGCCGTTCACCCTGGTCGGTGCGACCACCCGTGCCGGCATGCTGACCAATCCGCTGCGTGATCGCTTCGGTATCGTCCAGCGCCTAGAGTTCTACTCCAATGCCGACCTGGCGACCATCGTCAGTCGTTCCGCCGCCATTCTCGGGCTGGCCATCGACGCTGAGGGGGCTTTCGAGATCGCCCGCCGCGCCCGTGGCACACCGCGTATCGCCAACCGACTGTTGCGTCGGGTGCGCGATTTCGCCGAGGTGCGTGCTGGTGGGCAAATCAGCCGCGCGGTGGCTGATCAGGCGTTGAACATGCTGGATGTGGATGAGCGTGGCTTCGACCACCAGGACAGACGTCTACTGCTGGCCATGATCGACAAGTTCGATGGCGGGCCTGTCGGCATCGATAACCTGGCGGCGGCCATTGGTGAGGAGAGGGGCACCATCGAGGATGTGCTCGAGCCCTATCTGATCCAGCAGGGTTACATCATGCGTACGCCGCGGGGCAGGGTGGTCACTCGGCACGCATATTTGCACTTCGGCTTGAATCTGCCCAAGCGCCTGCTCGATACGCCAACCGCCGACTTGTTCGGCGGCAGCGACGAGTAACAAAAAATAGTTGCCGACCCCAATTGGCAACCCAGGGAGCTAGCACTAGAGTATGCGCGCACAAAACGAGGCCAAGCCTTTCGTCCTCCGCAGTCGGGTGTATTACGAAGATACCGACGCCGGTGGCATCGTCTACTACGTCAATTACCTCAAGTTTATGGAGCGGGCTCGTACCGAGCGCTTGCGGCACCTGGGTTTCGCCCAGTCGCAGCTGGTCGACGAGAACCTGCTGTTCGTCGTGCACTCCGCCGAGGCGCGCTATCACGCACCGGCCAAGCTGGACGACGAAATTTTTATCAGTGCTGAGGTGATGGAGTTGAACCGTGCCAGCATTCGCTTCCGTCAACAGGTGAGGCGAGTCATGGATGATGCGTTGCTTTGCGAGGGGCAGTTCCTGGTGGCCTGCGTACGTGCCGACAATTTGAAACCCCGTGCCATACCCGAGGCGCTGCGTGCGGCCTTCGCCGGTGCGGCTTCCGTTCCAGTAGGAGAGTAAGCGTGGAAGCAGCCAACACCGTTGACCATATGTCGATGTGGAGCCTGATCAGCAACGCCAGTGTCGTGGTGCAACTGGTTATGCTGAGCCTGGTCGCCGCTTCGGTGGTGTCCTGGATCATGATCTTCCAGCGCAGCACCATGCTGCGTGCCGCGAAGAAGTCCCTGGAAGTGTTCGAGGAGCGCTTCTGGTCGGGCATCGACCTGTCCAAGCTGTACCGTCAGGCCGGCAGCAACCCGGACCCGGACTGCGGTGTGGAGCAGATCTTCCGTGCCGGTTTCAAGGAATTCTCCCGCCTGCGCCAGCAGGCCGGTGTCGATCCCGACGCGGTCATGGATGGTGTGGCTCGCGCCATGCGGGTGGCCATTTCCCGCGAGGAAGAAAAGCTGGAAACCGCTCTACCATTTCTTGCCACTGTTGGCTCTACCAGCCCGTACATCGGTCTGTTCGGCACCGTGTGGGGCATCATGAACTCTTTCCGTGGCCTGGGCGCCGTGCAGCAGGCCACCCTGGCGACCGTGGCGCCGGGCATCGCCGAGGCGCTGATCGCCACTGCCATTGGCCTGTTCGCCGCAATTCCCGCGGTGATCGCCTACAACCGTTTCTCGGCACAGGGCGAGCGTCTGATTGGTCGCTACTACACCTTCGCCGACGAATTCCAGGCGATCCTGCACCGCAAGGTCCACACCTCGGACGACTGAGATCTAGCCCATGGCCCGAATTCGCAACAGACGCAAGCCCGTCGCCGAGATGAACGTCGTTCCCTACATCGACGTCATGCTGGTGCTGCTGGTGATCTTCATGGTGACCGCGCCCATGCTCAACCAGGGCGTGAAAGTCGACCTGCCCAAGGTGTCCAGCGAGGTGCTGCCGCAGGACAATGACTCCCGCGTGCTGACCATCTCGATCAAGGCGGACAAGACCTACTACTGGAACATGGGCGAGGAAGTCGATCCGGACCAGAGCAAGGCCAGCGAGACTGCGACCGCGCTGCCGGCTTTGGTGCAGACCGTCGGCGCGATCCTCAACCAGAACGCCAGCCAGGGCAAGAAGGTGCAGGTCTTCGTGCGCGGTGACAAGGCGGTCGACTACGGCTCCGTGATGGCGGTGATGGGTGGCCTGCAAGAAGCCGGCGTCAGTAACGTCGGGCTGATTACCGAGGCGCCTTGATGCAGCAGCAGAGCACGCGCTCCTCCTCGGAAAGCTATTTCTGGCCAACCATCTGGGCCGTGGCACTGCACGCCCTGATGTTCGCCATGCTGTTCGTCAGCTTCCACTTTGCGCCAGAGTTGCCGCCGAGCAAGCCGATCGTCCAGGCGACGCTTTACCAACTCAAGTCGCAGAGCCAGGCGACCACGCAGACCAACCAGAAAATCGCCGGCGAAGCCAAGAAGACGGCGGCTCGTCAGTTCGAGGCCGAGCAGCTGGAGGCGAAGAAGGAAGAGCAGCAGAAACAACAGGCTGCGGAACAAAAGAAAGCTGAAGCGGCCAAACAGGCCGAGGTAGCAAAAAAACAGGCCGAGGCTCAGAAAGCCGAGGAAGCGAAGAAGGCCGAGCAGAAGAAGCAGGCTGAGATCGCCAAGAAGAAAGCGGAAGAAGAGAAAAAGAAAGCCGCCGAAGAGGCCAAGAAAAAGGCCTACGAAGCGCAGAAGAAAAAAGCCGAGGATGCCAAGAAAAAGGCGGAAGAGGCGAAGAAAAAGGCCGAGGCCGACAAGAAGCGCAAGGCCGCCGAGGCGGCGCGCAAGTCGGCGGAAGAGAAGAAGGCCCAGGCGCTGGCCGAGTTGCTCTCGGATACCACCGAGCGTCAACAGGCGCTGGCCGACGAGGTCGGCGATCAGGTGGCGGGCAACTATGATGATCTGATTCGTCAGCTGGTGTCGCAGAACTGGAGTCGCCCGCCATCGGCGCGTAATGGTATGAGTGTAGTGGTGCAGATCAATATGCTGCCCGATGGCACCATCACTAATGCTTCAGTGGCGCGCTCCAGTGGCGATGGTGCTTTCGACAGTTCGGCGGTGACTGCGGTGCGCAACGTTGGCCGCATACCGGAGATGAGTGGCATGAGTCCGAGTGATTTCAATGCCTATCGTTCGTTCAAGATGACCTTTACCCCAGAGGATCTGGATCTGTGATCACTATGTTTCGAGGCCTGCTGCTCATGCTCTGCTGTGTTGCCAGTCTGGCCATGGCCGAGGAGAAGAACATCCTGGTGACCAGTGGTGCCGACCGCGCGATTCCCATCGCCGTGGTGCCATTCGGCTGGCAGGGTGGCACTGTGCTGCCAGAGGATCTGGCTACCGTCATCGGCAATGACCTGCGCAATACCGGCATGTACGAGCCGATCCCGCGGCAAAACATGATCAGCCTGCCGACTTCGGCGGCCGAGATCATTTACCGCGATTGGCAGGCCATCGGCGCCCAATACGTGATGGTTGGTAGCATCGTGCCCAACGGTGCGCGTCTGCAGGCCCAGTACGCACTGTTCAATGTGGCGACTCAGCAGCAGGTCATGGCCGGTACCGTTGGCGGTACTACTGATCAGCTGCGCGATATGGCGCACTACGCCGCCGATCAGGCGTTCGAGAAGCTCACCGGGGTCAAGGGTGCGTTCTCCACCAAGATGCTCTATGTCACCGCCGAGCGCTTTGGCGTCAACAACACCCGCTACACCCTGCAGCGTTCCGACTATGACGGTGCCCGTGGGGTGACCCTGTTGCAGTCGCGCGAGCCGATTCTGTCGCCGCGTTATGCGCCGGATGGTCGCCGCATTGCCTATGTGTCGTTCGAGCAGCGTCGTCCGCGCATCTTCATTCAGCATGTCGATACCGGTCGTCGCGAGCAGATCACCAACTTCGAGGGGCTCAATGGTGCTCCGGCCTTTTCGCCGGATGGCAGTCGCCTAGCTTTTGTGCTGTCCAAGGACGGTAACCCGGAGATCTACGTGATGGATCTGGGTTCTCGTCAGCTGCAGCGCGTGACCAATCATTACGCCATCGACACCGAGCCGTTCTGGGGTAAGGATGGCAAGACGCTTTACTTCACCAGCGACCGTGCCGGTAAGCCGCAGATCTATAAACAGAGCATCTTTGGCGGCAATGCCGAGCGCGTGACGTTCAAGGGTAACTACAACGCGAACCCGAAACTTTCGGCCGATGAGAAGACTCTGGTGATGATCCATCGTCAGGATGGTTTCACCAACTTCAAAGTGGCTGCTCAGGATCTTGTAACCAGCCGTTTGCGCATCCTTTCCGAGACCAGTCTGGATGATTCGCCCACTGTTGCGCCAAATGGCATCATGCTAATCTACGCCACCCGCCAGCAGGGCCGGGGAGTCTTGATGCTCGTGTCCACCAATGGGCGCGTTAGGCTCCCAATTCCTACCGCTCAAGGCGATGTCCGAGAGCCTTCGTGGTCCCCATACCTGAACTGATGCGGTAATCAGAACCAACACTTTCTTAAACACACCTGGGATCATTAGGAGTCCATCATGGATATGCTTAAATTCGGCAAATTTGCTGCTCTGAGCCTGGCTCTGGCCGTAGCTGTAGGTTGCTCCTCCAAAGGCGGCGACACCTCCGGCGAAGGCGCTGTAGACCCGAACGCTGGTTACAACGCTGGCGGTAGCGGTGTTGACGGCGCTCTGAGCGAAGAAGCTGCCCTGCGCGCCATCACCACCTTCTACTTCGAGTACGACAGCTCCGACCTGAAGCCGGAAGCCATGCGCGCTCTGGACGTACACGCCAAGGACCTGAAAGGCAACGGCGCTCGCGTCGTTCTGGAAGGCCACACCGACGAGCGCGGCACCCGCGAGTACAACATGGCTCTGGGCGAGCGTCGTGCTCAAGCCGTTCAGCGTTACCTGGTACTGCAGGGCGTTTCCCCGGCTCAGCTGGAACTGGTTTCCTACGGCGAAGAGCGTCCGGTTGCTACTGGCAGCGACGAGTCCTCCTGGGCTCAGAACCGCCGTGTAGAGCTGCGTAAGTAATTCGCTATGCATAAGTGCCCTCGTATCCTGACCTCTCTGGTTCTTGCCCTGCCGCTCGCGGCCTGGGCTGAGGTTCCCGTGGTGGATGGTAGTGCCGGTTACGGCAGCAGCTATCCACCTGCTGGTTACGGTACGAGTGGCGCCTACGCCGGGGGCGGGGCTGTAACCCCGACCTCGGCGCAGGGCGAGCTGTTCATGCAGTTGCAGCAGATGCAGCAAGAAATTGCCCAGCTGCGTGGCATGGTTGAAGAACAGCAGAACGAGATTCAACGCCTCAAGCAGGAAAGCCTGGCGCGTTATCAGGATCTCGATGGCCGCCTGCAAAGCGGCGCTGCCGGTGCTCAGGCGCCAGCACAGAATTCCCAGTCCGGTGGTGCTATCAATGCTGCCGGTACTCCTAGCGCCCCGAGCCAGCAGGCTCCGGCGGCGAGCAATGAGCCTGCCGATCCGGCGAAGGAAAAGCTGTATTACGACGCTGCCTTCGATCTGATCAAGGCCAAGGACTTCGATAAGGCCAGTCAGGCCTTTGACGGTTTCCTGCGCAAATTCCCGCAAAGCCAGTACGCTGGCAATGCCCAGTACTGGCTGGGTGAAGTCAATCTGGCCAAGGGTGATCTGCAGGCTGCAGGGCGTGCCTTCGCTCTGGTCAGTGCCAACTACCCGACCCACGCCAAGGTGCCGGATTCCCTGTTCAAGCTGGCTGATGTCGAGCAGCGCATGGGCAACACGGCCAATGCCAAGGGTATTCTGCAGCAGCTTATCGCTCAGTATCCGGGCACTTCGGCCGCGCAGCTGGCGCAGCGCGACCTGCAGCGACTCCCTTGAGCGTTATCTGCTGGTCAGAAAGCCCGCGCTAGTCGCGGGCTTTTTCGTTACTATCGCCGGCCCGAATCAACCGCAACGGAGGCGGATGGCCTGTTTCGCCGTCACGCCCGGTGCCTATATGCAAGAAACCCTGCGCATTACCGAGATTTTTTACTCGTTGCAGGGCGAGACGCGTACCAGTGGCCTGCCCACGGTATTCGTTCGCCTGACTGGCTGCCCTCTGCGCTGCCAGTACTGCGACACCGCCTATGCCTTCAGTGGTGGCGAAATCATGAGCCTGGATGCGATTTGTGCCCAGGTCGCCAGCTACAAACCTCGCTATGTCTGCGTGACCGGCGGAGAGCCATTGGCGCAGCCGAACTGCATTCCTCTGCTCGCACGTCTGTGTGATGCCGGCTACCAGGTTTCCCTGGAAACCAGCGGGGCGATGGACATTGCGCCGACCGACCGACGCGTCAGCCGCGTGGTCGATCTGAAGACTCCGGGCTCCGCTGAAGTCTCGCGCAACTTGTACAGCAACATGGCTGAGCTGACTGCGAATGATCAGATCAAGTTCGTGATCTGCTCGCGCGAAGACTACGACTGGGCGGTGTCCAAGCTGATCGAGTACCGCCTTGTCGAGCGAGCGGGCGAAGTGCTGTTTTCGCCGAGTCATCAACAGGTGAGTGCACGCGAGCTGGCCGAGTGGATAGTCGACGACAATCTGCCGGTGCGTTTCCAGATGCAGTTGCACAAGATTCTTTGGAATGATGAGCCCGGGCACTGAGGAGGGTAGTGATATGAGCGACAAGAAAGCCGTGGTGCTGCTCTCGGGCGGCCTGGATTCTGCCACCATCCTGGCGCAGGCCAAGGCCGAAGGTTTTGCCTGCTACAGCATGGGTTTCGACTATGGTCAGCGACATCGTGCCGAGCTGCAGGCGGCCGAGCGTGTCGCGCACCAGTTGGGAGTGGTCGAGCACAAGGTGATCGGTCTGAATCTCAATGGCATCGGCGGCTCGGCGTTGACCGATACCTCCATCGCTGTGCCCGAGGCGCCGACCGAAGGTATCCCGGTGACCTACGTGCCTGCGCGCAATACCGTATTTCTCTCCCTGGCACTGGGTTGGGCCGAGGTGCTGGGCGCGCGGGATATCTTCATCGGCGTCAATGCTGTGGACTATTCCGGCTATCCCGATTGCCGCCCGGCCTTTATCGAGGCCTTCGAGCGCATGGCCAATCTGGCAACGCGCGCTGGCGTGGAGGGCGATGGTTTCCGTATCCAGGCGCCGTTGCAGAACCTGAGCAAGGCGCAGATCGTCGAAGTCGGATTACGTCATGGTGTGGATTACAGCCTGACAGTGTCCTGCTACCAGGCCGACGATGACGGGCGCGCCTGCGGCAAGTGCGATAGCTGTCGTCTGCGTGCTGCCGGATTTCTCGCGGCTGGAGTCGCGGACCCGACCCGATATCGTTAATTTTTCTCGCGGGGTGTTGAATTTCTGAATTAAATCAGTATTATACGCCTCGCGTTGGGTCGTTAGCTCAGTTGGTAGAGCAGTTGGCTTTTAACCAATTGGTCGTAGGTTCGAATCCTACACGACCCACCA